>CALROJ020000033.1:0-72585 GCA_943369735.1 bacterium Ga0077546
GCGAGAAAATTCGTTCACTTTTCTGAGCACTTTGGTTTCTCACGAATAGGGCACCTGCAGCAAGGCGCACCACTACCAGTACCATTCACAACTGAGGCAATCAGAGCGGGCCAATTTAAATTAGAGAAATTGGCACACACAACAGGTGGAAGAATTGGTTTAGAGAACCTTGCTCTAGCATTCAACAAAGGCGATGCCATGCAGCAAGGTCGCTTCTTAGAAGAACTGCTGCAGCCTTTTGATGGCTTCATCTTGTTAGATCTGCACAACCTTTATTGCCAAATGGAAAACTTCGGCCTATCTGCAGAAGAGCTACTGGGAACCTATCCACTTGATAGAGTTCGCGAGATTCATATCTCGGGCGGTTCGTGGAGCGAGTCGATAGCAGCTCACGTAAATCGGAAATCCACGCCGCCGATAGCAGCTGCTGCGAACAAAAAAATACGCCGCGACACCCACGACAATGAAGTTCCAGAGGAGGTACTAGCCCTATTGCCTCTGGTATTGGCCAAATGCCCCAACGTTGAAGCAGTAATATTAGAGCGCATCGGCGGAACTATGCCGACTTCTGAGCAGCAAGCTCGATTTAGAGAAGACTACCGAGCAATTGCAAAGATAATTGAGCAGCACGGTGGAAGGCAAGGTATCTGCAATCAACCCGTAGCCCCGAATTCACTTGTCATTGAATTGGCACCTGCCTCCAACAGCGGAAACCCAAGCAGTGGCCAGACTGAAATACTGCGTTATCAAAAGAAACTGATGGAGCTGCTGCAATCCGAGCAATCGCCAGATAAGATAATCGCAGAGCTAAGTTCGGTCTTTGAAGGCGAGTTGGCAGAGTATGCAAACTTGAGCCAACCGAGAATGATTGCCGTGGGCCAAGAGCTGGTAAAGAAATGGACGCGATAAATTAAAGCCTCCAGCCCTCAACGAATGGTACAAAGTGATTCACTGCATACTCGACTTCGGCTTCATCGATTCCATGCTTGGTAATCTCATGATTGAGCGCCTCGTACTCAAGAGACGGCAGGCGAACGTCGCCCTCACTGCTCATTCGCTTCCGTAAGCATGCAGCTCTTAAAACGAGCCGCTGTCGCTCGTTTCCGCCAGTCATAACTCTCAAAGCAATCAGCTCTTCGATTGAGTAACCAATGCGTTTCAGCTCTTCAGAAAGACTCTCAGGAACTTCTTTATTTGGGTCTAGTAGATGCAACCAACTGCCGTACCGCCCTAATATGTGATCTAGGGCTGGGTCTGTAGCTGCGGATTGACTTAGTGGAAATTGAGGGAACAAACGTTTTATCATGAACAATACCTCTCTCCCATATTATCCTTCAGCTTTGTGAATCGAGGTCCAGAATTGGTGAAATCACCGCGGCCCAATGCTCCTGACGGCTCTGACGAAGACTATCGCTATGTGCAGGCTGGCCGTGATATTTCTAGCGAGGCAGCCTCCGATTTAGAGGCGCGACTAGTACAAGATCCCAGAGATCTTATAGCTAGGCTAAGCCTGATTGGGTATTACCAGCACTTATCTAAAGAACAAAAAAATCCAGAAAATGCTCTAACTCACTTATTGTGGATGGTTGACAATCGACCCGCCGACTTTGTTTGCGACACCATCGTTCTTGGCGAAGGATATACTGAAGAACAATTCACTGAATTCGAAAAGCGCTGGACTGAGCAAGTTCGGCTACATCCAAATGACGACAGAATCACCGGTAACGCTGGTTCGGCTTTGGCTAACAGAAACCGCCACCTAAGTTGGCAATACTTTAAGCAAGCTCAAGCATTGAACCCACTCGAGCCGCGCTGGACTAGGCGCCTGGCAAAGAGAGCTAAATTCGAGGCCCTAAATGGAAATTTAGCTGATCGTGCACACTATGCACAAATTGCAATCGATGAAGCCGAAAAGTACTTCAGTCTGGAAGATACCAGAGGAGAACAGATTGGCCTGCGAATCGAAATCACTCCTGTTGCCATTGAATTTGGCTACCTCGAACAAGCGCGGCAATGGAGCAATTGGCTATTGGACGGCGGGCAACACAGCGCTTTCAAACTCTGGGCTCAGATGGCCTGGCTCTTTCTGGCGCACATCGAAGTAATCGAGGGGCAGCCGAAAAAATCCAAAACAATGCTAAGAAGAGCACTGGCCAGCCTGAAATCCGAAGAACCCAGTCATGTTGCCAGCGGCAATCAAATTATGGCTGTACTAGATAAACTTCTTGAATCTGGCGAAAGAGAAATGGTGGCAGAAGCTCTCCACGTCTGCGTCGAAAAAGGTTTGGACGAGAGACGAGAGCAACTCCGAGAATGGCTAAGATTAGTACAGCAGGGCGAAAGTCCCAAATTAGAATGGAGCGGTCGTCGGTAGCAGTCGCAATTTTGGCATTAGCAGAGACTATTCAGGTATAGAAATGCAATGAAGAACGTCAATACTTACTTTGCAGCATATCTTACCCTGCTAGTCAGTGGGTGCTCGGAGTATGCCGAGTCACTCGGCGGCAAGTATGAAATTATTCGAACCAACGGCAGCGAAGTTGTAATTACTAGAAGCAATTCAGTCATTGGCAGAGTTGAGAGCTTGGACACAAAACCACCTTACATAACTGGCTACATGATCTCCATCAATCCGCCAGCGAAACAGCTAGAGACTGCAATCGGTTACTTCGTCATCGATACCGCAAAAGATCAATGCAAAACAGAGCTAACCAAAGATGCTTGGGTAGCCGAACTTAAGAGAATCCATTGGGTTAAGCCGAATCTGCATAGCCCTCGATAAGATTGGAGGTTTCCTTGCCACGACACGTCATCCAAATCAACTTTGCATTTGACAAGCCAATGCAATCGAAAACCGAATATGCGGGTGATTGTGAAGACTGCGCTGATGACTTCATTTCTTCCCTGATAAAAAATGGCAAACTTATTGGCGACGGCACTTCATTCTGGAGCAAGCCAGACGTATATTCTTGGATCGGCTCTTCCTTGCTTTTAAACATTCTTGCCCCAGAGTCCCTCTCCACTTGGAGCAAGAGTAGCCTTGCTCAACTCAACGAACTCGACTGTAAAGTAAGCATCCAGAAACTAGATGTCGACTTTAGTGAAGATACAAAACCAGTCACAAAACCTGAATACTTAGTTCTTTTTGCAAGAACTTCAGATTCTCCCATTAGTGATCAAGACGGTTGTCCGTATGACCCATTCTCTATAACTTTAAGTGATTCACAGAGAGAAGATATACACGCATGGACAGGTCATTACAACGCGGTTGATACAATTTGGTTGGGTCTTCACGAACTAGAGATCGAAGCATACAAGCAACTTGCAGCCGTCAACTCGGAGCTCAGCCGCGAAGGCACAGACATTTGCAAGGCCATAGAACTAGCATCTGGCATTCCCACCTACTACTACCTTCTTCGTTACTCAGAATCATCGCAAAAAGAATCGGAACCAAAATGTCCTCAATGCGGCGAAGACTGGTGCATTTCAGAAAAGTACTTGCCTGATTTTTGGAATTTTGAATATCGTTGCGACACTTGTAGGTTGGTATCTTCGCAGGGAGATGACGATGAAGACAAAAATCAGCCAGATGACTCTGACCGCGGCTATTGGTACGTCATGGAAGGTGCTGACATGTCACCGGAGCAGACATTGGAGATGGAAGAGCGAGTTGCAAGAGATTCAAACGACTTGCGAGCACGATTGAGCCTTATTGGATATTACCACCACGTGCCTATGGCTCGAAGAACCACGACCAAAGCTCTCCCACATATAATGTGGTTAGTGGAAAACCACCCGGACGCTTTTACATGCCGTTCTCTTGGCCTTGGACTACCCTATACAGAAGAACAAAACCTCGAATTCGAAAAGCTCTGGTTAGAGCAGATTCGCCTACATCCGAATGACGACAAAATCGTAGGCAATGCCGGTTCGAATATCCGCAGCACAAATGAAAAATTGGGTTGGCACTATATAAGACAGGCGGCGTTATTGAATCCTAAAGAGGAATACTGGGCAAGAGAAATAGCGCACCACTTCGCTTACTTAGCACTCAATGGCGATATTGCCAAACGCCCGCATTTTGCTGAAATTGCTATCCGGGAAGCCGAACGGTTTTTCAACTTACAGGGAACTAGGGGGGAACGCTTTAGCGTGTGCCATGATGTCGCACCGGTAGCAATTGCATATGGTTATCTAAACGAAGCGCGTACATGGTGCAACTGGGTCTTAGACCATATGAGCTATACTACGTTTAATCAATTTGGCCAGTTTGCCTGGCTACTACTTGCACAAATTGAACTAGCCGATGGTAAGCCAAGAAAATGCAAAATATTGCTTAGAAAAGCGTTGCATAGCATTCAAGTAGATATGGCAACTTCTACTCCAAGCAGCAGCGCGATGGCGGCACTTCTGGACAAATTACTGGTGTCTGGACATAGTGAAATAGTGATCGAGGCTCTCCAGGTATGCATTGAGAAAGTTTCTAAAGAGAAAAAAGAGCAACTCAAAAAATGGCTAAAGCTCATTAAACAGGGTAAAAGTCCAAAATTGGAATGGCCCAAACGTCAATGAAAATGCGAATACTTCGACACTCACTAATTTTGGCACTTACTGGGATGAGCCTATGGTGTAATAGCGTATTGGCCAAACAATATCTTTCAAGGACGAGTGTCGGCGTTCTGGTTAGCGACGACGGAAGTACCGAAGGGTCAAAGAAAATTCGAGTCGAAGTCTCGCCGCGTGGCTGCCTTCAAGACTTCGGTGCAATGAAATCTAAAGTTCGAGAGGACACCCTAGTGCTCATGATTCCTGTTTCCGGGATGGTTACCGTTTTCTTTAAAAAGAAATTGTGCCAGTCTCTGGATTTGCATATCGACATTCCACAAGGAGTTAAAAGAGTTACCTTTGCCGGAGACAACTGCGAAATTTGGCCGCGCGATATGGGTGCACGTATCTATCCCCCGGAACAACAGAAGGCTCTGGAAATTGCTACAAAACAGTTTCAGATAGACTTTAATCGCACTGACATGAACCGAGTATGGACATCGGTTTCAGAAGAAGGGCTTCGGAGAACGAATGAATTAGGATATCGCGTGGAGATTAGTCCCCGACATACAAACACGAGAACTTGTTACTACCTGAGCAAACAGGATTTCGCCATCATAGAGAGAATTGATCAATGACCGAAGATAGCAAGAACCAACGCTTGGCCGAGGTCAAAAGACAAGCTGCAAGGAATCTAGTTCCAACAGAAGAAGACTGGGGAGATTGCTCAGACGATGACTACATGATTGATTCTCACGAACGTTTCTCAGGAAAGACACGGGAGGAAATGAATGACTTCCTCCTTGAATTTCCAACGGAAGCCTTTGACGAACTGTACCACATGCCCCCAATTCCTTTTCAATACTATATTGGGGGATTTGAAATCCTACGATGTCCTGACGCAGTGGCTCAGAAGCCGCCAAGTCATTTGGACAATTACTCAGACGTCGCTAGCTGCTTTCTTAGCCTCATAAGACTTCAACTTAAACAGAAGCCTGCAGCCATTATGCCAATTATGAAAGATATCCTGTCTTTAGCTGAATTCACGGCGGCTCACCAAGAAAATTATCAAGCTTCTATCGAAATATACGGTAGCTTTGAAGAGAGACTAGCTGAGATCAAAAAGCTCTATGCAAGTCTTCTGAGAGACGAGAAGCAATGAATAAGCAAGAACCAAGTCGCTTCGCCGAGCTTACCCCAGACAAACTAATCGAAATCGCACTAGCTAACGATTGCGACGAAGATACCTATAACGAAATCTTGTGGAAATTGTGCCTTACGACAACAGCAGACGTATTTGAGAAAGCACAACAACTATGCCTAGACAATGATTCTGCAAGAAGAGAACTTGGCGTATTGATTTTAGGCCAATTCGGCATAGACACACCAGTTCGCGAGATGCAAGTTGTTAAGACATTCCTGGAGCTACTAGAGCGAGAAAACAACCCAGAGGTATTAGCTTCGATTGGTTGGGGCTTAAGCCACAGAAATGCAGCTGAGGGTGTCGCTCCACTCGCCAAACTCAAATGTCATCCTGATTCAGAAGTACGGCTCGGAGTAGCCGCAGGTCTTCAGTGTCAAACTTCTGAATTAGCTATCGAAACTCTAATTGAATTGTCTCAAGATGAATCTATCGATGTACGAAGTTGGGCCACTTTCGCCCTAGGCACGCAAATAGGCGAAGACAATAGGGCGATACGCGAAGCCCTTTATGCAAGGCTAGCTGACACCGATTTCGAGACTAGGAGAGAAGCGGTGCACGGGCTTGCCAAACGCAAAGACCAAAGAGCAGCTGTTCCACTTTTAGAATTCCTCACACGGTCCCAATTAATCTTTCAAGACATTGAAGCGGCTCGCAGCCTAGCCAATCCGGAATTACTTGAAGCTCTTGTTTCGCTGAAAGGCTGCGGAGAAGTAAGTGATCGTGAAATAGATACAGCCATTGATAGATGCAATAAAGATTTAGAGACTTTCAAGCTAACTGTGTCTTACGACGGATACCGGCCTAGTATCAATTTCGAGTTCTTTACTGAGCTGCTAGGAAAGCCTGCAAACGACGAGGCAATAGCCCAGCTGATTGAGAAGCTCGATGAAATGCCGAGGAACTATTTTGCAAATACAGAGGCTGAGGGCAACTATTTCTCCGATAACGTTGGTTTCTGGCAAATTTACTTTGCGGAATCGGGGCTATGCGTGGGCATCGAAAAAGGTCGTTTTAACATAGTAGTCTTCTATGTAGACCACAAAATTAGAAGCACAAGCGGCATGAGAACTTACACTGGAACTTTTCCCTACGGTATCACTCGCCACGATTCTTTAGATGCAATATCTAAGAAACTAGGTGTGGAGACACATCCGAACGGAATATTTGAGCTTCCCGAGTTCCATCTTAAGTTTGACTTCGATGACGCTTCCGGTAACATGGATGCCTTTTACGTTTCTGCGTTACCCAGGGAAACAGAGCCTCAAATTTGAATTAACTCCCCTTCCCAGCCTTTGGCAAGCGCACATAAAACGACGTGCCTTTGCCCACTTCACTAGCCACAGTTATTGTGCCACCATGAAGTTCAGCCAGCGCTTTGGCAATTGATAGGCCTAGGCCGCTGCCTTTTTTCTTGGTGGCATCACTGGTGCGCACCTGGCGATAGCGGTCGAAGATAAAGGGCAGATGATTCTCGGCAATGCCGATGCCTTGGTCTTTGACCACAATCTCTATATCATCACCTACTTGTGAAGCGTGCAGATGCACCACTCCACCTGGCTGTGAAAATTTAATTGAATTGGTTATTAGATTGGTCAATATTTGATCAAGACGATCACGATCGGCCATCAGTGTAAGCCCGCTGTTGTGATGCTTGATCAGCACTCTTGCCTTCTCAGCAATCGTAGTCATCATGTCGCAAATACTGGCAAACTGCTGATCGAGATCGACTTCGCTGTATTCAAGAATTAGCATGCCAGATTCAAGTCTATCCAGCGCTAGCAAATCTCCAGTTAAGTTCAATAGCTGAGCGCAAGCACGTTCGCCACTTTGCGTTAACTCTATGGCCTTAGGGGTGAGGGGGCCATAAACCCCAATCTGCAACGAGGCAAAAATCACGTTGATGGTTGAGAGCGGCGAGCGAATGTCGTGGCTGACCATATTGACGATTTGGCGGCGCATATTTTCCGCTAACTTGCGCTCTGAAATATCCTGAACGACACAAATCCAGAGGTTCTTATCTTTCGACCATTTGATCATCCAAAAACTATCTATCAAACCGCCGCTCTGAGATTTCAATGGTATCTCAAGTACCGATTCAGAGCCGCTGTAGCGCACTTGATACAGAGTCTCTAGTAATTGCTCTTGCCCTTCGGCAGTAACCAGACCCAGCAACGAGCTGCCAATCAACTGCTGCGGGGTGTAGCCCAACAATTTTTCAACAGCAGGGTTAATCGTGTCGATCATAAATTCGCCATTGATGGCACAAATAATCGATGCGGCACTTTCAATTAAGTCGCGCTCACGATCAATAGCTTGATTCAATGCTGCGGCCATTTCATGAAACGACTGGTCGAGAACTGCCAGCTCGTCGTCGCCACCTTGAAGATAGTTGAGCTTTTCTTGTCGGCGAAAGCGCTCGACGTTATCGGTAAGAATGGCAAAGCGATCGCTTATGTCTTTGCCTAGTTGCAGACCGAGAGCCCCGACAAAAGCAAGATTTACGACGAGCCCACCGCCAACAAGCAAGGCCAATACTTCTTTTGAGGTGTGAAATTCAACGATGCTCTCCATCTGGAGAAGCCAGAAGACAACAACGCAGGCAATCACTGCCTGAATGGCCAGAGGCAAACAGACTAGAATAATAAATCGAGATTTTAGGCTGGTTTTACTTTCCAATTGCTACTAAAACAAAACAGAATCCTGATCAGAATATAACTCTATTTTGCTTCCAAATCCTCACTGTCAGGTTCAACGATAACTTTTCGAGCGGGCTCTGGTGAAGGGTACTTTCCTGTGGCCAAGACTACCCAGGTGGCTCGCTTTAACTCATTGATGCGTCCAGGCTGATTACTTTCTTTCCTCAATGGCTCAGTCATTGTCATAAAGGGTTTGGCTTTACTATGCTTTTGCTCCACCCAATCCTGATAGCGATACCACTGCTGAGCTTCTTGACGCCTTAGGGCCATGCGATATAGCAGGGCGTAATCAGGATTATCAGGAAATTCTTTGGTAAGTTGGTTTAGGGCGCGGATAGCACCCTGAACATCTTGGCCTTTAAGCTTCTTGAAGGCAATATCAAGAATTTTTTCTTCACGATTATCGACTGGTAAAACCGCAGCAGCCACTGGTTTTTGTTCAATCAGTTTGACGGGAGCGGCAGATTTGCGCACAGGGGCCGCAACTACAGGGGTAGGTTCGGGACCTTCTGTTGGCTCGTTCTCTTGATATCTCGGTTTTTGCCGCGGGGAACTTGCCATGCCATCGGGCAGTCCATGAAAATAGGTGATGAAGACAAGTAGAATAGGCGAGAGCCTGAAAATGGTTCTTTGAAATCTAGAGAATCTGCTACCTGACACAAATAAGCCCTTTTGAATAGTTAACCTGCAAATTAGCTAACGCTGCGATATTAGACAGCTTACGGCAACATCTGGCAGTTAGCATAGATACCAACAGTTTAGAGCAGGCGGCATGGTCGAAACCAAACAGTTAGAAGAGCGGGTCAAAGCAGAAGCTTTGATGCGGCCGCGTTGGCTAATTGTACGATTTTTGGCCGGTTGGTTATTCTCGGTTTTGGTGCTTTTCATCCTCGCTTTGATGATTAACATTGATTGGGCCAAACCGAAGCTAGAGGCGACCATGGGCGATGCCTTGCACCGCAGCGTGCATCTTGGGCACCTCAGGTGGCACTTTGGTCTCAATGGCATAACTGTGCTAACACGATCGTTGAAAATCGATGAGCTTGATGGCACGCCTTTCATTCTGGCCAAGGGCAGCAATATTGGCGTGGCCTTCACTCCACTGTTATCGGGCAAGCTCGTTGTCAAGTTTGTACAGGTCGACCATCCTGAAATTTATGCAGTGAAGCTCAAGCCAGGAGCCTGGAATTTCGAAGATCTCTTCCAGCAAACCATTGATGTGCATTTTATCCAAGCCGACTCAGGCACCGTTTATATATCCGATCGCAGCAAAACAGCTATATCAAAAGAAGTAATCACTCTCAAAAATGTTGACTTAAAACTCAACTGGCCGGCCAAGGGCAAGAATATGCCCCTCTATCTATCTTTTAATACAGATGCTGGCGCTGGGCAAAAACCAGGGTACATTCGCATAGACGGATTGGGCAAAGCGATAGACACGAGCTTTGAGCACACAAATTATGCCCTGACAGTCTTTGCCACCAATATTCAGGCACCTGAAATCAAAAAGTTTCTAGCCGTGGTGGCCGATGACAAACGCGTAAGAGACGCGCTAGATGCAAAGTCGCAAAATGTCATCGTTAAAGGAATATTGGCCCTCAAGGCCGTTGTTCAAGGTAGTGTCATTACTGGCTTTAGTGCCGATTTGAATACAGAAGTAGAAGACGTAATCATATCTTCAAACAATATGGGTCAAGTCAAAACCAAGCACGCAAGCTCCGGCGGCAGTGTCCAGATGACTGATGCACTGATTGGCTGGAGAGATTTAGATCTCTCCTTCGGCTTACTCAATATCAAAACTAACGGTGAGCTGCGCAACTGGCAAGACAAAAAAGCAAAATATGATTTCACAGCCAAGAGCAATCTCAGCGACCTGGGTAATATAAGCAAGTCAATTGATGTCTCAAAGCTCGACCTAGGCTCAAAAGAAGCAGACCAGCTAGTACACGTAATTAAGACAGCCACTCTCACTGGTAAAGCATTCTTCGATATAAAAATGACTGGTGTTGAAACCCAGTCCAAGATACTTTCTAAGTTGAAAGCAGAAGGCCTCTCGGTTCAAGAAGTCGTGCAAGAAGTGGCCCCCGAGCTTGGCCCCTATCTAGCCCTCACTGGCATTGGTGCCCATTCTGTCATTACTGGCAATTTTGAAACTTTGCCAGGCCGTCGCCTTCTGATCAAAGACGGCCAAATCACTGTGCCAGACTCAGCCATAAAGATATCTGGCGAGCTTGATTTGCTCAAAGATGCCTTTGACCTCAATATCGATGTCGACAAACTCTCACTCAAAAAAGCCTGGGCAGCCGCACTGAAAGATCCCAAAGCAAGGGCCGCAATTGCTACTCGTATTCGTCGAGCCGACTTGAACACACTATCAGTCGACGGTTTGGTGCGGGCATCAGGTAACCTCAAAGGCAATAGCCGCACCCAGAGAATGACAGCCGACATTAAAGCCCATTTAGAAAATGGTGGCTTCGCCACAGCTGACCATACTCTCAATGCCAATAGTATCTCTGGTGATTGCCAGGTCAACGGCGAGACCTTGCAGTTCAATAATGTGCAGGGAAAAGTTGGAGCAACCGGCAAGTTCACCTTAATTGGCGGTGCCACCAAGCTTTTCACACCAAGGCCTGACATCAATCTAACTCTAAGGGGCACCAACGTAAACTTCGAAAACCTCAGCACAATCATGAATTTGTTTGAGTTGAAGTTCCCGGCTGTTACCGACCAGCATTTGACTGGCAAAGTAAAAGACTTGCTCATTAAACTGACGGGAAACCCAGAGAAGCCTCAGGTATATATGAGCGCCTCGCCGGATGATATTGCCTATAGGCCGCCTGGTTTGACCAGACCAATTCGGGCAGTATCAGGAAATATTTTGTATGAGCACGACAACGTCACGTTGACTGATGTGGGCATCATCAGCCGGGGCATGAGGCTGACCACATCAATACGAATCGACGACTTATCGCATGCTGCGGAACTGCGCCGCGTGCATGTCAAAAGCGATGGTATTGAGATTGGTGACATCGACTATTACTTGAGTTCCCCAGTTCTACCCGCGCCACTAAGAGCCGCTTACAAGAATCTGCTCGATACTTATAAAATCAAAAATCTCCATGGCAAGATTTACGGCGATGTTGTGGTCGTGCCTAAAAACAAGAAAGACTTCAACCTAGAAGGAGTGCTTGGCTGCTACAGCGTAGGTGCCACGGTAAGCGCATTAGAAGTGCCTTTAGAGCGCATCGCAGGTATTCTAGCTGCGTCGGGCGATGAGCTATTAATTCAAGATATGAGTGGCTATGCTAGGTCGACTCATTTTGATCTAGACGGCTATGTAAAAAACTACAAGTCAGATAAGCCCAGCTGGAAAACAGAGCTGCGCTCAACCATTGCCCCGCAAGAGTTTCTTGATTTGGTGCCAGCTCTAACAGCCAAGCTCATGAACGGTCAAGTAAAAATCAACTCGGCTGGGCCCTTCCAGCTGCGTGCCCAAATCGAAGGCAACACCAAGAAAAACGAAGTTATTTTCTCTGCCCACGCTGACGCTGACGACCACTTGAAGCTCAGTGTGCCAATTTTGACTATTAATCAACCAATTGGCGAAGAGCTAAATATTGATGGCTCTGTCACAGTTACAGACAAAGAACTACAGCTTCACAGCACTAATTTATTGCTAGGCGACGCTTCAATTAAAGCCCAAGGCAACTGGAACTGGAGCACACCAGATCAACCAGTCTCTCTAACAATGATATCGCCCAACCCGGTACCGGCCAAAATTCTTGTAGGCTTGATTGACCCGACTTTTGATACGAAGAATCTGACCGGCACCCTCGATGGCTTTATTAACCTTGAAGGCCCAGTGCGGCACCCCAAACTGACTGGCAAAATCTCCTTAGACCGCCTCAGCAACCCCGATTACAATCTCTTCAATCTCAGCGGCATTATCTCCACTGATAATTTGAGCACTATCAAAAATGACCCTTACTCGCTATCTGTAGCCCGGGTCGACATCAATTATTTGAGATTGCGCAAGCTGTCTGTCAATGACATTGGCGGTGTCATTCAAATGGAAAGCCAAGAAAGCAAAGACGGTAAAACCCTGGCTCCGCGAATAGCGTTAAAAGAAGGCACAGCTCGGGTTGCTGGTGGTTTGCTAAAAATGGACGGCTACGTCGACCTAGAGCGCAGGCAGGTGGTCTTTAACAGTAATATGACCCAAGTGCACATGGAAGAAGTTTCGGACCGTTTGCTTGATACCCCTGGCGAACTCACGGGTGCCATGGACGGTGATATTCACATTACCGGATCGGGCGGCAACTACAAAGAGTTTTTGAAAAACTTAGAAGGAACTGGAGCTTTCACCATCAAAGATGGCATAGTCGCTCGCTTTGGCCAACTGCAAACCAAACTCACCCAAGCTAATTTATTGCAACAGGGCATTCTCGGATTCAACTTCAACAACCTTATGCAGAGTGTGGTGCCAGTTAGAACCGGTGAGTTCAACGAACTCAATGGTCGCTATTCAATCTACCAAGGCATGCTCAATATCAAAGAGATTCGCTTTAGTGGCGACGACTTACGCATGTGGGGTGCAGGTACAGCCAACCTGCCTCTGAACACCATCAACCTTGAGATTGCCGGCACCATTCCTCGTGTCACTAAGTCTCGGCTTGGTGGCATGCTCGGTGACCTGTCACGGCGCGTCACTATCTCTAAGTTTCTCAACAAAGTCACTTTTGGCAAGCTCGAGAACCTGCCCTCTCTGCCTTTGATTGGCGACATTGCTGCTGATAAACCAAGAACATTTAGCTTCACCTCCAATGCCAATATGTCTGATGCCAAGGCAATAACTAAGTCGATTGAAAAGACATTTAAATGGTTGCCCAACAAGACCGCAGCCAGCGCCCACCCTGTTCCTGGAATTTAGCAATTTAAGAACAGCCTGCTGCTTTAGTAATTTTGAGTAAGACTGTGGCAGGTCTTTGACTGCGCTTAATACGACCGATAAACAGAAGTTTTAGAGAGCAAATCGACGCCACCACCGGCGAGGCCTAATTTTGCTTGCCTTAACTGTATATATGTGTATGATATATGCAATGACAGGGCAATTGAATAATTATTCCGGGCTGACTCCCATCAGCCCTATATCTATCCCTATGCCTGGGCTTGCCAACAGCAGAGCCAGTAAGAGTCAGGCTGGCAAAATCGCAGTAGCTAGTGTTAACACACGAGCTAGTGTTAACAGACAAGCTAGCGCCAACACCGCAATATCTGACACAGCAGCAACTAACCTAACTTCTTTCTTGCCACGATATTTAGAGCACATTAAAGCAGAGCGCAGCCTTTCGCTCAATACAGTTATTTCGTATCAGCGCGATCTCACCTTCTTCACGAACTGGTTCAAACTAGAGCAGCAGACTGGTCGCATCAGCTCGACAGCAGGCACAATGCCAACCAGAGGCGAGGTACTGCGTTACCTCTCATCGCTCAAGGCCAAGGGCCAACAACCAGCTAGTGTGACGCGCATGCTCGCTAGTCTCAGAGGTTGGTTCGGTTGGCTCAAAGACATGCACCTGGTTGAAAAAGATCCTCTTGAACATTTCGAAAATCCTCATCGCATCAAAAAGCTACCCCAAGTTCTTACCACAGCAGAAGTGTCTCTGCTTTTTGCAGTGAGCAGCACCGCCCGTGAAAAAGCCATTTTAGAGCTGATGTACGGCTGTGGCTTGCGCGTATCTGAACTAGTTGGCCTCAACCTCTCAGACTTAAGCATTAACCAGGGTTATATCAAATGCTTTGGTAAAGGCTCTAAAGAGCGCATCGTGCCAGTAGGCAAAGAAGTAATTTCGGCACTAGCTATTTATCGCAGTGAAATTGAAGAGTTGAAAAACGCCAAGCTCAAACAAGCCATAGAAGAAAGAGAAGCAAGCCTCGGCAAGCCAAGAAAACGCGGTCGGCCTAGAAAAGAAATTGTACTTGCGCCAGCAAACACAAAAAAAACCGATTCGCGCTCACGCCGCACCATAAAAGAAGAGCCTTTATTTAAAGATGAGCAGGGCCAGAGGTTGTCGCGCCTGGTGGTCTGGCAAATAGTCAAAAGGCTTAGTCAAAAAGCGGGAATTAAAAAATCGATTTCGCCCCACACCCTAAGGCACAGTTTTGCCACCCATCTACTTGAAAACGGTGCTGATTTAAGAGCAGTGCAAGAGCTCCTGGGCCACGCCAATCTAGTGACCACGCAACTATACACCCATGTATCGCGCGCCCACTTGAAATCAGCATACACCCAAGCCCAGCTCAACTTCGGCGCTGGCTTATAAGGCCAAACTATAAAAGCCAGACTATAATGCCCGGACTATAATGAAGTTTCCCTTCTATAGTAACGTCGTCCATGCAATCTAAATTTAGCCCTAAAATAACAGTGCCGCTCTCTGTTAGTCTCCGCCTTGGACTACTGCTAACTGTGCTGCTTTGTCTGGTCGTGCCAGTACTGCCAAATAGCAGTGGGGCAGCTCAGGCACAAAAATATAGTAACAATAGAGAAATTGGCGTATTTTATGCCACCACCAGACAAAACGACAGCCCCAGCGGCAGACCTCTCTATGGCGCTTCTCGCCACCTTGACATTGGTCTAGGCCAAGGCTCTACCGAATACGGTGTGGCTACTTTTCTCAAGCCCAATAGCAATATTCCAACCATAGCCAATAGCCCTAACTGGTCGCAACTACGCGATGAAATGGCTAAGCGTGATACTTACTGGACAGGGGCAAAAGTTGGCCAGCTAAATAGGTTGTCTGACAGCGACTTTTTTAGTCGGGTGAAAAACTTCCATGGTTTGATCTGTATTTATATTCACGGCTATGACATGACCTTTGAAGAATCAGCCCGAGAGTTGGCAGAATTAGCCGATGAATATGAGCGGCGAGCTCCAGGGCAAGAGATTCTACCTATTCTTTTTTCTTGGCCATCCACTGGAAACAAGGCCGACTACACCGGTGACGAAGCCAGCCTAGAATGGTCAGAAGCACCATTTCGCGACTTTATCAACCGTCTGGCCCGAGAGAAAAGCTACGACACATCGATAGATTTAGTTGCTCACTCAATGGGCTCTAGACTAGCTTTTTGGTACGCCATGGCCCAGAGCCAGGTGCCTCCGGGCTCCTATGGTTCAACTCCCTTTCGCAACGTCATTCTCTCTTGTGCTGATATCGACTATCACACAGCCGAACAGCGCAAAGGTGATCTGCAAAAGTGCACTGAGCGCAATGTATTTGTCTTGACCAATGACAATGACGGCCCGCTGCTAACTTCGCAGGCCTTACATGCCCAGACGAGATTAGGCAGACCAGCCGATGGTGGCATTGCCATTCGCTCGATTGCCACCACTGGTAATCTCACTGCTTCAAAATCAGCTGACCTTTTGAGCACAGTAAACAGCCTATTCACAGCTAATTCAAACAATGCTGACAACAAAGATACAAAAAGCAGCTTGGCAAAATTTGCGCTAAATACTTTCTTGCAAAAGAAAAACTCAGGCAATAACACTGCTAGTGGGCCAGGCCAACTGACTGAATCAGCAGACATTGCTGCTTGGCTAGCAACAAATCCGGCCCTTAGCCGCGACTATGGCCCCAAGGCGCAATTGATTGATGACAGCGGGCTAGTCACAGTTAACATGGGCCACCGCATCGCCTGGCCTTTGCTTGCCGGTTTAATGCTGAGTCAACCAACTCTTTCACCCTTCGCCACAAGCGTAGTGCACAAGCGCCCCGATGCTCTATTGCTGAGGCAGATGGGAGACACGCCAACCTATCTATACCGCTATAACAAGATAAATCTGGACCGTCTGAGCAGATAATAGCCAAGGGCAACAAAACAATTAGTAACAATTAATTGGCCAGCGGGGATGTCATTGCTTGGGATGCGATACCTTATAAGCAGGTTTTTGATATCTATCAGAATTAAATAGTTAGAGCATCCCAAACCCCGGCTGAAAGTATCTAGTCGTTCATGAAGCACAGCCCTCATGAAGCACAGTAGGAATTGAGTATTGCTGGTCTTAGCAGTACGGCAGAAGCCAAAGCTCATTTGGAGCTGACTGAGCTAAGCAATCTAAAAATGACTGTGCAAGTAACTCATACTACTAAGCCAAAAACATTTTCCTTTTATTTAAACAAGGTATTTTGATGAGTCGAAGCAAGGTAGAGGGCACCAAAATTGCCCAGGCTGCAAAAGATCTCAATGTCACTAGTGTCACAATTAGACGCTACATTCAAGAGTTTGAAATCGAAACAGCCACTGATGAAAACGGTATTAAGGTTCTTCCAGCTCAGGCGCTAGAAGAATTGCAAGAAATTCGCAAGCTCAAAGAAGACGGCCTCACTAATCCTAAAGTGATGGAACAGTTAGAAGAGATGCGCTCAAACAAGACCGAAGAGAAGCCTAGTAAGGCAAAAGCTCGCGGCAAAGCAACTAAAGTAGTTGCTTCTAAGGCTAAAAAAGCAGTTGTCGAAGTTGAAGACGACGAAGCTGAAGCCGAAGAAGAAGAAGTAGAGGTTAAGCCTGAACCGGTACGAAAAGTACGTGCCACAAAAGTGCTCAAGGCTCACCCCAAAGAAGCTGTTGAAGAAAAAGAGAAAGATGAAGACGAGTCTTCTGCCGACGGCGATGCTGGAGAAGAACAGTCTTCAGCTGGCGAAGGCGATGGCGAGAAGTTCATGCATGCTCTCACCTGCCAGACTTGTGCCAAAACATTCGAACACAACAACCCTCGCCTAAGAGATTGTCTCGATTGTTACCGCGCTAAACGCAAAGAAAGAAGACGGGGCGGCGGCGAAAAGCACAAGAAAGTAATAGAGAATCCTCTAGCCACCCAAGTTCTAAGCAAACAATCTCCCCTAGGCACTGCAGCTGGTGTTGAAGCCAAAGATGGCGATAGACTAGAGAGAGCAGATAGATTAGATCGCCCAGATAGATTAGAACGCCCAGACAGACTTGAACGTCCAGACAGACTTGAACGCCCAGACCGCCTGGAAAGACCAGATCGGGCAGAACGCGATCCTGCTGCCAGAGCCGACCGCGAACCACGCCGCGATCGTGAACCGAGAGAACCAAGAGACAGCAGAGAACCAAGAGAAAGACAAGAACGCGTCGCAGTCGCTGCAGCAATGCCAGCCGCTCAACGCAGCACTGAACCATCTTCTTGGGCTCAAATGCAAAAGCCTGTTCGTTCCTACAGAAAAGCCATTGAAGAAACTCGCTTGATCACTGGTTCACTGAAACGCAGACTTGAGCGTCCTGATCTTCCAGAAGGCGAACGTCGGTGGTTAGAGCAAGTATATGCTTATCAGTTGATCTTGCACCAAGGGTGGAGGCATCTAGCTGAATATAAGTCTGGTAGCCCAACTCAAAAGCCACCACAAGAAGACTAGCCACTCAGTAAAGAACTAAAAAAAGAATTGCCAGATTTCTAAAAGGGGTCTGGCAATTCTTTTGGCAGAATCGGTATCTGACTATTAGAAGGCGCCGGATACATATTTTGCGGAGGCATGCCTGCGCCAGCTCCAGAGAGATTTGGCGGCAAATTATTTCCATTGAAATTTTGACTTTGAGCAGAAGCATCAAATGGATTAGACAGTGGTTGACTAGGCGGTGCTGTTGGCGGACTCATTTTAGTCAAATCAATGGTGCGCGTAACACGAACAGGCACAACTTCACCTTCGTGCAAGAGCAAGTCTTTGCCTCTATTTGTTCTGGCGCGCACCGCACCAATGCCTGACGTGAACGAGCCGAACATTGAACCAACAGAACTGGTGTAATCAGACATAGACATGCCAGGACCACGGCTAACCGGCGGCTTTTTCGAGGTATGAGCAGGATTGCGCTCAATGAACCCAGTAAAGGCAATTGAGCGCCCATCGGGAAACACTAGAGTTGTCAGACCGATTTCGACATTGCCTGGCATCGCTGTACGCTGACCTGCAGCAGGTGCTGCCATTACCACCTTGCCGATAATGCGAGCCCCTCGGGGAATAAGTTCATGGCCATTTTGACTATGGCCATCTCTCAGCACTACCGAAAACAAATCTCCAGCATGACTGTTCTTTGACGAGATGTCATCACCAAGCACGCCCGTCAACATAGAGCCAGCACCAATGCGAGAAACAAGCATTTGCTGAATAATCTCATCGGGTATCTGGCGCTTACCGCCATACGCTGGCACTCCAGCATCAGAGCCGGCAGGAGAGCCCATGCCTGCATTTGGCAACCCGGGGGCCACTAAACCAGGCGCCATACCGGTGCTGGACTGGGCATTGCTGGACTGGCCATAGTTTGATTGGCCATAGCTCGACTGGCCACTACCAACCAGACCAGGAACTGATCCTGGTGCAGACGGAGCAGCTGGTACCCAGCCCTTACCAACGGGCCCAGTGGGCGGCGGACCTTCAGGATGCTGCATCTGCCACTGCTCGCGGGCACCGACCGGTGCCAAAGCAATGCCTGTGAGCAAAACGCTGCCATTGAGCAAGGCGCTGCAAAGAGCAGCACTAAGTATGCAGGTTAGTGAGCCGGTTAGTGAACCGGTCAAGGAGCAGTTCCGGGAGCGACCTAAATCAGAAGCTGTGAAAGCCTTGTTTATTGTCGCTTTCGCAGTAATCTGCATGCCGCCTCCAAAGAAATGAGCAAAAAATCATAACCATTTAAACTAAGGTTATTCTATGTGGATTTTAAGCTAATTAGCAAATTATTGCGTAATACAAGCCCCTGTACCAAATTTTGAGAGGTAAGGCCGTGTTAGGATCTCGGGTTCGTAGCAGAGAAATTTCGAATATTCGAGTAATCCTTTGCCTGCCGAGCAGGACGTTTAGACCATAGGGGATAAAGCATTGGCTGAATCTAAAAAACAAAAACAGTACGAATCTGTTTTCATCGTTAGACCAAATCTTGATGAAGACGCTGTAGACCGCACCATCAACGCTGTTGAAGAGTTCATCAAAGCGCAGGGTGGAACGGTTGATGCAGTAGACAAAAAAGGCCGCAAAAGACTGGCCTACGAAGTAGAAAAAATGCGTGATGGATATTATGTCCTCATTACTTTCACAGCTAAGACTGAATCTATTTCACCGTTGAAGCGAATGATGGTGCTCTCCGAAGACATTATCCGCTCACTGATCGTTGTGTTAGAAGAAGAAGCGAAAGCAGCCCAGTAATCTAAATCTACACACAACAGTAAGTAAGCAGGTGTGCCATGAGTTTGAGCAAAGTAGTCATTTCAGGGCGGGTAGTGAAAGCACCAGAAAAGCGCTTCACTCCCAACAATAACGTTGCGGTTACTGAATTCACCATTGGGGTTGATTCACCTAATCGTCAAGATGGTGGAGTAGACACCAATTTCGTCAAAGTAATTACCTGGAGAGACCTCGCTGAGCGCTCCGCTCAAGAGATCAAGAAAGGCGATTATGTGGCGGTTGATGGACGTCTGCAAATCAACAATTACACCACAGCCGAAGGCGCTAAGCGCCGCGATGTGGAGATTGATGCAGTGGCAGTAGAAAACCTCTCTCTCTCAGTGGGAGCAGACAATTCTAAAGGTGGAGACGACGAAAGTCGTATGGCTACCGTGTCCAGCCGTCCAGCTGGTAAGGCTAAGAGCATAGTTGAAGGTAAAGAACCGGAAGATCTCGACGCCATCTTCTCTTCGGAAGATGAGATTCCGTTCTAAATTGCATTTTTAAGGAGTTAGTTCAATGGGTAGAATGTCCAACGATTCATCACCACCACGTCGTCGCAAGACCTGCGGCTTCTGTGCTGACAAAGTAGAATTTATTGACTACAAAGATCCAAACCGTTTGAAGAAGTTTGTCACTGAGCGCGGCAAAATTTTGCCACGCAGAATCAGCGGTAACTGCGCCAAACACCAGCGTTCTTTGACAGTGGCCATCAAACGGGCTCGTGACATCGCTCTTATGCCTTACATGGCTGAGGGATAAATCGAACCAGCAGTTCATTGTTGATGTGGAGCAAATAGTCTTATTGTTGTAAGATTATTTGCCTACGCCGAAGTGGTGAAATGGCAAACACGCTACGTTCAGGTCGTAGTGAGAGCAATCTCTTGGGGGTTCAAGTCCCCCCTTCGGCAGACTTTATTATTACTTGTCTATTATTTAATCCTTGATAGATACACGAGGTACGCTTGAGCACAATCGATCCCCGTCGTCCGGACGCAAGACGAGACCTTCCCCCTCTAAACGAGCGCATTCGCGATCGTGAAGTTAGGCTCATTGATGAGGATGGTAGTCAGCTGGGAATTGTGCCTACTCGTGAGGCTCTAGCTGCAGCCAAAGAAAAAGGTCTAGATCTTTTACTAGTTCAGCCTGATGCTAATCCGCCTGTGGCACGTATTCTTGACTATGGTCGCCACAAGTTTGAATTAGAAAAACGCGCACGCGAAACGAAGAAGAAGCATCACATCCAAGATGTC
Organism: bacterium Ga0077546; assembly: GCA_943369735.1. GTDB lineage: Bacteria > Cyanobacteriota > Vampirovibrionia > Obscuribacterales > Obscuribacteraceae. The sequence goes on from CALROJ020000033.1 coordinate 20,930, forward strand.
AAAGAAATCAAGATGCGCTACAAAATCGAAAACCACGATTTTGATGTGAAGTTACGCAGTGCGCAAAAGTTCTTAATTGAAGGCGACAAGATAAAAGTGCTGATTCTCCTGCGTGGCCGCGAGATGCAGCACGCTAACATGGCTATCGATTTGATGAATCGTTACGCCGAAGCCCTGAAAGATTTATGTTTGATTGACAGAGAGGCCAAACTGGAGGGCAAGAGTGTTATCATGATTCTTTCGCCCCTTCCTTCAAGGGGCAAAACGCCTGCTTAACTGGTTTTCAGCTAGCTGATGCCCGCAAGTAAGCGTTCTAGATAGTATTTTTTCACTAAGAGTAGAACCGAAATGCCTAAGATGAAAACCAACAAGGCTGCCGCTCGCCGTTTCAAGATTACTGGAACCGGTAAAGTAATGCGCACTCAAGCTGGTTCACGCCACTTGAATGAGTGGAAAAGCGCCAAAGTAAAACGCAATCTGCGAGGAACTGCAGCCGTGCATCCTGATATCGAGGAGCACGTATTGTCCATGTTCCCTTACAGAAAATATTTGCGTTAACCTAAAATAGCCCAACAGTCAGGTCCAAGGGATTACTCCTCTCCGACGACCGGCTGATGTTGATCTCCACAAGAGAACAGCAGTAAAACTTTCACTTCGAGAGAAGAAGGAGCAAAATGCCAAGAGTAAAAAGAGGCAACGTCCTCCAAAAACGTCACAAGAAAATCCTTAAATACGCTAAGGGTTTCCGCGGTTCCAAATCCAAGATATTCATCGCTGCCAACCAAGCAGTTATGCAAGCCTGGAAAAATGCTTACCGTGACAGAAAGAAAAGAAAAAGAGACTTCAGAAGCCTCTGGATCGCCAGAATCAATGCTGCAGCCAGAATACATGGTATGAGCTACAGCGTTATGATGAACGGTCTGAAGAGAGCCGAAATTCAAGTTAATCGCAAAATGCTGGCTGAACTGGCTGTGACTAACAAAGAAGCTTTCACTAAGCTAGCTGAATCAGCCAAAAAAGCGGTTGCCGCGAGCAAATAACACATTGGAGTGATCATGAGAATTGTCACTCTCACCTCAAGCTCTAATCCGCTCTTAAAAAGGATTCGCTCACTTCATGAGCGCCAAGCCCGGCACAAAGCCGGGCTTTTCCTTATTGAGGGCGAAAAAGTCTTACTTGAGGCTTTCAACAAAGACATAGAAATTGAAGCTGTGGTGATGGACGCCGCCTACTATGAAAAGGGCTTCCCCGAAACATTTGACGACAACTTGCTCGAATTGAATGTAGTTGATTCTTCTTTGTTTAAGACATTGAGCACAACTACTTCACCTTGCAATGTCGTGGCCATAGCTAAAACTAAAGCTAGCCGCACTACTAGTGAGCTAATTGCAGCGATAGACCAAGGCCAACCACTAACAGTGGTGCTCTGCGAGAATCTACAAGATCCCGGCAATTTAGGCACAATTATTAGAAGCTCCTTGGCCTTTGGCGCCAGCGCTCTAATATTGAGCAAAGGCTCGGTCGATCTCTATAACCCCAAGGTCGTGCGTTCGGCCATGGGTGCCCTCTTTGATTTGCCAATATCTAGCGGTGAAAATATCGGAGATATTCTCTCTAGCTTGAAGGAAGCCGGTTTTGAAATAATTGCCCTCAACCCAGAAGCGAAACAGTCATTTCTAACCCTAGAATACGGCAAGAAGATTGCCATAGTGTTCGGCAACGAAGGCAATGGACTAACAGCTGAGGCCGATGCTATAACAACGAAAGAAGCGCACATTGAGATCTCGCCCCAAGTAGAATCGCTCAATGTCGCTGTGGCAGCCAGCGTGGTGCTCTTCCATATACAGAAGTCAAAAAGAACAGTTACTAACAGTTAATTAAATGGCCGACAACGAACAGAATCCTGATACTAACTTCGAGCCTGAACTTTCAGGTAGTAAGTTTCGCGCCATTACATCAGCGACCAGTACAGATTTAGATAACGATTTAGATGCAGACTTGCAGCCCAGTCAGTCAACTGAATTAGCTCTAGCCACGGTAGACACTGCCAAAGTAGCCCAGGCTCAAGAAACTCAAGAGTCTCAAGAGGTAGAACCAGGCGACCCCCACACAATGACGGTGGTAGAGCACCTCGACGAGCTTAGATGGCGCATTATGCGCAGCGTTGGCTACCTAGCGGCAGCATTTATAACCGCCCTATTTTTGACAAAAGACGTACTACGAATTCTGCAAAAGCCCGCAGGCAATATGGAATTTCAGGCTCTCTCAATAGAAGAACCACTGCTCGTATTTTTCAAAATTGCCTCTTACTTGGCTTTGATCATGGCCTCGCCCTTCATACTCTTTGAAGTTGGTCGCTTTGTTGCCCCAGGTCTAACCAAACAAGAAAAGCGCATTGTCTCTCCTGTGGTTTTCGGCAGCCCCTTGTTATTCTGCTGTGGTGCGGTTTTTGCCTACTATTGTTTACTGCCACCAATGCTCAACTTCTTTGGTAATTTTAGCCAAGGCATATCGCCTATCAATCAAAGGCTTGATTATTACATCTCACTAGTTTGCTCAATTTTGCTCTACATGGGCCTTTGCTTTCAGATACCAATTGTCATTTTTACCTTGGCAATGGCTGGGCTTGTCACCTCTAAGCAGCTGCTCAAGGTATGGCGCTACGCAGTTTTTGGCAGTGGCATGGTGGCATGTGTACTGACACCGGACCCAACCGCTTTTTCGATGCTAATTGTCACGGCAGCCCTTACTGGCCTCTACTTTGTGTCGATTATTCTGCTCAAACTTTTCGGAAAATAATTTAGAGTATGGACTGGCAGCTGATTTCTCACTACATCTTAGGCATTGTTACTCTGCCGGTTTCAATCTATACGGTTAAGTGCGTCGTAGAAAATTTCGGTACTCTTTTTGATGAAGATCTGACCATCAAAGATCGTAACTTATTAAAGCAGTTTGCCTTCTTCGTGTTGCTACCAATGGTGGTGCTCTTTCATGAGATTGGTCATGCTCTAGCAGCGCGCTATTTTGGCGCAACCGTGACAGCCTTTCACTGGAGTATTTTCTGGGGCGAAGTTGTCATAGACGGCAAACTCACACCTTTTCAGCACTATGTCATTGCCTTGGCTGGCAATCTCTTTCAATTGGCCACTTGCTTCTTTGCCCTAGGTCTAGCCTTGATAGAAACTTCACCAGCGCTGGTAGCACTCAGTGTCTATTTCTATATTTTCAACGGTCTAGCCTGCCTGATTGGCTATCCACTGCTCTCATTAACTGCCTGGAATGACGATTTTGCCATGATCTATGGCCAACCAAATCTTCAAATTGCCACCATTACCGGTATCGTACATCTGCTACTAATTGCTCTCTTTCTCTTCACATTCTTCAGCACCACTGGCCGTCTTTGGTTCGTCAGAAAGACCAGGCCAGCTTGGTACAAAGAATTTTCAAAAGTACTAGCACGGGCGCAGCAAGAAAACGACGCTATCAACTATCTCTCAGTAGCCTGGCAGTACTACTTTGTCGGTCTAGATCGCCTCTGTGAAAAGAGCCTCGATAAAGTACAAGAACTGGATGGTCAGTTAATGGATGTCTGGCTTCTGCGAGGCTACATTCACCAAAGCAAAGGCCGCTTTGAAAGTGCTATTTTATGTTTCAAAGAAATCACAGATAGCGGATGCCCAGACAAAGTCTTAATAGCCCGAGCCTGGATGGCTTGCGGACATTGTCAAGCGCAGCAAATAGAGAATTCTAGAGCGGCCAAACCCGACTGGCACGAAGTCTTAAAATCGTATAAGCAAGCTTCATTAACCGACATTAGTCTGGCCGACCCTCACTATTACCTTGGTGTAACACTTATCAAAGCTGAACTTTTAAAAGACGCCGAGGCAGAGCTACTGCTTTGCCAAAACAATCAACGAGCCGGTAAAGAGGCACTGACCTGGCTTGACCCAATGCTGGGCTCAATGGTGCAGCAAGAGATTAATGCCATTCGTAACTTAAGCAGGGGCAAGCAATAAATTTCTCTCAGGCTTGTCAGTAGATTACCTCTTATAATCCAAGAGATTCTGCAGATTACCAAAAAAGGCATCCATTTTGAATCTCAGCGCAGTCGCCCAACAGCTCCTCTGCCATCCCTTCGCTTCCTGGTGCCTAGTGGCGCTGGCAGTTATGCTAGCAGCCGATACTTCTATCAGGTTATGGACAGAACGCCACAGACTGACGAAAGAAACACTGAACGATGATGACAGAGCATTTGCCTGGCGCTTGGTGCTCTTCCTCGTTCTTCCTTTCTTGATATTAATTGACTGGCGCGCGGCAGATATCCCAGTACTACAGTCTTACTCTGGCTATGCCGGTGAAATACTACAGATTTTATTCGCCCTGGTATTGATACCAGCATTGGTGATGCGCCCTCATCCTTTTCTTGCAACTTTCTTGGGCTACACCATTGCTTTCACCCTTGGCTTAAATTTCATTTTGCACCCGGCCCTAGCACTGTCAGGCACCATTGCTAGTATCACTGCTAATAATCTGCACGGCGATAACTTGCCACCCTATCTGATTGCCCATGCTTGTTTGGCACTAACTTTCATAACCTGCCTCAGCAATTCGCACTTACGCATGTGGTTTTCAGATCTAAGCCGACCCCATAGTTCTAGAGAGCTGAAAGAGCGAATGTCTCTCTGGCAAGAACAAAAGAATGACGCCAATGCTACCTTGCACCTCGGTTTGCTTTATACAAAAGCAGGCCTAGGAAGACAATCAAGAAAAATGCTCAAGCACTTGCAACAGAATTTTCCTGACAGCATGCAAACTTCTTTCCTCAAGGCATTGTTAGCTTTTCGCCAAAGACAGTATGCAGTTAGCAAAGCCGGCTTTATTCAGACTTCTGAGTACGAGGGCGTTGACGGCGAGTTGCGAGCCAGCTTACTAGCAGCTGCGGCTTGTGCTGCATTTGCAGCTGGCGAAACAGTTAAAAGTCTCAACCTCTGCGATCGTGCTCTCGAATTTGAAGACGCCTGCCTGACAGCACGAATGGTTAGAGTTGACGCCTATCTGGCACAGGGCAAGAAAGAACAAGCAGCCCAAGAGATCTTGGTAGCCATGCACTTAGGCCTTGATTTCGATCTCAAAGACAATGTGCCCTTAGACATCGAGAAGACTTTTGGCGAAATTAAAGAGCTAACAAGGCGACGCCGTTCACAAAAAGCAGATAGCGACCTGATTTTGAAAAGCTGAGTGAAAATTTCTTTGCGGGTAATACGAAAAATCTCTTTCCTCTTTTTATATAAAGCCTATAATGCAGTGAGCAGGAATCCCAAAATACTTTTAGAGGACCTGACAAAAGCGTGCTAAGTAGCGGCAAAGTAAGACTGAATATCCGCACCCGAATGGTAATACTCTGCCTCGGTGTAGCTGCGCCTCTGCTTGCCATCGGAAGTTTTTCACTCTTCAAAGAATATCGCACTCTCAAACTTGAAGCTGAGCGCGCCACGACTCTTCAAGCAGCTACTGGTGTGCGCACAGTATCAAGCTGGATAGAATCTCAAATTCATTCACTCTCTGCTCTGGCATCTTTGAGCGCCAAGGGTTCGTTGGCATCCAACCGAGAAACAAACAACACTCTTTCAACTGCTCTTGTGGCCCAACCATCTTGGAGCAAATTGTTTTTGACCTCCCCCGGTGGTGAGCAGATATTGGCTCAAGCCGAGCGGGATAACCATGGAGCGGTGAAGAGCCTAGCTGAAACAAAGGCACTGCGCACACTTTTGGCCTCTACCAGAGCCGCTGGCAAAGCAGCCATGGGGCCTGCTACAGTTTTTGACAATCATGGCCACTCTTACCTTCTAGCCTCAGCGCCAGTAATACAAAATGGTCAAATCAAAGCCCAGCTGGTAGCTGTGATTGATCCCAAAGCAGTCCTCAATCTATTTAGTGGTCTAACTGGTTTGGCCGATCAATCAAGTGCAGTAATTGCCGTGGTTGATAGTGAAAAGCGAGTAATTGCTCGCACCATAGAAAACGACTTCTGGCAGGGCAAAGATTTCTCCCACGCCAAGACTGTTCAAGCCGCCTCTCACAAACAGAGAGGCACTCTAGAAGCAATTGGAATTGCGGATCCCACGCCCCGTGCCTATGCCTTTGACCATGTGCCCAACACAAATTGGCAGTTAACAGTAGGCTTGCCCACAAGCACTATATATGGAACGGCACACGATTGGCTGATTTTGATGGTTTCACTGGCAGCCTGTGCTGTCGGCATCTCATTTGTCTTGGCTTATTCCGCCACATCACATTTCACGAAAACCATCAATGGCTTAGTCCGAGAAGCGCTATCGCTAGGTAAAGGCGACTTTTCGAAGCGCGTAGAAGTAAAATCTAGCGACGAGCTCGGTCTATTGGCGCGCGCCTTTAACGAGATGGCCAATACCTTAGAACTAGACCGCGACCAAAAAAACATGGTCAAACGAATCTCAGATTCTGTCAGACAATCCCTCGACTTAGATGAGATTCTCAATACCACGGTCAAAGAACTCGGCCAAAATCTCAACGCCAGCCGCTGCTGCCTGGCCCTAATAGATACCCATCAAACCGCTGAAATCGAAGATGATGAACTATCCTTCGACTATGTTTGGTGGAACGAAGAGTTCGATGGCAACTCACTAACCAATCGCAAAGTATTGATTTCTGAAAACGATGTATTACGTCGTATCATCGACCAAGGGTCGATTATCTGGCTTGATGTCTTAGAAAACCAGGATCTCCCGCAAGTACCAGTAATCAGAGAAAACGGCACTGATGCAGCTGATTGGCGCTCAATCAAAACCCTGATTGCCTGCCCAATTCAAGGAGCCAATGGCGCTAAAGATATCCTCGGTTTGATTCTAGTGCACCAATGCGACCAAGTAAGAGCTTGGTCACCATCCGAGTTAGAGCTAGTAGAAGCTGTAGCCAACCAGGTTTCACTAGCCATTGCTCACGGCCGCCTATACAGCCATGCCAAAACTTTGGCAGAAAAAGAACAACTAATCAATCACATCGTCAGATCGGTGCGCACATCCCTAGATGTCGATACCATTCTCGATACAGTCACCAGCGAGCTTTCAAAAGCACTCGGAGCCGATCGCGTACAAATTGCCCAACCTCGCGCCGAAGGGCCGCTAATTGTCACCCACGAACATCACCAAGAGAGCTTAGACTGTCACAAAGGTTTGAGCCTCTACGGCAGCAGCATTGATTTTCATCCGAATGCCATAATCAATAGTATCGTCACCGATGCTGGCAACTCAGTTTTAGGCATTGCCTTAAGCCAGACCATAAGCCAGGCAGAGGCTGATATACATGTTGAAGTCGATGCTCTAACTAAGCTCACTTTTGAGACTTTGCCAGCCTCTCTTTCAGTTATTAATCAAGTATCTGGCGACTACCGCTGTGCCGCCTTTAGTGAATATCTCAACAAAGTTGGCTCCCAGTCATTGATTGCCGCGCCCCTATTGAACGAAAATCAATTGATGGGTGTTCTTGTTGTGCACCAATGCGAAAATCAACGGCAATGGTCTGAGCACGAAATTCGCATGGTATCAGCCATTGCCGATCAATTAGCAGTCGCCATCGCCCACGCTCAGCTCTTTGCCCAAGTAAGACACCAAGCCATTACCGACGGCCTGACGGGTCTCTATAATCACGTCTACTTCAAAAATCGCCTGACAGAAGAACTGCGCACCGCAGAAAGAAAAGGCACTCCAGTATCTCTGATTATGATCGACTTAGACAAACTCAAAGTCATCAATGATACCCACGGCCACCCAGTAGGCGACGCTGCTATCAGACAAATTGGCGCCATTCTCAAAACCCTCCTGCGAAGCGGAGATACCGCTGCTCGCTATGGTGGAGAAGAGTTTGGCATTATCTTGCCAGAAACATCACTGCTCGAAGCGGCACTAATTGCCGACCGACTTTGCAGTCAAATTCGCAACACACACGTTCCGGGACTTGGCAAAATTACAGCCTCTCTCGGTACAGCCTGCTACCCTAAACAAGCGCGCAGCTCGTCTGAACTAATTGAAAAAGCAGACAAAGCCTTATACGTAGCCAAAAACAGCGGTAGAGACCAAGTGCGAGTATTCGAAGAAGACTATCAATCGACTTCTGGTCCAACCTTCACCAATGTCACCCGTGAAATGGAAAGAGCGCTTAAGAAAACAGGCTTAGAGTAGAAACGAGATTGTAGATTGAAACGGCTAGTACTTTTTGACATCGACGAGACCATGATTTCTTCAAACGGAGCAGGTCGCAGAGCCATGGCTCGCGCTCTCAAAGAAAGTCATGACATACCAGAAGAAGCAACACGAATTTCAATGTCTGGCAAGACCGATCCACAGATAATGCGGGAGATATTCGCTAGTCAGGGCCTAGATCTAGGTCCAGAAAGAGAAGCAGCAAAAAAGGTCAATGACTTGATTGATTTGTACCTGAGCTATCTTGATCAAGAATTGTCAGCCTCTCAAACTATGATTATGCACGAAGGTGTAGTCGAAATTTTAGATCGCCTTCGCGCCGACAGTCAGTGTTTTCTTGGGCTGCTAACCGGCAATGTGGAAATTGGTGCGCGCAAGAAACTTCATTTCTTCGACCTCAATCATTATTTTGAAATTGGTGCCTATGGCTCAGACTCGGCTAATCGTCTTGATCTTCCTCACTTTGCTGTGAGCAGAGCGCAAGATCATTTCGCCAATGAATTCGCCCCAGAAGAAGTAATTATCGTAGGTGATAGTGTCAACGACATTGCTTGCGCTCATGGCTATGGTGCTCAAGTAATTGCTGTCAACACAGGCAAGACACCGTGGCAAGACTTAGCCGAGAGAAAACCCCAGCACTTGTTTAAGAACTTAGCTGACACAGACGCTGTCTACAAGGCAATTTTCGACTAATTCTGCTGATTGCGACTTTGGATGTAATTCAAAATTGCCTGCCTTTGTTCGCGGTTAAGCGATGCATCCCAGTGCAAGGCCTTATAGCGAATCGGTGGCATGCTACCTTCTTCTACTACTGTCGAAATTTTCGCCAAGTCAATGTTTGAAATCAGCTCTGTGCCTGATATCTGGGCTTTGGTCAAGACAAACTCTTTCTGCCCTTCGAGCATGTCTCGAGCGATTGTGTCTTTGGCAATGGGAAATTTAGCGTAAAAAGGATAGGCGACAAGATCCGGTGCGCTATGGCAGTCAACGCAACTACTTTGCAAAATTTTCGAAACTGGTGCAAAAGCAGCATTACCACTTTGATCTGGCAGCTTTACCCTGACAATGAAAAAGTTTGAAATGGGAAAAGACAGACCAAAAATAAAGACCCCAGCCAGCACAATGAATGGCATAAGTCTGCCTAAGTGCGGCCAAGCTTGCTTACTAGACGAAGAATTCTTAGAAGTAGAGCTCATGAGATTGCCTGAATACACGGAGTTAACCGAGGGTCATACTATAATTGTTCAAGTCAAATTACAAACCCAGTTGTTAGGGAAGGATTCAAAGTCTGTGGAAAGAAAGTTGCGCGGCAACAAACGAAAAGTCAAAGCCTACATTGGCCTGGGCTCTAACGAAGGCGATCGCCTAGGCTATGTACAACAGGCCATGCAATTTCTCAAAGATATACACGACATCACAGTTTTAGAGTGCTCAAGCCTCTACGAAACAGAACCAATCGGTGACAACTATACCCAGTGGTTCGTCAACGCCGTCGTTGCTATCGAAACCAGCCTCAGCGCTGAAGATTTACTAGATGTTTGCCAAGACATTGAAAAGCGGCTCACCGAGCTGCATCGACACAGCAACAACCAAAGAGTAAAAGAGCGCATTATCGATCTAGATATCTTGTTTTACGGCGATAGCGTCATGGAAAAACCCAACCTTCACCTTCCTCACCCTAAAATGCACCTACGCTCTTTTGCCTTGGTGCCACTGCTAGAAATTGCCCCTGACATTCGTCACCCAGGCCTAGACAAAAGCGTGGCTCAGCTCCACGAAGAATTGACTGAGCCTGAGCAGGTCTTTCTCTTCGGTACGCGCACAGCAGAAGTACCACCAGAGCTCTAATTATGCGAGGAAAGCATGAGCTGCAGAAATGAACTTTAAGATTGGCTCTGACATCTGTTCAATAAAGCGTGTAGAAGACGTCTATCTGCGCTTTGGTAGTCGTTTTCTCGATCGTATTTTGACCGAAGGCGAAAAAGCTTATGTACTGTCGCGCCCCAAAGATTTTCTCGCCCGAGTGGCGGCACGCTTTGCCGCTAAAGAGGCTACTTCTAAAGCATTAGGCACTGGCTTCATTGGTGTGGGCTGGAAAGACATTGAAGTTGTGCGCCTAGCAACAGGCGCACCCACCATAGAATTACACGGTAAGGCAAAAGAGCGCGCTCAATCAATTGGCTTGACTAGCTTCGAGTTAACCATGAGTCATGAAAGAGAATACGCCATAGCCTTCGTTTTAGCTTATGGACCCGGCTGAGGTCCAGGTTGACCAACTGGTCTACCGATGGCCATAGCAATCATCAAACACTGGTCTACCTTCTCCATCACTTCTTGAGGAAAAGCACCAATTTTGCTGACCACAAGAGTTTTTGGAATAGTAGCAATAACCGTGCAATCAATAACGCTATCAAGCCTCAATCCGGCGGCCTTGCCTTCAGGAGTATTCATCAGCACTTCCACTTGCGTGGGCTCGCGGGCCGCCCGCGACGTATTGCTTGTCAAAGGAACGAGCAGCACGTCATCAAGGCGAGCATTATTGTAGTCATTTGAAATCAGTACAGCTGGCCGACGCTTAGTCTGAGTCGATCCGTCATCGGTGGTGTATGGAAAAGACACCAAGACGACGTCACCTTTGCTGTACGTTGTCGGCTTCGAATTCATCGGTTAAGGAAAAGGTTCCTTTGAGTATGCATCCATTGAGTATGCATCCATGTAACTTAGTAAAAGCTGCTAAAAGTAAACAGCCGCCTAGGTTAGACCTAGACGACATAATTGTAGCAAGTTTGGAAGCTTTTGCAGCGAAGAGAAAATAAACAACACAAAAGGGCTCTCTCGAACCCAGTTAGCGAATAGATTTTAGCTCAGCTTGGAATACTTAGCCGTAAACGGCGTCGGTCCTTGCATCTTCTTTCAGCAAAGCTGGCGATGATGCATAAACAATAGCTTTGACAGCAGTGTCGCGGGAAGGCATGTGCGATTCCAGCAGATCTCTACCACCATAAACCATATTCCAGAACGGCTTAGCATTTTCAAAAATGCTTTGGTCGTCGCTGTCTCCGAAGAGATTTACATTCTCTGGCTTATTATTCACTGATTTCCGTCTCCAGTTGGAGATGAGTAACTTGACGCTAGTATAACAGGCTTTCAAGAGATAAGTCCAGCAGAATTAATCTGCAAAACTCACAATTTGATTACATCGATTTTTATCGGCTGTTATGTCCACACTCTGATATACCCAGAATGACATCTCGAAATAACGAAATTACATAGAGGTCACCCATGAAATTAATATAGCCGCTTTAGATGCAGCTGCCAATGGTGGTTCTACGATGTAAAGTGGACAGGCTATGGCTTTTCAGCTTTACTCGCGCCCCGGAAACTTAGTACGCAAAAATTCGATAGTGCGGACAGTCGCTCCACCCGGTACGAAAACTTCAGCAATGCCTTGGCTCAAAAGCGAATCGCGGTCTTCATCCGGCATAACGCCACCGCCAAAGACCAAAATATCGTCAACACCCTGCTCCTTGAGGAGCTTAACCACTTTGGGCAACAGGGTTAAATGCGCCCCAGAGAGTATCGAAAGCCCAATAGCATCAACGTCTTCCTGAATGGCAGTCTCGACAATTTCTTCTGGAGAGCGGTGCAAGCCGGTATAAACGACTTCCATGCCAGCGTCGCGCAGCGCCCTAGCTATCACCTTAGCGCCTCGATCGTGCCCATCGAGCCCTGGTTTGCCGATTAATACCCGAATTTTGCCCTTACTCATCTTGCCCCAAAATCTTTAGCTATATATAGGTAAATAGTTTAGACCACCACTTTACCAATCTCCATCATCTAATGAGCGTCAGAAGGAAGCTTAGGAGCCAGAAGGCTATAAAGCTGATCAAGGTTGGCGATGTCGCGCCTGTTAATCAAATAAAAACCTCTTTTCGTCCTCAAAAGAGCCCAAACCAAATAATTAGGTACCGTCAAGCTAATGATCTGATCAAACGGAACCGTAACTGGCAAAAGCATAGTCTCTATTTTCAGACCATCTGCTTTGACAATAATGCCGTTAACTTCAAAAAAGGCCGAGGGCAAAATCAAGATATTGATGCCAACTATAAATAGCAACAAAAACAGCTCAGAGCCGAGATCGATATGTTGATGCAACTGGGCACGTTCAATCATGCTCATTGGCATTGAAACAGACATACCCACGAGCATAAGCAGGTAAAAGTAGCGCAGCAAGTGCTTGAAGATTCTGCGCCTGAAAACATGCTCGACCTGGGGGCCAGCAGGCTTGGCTCCAGGAGAGACAGTGGAAGGTTCGCTATTAGGATCATTTGAGGCCATAAGTAGATATTATACTTCTCCAATATGACAAAAGGCGCAATTGGAGCTAACCTTAAGTGTTTGCAAATTGAGAGTGAATGATGAAATTAGCCGATTACATCTTTGAGCGCATTGAAAAGACAGGGGTGCAGCATACCTTTGGCATACCGGGTGATTTTGTTCTGCCACTTTATGCAGCGCAAACCCGAACCAGTCTAAAGACTGTTGTGCTCACCCACGAACCATCCGTCGGCTATGCAGCAGATGCCTATGCCCGACTGAGAGGGCTAGGTGTAGCGCTCGTCACCTATGGCGCAGGCGGCCTCAACATGGTAAATCCCGTTGGCTTGGCCTACGCTGAGGAGTCACCTTTACTAGTAATCAGCGGAGCACCCGAAACTCGTTTTCGCAACGACAAACCACATCTGCACCACTGTGTCAAAAACTTCAACACCCAACACGATGTTTATGTGCAAGTGACCGAAGCTACCAGCATAGTTGACAATATCAAAACAGCCCAAGCCGAAATCGATCGGGTCTTTGATACCACTCTCAAATCTTCACGCCCAGGCTATATCGAACTGCCGCGCGACATGGTCAATCAAGAGCTAGAGCTGAGCGAGGCCAAGCTACCAGAACTACCAGCCGTTAACCCCGCTCTCAATGTCGCTGTCAATGAAATTGCCAACCGGCTCAAAGCAGCTAAACAACCAGTTCTTATGGTCGGCGTAGAAGTGAGACGCTTCGGCCTAAAAGACAAAGTTATTGGCTTTGCTGAAGCTCTCAATTTACCTGTGGTCACTTCTATTTTAGGCAAAGCGACATTCCCTGAAACCCATCCAAATTTCATTGGCAATTATTTTGGCCAATTCGGCAATCCTAAAGTCAAAGAGTATGTTGAAGGCTCAGACTGCGTCATCGCCCTCGGTGCAGTGATGACAGAGATGGAAAGCGGCGGTTATACAGCCAAACTTAGCCCAGAAAATCTAGTTCAAATCAACAACCACGAAGTAATGGTGGGCTACCACCACTATAACGGCCTCAAGCTTGATCAAGTATTGGACCTCTTACTCGAGACAACTACAGCCAAGCTAAAACCGACAAGCCGTTTCACGGTGCCGTCTATTGCTAAAGAAGTGATAGAAGCACCAGCCGGCAGCAAGAACTTGACTGTAGCGGCCATGATTAGTGCCCTCAATGAAGTTTTAGAGAATAGCAATGATTTTTCAGTGGTCACCGATACTGGTGACTGCATGTATGCTGGCATGAGCCTGCAGACCGATATCTTCTTAGCGCCAGGCTACTATGTCAGCATGGGCTTTGGCGTGCCAGCCGCTATTGGCGCTCAGCTAGCAATGCCGAGCAGAAGGCCAATAGTACTGGTTGGCGACGGCGCCTTCCAAATGACTGGTATGGAAATAAGCACAGCGGTGAAGATGGGCCTCAACCCCATTGTCATTGTCTTCAACAACGCTAGTTATGCCATGCTGCGCTTCATCGATCAACAACGTGACTATTTTGATCTGCCTCGCTGGGACTACACTGAACTAGCAAAAGCAGTAGGCGGCAATGGCGTTCAAGCGACTTCTGCAGCGGATTTCAAGAAAGCCTTGAGTGCCGCTCAGAAAAGCGACAAAATGTTTTTGATTGATGCAGTGATTGAAAATGATGATATCTCACCGACGCTAAGGCGACTGACAGACCACTTCGGCAAGAAAGTAAAAGCAGCTATCTCATAGGCTTTGATAAGTGAAATTTGTCAATTTAACTCTAGCTCTGGCTCTAACTTTAAATTCAAATCGTGCTCTGGCTCTGGCATTGGCAATACTAGCCCTAGGAGTCACTCCTGTGTTGGCCGAACAAAATTTAGAAGACGAGATCAACATCAACGACTATCGCATCCTAACAACGCCTGATCCAGCTCCTTCCACAACCAAAACGGCAGCAAAAGAAAAGACAGAAGTAAGTGTCAAGGCCAATCAAGCTCCAAGCCGTAAGGCTGGTACTAATTTTCTAGCGGCTCCCATGGCAGTTGGTGGCGTCTTGATGGGCTTCACTATAGGGGTGCCTGTACGTATCGCCCGTGATATCTCACATGAAACCCTGCGCATGCGCGATCAAATGACCGAAGACACCTCTGGTGGCGACAGACCTGATCTCTTTGCTAGAACAGTAGGCTCGTATACAGGAATGGCTTATGGCGTAGTTAGTGGCGTCATTAAGGGCTCTATCAAAGGCACAGAGCGCGCCATTGATTGTGGTGCCCGCAAGCCATTTTCAAAAGAATCGCTTAGCCTGCAAGACCCTAATTAGAGATAGCGATAAATCAGTCAGATAAAAGGGTATGAAGCTTGGGTGTGACCGAGGAAGACCCCTTGCCGATTGAGCGAAATCAAGAAGCTGCACCTGCCGCTAGCCCTGAGACCCATGGTTTGGTGGGGTCTTTCTTGCAAACAGCAGCATACGAAAGCCTGCAAGCGCCAATTAAGGGGGTAGCCCAGATAGTCGACCAAGGGGCTGCAACTAAGCTAGCCCAGAGCGTTACTTTCATGGACGCACCGGTCGCGGCAGAATTTAACTCTGCAGCCTGGTATGGCCAGCAGTTTGGCTCCGCGGGAAAACTAGTACCCTTTATCGCTGCCTACGCTGTCACCCACAAAGCATTTGGCGCCGCCGGCTTAAGAGCTGAAATTAAAGCCGGGGCTGAAGGAGCCAGCAGATTATTCGGCAAAAACAGTTTGTTAGTTGCTGAAACAGCTGTTGCTGGTTTTGGCACTGAAGCAATATTTAAACCATTGCAGCCGAAATTTGGCCAAACAACTGATTTACAGTTGAGCAACAGCGAATTTTTAACAAGCCGCTTCAAGAACGGTGCAGTAGGAGCAATTACCTTTGCTTCATTGACCACTGGCACCCTCGGCTTGAGACAACTAGGTCTAGCTGCAGAAAACCCCCTTGTCGGCAAATTGCTTACGAACAATGCCTTCGGAGCAGCCGTGGCTGGTATTCCCACTGGCCTAATCAGTGCTGAAACCCACGCCCGTATTATCGAAGGGCGCAGTGCCACCAATCAAGAGCGAGTAGAAGCCGCTTATTCTATGTTTCTTGTCGGCGGAGCGCTCGGGGGCTTAATGCCCGCCGCTAAAGGCGATGTGATCAAAAGTGAAAGTACCAAGGGCGAAGTGGCGAAGTCTGAAAGTTTTAGAGATAGCAACATATCGGCTAAGTCGTCGGAGACGGCGGCATCGGTCAGACCAGCTTTTGAAGCCATAAGAGAAAGTATCCAGCAGAAAATTGGCACAAGCTATCAGCGTTTTGATAATTTTATGGCCTCTATCAATCCGCTCTTGCAAATGCCAAAACTAGAACCAAATTATGCCTATGCATCTAAAGGTAATAATTTAGGTAGCAGAGCAATGCAATCTACACTGGCTGAGCTTGGTCGGCCAAGCCAATTAGAAAACCGCAGCCTTAGCGTCAAGAGCGATGCCATCGAGGGTGGTGCTAATCCACAAGTAAAGGGAGGCAAACAAAAGGGTGACTCATCGTTCTCTGATGAGGCCTACGACATTGCTACCGCTTCAGTTAGAAGAGAAGCTGGCGACAAAGCCGCTACCAAGCTGTCCGACAAAGTTAAAGCCAAACCGGTATACGAAAAAGCATCTGCTGTTCTAGAACAAATGGGCTTAAGTGAAGTTGCCGAATTTGTCAAAGGCGATCGCGTCTTAAAAAATCAAACGGTCGTGAAAAGTTTAGGCCACGGCAACGATTCACCAGCAGTACTTGAACTAGCGAAGAGCGCCCAATTTCCCAATGGTGGCGCTCTCAAAGTAACCATAGCGGAAGGTGGCTGGGAACCGATCTGGGGCAAAAGACCAGGTGACGCCAAGATATACGGTAAAGTGCATGAAGTTGAGCTAGCGGGCTCAGGCTTCTCCGGCAGCGCCAATTTGTACGTGCAAGAGTTAGCAGTGGTAGGCAAACGCTACTCACCAGAATTAGTTGACGCACTGGCACAAAAGCATGCATCTAAGGGTCTGGAAATTACCGATGTTGGTTCAGGTATTGAAGGTCAAGTAGGTGTTAGCGTAGTCACCGGCGAACTAGTTGTCCTTGACTATCCATCAGTGACAAAGCGTGGCCAAGGTAACGAGACTTTAGAAGCAATTCGCGGCGGCAAGCAGCGAGTAGAAGAAGGGTTTGACGCTGAAAATGATGCCATTCGTCGAGGCAAAAGTAATGCTGAAGAAACGTCATCACTCGATCGAGAAGTTGATTTGAATTTTGAAATCAAAAGACAAGACGCAATGCGAGGCGATAAGTTTACTCCTAAAGAGAAGGACATTCTTGAGCAATATACACAAGGCTTCTCTGCTAAAGAAATTCAGATGATGACCGCATTGGTCGAAGGTAAATTTGATGCTAAGGGTAATCCCGATCTCAACGCCGTTAAGCCAATCGTTGATGCAGTATTGAAAAAGGCGCGGGCACAAGGTTTGGTAGAAAAGTCTGGCCGCTCTGACAATTCATTTAAAATAAGCGATGATTATCGTTCTGACCCATTTGACTAAGCCTAAACTAGATAATGACAAAACACATTGGTATTGCCGCCTGTAGCGCTGAAGGCGCAGCTCTTTGCTACCGCACAATTTGTAGTGAAGCCCAATCAATCATGGGGCGACACTGGCACCCCGAAGTCAGCCTCCATACGCATCCTTTAGGACGTTATCTCGAAACACTAGAAGGCAAGGGCGGTTGGCAAGGTGTAGCCCAGCTAATGACCGACTCATCGGTGCGCTTAGCGAGCATGGGCGCCGATTTCATTATTTGCCCAGACAATACTATTCATCAAGCTTTTGATCTAGCCGCAGCTAGTTCACCTGTGCCCTGGCTTCATATCGCTGAAGTGGTGGCAGCCGAAGCCAAACAGAAAGGCATGACTAAACTAGGTGTACTAGGCACAAGATATTTAATGGAAGGGCCTGTTTACCAACTGAAGTTAGAAGCCCTCGACATTGCCTCTGAAACGCCCAGCGATAGCGACAAAAAAGAGATCAATCGTATTATTTTTGACGAACTGGTCAACGGTAGTTTTAATGACACTTCGCGCCGATTCATGCAAGAAGTAATAGATGTCTTGAAGCGACGCGGTTGCGATGGCGTAATTTTAGGATGTACTGAAATTCCGCTCTTAATTGAGCAACAAGATTCAGTTCTGCCAGTACTTGATTCGACCAGACTGCTGGCCCGTGCCGCTCTACTGACAGCGATGAAGAAAGGTTCACTGTCTAAAATCAATAAGAGAAAATAGTGACCACAAAACCTAAAAACATAGATTCACAGGCAGAGGAGAAGCAAAAACAACCGCTAATAACGGGCAATCTTTGGCGCGCCATCTGGATCATGAGTTGGCCACTGCTACTCACAACTATTGCCAATTCTTGTGTTGGAATTTGCGACGTCTATGTAGCTAGGTTTCTGGGCTCAAATATACAAGCTGCAGTCGGTTTGGCCGAACATGTACTATTTCTCTTTCTACTGTTTATTCTTTCAGTTGGTGTTGGCTCTACAGCCATTGTTTCTCGAGCTTTCGGCGCTAATGATAAAGCAGCCATGCTCCACGCCACAGGACAATCATTTGCCCTCTCAATTATCCTCGGGCTTGGTATGACCGCTACTGCAACACTGCTAGGTCACTACGTTCTACACTTCTTCACACCATCCGATGAAGTTTTGAATCCCGCTAGGCAATACTTAATCGCCTACAGCTTTATGCTCATTCCCTTTAGTTTTACAGCCATCGCCAATGCAGCATTTAGAGCCATCGGCGACAGTAAGACGCCACTGTATATAGTTTCAGTGATGACTGCCATCAATGTCGCTGGCGACTTCCTCACAGTGATCTATGGCTGGCCCATACCTAATTTAGGCGTGCTTGGTATTGCTTATGCTGCATTATTAGCCAGCACAGTCGGAGCAATCCTAGCCATCATCGCCATTTCCCACTCACCGCTAAAAGATAGCCTAAGAACCATTTACCCAATCGATCGCAACGAAATTGTTCGCATTGCCCGCATTGGCATACCGTCAGCCTTGCAGCGACTTGCGTGGTCACTCTCGGTCTTCGTCGTCTTTTTCATATTGGCTCGCTGCCCTAATTCAGTCAGTGCTCTAGCATCTTGGACTATAGGCATGCGCGTCGAATCATTTATATTTATGCCGCTTATGGCACTGAGCTTATCTGTTGCCTCAATTGTTGGCCAAAATCTTGGTGCCGGCGAAATAGATAGAGCCTTTGAAGCCGGTTGGCGAGTGACTTGGATTGGCATCTGGTCAATGGTAGTACTGGGTGTCGTACTCTACTTTGCCGCTACCCCAATTGCGCAAGCTATGAGTGAAGAGCCGGGCACAATCACCTACACTGCCGACTATTTGCGCATAAATTCAGTAGCAGAGCCATTTCTCGCCCTAGGCATGGTATTGACCGGTGCTCTGCAAGGGGCTGGTGATACCAAAACGCCCATGTGGTTTACGCTGATCTGCAACTGGTTGATTCGCATACCTATTGCTTACGTTTTGGCCATAGCACTACATCTGGGACCAAACGGTGTCTGGTCGGCCATGGTATTTTCTATCGTTATTCAAGGCTTTCTCATTGCTTGGCGCTATCAGTCGAAAGGCTGGCTTGAGCTTCGAGTTTAGCTTCTGGCACGGGCCTCAGCAAAAGGGCCAATAAAAACCACTGTATGAGTTTGACTTGGCCGCTGCCAAAGTTATACTCAAAAACACCAGCCACAGAAAGCGAAACCATCGCCCCCAGAAGGCCTAAACCAATAGCGGCGTAAAATGAGTTAGAACCTTTAGCTTGTCGATAAGCGACAGTTAGGGCTGTTACTAAGAGCCAGAGAAAACTCGCGAAGCCCAAAATGCCAGTGGTAGAGAGAATCTGCAGATAGTTGCTATGGGCATGGTTTAAGTCTTTAGAATGACCAGGCACAATCGCTTCGGGCAGATCAATGCGGGGAAAATGCAGCGCTCCTACTCCAGTAATTGGATGCTCTTGAAAGAGCTGCCAGGCTTGTGACCAGACACTAATGCGGGCAGTGACACCAACGTCACTTTGAGCGTTTAACAAGGGGCTAAGTCGAACTTGAACCACCGGCACGGTAAACCAGGCCAGAGTAAACAACAATGAAAGAGCAACCAGACCTTCAAAAAATCTTCTGGGTGAAATATAAAAACAGACATACAGCAGGGCACAAATCATACCCAGCCAGGCGCTGCGCTCACTAGCAAAAATCAAACCAATAAAATTAGCCAATACAACCAAAAGAAATGCCGACTTATTCGCCAAGAGCGGCAGCTGCTTGTAACCACCCTGCATCAAAAAGCCGAGAGCCAAAAAGCTTGTTAGTTGCATTAAACCGGCGAACGACATCGGTTCGTTAAGAAAGCCAGTTGCCTGTAAAAACGGATAAGTAAAAGGATGGAAATTGAATACTTGTTGAATCAAGCCAAAAATTCCTGAAGCTGCTCCACAAAGAAGCAAACAGCTCAAGGCGGCAGCTGTCGATCTGGCTCCTATATCGTAGGCAAAGAGTTGATAGGCAACCAGATAAGCCACAAGTATGCCCCGGAGAGATACAAATGACTTCCAGCCTTCAGCCCAACCTTCTGTGAATAGGCCAACAGGAGCAAAGACCCCGGAAACAAACACGGCTAGGGCATATAGTGCCAGCGGCCATAATAGTGGTGCTTTCTTTAAAGCACTCAAACGCTCTTTTCTTGCAGGACAGGCAAGCGCCACTAGCAATAGCGCAATTAAGCAGATCCAGGAGCCGGTTTGAGTGAAACACAGACAAACAGTCAGTGCCATGACCAAAACGCGCTCAATATTTTTGCTACTTAAATAAGTTGGAATGACTGTTACCAGTAACCAATTACTCGTTAACTTTTACCAGTTAACCATGCCCATGATATCGCGTACTTCGGTGAGAGTTTGACTCGCGACCTTACGAGCCTTCAAGTTACCATGCTCAAGAATCTTGCGCACTTTATCTGGATCTTTAGCCAGTTCTATGCGCTTTTCACGAAACGGTCTAAAGAAGTCATTGATGTGGACGGCCAGTCTCTTCTTACAATCGACACAACCAATTTGTGCCGTTTCACATTCGTTTTTTACCTGAGCAAGATAGTCAACATCTTTGGCAAATACATTGTAGAGGGGCCATGGCACCTCACAAAGATCGGTGTGGCCAGGATCACTTTTAGCAATACGGCTGCGATCGGTGATTGCTTGCTTTACTTTCTTTTCGGTATCACTATCGGTATCAGCAATCTTAATATCATTATTGAAAGACTTGCCCATTTTCTGGCCATCGAGGCCCTTGAGCAAAGGCGTCTCAGTAAATTCAGGTTTGGGTTCAGGAAAATAACTGACACCATATAGATGATTGAAGCGACGGGCTACATCACGGGCAAATTCTAGATGCGACTCTTGATCTTTGCCAACAGGGATAAGTTCGCCCCTGAAAGCCAAAATATCTGCGGTCATCAATACTGGATAGCCAAGCAGCCCATAGGTGATCTTGTCATGAGCTGCATGCTCGTCTGAGTCAAGCATTTTCACCATATCTTTCAAGGTGGGCTCGCGCTCAACCCAGTTATGGGGAGTAATCATTGACAGCAACAAATGCAATTCGGCAATTTCAGGAATAGCGGACTGCACATACATGGTTGAGACATCAGGGTCGATACCCACGCACAACCAATCTAGAGCAATCTCCCAAATATGACCCTGCACTTCTTTGGTGTTCTGAAACTTAGTGGTCAGAGCGTGCCAATCAACAATTGAGAAATATGATTCATAACGACTCTGAAACTGAATCCAGTTTGAAAGTGCGCCAAAATAGTGTCCCAGGTGAAGACGCCCTGTAGGGCGCATACCCGACATTATTCGCTTTGCTGTCATTTTAAGTTCTTACTATTTACCGGCTTGGGACTTAGCAATGTTCTCTCTAACGATTGCTTTCTTTCTGTTCACTTTTGCCTTGCGACGGGTTTTCTTTTCGCGGCGATTGTACTTATCGGTCATATATCCTCTTCAACGATTTAGCTACCAGAAACTGAGTTTACCTAATAGGCGCTCTAATTTCAGGAAATTTAGCGAGGTGCAAACCTTTCTTTTTCTTGGTTGAGGCGATCCCAATCAGAATCGGTCATGAAGCCCATTTTAACTAAGAGCTCCACCAGCTTGATACCTTTTTGTTTAGCCATCTCAATGACGTCGCGCAATTCATCACCATTTAAGCGTCGACGCTGCAATAGATACTGTTCCAACTCAACTCGGCCGAGCAAAAGATCGGCGGTGAGACTAACCACTTGGTCGGGCGGTTCAATATAACCTCGCTCTAAAGCGTACTTGCAAGTATGCAAAATTTGCGCCGGGTCATGACCATGGCCGCCATCGGTAGCAACATTGATAAATGTTTTACCTGCCTTAAAAGCCGATACGATTTTCTTCATGTCGTCGTCAAGAGAATTGTTATTAAGCGCTACCTGACCGAAAGGAGCTACATGAAAACTAGTTTGGAAGAGTCGCTCGATGTCAATTGCCACTAGAGGCAGCGGATCTGTGCGACGAATATCAAATGACTTCTTGTCCGGCTCCGCTTCAGCTTGGGCGACTTCAACCTTGGGCTTGGGTTTTTCCAGAACACTAGTAGCGGCCACAAGATTATCAGCCTTTTTCACAGCTTGACCGGCTGCCACTTGTTGGGCTTTAGCCATCAATTCCATAAACTCAGGACTGCCTACCGCCGGTAAGCTATCTGATGTAATCACGTCTGTACCAGAATTAACAGCAGGACTAGCTGCGGGAGTAGCAGCAGGAGTAGGGGCAAAATCGTGCACCACTTCTGGAGCCGCACTAGTCACAACCAGCTCGGCGTCTTTCTTGGCAGCCTCTTTAAGTGGTTCTGGCTCTGCTATTGGTTCTGGTTCTGGTTCCATATCGAAATCAGGTAACAAATCGGGCTCAGGCGCTTTGACTGCGTTCTCTGCTTGATTTGCGACAATTGGTTCACTGACACTACTAGTAGAGTCAGTTTTAGCTTTGGCCTTACTCGGCTTTTCCTTTGTAGATTCAGGCTCAGAAGCAGCAACGGGAGCAACAACCTCTACAGCAGCAATCTCTATATCAGCAATCTCTATATCAGAGGCAAGTTGCGGCCGAATACAATCAACTGAACCCGTGCTTAATAAACGAAAAAGCGAGCTAGTGGCCTGGACAACATCAAAATTGAATTCGCGCATGGCCTGGCGCATGGTGCGTCCATCAGTGACCCAGCCAAGGACAACATAATCTTCTTTATACAGAGGCAACTTCTTTAAAGCTTCTTGCCATTCTTGAGTGCCAAATTTAGGCGAAGGCACAATTTCGGTGTTTAAACCAACGTTGGTCTTCTGCAAAAAAAGAATTTGATCAGCAAAGCTATTAAGCTGCCTCAACTCAATTGTCAAACTTCGACTAAAGGAAGCATCATCGGCTAAATTGAAACGTTCAACTTTAAAAGAGCCCTCACCCCAAAACAAAAATTCGGTAAGAGCATCATTACCTTCAAGCAAACCAAAATTTGCCGCAAGAATTTGACCTTCAGAAACAATAAGTTCGCCTTTCTGCGGACCACTTGCCAGTTGCACCCGGAAGCTCTTGTCGGATTCAGTGGCAAGGCATTGCAGCAAGCCTGGCAGGCTGACATCGGCCAAATCGCCTTCAATCATGAATGAAACCCTTATCTCCGCAGTACCTGTACATAGTTAGTCCCTTATAGTCGCCGGCGGTTCGCACCGCTAAGTACCAAATTTACAAAAGTTAATCAATCCCTTGACTGCTTAGAGTTGACTGAGATTTGGGTAAATAGCAGGGAGAGATGAGGCGAAGTTGAAATTAGCCTCGGCACTCTCAAGTGTACCGCTGTTTTTGAGTTCTATTTTCTTTCCTGCGTTATGGAGTTTACTCGCGTTGGCAGCAAAAGTTACCGATGACCTTTCAGAGGATTATGCCGACGTCTTCGGTGCCGGAGATGAGCCGGAGGCCGATGATGAGCCGGAAGAGAAAGAGGTAGAAGCCGCAGGCTTTACTGAAGACTCTGTTCGACTTTATTTACGCGAAATAGGTCGCGTAAAAATGATCAAGCCCGATGAAGAAATCGAGCTGGCCCGCCGCATTGCCAAAGGCGATGGCGAAGCCAAAAAGAAGTTGATTCAAGCCAACCTTCGCCTGGTTATTTCAATCGCCAAAAAATATTTAAACCGTGGACTGCCCTTCCAAGATTTGATTCAAGAAGGCAATCTCGGCCTAATTAGAGCAGCTGAAAAATTTGATCATACTAAAGGATTCAAATTTTCTACCTATGCCACCTGGTGGATACGTCAAGCCATCAGTCGCGGCTTAGCCGATAAGTCTCGCACTATCCGCGTACCGGTGCACATGGTTGAGTCAATAAATAAGCTCAAGAAAACCAGTTCTAAACTTTCGCAAGAATTAGGCCGCAAGCCAAACGAGCATGAACTTTCCTCGGCCTTAGAAATTCCAGTAGGCAAAGTCCAAGAAATCATGGCAGCTGACCGCGAGCCAGTTTCAATGGAGATGCCGCTTAACCGCGATGATGAAACTTATATTGGCGATTTAATTGAAGATAACGAGGCCACTAGGCCTGATGCCACAACAGCCGAAGAGCTTATGCGCCAAGATCTTAGCCGTATGCTCAGTCAGCTCACCCCGCGTGAACGCGACATTATGCATTTGCGCTATGGCCTAGAAGACGGCAGACAGAGAACTCTTGAAGAAGTTGGAAGACTTTTCAACATTACACGAGAGCGCGTTAGACAAATAGAACACAAGGCATTTAGAAAGCTACGCCAGCCAAATTGGTCCTCTCGCCTAGCGGGATATCTAGATGACTAGAATTAGCTTGAATTGCTAATTCGCTCTCATAAATGCCTAGTTCTCAATCTACTGTTAACTAATTAGACAAAAGCCCTTCTGTCAACCTCTCAGGCTTGGTAGGGTTATTGCTATGACAGAAAAACAGCTAATAGCGCCAAATGTTTTAACGGAGTTGGTCGATCTCGGCCAACGCCAGAAACTGCGTTTGCTGTTAAACGATCAACACCCCGCTGATTTGGCTGAGTGTTTTGAAGAACTAGGCCCGAGCTATCGCATCTCTTGCTTTCGCCTGCTAGACCTTGACAATGCCTCGGCCCTATTAGCCGAACTCGAACCAGACGGTCAAACTGAATTATTGCGTGACCTTGGCGACATCAGCATTGTTGCTCTAATTAGCAATATGTCGCCCGATGACGCTGTCGACCTCCTTTCTGAATTGCCCCAAGAGAAAGCGCGGGATTTGATCAGTCAGGTCTCAGATGTCGAAGCCCAAGAAGATCTAACCCAGCTTATGACATTTAAAGAAGATACTGCCGGTGGCATCATGTCTACCGACTATCTTGCCCTGCATGCGGGCATGACTGTGGCTGAAGCCTTAGTTTACTTGCGCGAAAAGTACGAAGACTTAGAAGAAGAGATCTACGACGTTTATGTTGTCGATGAAGAAGAGGTTCTAGTCGGCGAAGTAACTCTTAAAGAGTTACTGACAGCAGCACCAGAAATTCTAGTCAAAGACGTCATGGATGAAGACTTAGTCTTCGTGCAAGCCGAGGAGGACCAAGAACAAGCAGCCGAAATATTGAGCCGCTATGACTTGCTCACTCTCCCTGTTATTGACAAGCAAAAAAAATTGCTCGGTATCATCACCGCCGACGATGTCATCGACGTTTTAAAAGAAGAAGCTATTGAAGACATTTTTCAATCTTCTGGTATTACCACCGGCCCAGAGAATCAAGACGTTCTCAACTACAACGTGCGCAGCGCCTTTTCCGCACGCCTCCCGTGGCTAATTATCACGCTTTTGATTGAAAGTGGATCAGCCTCGGTCATTACTCACTTCGATTCAGTGATTCAGCACATGGTGCAAGCTGCTTCATTTATGCCCCTGCTTTCGGGTGTAACCGGTGGAGTAGCCACCCAGAGTACTTGTATTCAAATTCAAAGCAGCGGCAAAACCGCTCTGAGCCTAAAAGCAGCCTTGCGCAATATTTTTCACGAACTAAAAGTAGGCATGCTGCTTGGTCTCTTCTGCGGCTTTGCCACTTATATGATCAGCCGCTTCCTCCATCAATCCTCTTATCAACTGGGGGTTGTAGTTGGTGTTTCTCTTTTCATCACCATGACATTTGGCGTAGTAATTGGCACCCTCATGCCCATACTGTTTAGGCGCTTTGGCGTAGAGCCGGCTCATGCCAGCGGCCCATTCATTACCAGCATCTTGGATGTCTGTACAATGTCGATTTACCTTACAATAGTGCACTTCTTCCTAGTCGCCACAAAAGGCATTGCCTTCTAACCGTCACTTATTTCAATCACTATGGGGCTAATCGATGGAAACGCTGAAGTCAGACCCGAACAAGAAGCTTCTAGACATGCGCAAAGAAGCCAGTTTTGTTGCCGCTGCGGTCAAAGAGAAACGGCATGAACGCGGCGTTCTAATGGCTCGTGAACGAATTGAAAAGCTAGTAGATGAAGGCAGTTTTTTAGAAATTGACCGCTACGCCGTGCACCAGTGTCAAGAATTTGGCATGGAAACCAAAGTAGCACTGGGAGACGGAGTAATCACTGGACAGGCAAAAATTGACGGTCGCCCGGTTTACTTGTTTGCCCACGACGCCACTTTTGTTGGTGGTGCCCTAGGACTCGTCTTTGCTCGCAAAGTTTGCAAAATTATGGACTTAGCCAAGCAAGCTGGTTGCCCGGTGATTGGCTTAAACGAAAGTGGTGGTGCCCGCATTCAAGAAGGGGTTCACTCACTGGCCGGTTACGCCGATATTTTCTATCGCAATGTCAATTGCTCAGGGGTAATTCCTCAAATTTCGGTAATTTATGGTGCCTGTGCCGGTGGTGCTGTGTACAGCCCTGCGGTTACCGACTTTACAATCATGGTCAAAGACAAAAGCTACATGTTTGTTACCGGCCCAGAGATCGTGCGCACAGTCACAGGTGAAGATGTCAGCCTTGAAGAGCTCGGTGGCGCCATGACCCACAATTCGCGCTCAGGGGTAGCCCAACTTCTGGCCGAAGATGAAGAGGATTCTTTCTGGCTAACCCAAAAATTGCTGTCTTATCTACCCAGCAACAATCTTGATGCCGCCCCTGATAGCCCTTTAGATTCTGACCTAGAACCGGCTGATATGGCGGCTCTAAATCAATTGGTGCCGGTAGAATCAAATAAGCCATACGACATGTACGACGTCATTAAGCGCATTTTCGACCAGGGCGACTTCTTTGAAATCTCGCCCCATTTCGCCACCAACATCATTACCGGTTTCGCTAGACTTGGTGGTCGGTCAGTAGGCATCGTCGCTAATCAGCCAAAACGTCTTGCCGGTTGTCTTGATATAAATGCGTCAGTCAAGGCCGCTCGCTTCGTGCGCTTTCTTGATGCCTTTAACATCCCTGTGATTACCTTCGTAGACGTACCGGGTTACCTACCAGGAACATCCCAAGAGTTTGGCGGCATTATCAGACATGGCGCCAAGCTTCTCTATGCCTACTGTGAAGCGACAGTGCCAAAGCTTACGGTGATTACCCGCAAAGCCTATGGCGGTGCTTTTGATGTAATGGGCTCAAAGAATGTCGGAGGCGATTTCAACTTTGCTTGGCCTACGGCTGAAATAGCAGTTGTGGGGGCTGAGGCTGCCGTTAATTTGCTTTACCGCAAAGAGCTGAAGGCCGATACTGCTGGCACGCGCAACGCTGAATTGGTCAGTGAATTTAGAGAACGTTTTGCCAACCCTTATATTGCCGCTCAAGGTGGTTATATAGATGATGTAATTATGCCTGAAGAAACTCGCTCTAAACTAATTGCTGCATTAGAAGCGCAGGCCAACAAAAGAGTAGAGCGACCACGGCGCAAACACGGAAACATTCCACTTTAAGTTTCTACTGAAAACTAATTTGCACCGCGCTAGGTTGGTCGTCATTTGACGCCGGTTTCTTCGCACGCAACTGCGGGTGAAGCAGCTGCAATCGACCAGTGACAAGACCGCTATCTGCTTCTTGTATATGTTCAGGTTGTATATTTCCATGTAGATTTACAAGCAAATTAATGTGAACTTGATAGGGTGGCGGCAAAATCGAATCAAATCGAGCTACAGGATCGTCAGCTCCAATGGCCTTTTCCACAAAGCTCAAAATGGCTGGAGGGAAAGGAGAATCACAGACGACAAATACGCCCTTAACCTGATTACCTGACTGGGCCTGCATTTTAGCCACCTTAGCCAAAAAATCTTTCAGTAATTCGTGCTGATTAGAACCAGACGCAGGTTCAAGCACTAAAGCCACAATCGGAACTTTGCCGTTGACGGTTTTAAAAAGTAGCTCGTAGACAGGCAAAGCTACTTTCTGAAAGAGGCCCTTTGTTACAGGCTGAACTTCAACGGCAGCAATCTTTGAAATGGTCTCCCACAGCCGTATCTGGCGGTTGTATAAACCGCTTTGATGAGCCTCAGAGAAATAAGAGGTCATGACGAACCTGATTGTAGAAAAAACCAGGTCAGGGATTTTGTTGTCAGAAGGTTCAAAAACAAGGTTCTCGCAAGCAGCTTCAAGATCTTGAGCGGCTGCTGAGCGCGGTGCCTGAGTGACAGAGCCAAGATTAAATGCCTCCGGATCGGCATTCTTTACAATCACGGAAAAACTATTTACAACAGACATTGCTGATTTATCAGTCCTGTTAGGGGTTAGCACCATGCAAACGTGGTACATCTAAAGTAAGCGAGTTTCATCTTGAGACATGCTAGCACTCAGTCGGTAAGGAGGTGCACAAAAGTTCAAGACTGAAATTGCAATTCAATATAGAAAATATCAGGTAAACTGGTAAATAGGCGTCTTGGCGGTTGCAGCTTAGTTTCAGAATAGTGGCAATCTAGAATAGTGGCAATAAAGTGCGCGGGTGAGGAAAGTTAATCGAACTTGCTTAGCGGCTACGTTCTCAAATCACACTATTTCACAGAGGCAGCCTTCAGGCACCGCGAGGTAACCTGAGCACGCACGTCTATTTAGCTCCTGTGGGATGACCATTAAGTATGCCTCTGCTTCCATCCAAGAATAGCGCCAAAGAATTTGACCAGTCTGCTGTTGCCGTGCTCACCGACTTAAAAAAAGGTGGCAATGACAAGCGGAATGAATTTATTTGGGTACACCAAGAGCGAATCTACGCAGTGGCCTTACTAGGCACTGGCGACCATGAGCATGCCTCTGAAGTTACCATCTCATCCTTCAATAATGCTTTTAGCGCTCTTAACCAGGGCTTACCAAAGAACCCTGATATGTCGATCTGGGATTGGCTTTCTCAATATGTCGTTGAAGCTATGGGCGAATACCATAGCCAGAACAGCGGACCACCTGACGAAGAAGATGCCGACCCAGCACAAGATGGTTCAGCTAGCATGGATTGGGAAACCACCGTACTACTTGGAGTACAACGAGTTAAACGTTGCATAGGCTCATTACCGCAAGAGTTAAAACGAATATTTCTTTTGCGACATAGCCTTGACCTCAACTACGAACAAATTTCAATCGTAACCAATCAAAGAGTAGAGAAATGCATGGCTTTGCTATATAGAGCAAGGGTGCAAGTAGTCAAATGTCTAGGCCGCGGGTGAAGACGAAAATGGCAAATAAAAGGTTGATATCTAATGTCTGACGCCGAGTACAGATTACTGATTCAAAGATCGTTCGATGAAGAACTCTCGAAGCAAGAGCATCGCGCCTTCGTCAATCATCTAGAAACCTCTGACTCAGGTCAGAAGTTTCATCACCAACTTGACCAAATGATACAAGCCGCTCAGGACACCCCGCTCCCTGACGACTTGCGTCCCCAGAACCCGGAAGCACTCGCGAGAACGATCATGGAACAACTCCCTCAGAAAAAAGGCTCTATCTTTGCTATGTTCACCAACTTATTTGGTGGCGGGCAACCTAAGGCTAAAGCCAAAGACGCTGGCCGAGGCAAAATAGATAAAGATAAGAGTGACAAGAAGGGTGGCCTGAACAAGGCTGGCAGGGGTGCCAAGAAAGGTAGTAGCCATGACCCAGTCGAAGATGATGAAGTTGAAGCACCAAGCGAACGACGCAAACCTGGAGTCAAGTTCGGCCGTAAAGACAGAGAAGCTGAAATTTCGGCAGAAGATCGCGAAGATCAGATGGGCACCTTCTCCCGTCTCAAATCAATAAGCACCAGGGCAGACGCAGCGGAAAATCGCGATAATCAATCAACCACAAGATCGCTGGGTGAAAAGTTTGGTATGCCGGGTGGTGCTACATCCAATCCGCTAGACGAAGCACCATTGACCTTAGCTGAGTCGATCAAACGCAAAGTATCTGAATCACAGAAACTCTCACCTCTAGAGATGGATTCTGACGATTATTCTAGCCAGGAAATGCCCGCCACCGGTGGTGATTTTGGCCGTCCAAACCAAGCACAAGAACCAGCTGACGCTGATTCGAGCTGGAGTTCACCGACGCCAATCGGCCTTCCTATTAAGCAGAAGATGGGCGCACCTGTAACCGCTCAAGGACTAGACTGGAGCGGGGCTCCGGCTGGCACTCCTGCCAGTTCATTCGAGCAACATCCCGGCTCTGCCATTGGTCTAGCGCCACCGGGGCAAAAACCGAACCAAAATTCAGCAGCTACTTCTGGCGGTGGACTCGATTGGAGTTCAGGAACATCTTCAACAAGTAGTGCCACTAGCACACAGAGTGGCTGGGGCAGCAGCGCGCCAGCAATGGAAGCCACAGCAGCACCAGCATTTACAGCTCCTACATCAACAAATTCAGGCGGAGCTACGCCACCAGCTAAAGTTGAAAGTGGCTGGGGTTCTGGCTGGGGCAGTGAGAACCAAGCACCTGGCGCAGCAGCGCCAAACACCGGTGTTCCTTTAAAGTCTTCTGATTCTTGGGCAATGCCAGGTTCCGAGGCAGCTGATGCCTGGGGCCAACCGGGCAGCTCACCCCATATAGCCAATGCCAACTCAGCTCCAGTAGCCAGCGCTCCTGTGGCTGCCGCTCAAAGCAGCCAAGATCCGTGGGGCAGTGCCAGCGTAGCTGGATCAGGATCGGGGCCAAGTTCTACAGAGGCTGATGGTGGCAATTGGGGACAAGCGGCCAGTTGGGGAGCACCCAACCTTGTACCGAACAATACATCAAACTCTTTACCTTCGGCAGCGGCACCAGCAGCACCTACGGTCAACGACCCTTGGGCTCAACCGGCAACCATGTCTGCCGCAGCTCCAGCGGCGCCAACCCCTACAAATGATCCTTGGGCAGCTTCCACTTCAGCTTCAGCAAAACCTCCGTCTGCGCCTGCAAATGACCCGTGGGCAGCAGCAAATGCAGCACCAGCCATGGTAGCACCAGCTGCGGCAACACCAGCTCCAGCGGCAAATGATCCGTGGGGAGCACCTCAGACAGTTCAGCCAACACCTGTTGCCAACGACCCTTGGGCCCAAGCAGCGGCGGTACCGCAGGCCATCGCCTCAGCACCAGAACCAGCTTGGGGCTCAGCACCACAGCCGGAAGCAAAGCCAGACCAACAAGCAGCAGCGATGGGTTGGGGACAATCGGCAACTCCAGCTCAATCAACAGAACCAGCGGCTTGGGGCGCCCCGGCTCCAGCCCCAGCTCCAGCAGGAGCAGCAGCGAACCAGAGTTGGTCACCAGAAGGTGAGCAAATGGAAACTGGTGTGTGGAAGTCGTTCACACCTAAAACTGGACCACTTGCACCGGCAGCGCAAGCACCAGCAGCTCAGGCACAAGCAGCTGGCGATCGCTGGGATTCACCAATTCAAGACCGTCCAGCAGTTGGTGCTGCACCTACAGCAGCACCAGTAGCACCAGCCGCCGATGCCGCTGCTGGTGATCGCTGGGATGTGCCAATACAAGCACGTACTGCCAGCCCCGAGTTACCAGCTCCAGCGCCGGTAGCGGCGGTGGGTTCATCTGGCCTACCGGTCAATCAAATTGTAGAAAAAATGGGCAGCGTTCTTGGTGGCAATGCAGCCACCGACAGCCGTTGGGATGTACCAATTCAAGCACGCAGTGCCGGTGCCGAAGTATC
Source organism: bacterium Ga0077546 (assembly GCA_943369735.1). Classification (GTDB taxonomy): domain Bacteria; phylum Cyanobacteriota; class Vampirovibrionia; order Obscuribacterales; family Obscuribacteraceae. Next base: position 52,719 of record CALROJ020000033.1, read on the forward strand.
AGTACCAGTTCCAGTACAAGCACCGGCACCAGCGGCGGTGAGTGCGGTTGGGTCATCTGGTATCCCAGTCAATCAGATTGTTGAGAAAATGGGTGCTGTCCTCGGTGGTACTGCCGCCGGTGCTGGCACCGACAGCCGTTGGGATCTGCCAATCCAAGAACGGAGCAAGGAAAACAACGCTGAGCCAGCTCAAACCCCACCAGCTCAGAACTTCGCTCAGCCTGCTGCCCCTGCAGCATGGGGAGAGACCCCTGCCCCAAGCAACACCTGGGGCACACACCCCGAACAGCCTACAACGACACCGTGGGGAGCAGTTAGCGCTGCCCCAGATGCAGCTCAAGCCAATAACGCTGCAGCTCCTGCATCAGCGGGTTGGGGCAGTGATCAACAGTTCTCAGCAGCTGCACCTGCTGCGGCACCTTCAGCATGGTCTGCACCTGCTCCTGCCGCCCCATCTCCTACCGCTTGGGGAACAGAAGCTCCTGCAGCAGCCAACAGCTGGGAAGTACCCACTCCTGCATCCTCTGGATGGGGCGATGCTCAGACTTCACCCGTTCCGACTGCTCCATCGGCAACGCCTGCCAATGCCGATGCTGACCAATGGGGCCAGCCACCTTCGTGGGGCCAAGCTCAAGTGACACAAGCACCATCCCCGGCAGCGGCTCCTGAGGTAACTGACAAAGCAGCCCCTAGTGGCATGTTCAACCTTGGCGATCAAGATATCGACAAGATCTTTGGTGATAATTTAGGAGTTAGTGAATCTGTCGGCCGCACCCTAGTGAACAATGGTGCAGAACCGCCGGCTCAAGCCAATGTGCCAGCTCAGGCTCCAACTCCTGCGCAGCCAGCCCAAACTAACAACTTTGCTCCACCACAAGCAGCACCAAACATGGCAGCACCTAGTGCAGCAGCAGATGCAAATGCTGCTAAGAACGGTCTTTTCCAGCTGACTGACAACGATCTCGATAAACTCTTCAGCAGCAATCTTGGAGTAGACGAGCCGTCCACACAGGTTGGTGTTCAAGCGACCATATCGCCCGTTCAAGCAGCAGCGCCCAACAATTTCGCTCCACCAGCGGCTGCCGCTGCAGCTCCTTCAGCATGGAACACCGGCGCAGAACAACAAGCTGCTCCGTCAGGCTGGGGTGTCGCCGCTCCTTCACCGACTCCAGTAGCCGCGGCTAGCACTGGTGGCCCATCGGGCTGGTCAGCCACTCCTCAAGCACCAAGCGGCTGGGGCATGGATTCGCAACCACAGGCAGGAGGCCCAAGCGGCTGGTCAAGTTCACCCGCCCCAGCTGCCGTAGAAGCTTCTCAGCCAAGCGGCTGGGGTTCCCCAACAGCTCCTACTCCTCCAGCATGGAATCAGCCAGCAGCGCAAAGTGCCCCACCGGCAAACTTTGCCTCAAGCCCTGAACCTGCCAAAGGTGGCCTCTTCTCGGTTGATGACAATGTTATGAACCGCATCTTCTCCGATAATCTTGGCATACCAGAAGACGCTAGCCCCAAACCAGACGCCTATGCCATACCAGATCAGGGCGGCGAGCAGGTTTCACCGCCGAAGATTGCCGGAATTGGTCGTTTAGATGCCTCTGGCGATCAAAATCAAGATGCTGGTTCAGGCAGAATTGCCTCAATTGGTAAGTTCTTACTAGATCAAAAAGATCTAGATAAGATTGGCAAATTGACCAGTTCAGACTTGAACGAAGGCAAAATGAGAATTCTCACGCTAGAAGCATCTCAAGATTTGCAGTCGTTACTCAGTCAGATTGGCACCCAACAGGGTGTAATTGGTTCAGTAATCGTCGGCCACGATGGCCTGCTAATTGCTAACACCATGCCTGGTGATATGGACGCTGAATCTGTTGGAGTCTGGGCTCTGGGTGTTTACATGAACACCGAACACGTCACCAAGAAAATGGGTCATGACCGCGTGCACCAGGTAGTTTCAAGAACACCACGGGGCTACGTCGTCATTGCCGATTTTGGCGGCGGCCTTTTGGTCACAGTCACTGATGGCAGAGACACTGACTCATTGATTCCTCTGATGAGAACAATCACCCAGCTGGTCAACTAAGTCTTATCCTTTAAGCCTTATCTTTGGTCTGAGATAAGACGTAGTTGGCCAAAGTTCTAGCACCAAACCCGGTGCCACCTTTGCACAGCTCATCGCGTTCACGATCGAGCCAACCCACGCCAGCAATATCAAGATGAGCCCACGGTTTGCCTTCGGTGAATTCTTTCAGGAACATAGCCGCAGAGCTAGAGCCAGCTTCACCGCGGGAGCCAGCATTTTTCAAATCGGCAATATCACTCTTCAGACCCTCTTTATATTCAACAAACAGAGGAAGCTGCCAGAATTGTTCGCCACATGTTTTACCGCTAGCGATAACACTATCTACCAGAGTTTGATCACTGCCCATAATGCCAGCAGCTACTCTCCCCAAGGCCGAAACCACAGCTCCAGTCAATGTTGCTATGTCAATTAATTCATCAACACCTTCGCGGATGGCATAAGTAATGGCATCCGCCAAAATTAAACGGCCTTCAGCGTCAGTGTTGTTTACTTCAATTGTCTTGCCATTCATCGACTTAAGTACATCTCCAGGATGCAAGGCAGCCGATCCAGGCATATTCTCTGTTGATGCCACCACCGCCAGCACCGATACGTTAGGCTTGAGTTGGCCAATAACCTGCATAGCAGCAAGAACTGCGGCAGCTCCAGCCATGTCATACTTCATGTGCTCCATGCCCACGGCGGTCTTAAGCGAGAGACCGCCAGAGTCAAATGTAATACCCTTGCCAATTAGACCGATGGTTTTCTTTGACTTCTGCGAAGTATATTTGAGTATGATCAAACGCAGTGGTTCCTTCGCCCCCTTTGCCACACCTAGAAGAGCACCCATACCAAGTTTTTCTACTTGAGCGGGCTGAAGAATTTTGGCAGAAAGACCATATTCAGCGGCAATGTGTTGAGCTTCAGAAGCCAATTTTGTGGGAGTCATATAAGATGGTGGCTCAGCGATCAATGTGCGGGCCATGTTAGTAGCAGTGGCCATAGCGATTGCCTTTTCGCTGACTTTCTTCAAACTTGATTGATCTAGCTCTTCGGCTTGAACATATAGAGTGAGGCTAGAATGATCCTTACTTTGATCCTTACTTTGATCCTTGCTTTGACTGGTTATTTTATTAGTTGCACTGTCGTCTTCTTTGACAGATTTGTATTTTAAGAAACTAAACGAACTTAAAATCCAAGCTTCAACCACAGCTTCTAGGGCAGTTGCTTGGCTAAGATTGACAACCGTTGAATTTTTGCCTTGGCCTTTGCTCTTCGGCTTAGCAGAATTGACTCGCAAAGCTAGACAAACGGTAGCAGGAGACTTGGACTTACTGATCACAGCGATGCGCTTCGCCCCTTGTACACCAAGCTTGCGGAAGGCAGAGGCATTAAGCTCAGAAGGATTTCCTAAACCGACAAGAAGCAAACGCTTAAATGGTGCTCTCTCATAAGTAGGCAAAATTACTTGTTGACCGACTCGACCAGCAAAACCTTCTTCTACAGCCATTTTAGCTAACGAATCTAAGAGATGCTTGTCAAAATTTTTGCCAGAATCGGTTTTACCACCTGTTTTACCATCTGTTTTACCAACAGTTTTACCAACAGTCTTGCCAGCATGAGAGCTCAAGTTGACCTGAGCTAAAACATCAGCTATGTCTTCTTGGGAGAAAACACCGATAATCAGTAGATCTGACTTAATAGAGCCAATATTTGTTGCCAATTTTACATGCATGCTCTGATTCCTATTTACGTACTGCTGCTAATCACACGAGAAACGATTTCATCCACAACCTTAGCGTCTACCTGCCGACGACAATAGGCAAGATACGCTTCCATCCAACGTCTTAGCTCGAGCAGCACGGCCGACACTGGCACTCCAGCTCGCTTCATCTGCGACAAGTTAACTGAAATTCGTCCTTCATGGTCAATATGGAAACGCGCTTTAGCAGGTGAATCACCATGCACATAATGAAGAGAGGCATGCAGCAAAGCTTTGTTGTCTTCTCTTCCTATGAGCTCTTGCATCTCCGAGCCTATTTTCTGTAAAACAGTAAGTGGTCGGAACAGGCTGGCCTGCTGAATATTGGCTAACTTGAGTTCAACTAACATATGCAGAGCTTTGACAATTTTATGGGTAGGCCAATTATCAAAAGCCTTAATCACTTCATCTAAGGTCGACAAGCCGTCAATCTGAGCAGCCAATTCAGTAATCATAAAGCGCTCATCAACACTGAGAACAGTCTCATCCATAAGGCGCAGAGGCATGCCTGCCATTTGCTGCCAAAGCATTTCAAAATTCCAGACACGCTCTAAAATTGAATCGCGACCCTGGGGAAAGCTAGCAAATATTTGACTGACTTGATCTTGGCACAAAGCTGAATCTAACAGCAGTCGCTCCAAGGTCTGAGTGATGCGGCAAGTGTCATCAAACTCTTGCGAAACACCTTTATCTCTAAAAACAAAAATACCTTCGCCCCAGGTTGTCAAAAATTCAACCATGGCATGATAGCCCAATAGTTTGTTCATTTTGGCATGGGTTGGCTTACCATTGACAAAGGCGACGATCAAAATTTTATCGCGATCTTCAACGGTTAGTAGACCAGTTTTCTTTGCCGTCGCTAGAGACTGAAGCAAGCCAGCGGTATCAATGGCACCAAGGCTGCCAATCATCGAATCACGCATTGTTTCAATATTAACGGTGCGAGAAACTCCAGGCAACTCATCCTCGGTGCGGCGATGATAGCCACCGTAAAGATATTGATCGTCAAGCAAAACTTCGAGCTCACGAGTATTTATATAACCAGCGCGAACAGCCAAGAGCCCCAAGAAAGTGCGCTGCGACTTCCCCCAACCTTCTTCTTGTTGCCGCTCGAGAAGTTCTCTCAACTGAGCTTCAGTAACGATTCCGCAAGCGACCATGTAGCGACCCAGGCGAAATGGTTTGCGATTGTGATAACAATTAGAAAGAAACTGAATACGCGAAAAAACAGGAAAAATAAGATGAGCAGCTTCAAGCTCTTGTAAAATACGCAAAGCCTCATCAGATGGCAACTGGTGATGAGACTCGACATTACGCACTATCGACTCAACTGAGGCATAGTCTTCGACCATTTGCATTACCCAGTTTTGCGGAGCAGGTAAAGTAAAGTCGCCTTTGATTTGCTTGCCGTCGCTAGTCAAAACCGGAATTGATGTCGACAAAATATGATTTGCTAGAGTGCTGCCACCACCTTTCAACCTTCTTCTATCGATACCACTGACAGTGGCACAGGCGTAGTCAGCCAGCAGTGGATAACGGGTAAAAATACCAAACGGACTATCATAAATATTGAAAGTCAAACCACCAGCAGGGTCATCCTTTGTCAGAGTAATGGCACCATCACCCTTAACAAAAAGCAGCACTCCTTGCGGATTAAGGAGCTTTTTAGCATACATAGAAAACTTCACAAGAGCATCAAGCGGCAAAGAAAAACCGGTTTGCATCAAATCAATTATCAAGCCATCAAGACTCTTACCTTGCTCAACAAGTTTGTCGAGCTGACTATAGAGATTTTCGCGATAAGAAAAAGTAAGAAAAGAAAGGGAAGAATTGAGATAGCTTTCACCAGACTCGCGTTCATTACTGGCGCCAGGAGAGATGCGAGGTAAATCACTAGGTGAAAAGTCAGCCATGTCCTCAATTCTTGCGCACAGCAGGAGGGCTAGTAGAATTTGAAGAAGTAGTCGTCGCAGCTGGAGCAGGAGAGCCCCCTGGCATAACCATGGCTCCGCTCAAGCGCTGAGCAATAGCATCTGAAGGAGCAATGAATAAAGCTCGTATTGCCAACTGCCCCTTCAATCGACCAGGTTGTAGAATTCTTCCCACTTCAATAATCAAGTCGTCTTTGCTTGAAGTAACCAGGCGATAGCGACTGGCACCAGCTGCACTGGACATGGGCAAAAGGCGCATAGGTGGGCTGACTCGACCAAACAAACCGAGATACTTAGGAATTGAAGCAAGCTTACTATCAACCAACCAAGACTTCGCCAACTCTGGTTTTGCCCCAGCCACAGCTTGAGCGAAGCTCAGAGCAATCGAGAACGGAGCATCATCTGGCACATGGCCAGCAAGAGTATATTTACTGCCGACAAACTTGAGCACTACTTTATAGCCCGGAGCGCTAGCAGCGACAACGGGCTTGCTGACAGTATCTTTAACCACTCCGGCAGGTTTTTCTTCTTCAACTTTCTCTTTGCGCACAACCGGCGGCTGAATCGTCAATATGATGTCGTTGCCCGAAAAGGCCGCTTTGCCAGTGACATTCTGAGTAAAGAAAGCTGGCAAAGTGCTAAACAGCTCGGTTGCCTCTGGCATTCCTTCGACTAGCTGAAAGCCTTTAAACCACAAAGTTCCGCTGCTACGGTCAGCACCAATCAAGACCAATGATTTGGGACCACCAGCCGCAGGGTGGGCAACTGCTTTAGCAACTGCAGAACCAGCTGGTTTATGAGCGACTTTACCCTTCGCGTTCGTGGTCTTCACAGCCTTCGCCTGAGGGGCAGCAGCAGATGCCGCGAAACCGCCGACTATTCTCGCGTCACGGAAGGCTACGGCCTGAGGAAGCGGAATAGCTGTTGTGCGAGCCGGAGTCTGAAAAATTACAGCGTGACTTTCGACAATTCGAGGAAAACTCCAAACTCTGAAATTGCCTATACCAGTTTCGCTCACTTTCACTTTGAATTCAGAAAGTGATGGGTTAGCGGCAATTATTTGAGCCGGGTCAGCACTAACAAACTGAGGAAGAGCAAGTAAGTCTCGCAGATAGGTGGCATAGCGAGCCCAGCTCAAGTCATCAGCACTAGCGCGATAATCACTGGCCAACTGCACAAGGTTGGCGGCAGCGAGAGAAACTGTTGGTGCAGTGGCGGCAGGCTTCTCACCATCGGCTGATTGGGGGTGGTCTAAGCCATAAGCTAGCGGTGCACAGTGCCCACAGACTAACACCGTCAGAGCCATAACGACCAAGGGTCCTACAGAACTGATTGCGGCTCTAGACAAAAATGCCAGCGACAGGTTTTTTCTCATTTTCACGAACATAACCATCCCTACTAAATATTGGGAATTTTAACCGCTTGACCTCAGAAAGAGTAAGCGAGAAAACCTAAGTAAATTGACTGACTTCAGCTTGCAAAAGATTCCCTGGGGCCGGCAAAGATAAAACTTTTGACTAATATGCAAATTCTCGCTCAAAACCGTGGGAATCCTCCCATGGTCCCCATGGACAAGCGTCGGCCCCGGCTGTAGATTGAGAGAACGGCTTTCAAGGACTCACAGATGTCATCCCTCGAATTCAGATCTTCAGAACCACTCGACCAGGCAGCTAGCCAGGTTAACTCAGGATCAGATTCGATTGCCCGTGAAGTGCAAAACCAATTTTCATCAGTTGCTTCTGTCGGCAAAGACGCTGCCATGGCAGCCATGCCAGGGACAGACGCCATGGCCGGCCTAGGGGCTATCCCCCCAGGCGGAGAGCAAGCAGTCTCTCCTCTAATCAATATGATTACAAAAATGCCAGGTCACATCGGCTTCTTTAGCAGCTTCTTCGAAGCTCTCGGTGCCTTCTTTGGGCCACAACTTGAAGCCTTAAGCCAGATTGGCACCCATCTGGGCATGACCTTGGGCCTAGATCAATCACTACTCGGCAATTTGGGTGGCAATCACCTAGCATCAGCTCTTAACGCTTTCAAACCTGAGCACTTTGGTCTGAATCTCTCGCTACTGCCTGGCAATGCTCCTTTCTTCGGTCAAATTGGAGGGATTGGCGGTCATTTACCTGGCCATTTGAGTGGCAGCTTCAACTCAGATTTGCTCTCTAGCAAATTAAACACTTCACTTGGTCAAGGTGGCGAACCTTTCTCACAACAAGCATTTGGTCGCAACGCGCTAAATGTTAGCGGCTCTGGCAACATGGCCAAATTGCAATTTGAAGGTCAAGGTCATCTATCCGGACCAGGCCTATCAGCCAATACGCCAGGCCCTCAAGTGGCAGGCAATAACCGACTATTCAGCGATAGCATCGGCAGTGCGGGCCACAACCTCAATGCTCAAAGCATGGCTCAATCATTACCTATGCAACCCAGTGCTACCTCACTTAATGTCGGCAGCTCAACTTTTGGTGAGCCGATAAACAACGACTTGCTGGCCATGGGCAATCAATCAGACTCGTTCCAGTCAACAGTTGGTAGCGCTAAACCAAGTATAGATACTGTTAAAGGCGGTGCTGAAAATCTCGGCGGGCTAAAAGCAAAATCCCTTAGCCTAGATGGCAACAATGGCAATCTTAAGGCCGATGCCCTAGGAGACTCTCACGCCTTAGACAACAAAATCTCAGCCAAGCATGATGCAGTAGCTCCAAAAGCCGACCATGCCGTCAAGCACAATGCTAGCCATAAGCTTGATCATGCAAAAGCTGAAGCGAAACCAGAAGCACGCAGCCACAAGACCTTTGACCGCACAACTCACTCTGTTAAAACTAGCAATCATCACGCCAGTCAGAATACTGCTAAGGCTGCGCCGAGCAACAAGCCTCAAGTCGAAGCTCAACAACAAGAATTGAACCCACAGCAACAGTTTGAGCAACAGCAGCTAAGTCAGCAACAACAAATGCAACAGCAACAAGAAGTTGCTCAAAATAGCCAACCTTTAGAACAGGGCCAGCAAGCTCAATCGGCTAACAGCCTAGAGCCTCGCAGTTATACCGTTCGCTCTGGTGACAATCTTTGGAACATAGCCAAAGATAATCTTGGTGATGCCACAAAATGGAATGACATTTATAAGATGAACGCTGATGTACTGGGCGCCAATCCAGACTTGATCAGACCAGGTACAACCATTCAACTGCCTGGCGCTGAGAGTGCCGATATTGCTTCAGCAGCAACACCTGGTGCGGCCGGTCAATATACTGTGCAATCTGGCGATACCCTTTGGGACATTGCTCATGATCAACTTGGTGATGCCACAAAATGGGGCGACATCTATAAAGCCAATAGTGAATTGATCGGATCTAATCCTGGCATGATTCACCCGGGCCAACAGCTTTCACTAGGCACAGTTGACCCTTCAAATCAACTTGCCAGCGCCTCAGGCGCAGGACAGAATCTAGCTGCAGCCGATCCAGGGCAGCTGGCAAGTGCTCCACTGCCACAAACCAATGTCAATGTAAATGTTGATGTTCAGCCAACAGCGCAAGCTCCAATTGAGAGCTACGGGGCCGAAGCTGGCATGCCGCAAGATATACAGTCACAAGGTATGCAAGCACAACCGCTGCAATCCCAAACAAGCTCAACCATGAGCAACTATGAAGCCATGCCGGTTCAACGAATCAACCAATTGCCAGATCCAGCCAGCCTTGGTGAAAAAGTTATTCCAGCAAAAGCCCAGCCTGACGGCTTGATACAACCGGCCCATGCCGCTGCACCAGGTCAGTTTGAATCGGTAAAACCAGCGGTCAACAGTTCTCTGGCCAATGACATGCTGAGCTTCTTGAAAAAGCGCCGCTAATCAAAAGAACTCTGGAAATCTCTGAGCAGCTTGGCTGACACTGTCCAAAGTGGCTATGTTGTCGATGCTTGAGGTGGTAATCACAGCAGAAAATAGCTTTTCTTGCTCGCTGTTTAGTTGTGAGCAAGCTGGCAGCGCGACCACAATTTTGCCGGCAGCCCTTGCCAGTTTCAAAATTTCTCCACTGGCCTTGCCTGAAAGAGACTGGCTATCCAGACAACCTTCGGCCACTATCACAAGATCGCACCAGTTTAGCTTTTCAACCAAGTTCGTTTTTTCAGCAAACCAGTGAAAGCCCGAAGTGAATTGCGCCCCCAGTCCTAGAGCCAGACCAAAGCCAGCTCCGCCAGCTGCACCGGCTCCCGCATACGAGCGCCAAACTTTATCGCTCTGGCAGGCCGATTCTAAGACCGAAGCAAAATGCTCAAGACTCTTTTCTAGATAGGCGACTTCTTCACAATTGGCCCCTTTCTGCGGTGCAAATATTGCAGCTGCGCCGCGAGAACCAAGCAGCGGGTTAGTGACATCAGTGGCAATCAAAAACTCTACCCCCGCGACTTTACGGCGAAGCTCTGCCAGATCTATATGCGCAATAGACAACAAAGCACCGCCACCGCATACAGTGCCGTCGGTTAAAATAGCGTTTTCAGCATTGTCATAAAATTTTGCCCCAAGCGCTGCTAGCACAGCACTGCCACCATCAGTAGAGGCGCTACCTCCGAGCATAATTGCCACTGATGTAGCACCATCCTCAATTGCTCTGGCGATAATTTGTCCAGTACCAAACGTATGAGCACGAAGAGCTGCCAGCTGATTTTTTTGCAAATGAGCTATGCCACTTGCCTGAGCTAGCTCGACCACAGCTAGTCTGCCTAAACTTAGATACGAGGCCTTAACCGGCTGAGAAACAGGCCCGCTAACCGTGTAATAGACAAAGTCGCCACCTAAGGCTAATTGCAGACAGGCAATAGTATCGTCACCGCCATCTGCCACCGGCGCCAGCACAATTTCTAATTCTCTAGAATTTGACCTAAGGCCACGAGCTATGGCTTTGGCCAAATCTGGTGCCTGTAGCGTGCCCTTGTAGGCACAGGGGGCAACTAAAATTTTCACTTTGACCCTTACCTTAATTTCGCTTGCGCTAGTTTATCCGACAGTGCCCAGTGGAAAAGTATAAATAGAACAATATCAAATTTGTATTTCCCGCCGATAAAGTAGATCAAGCCTATAGAGAGGAATGTATGCCAAGGCAAGAAGAAGTCAAAACCCTTTTGACAAAAATGAATTCAGCAATCAGTCCAGATTCTCTCCAGCGTAGGCTAGACCTTGCACCATACAAGAGCAGTCAAGCATGGCCAGGAAAAACTTTTCTGCTGGTAGGCAATTCTTATAATGCCGAAAAGCGAGTGCGCGGAAGCGCAAAGAAGAGAGCTGCCGCTATTGCTGCGATGCTAGAAGAATCCCACGGCGTATATGGCAAGCGTCATTGTCTCACCTTGCGCGATGCTCTCGCCAACGAGCGCTTTGTCGCTACACTTAGTCGCTTTGAGGCTGATTGGTTAAGGCGTGAGCCAGACACAACATTGATCGGCCCAGCATACGATGAGCAAGGCAATTTGCTCAACGAAAGCTTTGCTGTCTGGCGCCGGTTACAGCCAGCTAGACCGCTTGCAGTATCAGGGTCTAGAGCCTCATCCAAATAAAGTTTCGCCCTGACGAGACGACTCAATTTTGTCAATTCGCCTTTGATGGCGACCACCTTCAAATTCGGTGGTCAGCCAAGCCGTAATTATTTCTTTGGCCCTAGCTTCAGAGGTACTGCGTGCTCCCAAGCAAAGAACATTGGCATCATTGTGTTGTCTCGACAACACCGCAGCTTCGACTTCACTAACTAGAGCGGCTCTAACTTTGCGTACTTTATTGGCAACAATAGATACTCCTACCCCTGAACCGCAGACTAAAATGCCCCGGTGACACAGACCTTGCGAAACTGCCTCTGCTACTTTTCTGGCGTAGTCCGGATAATCGCAAGAATCAAGGGAAAACGTGCCAAAGTCTTCAACACTCAAACCTTGCCCTGTCAATAAATCTTTAATTGCTTGCTTCAGCTCAAAGCCAGCGTGATCACTACCGAGAGCTATTGCTCCTGAATTTGCTTGATTCGTCACGATAAACCCAGATTTTAGGAGTAAACAGGCAGACGCTTATAACTTATCTGACTGACATCTTTTGGCGCTTCAAATGATTGCGCGGTCTCAACAATCTCTTTGATCCGATCAACTCGAAAGAGCAAAACTTCACTGAGCTCGTGGCAGAAGGCAACCATGCGCCAATTGCCCTGCTCTTTAATAATCACCAGGGGATTAAGAGTAATAGTATCGACTGATTCACGAGCGAAACTATAATACTGCGCCCTGACGCTAAGATGATTGATCATGGCGTTTTCAAGGACAGGCAATGTCTCAACCGTGGCATACATCGGAAAATCAACTTGTGCATATTGAGCAGAATCGAAAGATGATTCAGGCTGAAAGAGATTAAGTTGACCAGCTGGGCGCTCAAAGGCGAAATCATCGCCGTCTCGACTAGCGTCTTCTGCTATGGAGCGGCGCAAAGATTGAATCTCTTCCTCAGAGTAAGTATCGAGAAAAGAATCGCCCTCAACCAAATTGAAACCTAGCGCATCAGAAACGTAAGAGTAATCATCTTCGAACTCATCAGCGCCCATAACCGAATCGACGATAGCGTCAGCCAACTCTCCAGACACCTTAGAAACCTCTGGAGACAAAGCCCCAGCCAATTTCTCAATAATTTCTTTGATTAGCTGATCTCGCTCTTGAGCATGAATTGTCACACCAGCCACAAGTTTGTCTAACAGTTTGGCACTAGTGAGGAGGAGCATACCTTCTTCTTTAGTGAATTCTAGGGTGAACTTCTCTGAAAGCTCGTCCCTGCCGCTGTCACGGTTATTATTCTCTGCCCTGTCGTGCATTTAATCGCCTTTTGCCTGAAACTAATAGATGCTAGAGCCATAGCTCTAGCCTAGCACCGGATGCCAAGACCGTGAAGTCCTGATATGAATTTTCGGTCCCTATTTTATTTACGACCTATAAACCTACATCCGCTCTGGAGCTGACACGCCTATTATGCCCAGTGCGTTAGATAATACCTGCTTAGTTGCAAAAATTAGTCCTAGTCTTGCTTTCGAGACTGATAAATCATCAGTGAGCACACGAGAGACTTCATAAAATTTCTGCAAATCATTTGCTAAATCGTAGGCGAAACGGGCGATACGACCAGGATTGCGGGCCTGCACGGCTTCTTCGACCTCGGCCGGGAAAGTCTCAAGTCTGGCAATTAGGGCCTTCTGATGACCAGCAATAACAACATCAGTGTCAAATAAAGGAGCGAAAACTTTTCCTTGCTTATCTTCCTTATATTCATGCAAAAACTCTTGCCACTGTTGAGCAGATATAGGCGGCTCTTCAACCTGACCGCTTTCAGTGTTAGTTGATGGTTCTAGGGCTTTGCGCAAAATGGCGCAGCAGCGAGCATGAGCATATTGAATATAAAATGCCGGGTTCTCCCGCCCAGTTTTCTTGGCAAGATCAAGGTCAAAATTTATGGTGTTCTGCGGACTTGACTCAGCCAGGTAATAACGAGTGGCGTCAGCGCCAACTTCATCAACCACTTCGCTCAACATAATGACAGTACCAGCGCGCTTAGACATTTTTACAATCTGACCATCGCGACTGAGATTGACCATCTGAGTCAAGATCACTTCAAGCTTGCTTGGATCTTGACCGAGAGCGCGCACCGCTCCTTTCAGTCCAGGCACCTGACCATGGTGATCAGCACCCCAAATATTGATCATGAGATCATAACCTCGACCATACTTGGTTAAGTGATAAGCAGCATCGTTAGCTAAGTACGTAGTGGCACCACTTGATTTGCGCAAAACGCGATCGCGCTCATCCCCTAGTTCTTGAGCTTTAAGCCAGTAAGCACCATCTTTTTCATAAGTAAAACCATGCTTATCAAATTCTTTTAGAACATCAACAACATTGCCACCACTATGTAGGCTGCGCTCTGAGTACCACAAGTCAAATTCGATGCCTAAGCTCTTCAAAAGAGTTCTTTGATTATCGATGATGAGATCTTTGACCAAATCACCAACGATGCTACAACCCTCTTCATCACTAACTTTTAGATATTTGTCACCAACACTGTCAACAGCAGACTGAACAAAATCGCGCAAAAATTCTTCCGGATATCCTTCGCTAGGATAATCAACTTGTTGCCCCTGCAATCGTTGATAGAGAGCCCAAGCACATCTTCCTAATTGCAAAATCTGCTCGCCATAGTCATTGATATAAAATTCTTGATCAACATTGTATCCGCCAAACTTCATCAAATTAGCTAGGCAGCTACCAAATACAGCATTGCGACCATGACCAATGTGCAGTTCACCAGTAGGATTGGCTGAAACATATTCGACCAATACTTTTTTACCATTATCAGCAGCACGACCATAATCTGGGCCAAGGTTATGCACTTGATTAATGGTTTCTGTAAGCCAAGCGGTGCCAAGGGTGAAATTGATAAATCCTGGTGCGGCTACTTCTATCTTAGATAAGTAGGTGCCGTAGGCATCACTCTTTGAAATATATTGAGAAAGAGTTTCGGCAATGCGCAGAGGGGCAAACTTAGCCTGCGAAGCCAGCTTGAGAGCCATACCACAGGCGAAATCTCCATGCTCGGCAGACTTAGGCTTCTCAATAACCACAACCACTGAACAATCAGCAGATGACTTGAGGGGACCCATTGCGCCATCGAGGCATGCTGCAGAAAACGCCTGCTGCACAATCTCGGCCAATTTCTCCTTGATCATCTGCCACCTCAAATGTAATTAGGGCTCATAATATTACATTCATGGGCGCCGTCCAGCTTCCGTGTAGGAGCTTGAAGCACTATTATTTCAATATGAAAATGCATAAACTCTCAATTAACCCTAAGTTATTGCTTATACTCAGCCTCTGCGGCCCCTTAGGCCTAGAGATAAGCTTTTTTTGTGGCGGGAGCCCTGCTTTCGCCCAAACACCTGTTAAAGCCCAAAGTAAAGCCCAAAGCAAACCTAAGACCGAAGTTAAGGCCCAAGTCTCACCAATTGACCCATCTGTAGTTGACCCTGTTGGTCAGCTGCAAAAAATCTCAGCTCAGGTTAAGGCAAGTAGTATCGAGCTAGAGAGTATTGCCGCAGAATTAGACAAACTCAACGGCGAACTAGACAAACTAGAAGGTAAGACAGCAAAAGACATTGACCGCAAGCAGTTTGCTGCCCTTGAGAAGCGCTTTGACCTCACCCTTGCTCGCAGCACAGCCGTAGAAAAGAAAGTCGGCCTGAGCCTCAGCAAGAGCCTAAAAGATATCGATAACGTACGCAGTGCATTGAAGAAAGTAGAGAATGATCGCCAACAAGAGCGTCTCAAGGGCAAGAAATTGAAGCCAATTCTCAGTGATAAAGATCTGAAGGAATGTTTGAAAGACTTGACCGACCTAGACAAAACAGTGCGCGAATTACAGGCCAATTTAAAAGACAAGTAATACTCAAATAGCTAAATACTTAAAGTAAGACCGCCGGCTCAATGGCCGGCGGTCACACTTTTATCAGAGCAGTTAGGTACTTATAAGTAAGCAGTAACTAGACCCCTTCAATTTCTTTAAGCAGGCTAAATACCTGACTGAGAGCCAGATCATAGTCAAGGCCATCTAGGCAATAGCCAGTTTTGCCGCAGTTCTCAATCACATCAAAGCGTGCTGTATGTTCTGTTTCATTGATGGTGATAAGCAAGCTGGAACCGCCAGAGAAGAGACAGGCAATCTCGGTCAATACCGGCACAAACGCTGCAGTAGTCTCCGATTTTTTCGATATGCGACGCACATATAGATTTTTGTTGCGCCAGTAAGACTCAGTCTCAAGACCACGATTAATAGAACCAGGATGAGATTCACTAATTTGGCACCACTTCTCATAACGAGCAGCAATATCGCGACGCTTCAAAGCCAGTAGTCGAGCGCCATACCTCACGGCTAGATCAATTAGTTTTCTATACTTAAGCTCATCTACAGCTGGCTCGCTAACCAAAGCGATTGTACGAGCACTGAATGGGCGTGAAAGATTGGCTGAACTTGAGCCTGCGGTTGCAGTTGCATTTGAATGAACGCGGTCAACAAACGACAAAACATTGGCAGGAGCTAGATATTCGGCTTTGGAGTGGATGGCAGGAGCAATACAAATGGACATTCAGTTCTTCCCTATCTTCTTTCGTACTTTCTGGTCTTACTTTTTGGTCTTACATATGGGTCGCTTGAGTTGGAAAAAAATCCAGGTCAAAGAGGCGCTCAGCACTTCTCGCTTACTAAAGCAGGAGTTGAGAGCGGATATATCTTGCAGAGGAGCGGTTGCCCTAATGGACTAGCGGCACGTCCTATTAACAGAGAATCATTATACGAGATTAGTTGCGTGCTGATCAAAGGGTCAGATCAGTTTTAATAATAGGCACCACTGATGGTGTTGCATCGCCATTAATGCAATTGATCTCTATCGCTAACAACGCCTACGATAGGCATTGAGCATACACTTTCGAAATATATTTGTTCAACGAAAAAAGCCTCAATGCCCAAAAGATCTTCATATTTAAAGCGAAGCAACATCGATCGCAAATCGATCAGATATAGATGTAGTCGAATCTCAAAAGAGCGCATCCCAAATGATGAAAGACAGCTCATGGAACCCCTTCGCAGAGCCAGTTGCTGACAACAAAACCTCGACTTGGTTAATGAGAGAATCCACAAGGCAAGAGGTAAGGCGAAAAATAGCCCCGCTTCTATATATGTCGCAAACAATAAAAAAGTAGTTTCCATGGAAACTACTTTTTTATTGTTTAGAACAAGACCCTTCGACTAGTTTGCTATTTGGTGTCGACAGGGAAAATATCACGCACTCGACGCATCAAATTCTGAATTTTATCGGGCATAACTTCAGTCTGCGCGCCTGGATTCATTTGCTGCTTACGACTGATGATCAAGACTCTCATCATTTCTTCCAACTGCTTCTGCTGTTTCTCATCGAGCACTTTGCGCTTATTCAAATAGTTTTGCATGGCAGCATTGCTAAGTTGTTCCCGGCGTCTAGCAATTGATTGCTGCAGGGCCATCACTTGTATTGGATCAGCATTGTGATCAGAGAGAAGCTTTTGCAGCTTAGACTGCTCATCGCGAATTTGCGGGCTGAGTTCGTTGAAATCTTTGTACCACTGCTGCTCTAGATTTTGAATCTGACTGCTTTGTATAGGAGTGAGATTGAGTTTAGTCCAATCAACATTACAAGAAGTAGATTGTGCCTCTTGGGCCATACTCTCAGGTGGAAAGGATACTTCTAGAGCACAGCCAGCTGCAAGCGACAGGGCGGCCGACATAAGCCCATTAGCTGCACTCTTTACCCCATGCGAACTACTCTTCATAAACTACCGCCTCAGCTTTGTCTGCTGGTTGCAACAACGATGAATCAATCAAATAACCTTCGGCAGAAACTTGACGAACATTCGATTGCTCAGGACTGTTGAGCCAAAAAGCTCCCAGTCCAAAAACTAATACGAAGACAGCGGCTACGGCTGCCAAAGCATAAACACGCCTATCAATTACGCCCTTTACGCCCTTAACCTTGCTACTAGATTCAGTCTGGGTCTTAGGAGTGAAAGGAACAACTTGGAGCTTGCTCTTAATGCCAGGCCAAAGATCAAAATCATCTGGAATATTAGGCTTATACGAATCGCGAATAATATCGCCGACATTTGTCAGTTTGCCAAACTCCACCTGACAGTTAGAACAATCAGTGAGGTGCTTCGTTATTTCGCGGTGACGTAGAGTGACGACTTCTTGATCTAGATAGGCAGAGAGTTCATTGTCAATCAAAGCACAATCAGCGGTGAGCCGCTCTTTAATAGATGACCAGAGATTGACTTCAACACTCTGAGGCAATTCTAAACCTTTGGCCAGCAAGCGGTTGGTCTGATTCAAAGCTGTGAATTTAGAGAGACAATCAGCACAATCTTTTAGATGCTGATTTACACCTTCTTGGGCAGGAGAAGTAAGTTCGCCATCTAAATAGGCCGAAAGGTCGTCCACTATTACATCGCAGACAGATGGCATATCAAGGGCAATCTTCGACCAGATATCGGGCATCTCAGCGTCGGCCTCAAAAGCCTTACCAAGTAATTTACTAACTGCTTTCAAAGACTCAAATTGGGCTGCGCACTCAGGGCAAGCCTCAAGATGCGATTCAACTTCACTTTTCAAGCTCGCACCGACTTGATTGTCAAGCAATGCAGAAAGCTCATCCTTATAGTTATCGCAAATAGAGTCAACCATCACTAGAGACCTCAGTTACAGATTGTGACTGTTCTATGTATGGCTTAAGCAACTCTTGCAGCTTGGTCCGGGCTCGGGCAATTCTAGATTTCACCGTTCCCATCTCTGTCTGTGTTATCACTGCAATTTCATCGTAGCTCAGGCCCTCCACTTCTCTCAAGACGATGGCTGTACGAAACTGTTCCGGCAAACGCAACATTGCTTGACGAATAACTTCTGAGATTTCTTTATTGAGAATTTTCTCGTCCGGCAGAATGCCTGTATCGGGAATATCGCGGGTCGAGCCGTCAGACTCGCCATCTTCCCCGCCATGGGAATCATCCATCGAGACGGTAGGAAGGCGGCGTGGTCGCTTACGCAATTCATCATAAAAAAGGTTGGTAACAATTTGAGTCAACCAGCCACGAAAAGAAGCAGGGTTTCTTAAATTGTTAATTGAGCGCCAGACCCGAATGAATACTTCCTGAGCCAGGTCAGAAGTGTCTTCCCAATCGGGAGCTAATTGATAAAGCAATGAATAGACAGTGCGTTGGTGCCGTTTTACGAGCTCTTCAAAAGCCTGTGGCTCACGCTTCTGACAGGCTAAAACTAAATCACGGTCACTTTTCTGAGAATATGCGGTTGGCATCCAATGTCCCGTCCAATAATAAGTTCCTTAATATGGTAACACCTGATAGATCTATTTCAGTATCATCAAAAAATGGTAGCATAGCAGGTTCAGCTTTCTGAAAGCGGCTTCGCTGCGGCTTTTAAAGCAAAGCATTTTGTATGACTCAAGGAGTTATTCAGTTGACCAACACCTATTTATTTACTTCAGAATCAGTCACTGAAGGACACCCAGATAAAGTCTGCGACCAGATATCAGATGCCATTCTCGACGCCATGCTCGCCCAAGATGTTAAGTCAAGAGTTGCTGCAGAGTGCGCTGTATCTACCGGTCTAGTGTTGGTCACCGGCGAAATCACCAGCAAGGCCAATGTAGATTTTCAAGAGCTAGTGCGCTCTGTAATTGCCGAGATTGGCTACACTGCAGAAAAAGGCGGCGGTTTTGACGCTGCTTCTTGCGCCATTCTCACAGCACTTAACAAACAGTCTCCCGATATTGCCTCTGGCGTTGACCACGCCCTCGAAAGCCGCCCAGCTTCAAGCGCTAGCTCGAGCGAAGGCCAACAAAGCGCCGATCTCGGCGACGAAACTGGCGCTGGCGACCAAGGCATGATGTTCGGCTTTGCTTGCAATGAAACCCCTGAAATGATGCCTATGCCTATTTCAGTAGCCCATCGCATAGCCAGACGTCTGACTGAGGTAAGAAAGAACGGCACTTTAGATTACCTAAGACCTGACGGCAAGACCCAGGTGACCATCGAATATGACGGCAATACGCCTGTCCGGGTAGACTCAATAGTCGTCTCCACCCAACACGATCCAATAGTTGATGGCATTGAAGACAACGCTAAACTGCAAGAGCGCATAGCTCAAGACTTAAAAGCCTACGTAATCATGCCGGTCTTCCAAGATCTATCGATTAAGCCAGACGAACAAACGAGATATTTGATCAATCCATCTGGACGTTTTGTCGTCGGCGGCCCCCACGGCGATGCTGGACTTACCGGTCGCAAAATCATCGTTGATACCTATGGCGGCTATTCACGTCATGGTGGAGGTGCATTTTCTGGCAAAGATCCAACCAAAGTAGACCGTTCTGCTGCTTATGCAGCCCGTCACGTGGCAAAAAATATTGTTGCCGCTGGCCTGGCTGAGCGCTGTGAAGTACAGATTGCCTATGCTATTGGCGTAGCCAGACCCGTATCAGTCCATGTCACAACTTTTGGTACCGG
>CALROJ020000034.1:0-67663 GCA_943369735.1 bacterium Ga0077546
AGTTCGCATGTCAGGGGTAGGGGGCAGTATAACTATGCAAAGAGCGTATGTAACCATAAGAATTGGTGGCATGATGCGAGAAGGATTTCCAGTGTTAATTGGCGGTCACGCGGGCTGCGCACTAGGTCAAGACTTAATGGAAGGCTGGCGCTACAAGGTCGATCGCGAACACAATTTGCTGCGTTTTTATCACTAGCCGCTCATTTTGAATCGCAGAGCCACTTCTTGCTTCTGCTAGAAAGGGGCAAGATACAAGTAAGAATGAAAAAGCTCAAGCCGATAGCCGGTAACAAACCAACCCGCACTAGATAGAAATACCCGGTCAAAAATGGCATTCCCGCAATAACGACCCAGGTCCAGCCATTGAGCGGCCAGAGTAGCTGTCTATAATGATTCCACCATTCAGGCCCACTCTTCAAATCTGCCACCATTGCACCGAGATTCAGCCAGCCCAGTAGAAAGAAAACCTCCATCAACTGGCCTGTTGCTGGCCAACTTAAAAAGTTCCAGTGCTCTATCATAGACGCTGACGTTGGCTGCATGCACCCATACTTGATCAGGCCTATTTTCCAAGCGTAGACCCAGAGTGCATTGGCAAAGAGATAGCCAGTGAAGCTCAGCCACACTATCCACTTTCTAAATCGCAGCAGAAATCTCATATATCAATGATATCAAACCGCCATTGCTTAAGGCCCTTGGCTCACTTTATTCAATACGCGAGTGACAATCTCAATATTGAGCTTCTTGGTGCTGGCAACATTAGTGTCTTAAATGCTGTTGAATTCCAGTTGAATCATGGCTAGATAATTCGAGCCGATACCGCTCTGCGCCAAATTCGAGAACTAAGCGATCTTTCACTTCGGCCACCGGATTAAGGGCAGACCAAGGCACTTCGATAGGACGAAACATCATGAACACAGTGCAATTTCGTATTGCTGCCAGAAATAGGACGGGCAAAATAATGAAACCGTCCCAAGCATCACCAGACGAACTAAATGATGGCCAATTGAAGACGGGCCTAAATTGCAGACCATAAGAAGAAAAGGAAGCACGAATTTGGCAATGTGCTAGAAACTTAGCTTCTACCAAACTGACTTCCATATTGCCGCCAGTCAACCACTGCTTGTCTGCCTTAGTCTTCAAAGGAAATGTTTTGCGCAGGCGTAGCCACACGCGCCAATCTTGCCAAAACTTGATATAGGCACAAAAGACGAGAAACAATACAAATCCGCACAAGACGAGCCCGAATAGCTGCAATAGCACACAAAGAAATAACAGCATTAGGCCAGTCATGGCGGCTCATCGCTAATTAAGGGCAGGCACTCCAACCATATCATCAATCGCTCAGACACTAATGTGTGCGCCCATTCTTTATTCCAAAGTCGAGCCGATTGGCAAAATTCTTACCGCCGGAACAGTTTTAACTTTCTGGAGGAAAACTGCCACATGTCCGACACGCCGTTTGCTTATTCTCTTTACAAGCCCACCTACACCCCGGTCAATTTCAAACGAACAGCAAACCAGAAAATATTTTGGTTTTAAGCAATCACTATCTATAGTCTAGGAGAATTCTGTTATGGCTAGCACTCTTGAAGCTCAAGGCAACCCTGAACTATTCACAGAAAATAGAAACGGTGGCGACGGAGCTGCTCTCAAGGCACTAGACGAAGTACAGAAGGTCGACACTAAGTTGCAGCCTACCCTGGCTGCCGATAACACTGCTGCCAAATCTCTACCTGGTGTAACACTGGTAGACGGAGCTGCTGAAGGCGTTGCCGTCAAGGGTGAAGTAACGGTTCACAAGAACCAAACACTCAGCCATATAGCCAAAGAAAATCTGCCACCAGGCGCAAGCACCCGCGACATTTACAACTACGTGAATCAGATTGCTGAGCTAAATGACATTAACAAAGACAAGATTACAGATACGCAAAAATTGATTCTGCCAGAATACGTCGATCCACGTGCGCCCAAGCCTGAGGCTGCTAAAGCAGTTACTCCTGCTAATCCCGAAGGCAAGCAAGCCACAGATGTAACACCTGCTAATCCCGAAGGCAAGCAAGCCACAGATGTAACTCCTGCCAATCCCGAAGGCAAGCAAGCCACAGATGTAACTCCTGCTAATCCTGAAGGCAAGCAAGCCACAGATGTAACTCCTGCTAATCCCGAAGGCAAGCAAGCCACAGATGTAACACCTGCCAATCCTGAAGCTACTCCTGAAACTACACCTGAAGCGGCTGCTGTCGATAACGCTGCTAAGGCTGCTGAAATGACCAAGGCTTACCCCAATGGAGCCGCTCTCCTTGAGGCTCTCGGTCATAGTGCTGACGGTTCATTCAGCCGACAAGAAATTGATGCAGCAGTTACGGCCCTTAGCCCTTATCGCTTTGCCCCAGAGAATCCTACATTTGATCAAGTTACAGCCCTTAGTGACTTGCAAGAAGCACTTAAGCTGTCGCCTCGGCAGCAGTTTACTGCCGCTGACTACGACAACCTAATTGCCGGTATGAGCGCTCGCCCTGCCGCGGAGCCTGCCCTGGAGCCCATCCAGGATACAGGCACAACGGTAGCGCCATCGTCACCGCAAGTGACATCGGCATAACTGAATATCATCCCGAAGAAAACAATAGCCCAAACTCATGACTGTGGTTTGTTCAGTTTCTTGCCCAGCTTAGGTGACCGTTCTTCGAACCAAGCGTCAAGTTGAGCTTTCGCTTTGTTGACTAAAACTGCTGACTCAGCTTCACCACCAAGATCAGGATGCACGGAGCGCAATGCCATCTGGGTGCGCCATGCTTTGTGCACCGTTTTTGGTGTCAAATCGTCAAAGGGAACCCCAAGAATTTGTGCCGCCTTACGAATCTCTATCGGCAAGGGTGCCATAACTGTTTTAGGTGGTTCGACCGCTGCCTGTTGTCCACCTTTAAGAAACTTTCGCTCAAGCCCTGATGGGGTAACACGTCGACCAATTTTCCTAACTTCTTCTATTTCTCCAACCGCTTCATAGAATTCAGTTATTGCTATCAATATCTGAACAGAATAAAAATGTTGCGAACCGTACTGAGCCTCGGCCGTGTGCAAGGCAAGGCGGTATTGCTCTTCAGCCTGCTTTGTTCGACCGGTGCGGTGCAAATCAATGGCACTCAACAGATGGGCGCGCAGATTGGCGTCACCAACCAGAGTAAGGTCAAATTTTAAGGGAACGGGATCTGAAGTCATGGATTCAGCCTGCCTGGAACAAGGTTCAGAATACAATTGTGCTCAGGCAAATACCACAGCTGGGCAGTAAAACCGACTTTTAGTTTCCAAGACAGCGAAGCTGCGCGAGCGAAGTTGCCTGACAACACGGTTCTCAAGCAGTTAAACAAAACCCATGTCAAGGTTAACCAGTGCAAAACCGTTGGCTTTGGCAGATTGCCTGTGTTAGCAATTGGTTTACCCTCTCATTCTTTAAAAACACCATTTAATACCGCTTCAAGATTTCTAAAACACTATCTCTAAACAAATTACCTGCACATACGCAGAATTTGTCAGACTAACTTGTAATGGGAGACACCATGACATTTGACCTCACCCAATGGCTGAGAAATCAAGCCAACGAAAATCAAAACAGTTCAGTGCTGCCTATCGAGGCCAGCAATCTCAATAACCTCGGCAAAGACGACAGCAAAGAATGGCTGATCACCAACGGCCTAGGAACCTATGCTGGCGCAGCCCTCTCCGGTGCCAACACCAGACGTTACCACGGCCTCTTAGTTGCCTCCCTGGCTCCTCCAGTGAAGCGCACTATGCTGTTCTCTCGCCTGGACGAAACAATCATCGTAGAAGGCCAAGAAAGCCCCTGTGAACTGGCCACCAACTACTGGCAATCCGGTCACGTTCACCCCCAAGGCCACCAGTACCTTGAGGCCTTCAGCGCCCTGCCGGTCCCCACCTGGTCATATCGTGTGCCTGGCGGTCGACTGATCAAACAAGTTTTGATGCTGCATGGCCAACAGCGCGTACACGTCGGCTACACCTGGCTGCCCGATGACGACGAAAAAACTGCCAGCCTAGAGCTATCAGTGCTGCTCGGTTATCGCGACTTTCACAGTGAAACCAAAGGCTCGACCGGTTGGCAGTTTTCGCAGAATGTCGTCAGCGACAAGCAAGTGAAAATCGAAGCTTTCGCCGGCGCCCAACCACTCTGGCTCGAACTTGATCACGGTGCCTACTCAGCTCAGCCTGAATGGTACTGGAACTACAAGTGGCCCAGAGAATTCGAACGTGGCCTCGGCGACAGAGAAGATTGCTTCCGCTCTGGCACCGTAAAAGCAACTCTGGCGGCCGGTGAGTCTTTCACCCTTACTGCCGGATTCGAACCTGCTAACAACAACCAGGAAAAGCTGCTTGAAACCTTGGTTCGCCAGTGTGCTGCCGAGAAACGAGCGCTTTTGCCGAAGGCCAATACAGCCACGCTGAAGCAGCTCATGCTAGCGGCCGACCAGTTCATCGCCCAACGTCAGTCAACAGCAGGCAGCACCATCATCGCTGGCTATCACTGGTTTTCTGACTGGGGTCGCGATTCGATGATCAGCTTGTTCGGGCTTTGCCTGGCCACTGGTCGCACCGAAGAGGCCCGCAGCATCCTGGCGACCTTTGGCCGCTACTTGAGCGAGGGAATGCTCCCCAACTACTTCCCTGACGGTGGCCAGGAGCCTGAGTACAACACCTCTGATGCCACTCTGTGGTGGGCTTGGGCTTTGCACGGTTATTACAAAGCCACGGGCGACATTGACTTCGTCAAGATGCAATTGCCGCTCTTGCAAGAAGTGGTGGACTGGCACAAGAAGGGCACAAGGCACGGCTTAAGGCTTGATAGCGACGGCCTGATTACCGGCGGTGACGCCAGCGTGCAGCTCACCTGGATGGATGCCAAAGTGGGCAACTATGTTGTCACCCCGCGTTCCGGCAAGGCTGTTGAAATCAATGCCCTCTGGTACAACTTCTTGCTCACCCTGAAGTTCTTGCGGGACGAATTGTCAGCACAACGCGGTGCAGCCAGCCTGCCGCCGAGCACAGACGACTACTCCGCTCTGGCTGCTCAGTGCCGGGTCGGTTTCGAAAAGTTCTGGCTGGAAAAAGAAGGCTATCTGGTCGACGTCATTCGCCAAGACGGCAGCCTCGATTTGGCCATTCGCCCCAACCAGCTTATGGCAGCGAGCCTCAGCTATCCGATACTCTCACAGGAGAGAGCCAAGAGAATGTTGGCTGTGGTGGAAAGCAAACTGCTCACCCCCATGGGTCTGCGCACTCTCTCGCCAGATCATCCTGAGTATCAAGGTGTGTACGGCACTGGATTGGTGCAAGCCGACCAGTATCACCGCGACATCACCTATCACCAGGGCACGGTTTGGCCTTGGTTGCTTGGCCCTTGGGTCAATGCCAGGGTTTATGCACATGCAGCCGATAGCCAGAGCTTGGCTTTCATTCGCAATCACCTGCAGCCACTGATTGCCCACATTAGCAATGAAGGCTGCATTGGCTCAATCAACGAAATCTTCGACGGCAACGCCCCCCATACGCCCCGTGGTTGCGTTTCGCAAGCGTGGTCGGTGGCTGAGCTTTTGCGGGTTTTGAGCGAGCATCCTGAGCTGACTTAGTCCAAGCGGATCTGTACAGATGTGAACGAATCTGCACGGCTCTGAATTGATCTGAATTGATCCACACAGATCTACTGTTAACGAATCGTTCGGCCTAGCTTGCATAGCTGCTCACCCCATGAGGTGGCAGCTGTGTAAGTTAGGTTTTTTCGGATTTGCTACTTCTTGATATAGTATCTATCTGGTGTCTAGCTCGCCTCAAGCATCAAATGCCCAAGCGGTAATGCCTTTCCCAGCAAATCAGTTTGCAGTTTGCAGTTTGCCGTTTGCAATTCGCGCCAACCGCACTCAACTACCAAGTGCACCTGGCACAACAGCAGTTCTGGTTAAAAGCCAGCCGGGCGCCCAATAACCATTGGTGCAAGGCAATTGTCGGTGTTACGGTTTTAGTAAATCCACAACTCACCAACACCCAGGAAAAAAGTCCCAAAACAGCTCCAAACACTCACTAGCTTCAATTTCTCCTTGTTCCGGCAAGGAAGACAAACATTAACTCAGTTAACCGTTGACGCTAGCGCTGCTAAGTAACCTCAGCCAATTAGCTAAGCCTCAACTACTTCATTGCCGATCAACAATGAGAGAGGAGTAGAAATAGATGAAAGACAACCAAGCCAAATCGCCGTGCTTGAAAGATGCCACCTCATGTAGTCGCCGCTTATCGTACATGGCCCTGCTAACCTTAACCCACGCACTAATTCTCGCTTTTACCATAGGCATACTGGCGCCCCTATTGCTGCCAACTGTCAGCTTTGTGCAATCGGCTCTCTGCGCATTAGTAGTAGGGACGGCTTTCGCTTGCAGCTTTAGCGCCACCGATCACTTACTTTCTTCTTTACTCGAAAAACCAGTGCTCTGTATTCTGACATTCAACGAACAAGCAGATCGCACAGGAATTATTGTCTGGGTCTTCGTTTGCTTCGCCTTAGGATATATCGCCGTTGCCAGCTTAGGCGTCATGCTCTGCAATATGCTCAACATCTTTGCCCTCAGAAGTGCCTTTGACTTTGTCGCCACCACGGCGCTATTGATAGCGGTGCAGAGCATGCTAATCATTCATAAATATGCGACCACAAATCATGATCCGGCCCAATAATTGGCGTCCGATCAGGCGTTGCTGCGGCAACGTGAACCCTCAATTACTGCTGGCACTATGTGAACCAGCAAGAGGTGTGTCATGAACTACAACTCTAATCTCAAAGAATTGCATACCAACGAACCAAGTGTGAGCGAAGAACTGTTCATCAATCAGTTCAATGAAAAAGTAATCGGACAGCCTGACGCCGAGCGCATCGCCCTCATGGCCCACAGCGCCATCCACAACCCCCTGCGCGACAAAACCAGGCCCATCGGAGTCTACTTCCTTATTGGGCCTTCGCGCACGGGCAAGTCGCTCACGGCTGAAGCTCTTGCCGAGCTGCTGCATGGCGACAAAAACGCCCTTATTAGAGTACAAGCAAGCGACTATATGACGGCAGCCCAGCTGTTAGACCTGAAGGGCGCCCCGCCCATGTATATCGGTTATCGCGATCCGCAAAACCCTGAAAACAAGGTAGCAGCAACTGAGAGCGATCCCACCTCACTGATTTCTGGTCACAATATGAATCGGGTGCGTCTTGGCTCGCAATCAGCAGTCGATATTATCGTGATAGAAGAGTTCGAGAAGGGCTGTGATGACTTCTACAAGCTTTTCATGGGTATCTTCGACAAGGGCAAGCTGATCTTAGGAAACGGCGTACCCGTTGATTTCAGCAATACCATCTTCGTGCTCACAAGTAACTTGGGCATGGCAGCAATGGAAAGAATGTCCAACCATAAACATATCGGCTTTGGCACTGGCCCCAAAGAGAGCAAGCCTGATGTTGGCGCTGTGGTTAAAAACGCCCTGCGCCAGAACTATCCGCCAGAATTCCGCAACCGCTTGGACGCAGTTGTAATTTACGAAGAACTCTCAGCCAGCAGCATGGTGAAAATAGTTGAGGCAGAAATCGCCCAAGTGCAAAAACGCATCAACTCACTGCCCGAAGAATCTGTATTCACCCTGCAAGCCGATGCGAGCACCAGTCACTTCTTGCTGCACGAGGCTACCAAAGATGGCGGCAGTGTAGCCGAACTGAAAAGAGTAATCAGTAAATACTTACTCGACCCGCTGGGGCGCGAGCTGAGCAAAGGCACCATAAACGGAGGCAACAGAATCGTCGTCACTCACAATAGCGGAGCGGCAGCGCTAACCTTTTGCAAAATGGAATCAGAGGCCATTGCGATACAGCCCAAATTGAGCCTGTCGCAAGCAGCATAAATTCAACTAAAAATTAAGCCCTGGGGGCGAGTATAGAAACTCGCCCAAAAGCCAGGAAGGAGGACCGTCATGAAACGGTCAACTTTGTATAAATCTGGCTCTAAGTCAGCCAAATCTTCAGGGCTCAAGAAACTGATAGAAGGAGTACACAAGTTTCAACTTGAGCATTTTGAAGAAAACAAGCTTATGTTCGAAAGACTGGCCCACGGACAAAAGCCACAAATTCTTTTAATTACCTGTGCCGACTCGCGCATCGATCCCAATTTGATTACAGCAAGCCAGCCCGGCGACCTGTTTGTCATGCGCAACGTGGCCAACATA
Source organism: bacterium Ga0077546 (assembly GCA_943369735.1). GTDB lineage: Bacteria > Cyanobacteriota > Vampirovibrionia > Obscuribacterales > Obscuribacteraceae. The sequence continues at coordinate 8,260 of CALROJ020000034.1, forward strand.
GTACCGCAGTTCAACAGCAATGCTCCCAGCGAAGCAGCCGCTGTCATTGAGTATGCGGTCTCAGTACTTGGCGTTGCCGACGTCATCGTCATGGGTCACAGCGATTGCGGCGGAATGAAAGGGGTTTTGCATCCAGACAAGCTAAGCGCACTTCCCGCTGTATCTGATTGGTTAAATCACGCTACTACAGCCGCTCCAGCTACTGCAGCTTGTTGCTCTTCCTGCGAAGAAGCACAGCGACTGGCTGAAACAACAAACAACAACATACTGCTACAGCTCAAGAACCTGGCAACTCATCCGTCAGTGGCAGCAGCTATGGCCAATGGCAAATTACACATTCACGGTTGGAATTACCAAATCGAGAATGGCTCTATCAGCTACTTCGATCAAGATCGAAAACGCTGGTGCCAACTTTAATTGGAGACCGTCATGAATGCAAATGACGAGTACACACTAGTCGTAGTAGATATGCAGCCGCTTTACACTGCAGACAGCACAACCATAAACAACGTCGCCCGTGAAGTAAGGTTAGCGCGCCAGCGGCAAAACAAAATTATTTTTCTTTGGATTCCCTACTTCAGCGCCTTTCAAGCTGAGCTATTCGCCGGCACCTACCCAGCAATTCTCAACGCAGTGCACGGCTATAACCCCAACAATTGGAACGAGACCACCAAGCTAATTCAAGACGGCTCACACGAAGTGATCCAAACCTGCACCAAGAAGCACTTTCAAAGCAAGCGTTTTCGCCTGTGCGGAGTGAACACAGACATGTGCGTGCTCGATACAGTCAAAGGCTTACTTGCCATCCCGACAGTAGAAGCAGTTGCAGTGGTCAAAGACGCCTGTCGCACGACCAATTCAAAAACCGACAACACTAAAGTCTGGCAGCTTTTTCCATTAGATGCGCGCCTTAGCTTTGTCGAAGGCGAAGCAGCAGAGATGGAATTTGCCATGCCGAATGCTAAACGGAGTGCCTAATGAAAACAACAAAAGTAATTCTGTTCGACCTTTGGCGCACCTTGGGTTACTCACTTGATCGCGAACCCATATTTGAAGTGCAGAAAATTGTTGGGCACAATGTGGCAACCGTCGCTGGTCGCAAAGTAGCGATTGAAGACCCTGACTTTATGCGGGCCTGCCTTACTACCAACATCAGCGATCCAAGTGAATTTCTCAATCATTTGGCTAGCTCATTTGCTTGCCCCACCCCAAGTAAAGCGGCACATCGTGCTTTTGCCAGGGTGCTGAAGCGCGAAGCAGCTGGTTTCAAGTTCTACGAAGATACATTGGCAGGCCTAAAAGCACTCAAATCAAATGGTTACAGACTGGGATTGGTCTCAAATCTATGGCCCTTTCCTGTTCACTTTCTCTTTGATGAATTAGGCTTGGGGGCTTATTTTGAGCACAAGATCTACTCTTTTGAAGTAGGTCAGGCAAAACCCCAACCCGAAATCTTTGAAAAAGCGCTTCAGCTGTTTGGTGTTTCACCCGGCCAAGTGATGATGGTAGGAGACAATCACCTCAACGACGTTAAAGCAGCCCTGTCAGTTGGCATGCAGGCAGCCCTAATTTTGCGCCCTGGAGTAGCCAATATTGCTGTACCTGGCGCCCGAGTGATCAACTCGCTAATAGACTTGTGCAAACAAGCTAAAATTGCTGCCTAATTCCGTGTGGGCGAATACACCCAACACAAGACTGCAACATCCCTCAATCCAAACCTCCGCAAAAGCTATAGGAGCCCAAACCCTGGGCCCTATCGCTTTCCCTCAGCCTACTTGACTGTATAGTTGCAATCAAGTTGTTTACAGAGCTGAGAGCGAGTCATGGTGGCAAGAGAAGACAATTAAACTCAATCACCGGGTCACTGGCGCAAACATAGTCTCGTGATAAGAATCTACAGTACCAGGCGTTTTGGCATTAAAAATATGATGTGGAAAAGCCTTCTTAATTCGTCGTTGCTCGCTTGGCGTGTAATCGCCGAACGGTTTAGGCAAGCCAATTGCGATGACACCATGCTGGCCCAAAGACTCAAGAGCTATCAGCGAAATTTTTGTCTCTTTCACACTGAGAGTGCGCATCTTAGTAAGCTTCAACAACAATGGCAATGCTTTATCATCAATTTTATGGTTGTAATCAATGTCAAGATTACTGATTTCGCGACACTTACTAACATGCTCCAAACCACTCAAGGACAAATTCATATTCATCAAACCCAGGTGCGTCAAGCATGGAAAATTCTGCAAATAACGCAAGCTCTCATTGTTGACTTCGGCACCACCCAAGCGCAGTCCTCCGAGCTTTTTGCATCCGAGCAGATCGCGCAAGCAGCTACCAGAGATAAAGCCATTGCCCGCAGAGAGATACTGTAATTCTGGCATTGCACCTAGTTGCGATAGGCCCTTATCGGTGACTTCTGAGCCGTCTAGATCAATGCCCTTAAGCCGCGAAATACGACGCACAAAGGGAATAGCAGGATCACTCAAAGCAGACTCTTCATCAGTCATGGCCATAAAGCGCAGTTCAATAAAATCAAAAGCATCTGCTGGCAGTTTCAAGAGACACTGTGGATGCCGATAGAAAACAGCACTAGGTTCAAACTTGATCATTTTGCCAGTGGGTACTTTAACCACTCCGCGAGCTTCAGCCAGCGCTCGGCCCTTGCATCGACCATACGATTCAGGACCCGTTTTCAATATCACCAATCTGCCAACCGAGTAGTCAGCCGGAAATTCTAAGACCCGTACAGTCTCTTTAGCAGAACACAATCTCGCCGCAGGGCAAAGCAGCACTAACAAAAGAGCAGAGGCAGCTACAGCGTAGGGAAGGAAACTCTTTTGCATACCTTCAAATTATATCAGTACGGCAAACGCTGCATTTCAGTTTGCAATTCGCGCGAACTCCTCGATGTTTCTTGCGTCAGATTTACTAGCTGAATTTCTTACAACTCTGCTCAACCAATCTCTAGAGAAGACGCAGCGAAAGCCTGACTACAACTACTTTTGAAGAAAATAGCGACAGAGCTTAGATAGCCAAGCTCAGTCATTCCAGCACTTGAAACAGTTGGTGCATTTGGGTGACAAGCAGATAGGTTCGATTTGCTTGAGGTACACCATGGATTTTTGGAACATCGCTCTTTTCGAGACACTGTCTGTCACGGCCATAATCTTTGTTCTGGGTCTAGTCAAACTGCCTAAACGACTAAGGCGAAAAACTCTGATAAAAGGCTCACCTTGGGGTTATTACGAGGCCAACATGCCCAACTTAGAGCGCGACTTTTACACTGGGGAGAATACAAATTTTCTCCACAACACCGGTACAAAATTTGAAGGCGTGCCTGGCCTGGGAATACTGGGAGAGTTGCAAATTCATGGTTTCTTTGAAGGCTATTCAGAGTGGTAATTCACTAGCTTGTGACTATTAGCCTGCAAAGTCTAGCCCAGACGCTTGAGAATGCGCATGCGAAGCTCAGCAGCTTCATTTTTTTGACTATGAAAGGCATGCTCTGGATGCAGGGCATGCCTTCTATCGACACCATTCTCAATACTAGTTTCAAGGCGGGCTTCACAACTAGCTTCACACGGAGCTTCATAGCTGCCCCAGTATCCAACCAATGTGGCCGCATCTTTGATTGCAGCCCGATTCTGACTGTAATGATGAAAGCGCCTAAAAATGACTACGCCCACCCAGGCGAAGACCACCAGCACAAATAAAATGATGTCCAAAGGCCCACCTATGCTTGGTTAAAATGGCGATGGCGAGGGTTGAATCAAATTGAATCAGTCGAATCGAGATCACAACCCCGGGCCACCACCTCGACCCTAGCAAAGAGAACGGCACAAACCAAAATACGAGATAAAGCCGCAAACGCAATCCATGCAGCCCTTTACAGCCGACGGCAGCAAGCTCCAGCAAATAGGAGCTGCAATTAATGACAACAGAAACTGACGCGAACTCTGTGCAAAGACTGCTTGCGGTTAGCGCGAAGCACTAGTGCTTAGATTTGTTCTAAGGACTAGTTCCAAGACTAGCCCTTATTCTCGTCCATAAGCCGCTGAGCCGTGGCTGCCAGAACCGCTGCACCGATAAATAGTGCTGACTCATCAACATCAAAAGAGGGGCTATGATGACTGCGCCGACTAGTGCGAATCTGTCCGCCTAAAAGCATCATGCAGCCTGGTGTTTCCTTCAATAGAGCAGCATAATCTTCAGTCCAGGTCTTACGTTTAACCACTGAAACACTCTTCTCACCAAGAACCTCGCAAGCCACCTGGCGCATCATTTCGGTCACTGCGGCATCGAGTTCTCCACCAGCATCGGAGTCAAGATACTCTAACTCATAGGCGCCACCTGCTTGAGAGACAGTGGCACAAGCGGCATCGAGATGCTTCATCTGCGCTCTTCTTGCTTCTTTGCTAAAAGAGTTGAGTGAGCCCCGCAACGTAGCAGACTGGCAAACTGATTGAGCGCCCGGCGCAGCAGTCTCGATGGCACTGATAATTATCGCACCCTCGCTTGATTCAGCGCTACTGCCAAACAGCGACTGAAGCAGTGTGGACACGGCCCTGATGCAGTCAAAAGGCTCTTCGCGCGAAGTCACGGCAGGCTTAATTTCTATTTTGAAACTGCTTGCTGCCACTTTCGCCGATTCGGTGATGATACCGACCATTCCTGGCATCATCGTAGCGTCAATATGCAGGGCAATTATGGCTTTGATACCGTCTAGCGCCCCGCCTTCAATCATACGGAAGGTGCCGGTCTTACCCTCAGCGTCCACAGATTCTTCGGCGGCAGGCTGCATGATAATACGCACGCCACTATCTAGAGTGCCTTGTTCAGCCAGTATCTTAGCCGCGGCTAGAGCACAGGCCATATTTACATCATGGCCGCAGCTATGCGAAATGCCATCATGTAATGACCGATATTGACTAGTGGTTGACTCGTGCATGGGCAAGCCGTCCATTTCAGCGCGAATAGCCACCACCGGGTTAGAACCAAGATCAGCAACTACTCCGGTTTTTCCCACCTGGGTACGCACACGGTAGCCATATTGCTCAAGTGTCTTGGCCACAAAGGCAGCGGTCTTCTCTTCCTTGAAGCCCAATTCTGGGATGGTATGCAAATACCGACGCTGTTGGACAATCTCGCTTTGAAGACCTTTGGCGATTTGAATCCAGGGAATCTCTTTCATAATCTCTCCAGCACTTTCGCATATGAATGATACAACCTTCCCACCAAGCACAGTACCTGAAAACTTCTTACTTGGGGTCCACCGCCGAGGCACTTCTCAATGATTCACACCAACTGTGCTAGGTTGCCGACCATAGTTACCACTAACACAACATTGCCTAAAGCAGCATTCATAGTACTACCACAATATTAACGAAACTAGCCCACAGCGCAGGTCTTGACCAGTAGAGCCACTACTTGTGCCCAACCAATCGCTTTTGCTAGTACCAATGTATACCTGTCAAGGAGCATTGCGTATGAACAACGAGCTAATTGTTTTGTCCTTCTATCTAATTCTATTTTTTGGCTATGCCTCAATTTCTAAATCGATTGGCAGTTGGTTAACTCAAAATCTCGATTTGATTTTCGCAGACAACAAATCAAAAACTTGAACACTAGGAAGTGGCTGTTCGTTGTCAGGTATCAAGAACTAAAAGAAAACTCGTATCTGGAGGAAGGTTGATGGAATACGTCATTGTCAATTTGCTGGTTATGGCAATCGGAACTTTCGCTGTAGTGCAATTTAAAGATCTAAAAGAAACAGCCACGACATTCGCCATCAATTCAGACAAATGCGAGCTTGAAGAATGCACGCTCTGCACTGCAACTAGCGGAAAATCAAATTAGTTAAACGAGGTAAAAACGTGAATATATTTCTCTATTCATCTTTAGGAACAGGTCTAATCACTCCCTTCATCATTTTAACGGTACTAGCTGCACTTTTAATAGCTGTGCTAGTAGCGTATGAAAAAGCAGAATCACTTAGCGGAAACAATGTCACTCTTGGTCAGTATCTATTCAATCAAGAAACCCATCAAAGAACTAATCCAATAGCTAGTTCAACGACTAGTACAGAAGCCAATCAATCAATAAGTAAAAGAATCACGACAAACCCTGGCCAATGGGGATCATATGAAAAGCGAAAACTAGACCAGCCCATGCAAGAATCAGCATGCGGAGGATGCTGTGCAATTATGTGGAAACCAAATAATACCGATATCGCCTAGGTCAGAATGACAATCGAAAATATGCAACGGAGCCGGTGAACCCAAGTTCGCTCGGCTCTTTTGTTTTACTGATGATCTTTACTGATGCTTCTTACTAGCAGCTTCTTACTAGCGGCCTCTTACTGGCTTATTCTTACTAGTTCTCGCTTTGCCACCGCAACACCTGAATTAAAATTTGATCGCAATAGAGCACGTTGAACAGTGGCTCTAGGTGCACTCTTCTTGAGCAGCGCGACAAACCCCGCAGCAGAGCCAATCTACGAACCTCAATGCCACCACTTAGCAATTTGCGAGAGCTAAGTGAACACTATTAGCATGGCATCGATCTGGCACTTAAAAATCGACACTAAGCTGAAACTGGCTGCTACTCTGGATTCAGCTTCTTTACAAGTCGGTCCTTTCCCAGGCGGAGACTCAAATATGCAAACACTCCCAGCTCAAAAGCAATCACAATCCGCACCAGAATATGCTGCCAATTCATCAACATTACGAAAGTCACAAGAGCAGAATCAGACAAAATACGTCTCAAATTCCGGCGCAAATCCTCTACCCAAAGATGGTCTGAATGGCCTGCGCGACCACTGGAAGGCCGATATCATGTCGGGCTTCATTGTCTTTCTCATCGCCCTTCCACTTAGCCTAGGCATCGCCATGGCATCCGGCGTTCCACCAATGGCCGGGATAATCAGCGCCATCGTCGGCGGTGTAGTGGTCTCGCTCATTAGTGGCTCACATGTGACTATAAATGGACCAGCAGCTGGCTTAATTGTGGTTGTCTTGTGCTCTGTAGACCGCCTTGGCGGAGGCACAATGGGCTACAAAGCAACCCTGGCTGCGATTGTAGTTTCTGGAGCAATACTTGTAGTACTTGGCCTCAGCAAGGCTGGAGAGCTAGGCAAACTATTTCCCGCTTCTGTTATACACGGAATGCTTGCCGCCATAGGCATCATCATTATGACCAAGCAATTACCTTATATGCTTGGAGTTAGCGTCGAAGCTAAAGAGCCAATCGCGCTAGTTATGGCTATTCCCACCATGATCGCGCATCTAAACCCGGCCATAGCAGCAATTGCTTTTGTCAGCCTGCTGCTGCTCATCGCCCACAGCATGAGCGAACACAAACTGGTCAAGAAAATACCAGCACCCGTTATTGTCATAGCGGTGGCTGTGGCCCTCGGCTCTTGCTTTGGCCTAGACAAGCCTCACCAATATCAATTACTTGGCCTGCAACATCAAATTGAGCCCCTAAAATGTTTAATTGCTCTGCCCAAAAATGTCATGGACGGCATAGTTATGCCCGACTTCAGCCATCTCAATAGTTACGCTTTCTGGCTCTCGGTCTTATCGATCACACTAATTCAGGGCTTAGAAAGCCTACTGAGCTGCACTGCCGTTGATCGTTTAGATGCCCATCGCAGGCAAGCAAATCTCAGCCGTGACGTCGCTGCCGTTGGTTGCGGCACAGTGGTTTCAGGCATGCTCGGCGGCTTGCCCATCATTGCCGAGATTGTGCGCAGTTCTGCCAACATAAGCAACGGCGCTCAGACTAGATGGTCTAACTTCTTTCATGGACTCTTCGTTCTTCTAGCCCTGCTCTTTGCCGCCAGCATAATAAACAGAATACCCCTGTCAGCCCTAGCAGCAATTCTCATTGTCACTGGCTATAAGCTGGCAGCACCAAGGGTATTCAAAGAGATACATGAGGTTGGCGTTGAGCAGACCATCGTTTTCTTGACGACAATTGTAGCCACGCTCTCCACCGACCTATTAATCGGAGTATCAATCGGCATCTGCACCAAACTCGTTTTGCATTCAATGCGCGGTGCAGCTCTTTCAAATCTCTTCTCTGCCAAAGTTAACTCTCAAACACAGCCTGATGGCTCAATAAGAGTAGCGATCAGTGGCGCCCTGATCTTCTCCAACTATCTATCATTCAAAAGACAACTAGATAGAATTCCCCAAGGGAAGAGAGTACTGGTCGACCTCAGCGCCGCTCGCTTAATCGATCACAGCGTCATGGAACATCTACACTTCTATTCTGAAGAATACAGCCGCATCGGAGGAACATTCGACATAGTCGGCCTCAATCGGCATGAGAGCGCCTCTAAACATCCACTGTCAGCAAGAAGACTAAAAACCGGAACATATACCCTGCCTCAAACACAAATTGGCATTTAGGAGAATCGCCAGAGAAGCTGATTGACTGCTCGCCAAACTAACCAACAGTCTTCAGCTTCTCAATCAAAATGTCGGCAGCGTTGGTGACAATAAACACTTCTTGCACAGAGGTTGACGACTTAGCCAAAAGCTTAATTCCAGTTTGAGTAGGGTACTTCACCTCAAGGCGAATACCAGAGCCTGAGCCGCGGACAGGCTTGATTACGCCAGGAATTATCGAGACAATCTCTTCGATAGACTCAATGCTCTCAAGTAAGTCTCGTAAACCATCGATCATGCCGTGTTCGTACTTGATCTTAGATTTGCCACTCTTGCGGTATTTCATTGGTTCCTTGTATTGCGCAGTGACAATGATACGCTCATTTGCAATGCAGAAGGCAGTAAATGAATAAACCCGAAGCACGAATCAGGGATATCCCCATTCTCTATTGAACAGCGCAAAAGTATGGTAGTCACACTGTTCATTTACTAACGCCTACATCAAATTCATCACAGCATCAGATGTCTAGCCACCCATAACGATTCAGCGTCGTCAATTACGGCGCCGGCTTCTGCTTGCCAATCAAATAAAGGATAAATCAAATGAAGGAAATCATTTACGCCAGCGCACAACCGACAGAAATGGTGCGCGTAAATAACTTAGCGCTGTTAGAGGTCTTGCTTAACATAATAGTCAACGCCACTGAGCTAATTATGCTAGCAGTCGGCAGTTTAATCATTCTCACAGTCATATACAAAAAAAACAAAATTAAGAGCATTGCTAAAAATTTCAGACTGTCTTCTGATCTAGCAAAACTAAATATCAAAGATAAATTTGCCATTCTCTGCGGCGGCTGCTTGATGACGGCTTCTCCAGTCCTTGGGCCTTTTTGTAACTGGCTCTGCAATGTACTCCTTCTGCCTCTGTTGCAATAATTGAGTGCTTATCAATGCGCAACACCTGGATAATTTCACCAGCATTCGATTGCCTCTTCATTTGCGGCGGCTTCTGCTGGCTCTTATATGGCCTTCATCTATTTGCACTAGGGCAGACTAATCACTCACAGCAGTTAACCTTACTAGCTGCAGTGTCTAATCTCGGCTTTCTATTTGTCAGTGAAACCCACACAGTCAGTACCATCTTCGCGCTAGACAAGAAGGACGGCACGTCGACAGCTCGGAACGTACTCACACCTATGGTGCTTACAAGTGTTGGCATTTTGAGCTTCATTATACCGACACTACCGGCAATACTACTTAAAATCTATCTACTATGGGTGCCACAGCATTTTCTCGCTCAAACGCGCGGCATATTCTTACTCTATTGCCTCAAAGCAAACGTAACAATAACCTCTACCAAGCGCTTCTGGCTGCTTACGACAACCAGGCTGACTATGTTCTACTGGATGTCAGTCTTACTCACAGACTACAAGCAGGGGCCAACAGACTTTCTCATGGTGCGACTTCCTGACTGGGGTATCCTGCCGACCTGGGTAGCTTCTGCCATACTAGTACTGTCTTTTCTCAGCATACTTGTCTTTACCTTGAGCTTTCTGCCCATCCCTCACAGTGGCGAGAAACCGCAGTTGCCACCGGTTCACGCTATTGCCATGCTGTTCACTTCGCTGCTTCTATTTCTACTGCCACGCGAAAGACTAGACGACATCTGGCTTTACGCACCGGCATACTTTCATGGCAGCCAATATCTCTGCTTAGTTTATGCTCGCATCAAGGATAGCAAGCCATTTATCGCTTTCACCATGCTGCCACTAGCTCTGCTCTGTGCAGTTGCTGTGTTTGCTGGTCTGCCTCTACTTATTTCAAAGTTCAATGTGTCATTAATCACTGCCCTAGCCGTGGTTTTCTGCTGCATTCAGTTTCAACACTTTCTCACCGATGCCGAAATCTGGAAGCTAAGACGAAAATCAGTACAACAGGCGCTTTGCGACTGCTCTATAGAAGAGATACAGCTCAAAAACCAACAGCACTTGACGGCAGCAGCTTCAAATGACTAAGCAAAAACTTCTCCATCTGAACCATGCTGCTATTCCATTCATCTATGCTTCCGCCGCCGCCATGGCCACCGTTCTTAATAGCTAGAAGTTGACACTCTACACCTATCTTCTTACAAGCTTCAAGAAAATCGGTCGCTTGCTCATAAGGAATCATTTGATCTCTGGTGCCATGAATGATCATAGTCGGAGCATCATCAGCAGTTAAATAGTGAATTGGGCTGGCCCTTTCGAACGACTCGGGATGCTGCAGCCTGGTCTTGCCAATGAACTTTTCCACGCTCAGCTCGGAATCTGCTGGCAAGTCTTTGCTTAGGTCTGTTGGCCCAGCCAAGCTTACCACTACTTCAACCGCACTTGAAACGTTAATATCATCGCCAGAAATTGGTAGCTCTTTTGTATCTGTAGTACCTAGCAACAAAGCCAGGTGGCCACCAGCTGAGCTACCAACAGCACCGATATGCAAGGGATCTATATTCAGCTCTCGAGAATGAGTGCGGAGGAAACGCACGGCAGCCTTGCAATCATCAACTTGATCTAAAAAATGATGGCTTGGCGCCAAACGATAATCAATAGAAACCGCAACACAACCTTGCTGCGCTAAGGTATACAAACATGGCAGCATCTCCTTCTTACTCCCAGATTTCCATCCGCCACCATGTATACATACCACAGCAGGGAAAGGCCCTTGGCGTTGTTTGGGAGTAGCGATATCCATAGTAAGATTCTGCCAATTGCGCTGAACATAGAGAACATTGCGCCGCAATTCAACTGTCGACGGTGCAGCAGGATAGCTCTGCCACGCGATGCAGTGGCCGTATCCGGCACGACCTATGACCACTAACGAAAGCACTGCCAGCGAAACTAAAAGTATTTTCCAGGGCAGTAGAGCAAAATCTAGAAACGCTCTTCCTGGCAGAAAGATCTTTCTCAGCCACAACAGCACACTGCCCTTGAAGGTATCAAAATTGTTCATGGTTTCCGAGCCTACTTAGAGTATTGCTACTCTAGGACATCAGGGTAAACTGTCTTTTACAGCCCAAACAAGACAGATTGCACCTTACAAGGACATTTGTTTAGCTGCCCTTACAAAAGCGGACAACCTGTTGCATGTGACTAGCTAAAGCACTGTATCCAGGCACTTTGTGAAACTGAACGGTAAATGGATTATTGCTGCGGAACTTGCCCAGCACTCCAAATTCAGGCTCCTCGACTTCAGCTTGGTAGGTGCCAAACAATCTATCCCAAACCATCAATATGCCACCAAAATTCTTATCTAAATAGATCTTGTTGCGGGCATGATGCACACGGTGTGCCGATGGTGTGTTGACTATTCCCTCTAGCGGCCCAAGCTTGCCGACCAATTTAGTATGCAAGAAAAATTGATAAATCAAATTGGCAAAGAGAAATAGCACCACTTGATTGGCAGAAAAACCTAACAAAATCAGAGGTGCAAAAATTAGAGGCGCCACCAGCCGCCCGAGCCAATGCAGACGAAAACTGGTAGTGAGATTATAACTGCGGCTTGAGTGGTGCACTTCGTGGAAAAACCACAAGAATCGGGTTGTGTGACTGAAGCGGTGCTCCCAATAATAAGAAAGATCGGTAAGCACGATAGCCACAACAGTGGTGGCCAGTGTATTGGGCAGCTCCCAGGGGCGAACACTTTCAAGAAACTTCAAGCAATAAAAAGTATAGCCAACAAATAGAGGCTGACTAATTCTAGCGATAACGAAAATGCCCAGGTTGCAGAGCACATCCTTACCTTCGTACAAGCTTATACCTTTTGATTTGGAAATAATCCATTCTAAAAGAATACAAGTGGCAAAAACGAAAAGGGACGGCAACAACAAAGCCTGAGCATCTTCGAACATAATCTGAGCCACCCGCAACTGCTATCTACAAATATCAGTACGGCTTGGGCATCAAAAAGTTTCAGAATTGACAAAGTTTGTGATTATTTTCCTTGATTGGAATTGCCAGCTTCTTTGTTAGCCTTAGCCTGCTCTTTAGCAGCTTTCTCGCTGGCTCTTTCAGCCTTTTTAGCAGCCCGTCCTGCTCTAAAGGGGTGGCCCTTCGAGGTTTGCTCTTGGGCTCTGTTATTGTCGGCCTGGGCTCTAGCTTCATCACGGGCAGCGTCAGCAGCAGCATCAGCGAAAGCAGGCAATGTACCAGCGGCAAAGCCACCGACCAATACCAAAGCACATACGCTTAGAAATGGTTTCATATTGAACCCCTCAGTAAGTAATAGTTATGGATCAGAAATACAGGAAATCAACGGTTTGGCGGCGACTAGATAAAGCTATTTGGCAGCTGCCACAGCTTGTTTAGCAGCTTCGGCTTGACGCTTTTCCATCTCTTCAGGGCTGACATCTTCAACGTGGGTGGCAAGGTGCCAGATATGACCAAATGGGTCGACAATAGAGCCTGAGCGGTCGCCATAAAACTGGTCTTGCACCGGCCGCTGCACAGTGGCACCTTCGGCTATAGCCAATTTGAAAGTGGCGTCAACGTCAGGCAAATAGAACATTAAACCAACTGGAGTTCCACCAAGGGCGGCAGGGCTCTTGCCTTCGCTACATTCGTCGGCGAGCATAATTACAGAATCGCCAATCTGCAGCTCAGCATGGCCAATTTTGCCTCCCGGAGCAGGCATTCTCATGTGCTCTTCGGCGCCAAATACTTTTTTATAAAACTCGATGGCCTTGGCTGCGTCGCGCATGGTCAAGTAAGGAGTTAGAGAATGGTATCCTTCTGGCTTAAAATTCATATGCCCTCCGCTTTGAGCTGTAAAGGCGGCCGAGTATATACGATCGCTGCACGAATTGGTAGGGGTTTAGAAGCCTACTTATTGGCTTCTATTTTGGCAAAATACATGGCATTATTTTGCAACGGTTTGCTGAAGTCCAAATTGCCCGGTCTGAAAACAAGGTACGGAGCAAATCCATTGCTTCCGCCATATGCTTGAACTTGCGGTTGAGGGCTAAAAGCTGAGTTAGTGCTCAATAGCCTTTCCGAAAGCATGGCAAACGTGACGGGGTCCAGCTTGTGGAAGCTATCCCTAAGAGATTTGCTATAACCAATAGAATTGACATGGGGATCTTGCATGGAAAGCCTTACCTGCGCTCTTACTTCGTCAGCTAATTGGTCCATGTTCTTATTAGACGGGCTAAATGAATGCTTCCACTGTAGTGATTCTTCTTTCGCCTGAAAACTGACATACTCGTCGCGAGCTCTATCGGTTGCGGCTTTGGGTCCGACCGAGTCGAAGCGTGTTTCTTGAGAATTGACATGATAGGCAAATTTTACAAACTCGACATTGCCATTGACACTTGTCTGATCGCTAACTACCAGACCATCGTGGCTTGAACCGTTCATCTTTTTCATTTCAGCAACAACAGCGTTGAATTTGGCAGGATCCTTGGCCACATCATCAAACATGCGTTCAAGCGCCTGGTGATCAGGCCATGGATTCTTTTTAAAAGCATCCGCAACACGTTGACGATCGTCTAGAGCTACACTTTTTGCATCAAATTCTCCGGCCATCAGCTCACCTGTATGCGGAACATCAATTACAGGGTATGACTGGAGCTAACCATGGTCAATGATAGAAATACGCACCTGTTTGATTTAATTGAGTCTGGTTTGGCAAGGGCCTGAATGGGCACGTGCTCTCCCATGACCTAAATTACGGTATAAATATCACGATGAAAAACTCGCTACACTTGCTACTTTCAACAATCTTCTTGGCACTTTTAGTTTGCTCCACTTGTAACGACCGCGCTATTAGCGCAGAGGAAGCAGCAGCGGGAGAAGCAGAAACAATTCTTTCGCTAGATCAAGCTCGCGAATACATGCTCACCTTGATCAATCGAGACCGGGCAGCCCATGGCTTGTCGCCAGTGATACTCGACAGAATCGCTTCTCAAGCTGGTCAAATTCAAAGTGCCGATATGGCGCTAAACAATTATCTAGGGCACTACGGTACCGACGGCAAAAAACCATGGCAACGCTACACTCAATTGGGCGGCCAAGGATATGTTTCAGAGAATGTCTTGTGGTGGCCAGCGAGAGAATACGAAGGCTACGAGCAAGAGGCGCCGACAGATGGTGACAGCGAAGGTAAACCATTTACACAGCACGGGGTGCAGGCTTTCAAAAAAAGTGATATTGATGAAACCGAGTCAAGCTACTACAACGAAAAACCTCCCAATGACGGGCACAGAAAATGCATACTAGATCCAACTCACAATGGTGTTGGCATTGCCTTTACGATTGCCACCAATGGGAGCAAATATCGCTTTGCTAATACTCAAGAATTTACAGACAACTACGGTCAGTTCGCCACCTTGCCCCGCGACCTCAGCCAACCCTTCTATGTCACAGGCACTCTCAGCCCTGACTGGGCTGTGCAATGCGTTTCAATCAAATGGGAGCCAGCCGCACAACCGCTTGCCCCAGAAGTCATCAACAAAATGGAATCGTACAAACATCCCAGCAAAACCCTAGAAAACTACTTTGCTGTGCAGTGGGCTAAGCAGCCCTTCCAGATCAGAAGTAGCAACGGCTTGCAACAGTTTCGTGTTCTAGTAACGCCACAAAACAGCTGGAAGCCGGGGCTCTACTATGTCGATGTCATAGCGCAGTACAAGGGCGGAAAGCCAACTTTTATTTCGCGCAGAACTATTAGTGTTCCTCTATAGCTCACCGGCAACTGCTTTAGCAGCTACTTTAGCCATAAAAGCTTCGCGAACCTCAATTGTTGCTCGCGATCCTTTCGTGAATACAGCAATGTAAATAGTCTCTCCATGAGGTCCGACTGCCACGCCCACATCATTGGTAGCAGTGTTTTGACCGACCACATCTCGACCTGTACCGGTTTTGTGTGCCAAGGTCCACCCCGCTGGCAGGCCAGCTTTGATTCGAGCTGGGCCGGTCTGGCAATTGAATAGATCTTCCAAAATTACTGCTGTTGAGCTTTTGGATAGTAAATTGCCGCTATAGAGCTTCTGCAACATCTCGACCATAGCCTCGGGTGTAGATGTATCACGTGGATCCGTAAGAAACTTGGCGATCTCTACACTTTCTGGCTGCAATGTACCCTCAGGACGATCAATGCGGATGCCGCTGATGCCAGCTTGTTTTAGGATGGCAGTGACGGCATTGGCGCCACCGGCTCGACCGATAAGAATATCGCAAGCGGTATTATCACTGGTGCACACTGATCGTGTTATGAGCTCTCTAATCGTGAAATCTGACTGCTTGCCTTTTATCGCTTCTTTGATGGGGCTATGGAACGGTACTACATCGGACTTGCGCACGGTAACTTTATCTTGGACAGATAATTTTCCAGCGTCCGCCATTCGCAGTATTGCAATAGCAAGAGGCAACTTGCAGACACTCTGCATCGGGAAAGGCTTGTCTTGATTGAGCATGAATTGCTTCTTGCGAGCAGTGTCAACTACTGCAACACCAACTTCGCCCTTTACCTTAGCGACATCGGCATCGGTTATTCCGCGTCCACTTAAATTTGCAAATCCGTTTGCAGCTCCCTGGGCATCAGCCGGGACTGCAATCGCTGGAAGAATTAGTGCCGATGACAACAGACAAAACGAACTTGCTGCTATAACGGTCAATAGCCATCTAGTGGATGCCATAACTGATTGTCATTCCTCCGAATTCTCAAATCGCCTTCCGTTGCTCATCCAAACCATTCCAGAAAATTGCAACAGCGTCAAGCATAGCTTGCCCGCCAGCTAAGAATGCTTCTTCGCAGAAATCAGGCTTGGCAAATGCAGCAGCTAACTCATCATCAGTATGAGCAGCGTGTTGATCTTCTATTTGATCATGAAAGACCCAGAAGCCCAGAGGCAGATCGGCAAGCTGGCTCTCTTTGATAATTTTCAAGCCAGCAATAAGCTCTTTCCAAAAACCAGCCGCCGCCCAGTGTTCAATGGCATGGGAAGCACCGGCAGCGGTTGACTCATCATCTGAGCTGTACCAGGTCATGAGAGCGTCACAGAAGGCCAAAGTAGATGCACTGCCGTGCTTGCGCTTACCAATTTGATTAAACTCTAAACCGAGATGGCTAGCGAACTCAGCCAACCACTCGAAATGAGCCGCAGTAAAGCGAAAGCGTCCGTTATCAATTGACCCGTCGGCAGTGAACATCACTCCTAGCTCATTCATCAAAATTTCTTTGCTCGCTCTGTAGCTGGCCAAATCAACGGCGTTAATGCACTTACGCAATTGCGCTTCGATGAAGAGATGGCTGAAGACAGAGAACTGCACTGTGAATTGGCGCAACTGTTCTGGGCTTGCGTCGCCCTGGCTAAACCACGAAGTAAATTGATTGGAGTTGACGATGGGGTGACTGCCAATCAAGTCGTCAACCCGTGTCTTGAAAGCGGCTAGGGCGGCCTCAGACGCAGGGGTGATACATGCGTCCGCCGGTGCCGCAGCAGCCACGGGGCTGATAGTCTCCGCAGCTAGCTCTGGCACAAGACTCAGCGTAGCGGCTGGTCTCTCTAGTATTGAGATGGTCTCTAGTTCTTGAAGCATGATTGTTAGGTCCTTTTTGATGATTTTGAATTTTGGGAAATTAAAGCAAAGAAAAAGCCCTCTCGATCGACGAGAAGGCTTTTTGTTCATAAGTTCTAGACTTTTATGACAACGCCAACTAGCCGACCCCGAGGGAGTAGGTATAGTAGTAATAGCTGTAGGCGTTACTGGCTGTCATTTTTATCCGAAACGGTGTCTTTCGACGGGTTAATCTGGATTGGTCTACTTTCCAACCTTAACAGAAGCATGCAGACGTGGCAAGCTAAAGTTTCAGCTTGTTACCGCGCCGGATTATTAAATCGGCCCGTTCCATATTAGGCTCAATCGCTACTTCGCGGCAATCCTCTTAGTGCGACCATCGAGAATCTTCAAGAACGATCTAGTTTGAATTTCCTCAAGCGTAAGACCGGTGGCCTTGATTTCTTCCAAAGTGATGGCACCACAATTGATGGCACGCAAGAAATAGTTGAGCAAGCCTTGACCGGTGGCAGCGTCATCGAAGACATCGCCAACCAGAGTGGCTTGTGCGGCCTTCTCCATAAACGACTTAAGCCTGAGAGAAGCAGCTTCTAGACCTTCAAGGAAGAAGGCATAGCAAGCGGCATAGCGCACAGGAAGTTGAGCTGGGTGCAGGTCCCAACCCTGATAATAGGCATGCACGAGAGAATGACGGGTGTGATCATAGGCCAATTTCCAGGCGCGATGAACTACTTCAGCATTCTCAGCCTTTTGAGCGGCGGTCAATTGCCGGCCAACCTCAGGGCGATGAGGGCCAACAGGCATGACGTTGGTAGCGCCGTCAGAGAGCCAAATGCCTGTTCCGGCAAATGTCACTTTCATCATGTGTCTAGCAAAATCGCAAGATGGATGGTCCATGCGCTGCTCAGAAGCAGTGATATTGCATGAAGCGGTGTAGTCGTAGGTGCCAAAGTGAGCAGCCACACAGCGGCCTTGGGCAGCTTCAGCCAAAAGCGGCATGTTGCTCTCGCCTTTTCTATTGAAGAGCGCCTGGGTTTGCTCGATCATAATTTCCATTTTGAGACTGCCAGGGCGCAGCGATGTCTTAGTCTCAAGCAGAGCGAGAAGCTCAACCATGGCAGTGACTTGCTCAGGAATAGTGACCTTGGGCAGAGTGACAACAAAGTTATCGGGCAACAGACCGCCAGTTTCTTCTACTAGTGTAGTGATGAAAATATCGAGGGTGCGGGCGCTGCGATGCTTCAACTCTTCGTTGAAGGGCTTAATGCGAATGCCGATAAAAGGTGGAAGAAGCTGCTCTTTCATACCACGGGCTACTTCTTTAGCTGCAGCTTCGGCGTGATGGTCTTCTTCGGAATCAGGGCGGTTGCCGTAGCCGTCTTCGAAGTCAATGCGAAAATCTTCAACAGCTTCGCGCTTTAATTTCTCTTGAACACGGTCATAAATTTTACTGGCCAATCCAGAGTCTTTACCAGGCAAATCTAGGGCCTTGGCCAAAATGGAAGCGTCAGCGGCGTACTCTTCAAGACTAGCGACGGCCATAGTGCCGAGCTTCTTCGCCGAGTCAGCTTTAAACAGCTGTGCGCCACCGTATACAGTGTGCACTGGCTGCCTGGCGGAAGACTCACCAGGGTAGAACTGATTAAATGCAGCGTTAGCCTGAGCTAACTTGGCGAATACATCTTTAGTGGTGGCCTCGGGCAGACTGACTTTCATCTTGTACTCCTGAATTAAACTAAGCATCTAAACTAAGCAACAAACAGAACGATTAGTTTCCTTTTTTGGACTAAATGACACTACGCAATAAGTGACACAATATACTAGCTGTCTCTAAAGACTAGCTTCCTCCATGGACTAACTGCCCCTATAAGTCGAATAACCAAAGGGGCTCAACAACAGCGGCACATGGTGATGCTCGTCTTGATTGACGATTTCAAAAATGATTGGCACAGTAGGATAAAAATTTTGGCGATGGGTCTTTTCAAAGTAACCACCGGTATTAAAAGTTAGCTGATAGGTACCGGCTCTATTGGCCCAATCAGCCGGCACTAAATCGCTAAAGCGGCCATCGTTATCAGTTGTGCCGCGACCAATTTCTTCCCAATCATCAAGACCCTTGTATTCAAGAACAACGTCAACGCCAGCAGCTGGGCGGCCTAACGAAGTATCTAAAACATGTGTTGTGATTCTGCTCATAGCACCAGTCTCCAATTAAATAGGTCTCTGCAACGAAATAGGCTTC
The DNA here is from genome assembly GCA_943369735.1 of bacterium Ga0077546. Lineage (GTDB taxonomy): Bacteria > Cyanobacteriota > Vampirovibrionia > Obscuribacterales > Obscuribacteraceae. The sequence goes on from CALROJ020000034.1 coordinate 27,444, forward strand.
TACAGCCCTAAAAGTTTTTCCAATCTTAGCCTTGTGATTTTGTTTTGTTCGGCCATTGCCCGCTGTATTTCCACATCAGGTGCGTTGTGCAGCCGCTCTTGCAAGAGAGCTAACATTTCGCCAGCGGTCTTACCGGTAGCACAGACAATAAATATGTAGCCGAACTTCTCTTCATAAGCTGTGTTACCAGCCGCCAACTCTTCAATCACCCGTTCACTAGCCAAGGCTACTCCACCTTGTTCTCCAGAGGCCCAATCACTGGTGCTGGCGAACTTAGTCTTTAGACTCTCCAAGTCACCTATTTTGGGATGGTGACTAAATGCCTCCAACCAATCTTCAGAGTTTAGACTCTGCCAGATGCGATCGGAGGCATTGTAGAGTTCAGCTTCAGTAGCGTAAGGACGGCTCGCAATCAGCTTTTCTACCCACCTTGCACTACCACAGCAACGCAGCAGTTCTGGTTGCAGTAGCTCACTTGATGATTGATTTAGCTGTTCGAGATTCACGCTAATTGTTACCTATAGCCAGTCGTGCTCTAGACTTGGGCCCGGCGGCAATGCACGCGCAAGCGAGCCACACCACCATCAGGATAGATATTTAAGCGCACATGGGTGATATTGCCAATATCAAAAATCTCTTTTTCAAAGTGGTGCTGTTTGTCAGCTGAAAGCTTGAGCTGGGGCAGTAGTTCTTTCCAGTGTGCTTGGGGCCAAGTGAGGTTATCCATCTCTAAATCAGGAGAATAGCAGCCGTCTACCGAGCAAGTATCAGGATAATTACCAATATGGAAAGCCGTATCTACTTCAAGCTTTTGCACCAATCCCGGTTGGCCCAATTTGACGATTACCCAATCGTGACCAGGGCCGCGCTTGCGTCTGGTTTCCCAGGCATCGCCCATGTTTCTACCACGACCAGGCATAATCAAATTGTCCATGTTGCCGAAGAACATGTCGTTGCAAGCAACCACATGGCCTCCAAATTCAACAGCGGCCAAATCAACTAGGGCGTCTGCTTTAATTTTAGAGAAATCAGGAATGACATCGCCAAATATCTTCAACCTGGCCACACCGCCATCAGGGAAAATATTCAAGCGCACATGGGTGAAACGCTCGCCGCTAGATACAGCAAAGAGGTTCTGTGAGCCCGGCTTGAGTGATGAGCGCGGTACAATTTCCACCCACTTATCTGAAGCAGCTAGTTTGTCGGCATGCTCATTGGGGTCGGCAATGCAAGCTTCAAGTGAAGCATAGGGCGGATGATTACCTAAGAAGTGATTAGTGTCGATATCGACGCCGCGAATAACTCCAGGCAAACCCAATTTGATAATGCACCAATCGTGGCCAGGGCCGCGCTTTCTGCGTGATTCCCAGCCGTCCATCCATTTGCCATTTTTAGTGTATTTGTCTTCAATAAAAATGCCGCGACCAGGCATGAGCAAGTTTTCTTTCTCAGCAAAAAATTCATCACTACAGCTGAGTGCCTTTCCGCCAAGTTTTTCAGTGGCAAGATCAATCAAACCAGTGAAGGCAGAAGCCTCAAGAATGGACGTTTGCATCAACATACTCTCCCAATTTTGTACCCATCAAAGCCTTACCAGAAGGCTCTTTTGAGAAGTTTCCCTGATCATAAATTTTGATTCCGCGAACAAAAGTTTGTTGCACCTGACCAGTAAATACTCGCCCTTCATGAGGGGTGACTTTATGGCGGTGCTCTATCATTGATTGCTCAATTTTGAACGACTTTTCGCTGTCAAAGACAACAATATCAGCGTCCATACCTTCTTCTAATGAGCCTTTACGCTTGGCCAAACCCAAGAACTGAGCAGGGCGCTTGGACATCCATTCACTTACTTGGGCCAGCGTGTGACCACGCTTCTTAGCTTCGCTCCACACTGCTGATAGTCCAAACTGTAGAGAAGAAATGCCACCCCAGGCCTTATCAAAATTTCCTTCTTTTAGAAGTTTCAACTCGGGGGTGCAGGGAGAATGGTCCGAAACAATAAAATCGATTGTGCCATCAGCCAGGCCCTGCCAAAGCTTTTCGCAGTTTTCTCTTTCGCGAATTGGCGGTGTGCACTTAAATCTGGTATCACCATCGGCAATGTTTTCTGCCACTAAAGTCAAATAGTGGGGGCAGGTCTCGACTGTTAATTTCAAACCTTCTTTCTTAGCGGCAGCAATCATAGGCAAAGCGTCAGAAGAAGATAAGTGCACAATGTGCACGCGACAATCAAATTCGCGGCAGAGGTCAATCATTAGTTTAATCGCTTCGTTCTCCCATGAGCGTGGGCGCGAATTGAGGAAGTTTGAGTATTTGTGCGGTGCAGCAGCGAAGTCGCTGGCAGCTTGCGAACTATCAGTATGCGCGCCGTCGGATTCCGAGCCATCTGCTTGCGAGCTACCTATATGTGAACAATCAAGCTCAGCATGCACAAGCAGCGGCAAGCCGCGCTTAGCCAAAATCGGCATGGCCAGCTCTAAATCGTGACGTTCCACATTAGGAAAATCATCAATACCAGAATGAATGAGAAAACACTTGAAGCCCATTACTCCAAGATCAATCATCTTGTTCAGTTCGCCGCTGTTGCCAGGAACGACACCACCCCAGAAGCACAGATCAACTGAGAGCCTGCCTTCAATATGCCTGAGCTTCTCGCGAAAAGCCTCAGCACTGGTAGTAACGGGAATACAATTAAGGGGCATATCAGCTAAGGTCGTGATACCACCAGCAGCGGCAGCACGGGTAGCTGTAGTGAAACCTTCCCACTCAGTGCGACCTGGCTCATTGATATGAACATGACTATCAACAACACCGGGCATGACAATAAGATCGCCGACATCTTCAAGGTCATAGCCTGACGGAACCTGGTCGAAGGCCACGATCTTTTGAATCTGTCCCCCTTCAACCAAAAGTGCGGCTGCCTCAAAGCCCTTAGAGCGCAACACCCGCCTGCTTCTAATGGCCCACTTACTAGACTCTGACAAATCAGGCACCTCTCTTAATTGTTCCTGAGATTAGACCGAAGGGTTCATCGATGGGGAAGAAAATTTCATTCTGATTCTTCTTACCTAATGGCTCTAAATTAAAGGCAATGCGATGCTGATTGGGCATGGTGATACTGATTTCTTCAATGTCAGAAACGGCCGCGAGCACTGCTTCGCCCATGTCATAAAGTGTCTGCTGAACGGCTAAACTATGCTGAGTAGCGAATACATCAAGAATAATTTTGCGAATGGTCTCATAGTTCTTGTTGAAATCAATCAACTCAGTATCTTTTTTGCTCTCGGCCTTGTACAACCAGGAAGCTTCAATGCTAGTGGCCATGATGCGATCGCGCACTTCAGGCAAAGTTGTATATTGATCGCGAATGAAGCCCCAGAACTGCGAATCGGTAGTCTTGGCCACCACTAAATTGTCGATTCCTGACTGCAACGAAAGGCTCTCGCGGTCCGCCACAACTGAAGCAATACGCTTCTCGTTTCCAGCGGAAACAAAGGCATGGGGATGCGGCTTTCCATCGGTTGGTATACGCAGCCAGAGATCTTCTACAAGATGAACTGTGGCTTCAGTAACATGCGAATATGTCTGCAAGAAATGCAAGGCTAAGTCTTGGGCGAAACTTTCAAGGTTAGCGAGAGAATGCTCGGCGGCCATGACATAAACAGTATTTTTCATCGAATCAGTGGCAATGATTTGACTGTTGTCACCGTCTAAATAGGACCCCTCAAAGGCGCCCTCAAGCTGAATATTGGCAGTCAGCTCTTTCAATTCCTGATAGCCTTCGTGCCTGATTACCTTAGTTAGACGAACGCCGGATTTGCCATAAGCATTGTGCACGAGAATGCTAGATTTGCTACTTGATTTGGCGGTCGCCTTAGCTGCTGAACTGGTTTCTGGCGAGCTCATAGTCACCCCTGCATTTGGAAAGTATTGCGAAAAAGGGATTCCTTAGACCGTAAAAACTAGACCGAAAAAACAAGACCATAAGGAGAGGACCGAAGAACGAAGCTAGAAGCGATAGGCCAATAACCAACAAACTGAATCGAATCGAAAGACTCTATCCGAGGCATATCCACCAGGCTAACAATAGAGGTGCAATTGTCGCACCCCAAGGTACCTCTTGGCTTTTCGCGGCAGCACTTGACTTCGGCTAAATTCTTCTTAGAAAGACCAATGGGAAAACCCACTAGCGAATTCAACTAACACGCAATTAGCAACTTCAATTAGACAAAACGCCTATCCGCCAAATTGAAATGCCGAAATTGCCATACCCATGACCTTATCATTGTATGTTCGCCGCCCCATATCTGAGCCTGCCGCCCCTGCCACGACCATCAGTGGCAACAAGTGCTCTTCACGAGGATGAGCGGCCCGGGCCGAAGGAGCAGTCTCCCAGGCGATCAGTTTCTCGCTTCTCACACCCTCAGGCTGTCCGGCAATAGATTGGTCTAGCCATTGGTCAAAATGAGCAGAGTGAGGACCACTGTCTCCGCTGCCAAACGAACGCAAATTGTGATAGCTCATACCACTTCCCACAATCAATACCCCATGCTCACGCAAAGGAGCAAGGGCTTGGCCAACGCCAATGTGAAAGGTCGGATCAAGACCCTCTTTGAGCGACAGTTGCACAATAGGAATATCGGCAGCCGGATAGATCAATTTAAACGGAATGAAAACTCCGTGGTCAAGACCACGCTTTGAATCTGTACTCGTATCAATTCCTTTTTGGTGGAGCAGCTCGACTACCTGCTTGGCTACAACAGGAGCGCCAAGGGCTGGGTATTTAAGCTCATATGTGTGTGGCGGAAAGCCATAATAGTCGTGCCTTTAGCCAATTACCCATGCCATCCCAGGTACCGGCTGGCCCCATACCTTCCATAAAGAAGCAAGGGCCACCGCCATGGGGAATGTAGAAGGTCGGTTGCTTCTGTGCAGTTGAAGAATTGGCATCTGTCATGTTGGTTTCCTGATTGCGTCTCTCCCTATTGTGCCGGTGAGAAAATTCTTTTGCTGAAAAGTGAAACTATTTGCTCACTGTAGACGTAGGAGTTTTATAAGCCCTTATATGCCGATAACTTTGTATATCCAACTCAAAAATCTAAAGGTGCACAGGCGCAGGAGAACACGCGATTGAATTCTAGCAAACCAAAGCCACTGAAGCAGAATGCGATAGGTCTCGGAGAGCTCTGGTCCCTGAGACCAGTTCTACTGAGCGCTCTTAGCACAGCAACAATTTGCTTTGCAATTGCAGGGAGCACTATGGCACCAGCCTTTGGTGAGACTTTACAGGGCAAAGTGACCGCAGTAGAGGTGACCTCGCCGCCAGAAGCCGATGCTGTGGACCTAAATAATTTCATCGGCGTTTGGAAGGTCGAGATTCCTAAAATCAGACGCAAACCCACAGTTACAATCACGAGCGTGAGCGAACAGCAAGTGCAAGGCACCTACAAAGGTTTATTGGGAACCTTTCCGCTATGGGGCAACTATCAGGCTGAAACTGGCGAAGTCAGGCTCTTTGTCGATTTCTCCCGTTCAAAATTGGCGCGAATGACTCGTAAAAGCGAAAAGGCAATCGCTCATATGTCAGGGAAAGTAAATATGGCAGACCGCACCATCAGTGGCTCAGCTTCGTTGCCAGAATTTTCCAGTCGTGTCTTTGCCTTCAATGGTAAGAAAATTTAGAGGGCCATTCAAGCTTGAAATAGCCGGGGGATTCGCATCGGCACTGAGCCGATCAATGCACTAGCTTGGGCAGAAGAACAGAGGAGATAGGCATTTATTCCTGCTGAGCTTCCATTATCGAGCCTATAGAACTTCTCAGCCGAACGTAACTTGCGCAATCGACTATTAAACAGACCGCACAAATCATCAAATTCATAACACTTCCACTTTAACGGTAAGTTCCGTTCCGGATTATTCACGACCATTGACGCTTTGCCAATGCCAAGATTTTGTCCCTTCTGAGCAAACAGATATGCAACTGTAGACTTCGGCGAATTTTCAGGAAGATCACTAATTTCGCAGCGAACAGGAATCAGAATCTCTTTACCGACGGCACGATTGAATTCAGCAACGTACCTATTAAAATTCTTGCGACACAAGGCCGAGAACGACTGACTGTCGTCAGCTGGGAATACGACCAGTCGAGTCGCGCCGGAGTTCGCAGTTCTACTTATCAACTCCACCACGCCATTCACTATCTCAATATCTTCAATCTCTTCGGCCTTCAATTCGGCCGAATAGGTAGAACCATTTTCAAGGCCAAGGCAATAGGCCAATGTTAGGTTCTCAACAATCACGCAGCACTCAGGCCAACTTGAATCAAATAGAAAGTTAGCTCGAATCAGACCAGCCAAGGCCTTATGTGCCCGCAAGTAAAATAGAATTCTTGCCACATAAATATGAGACGGAAAAGACAGAGCTAACTCCTTCAACCGACTAGCGCAGAACAAAACACGGCCATCAGCGATACCATAAAGGCGAGTGTATAGCCTGATTGCCAGATACATAAGATCTAAGGCCTGGCCAACGCCGTCAAGCTCTGCCAAAGCACGAGCATAACCGAAACAAAGATCGGCTACAGTCGACAACTCTTCTTCGTCTATTGCGCCCTTATTAGAAGAGCCGTTACTCTTCGAACTTTGCACCGCAGATAGATTTAGCCTGGCTAGCGTCAGGGCCTCGCAAAAGACATTGGCCGCCGCTTCGTATCGCCCATCGTTGCTTAAATCTAGAGCTTTTAGAAGGAAAGCGTGCAACTGCAAAGTCGCAGTGTTGCCAGACTGACCTCTTTTATAGAGGAGAGCTTGTTTCAAATATTGCTCAATCCAATAGGAATTGCTTGCGTCCGACACAAAGGGTCAACCTCGTTGCGGGCGCTAGCAACTTACTTCGACACCCGAGATACGTTATATAAAGACCTTTCTCACGGTCCATGAATCGATTTTACTGACAATTAGCTCATAACAGTCTTATTACCAAGAGTTTAGCCTCACTTATTATTTGCTAATTTAATTGCGCTAAAATCAAGGTCGGATAAGCTAAGAGCTGTTCGACTTGACTGTTTTGGGCACCCTAAAATTGCAATTAATCGCATGCTGAGCAGACTATCTACAGTGATGAAGCCTGTCGCAGCAACTGTTGCACTACTAACGCTTTGGTTGGTAGCAGCAAATTCAGCCCAAGCAAACAGCTCTGGCCAAGCCGATAGCGAAGCAGAACGAGTCAGGCTCAGACCAAAAATCGAGCTAAATGAGCCCTCCGTGCGCATGACCTTGCTCAATGCGGTGGAGACAGCCAACAAAAAATATCCATCCATCGCCAGAGCGAACCAAGAAACTCACAAGCTCAAAGGCGAAGTGTCAGTGGCTCGCACCCAGTATCTGCCGCGCATGGACATGCTCTTTCAAGAGCTACGAGCCTCGCAAAACATCACAGCTGGCACTATTCTGCCGCAGTACCTCAATGTCATTCCTATTCAGTCTGGCGTACCGGCCACCAATTCAAGCTTCAATAGTATCTTTGGCTCAAACGCTGGCCTCAATTTTTCTTGGGAACTCGTAGACTTTGGCCGCAGAGCCGCTAACGTCAGACTGGCCAAACAATCACTGACAAAATCTACAGCCGAATTGCGGCTCACCGAGCTAGATGTGACCACACGCAGTGCTCTGCTATATCTCAAGTTGCTTTTGATTCAGCAGCAGATATTGGTTTGTCAGGCCACTCTAGAGCGCATGATTGATTGGTCGCTAGTGGTGCACACTCTTTGCGACAAGGGCTTAAAACCAGGCGTAGACGCAGCCAGAGCCGACGCCGAAGTATCCCTCGCTAAAATTGCCTTGATTCAAGCAAGACGAGATGCCGATTTGGCTCAACAAGATCTGGCCGAAGCAATTGGCATGGCCGGAGCATTGATACAACCAGTGCCAGAACCATTGGTATCGAGACCAAAATTTGCAGCACTTACCATGCCCGATTTGCCAGCCAACCTTGAAAAGCACCCACTGGCTGTCTTGAAAATGGCCGATGTCGATGTCGCCAAATCACGCTTAAAATTGCTCGACAAAAGTTGGTATCCTCACCTATGGCTAGAGTCTGCCATCTGGGCAAGAGGCTCTGGCAATGGTCGTTTTATCAAGCCAATCGCCAGCGGCATCATCCCCAAAACAGCCAACTGGACAGTGGGTTTTACCTTTCAGTTTCCAGTAATGGAATACTTCAAAATCAAAGCGCAGAAAATAACCGAGCGCTCTTCTATCGAAGCCCAGCGCTCTAACTACGATTTGGCCATGCAAGAGTTAATTAGAGAAGACAAGAAAGCCAAAATTTTGCTGAGCCGAGCTGAAGAAATCGCTGACGAGACGCCGGTTTTGCTTGTGGCAGCGAAAGAAAATGAAATCAAAGCAAGAGAACGATATCGAGTTGGCTTAACCAACGTTATGGAAGTAGCCGAAGCCGAGCGCATCCTCGCCAAAGCACAAGCAGAGAATGTTGAGGCCCAAATTAAAGTGTGGCAATCTGTCTTGGCAATTGCCTACGCTCATGGTGATATCCAGCCTTTCCTAAAACTAGTGGCCGCAGCCGAAACAAGCCAAGGCCAGAGCGAAAGCAATAAAAACGACGGCAGCCGAGGGCCGAAAGACGGGGCCTTGAGACCATCACCAGAGGTCAAGCAATGATAGACCGGGTCATAGATATGGAGGCTTGGGCTTAGTATGTGGCTGCAAATCATATCGATGAAGCGACCCATAACCGTCATTGTTGCGGTTATAAGCCTGATGCTGGCAGCTGTCATGGCTTTGATGTCGATGAAACAAGACATCTTTCCAGACCTAAACATGCCTGTAATTTATGTCGTGCAAGGCTACGGCGGCATGGCACCAGATCAAATGGAAGGCTACATAGTCTCGACCTATGAAGTGCACTTCTTGTACATTCCGGGCGTTGACCATATCGAGTCACAGACCATTCAAAACATCTCGATGATGAAAGTATATTTTCATCCTGGCACTAACATGTCAGAAGCACTATCTACCTGTGTTGCCATGGTTAGCCGCGCCCGTACTCTTATGCCGCCAGGCACAGTGGAACCCTTTGTCTTGAGGTTCGACGCCGGCAGTTTGCCCGTGGGCCAACTAGTGCTTTCTAGTAAAACAAAAACCATCGAACAGCTTCAAGATTTAGCCTTTGTCAGAGTAAGACCAGAGTTAGGCACCATTCCCGGTGCCTCAGCGCCACCGCCATTTGGTGGAAATGCGCGCACAATTGTCATCAGTGCCGATAGTCAAAAGCTCAGACAATTCAATATATCTGGAGACATGATTGTCAAAGCGCTGGCCACCGGCAACGAAATCGTGCCCGCCGGTAACGCCCGGATTGGCGACTTCATGCAGATTACGCCAATCAATACCGACTTGCCTGACATCCACCAGCTAGACTATTTGCCCATCAAAATGGGCCCGGGCCCCACAGTGTTTATGCGCGATGTGGCCACAGTTAGCGACAGCAGTGACATTTTGGCTGGTTACGCCCTGCACAATGGCAGACGCACGGTCTATGTGCCGGTAGTAAAGCGAGCAGACGCCTCCACAGTATCGGTGGTCAATGCTTTAAAAGAGCACTTGCCAGTGATGCAGCGCCTCTTACCAGAAGACGTCACCATCAGCTATGAGTTTGACCAATCAAAACACGTCACCGATTCAATCAAGGGAGTTCTCAGCGAAGGGGCCCTGGGTGCAATTTTGCCAGGCCTCATGATCTTCCTTTTCTTACGCGATCTGCGCAGTACATTCATTGTCATTACGACAATTCCTTGCGTACTTCTGGGCGCCAGCCTATCGCTCTATGTCACTGGCCAAACCATCAATATGCAGACTCTATCGGGCTTAGCGCTAGCCATTGGCATCCTGGTAGACGAAGCCACGGTGGACATAGAAAACATCCATGCCCACATGGCTCGAGGCGAAGCTGTGACCCGAGCAACACTAGCTGCAGGCTTTGAGACACGGGTACCGAGACTACTGGCCATGCTTTCAATTATTGCCGTGTTCGTGCCATCGTTTTTCATGACCGGCGTGACCAAAGCACTGTTCGTACCACTCTCACTAGCAGTGGGCTTCTGCATGGTCTGGTCGTTCTTTATGTCGAGCGCCCTGGTACCAGTCATGGCCGTATATTTGATTAAGCACAAAGAAAATGAGGACGAAAGCAAAGGCTTCTTTGCCAAATTCAAAGCTGCTCATGCCGCCTTGGTCGAAAAGCTCATGAGCATGCGCCTGATTGTCATTCCCGTTTATTTTCTGGTCACTATTTCACTCAGCGTTCTGCTCTTTTGCCAAACCGGTCGCGAGCTTTTCCCCAGTTCAGACACAACAGACTTTAGAGTGCGAATGCGCTGCCCCACAGGCACGCGAGTAGAAGTAACCGAAGAGAAGACCTTACAGATGCTTGACATAATCAAGCGCGAAGCAGGCCCTGGAAACGTCGAAGCCACCCTAGGATACGCCGGTCAGCAGCCAGTGCAGTTTGTCATTAGCTCTGTGTTTCTCTGGACCAGCGGCCCCCACGAAGCGGTCATGGACGTCAGCTTGCGCAAAGAAGCAAACATTGAACTAGCCCACTTCAAAGACGTCTTACGCAGCAAATTTGCTCAAGAGATGCCGGCGGTTAGCTTCAGTTTTGAGCCGGGAGACCTAGTCAGTCAAATCATGAATCTTGGCTCGCCCACACCGATATCGGTGATAGTGAAGGGCCCAGACCTGACTCAGTGCAGGCTCTTTGCCGACCGCGTCAAAGCCGAAATGGCTAAGATTCCATACCTGCGCGATTTACAGTACGGCCAACCCCTCGACTATCCCACTGTAGACGTCAATATTGATAGAGAACTGGCTGGTCAATTCGGCCTCACACCAGCCCAGGTAGGCAAAGCCCTTGTACCAGCAACATCTTCAAGCCGCTACATCTTAGAAAACTTCTGGATGGACAGAAAAACCGGGGTGGCCTACCAAGTGCAAGTGCAGGTGCCACAAAACCAGATACAGTCGCTAGAAGCACTAAAACACTTCCCAATAATGCTCAAAGAAAACAGCGAGCACCCGCTCTTGGGCGACGTTGCCACGCTCTCGTATGGCAAGTGTGTAGGTGAGTATGACCGCGACAACATGATGCGCATGGTCTCACTGACCGCCAATATTGAGGGAATGGATTTAGGCCATGTGGGAGAAGAAGTAAAAGCAGCCCTGGCCCGCGCCGGGCAGCCGCCCCGCAGCGTGAGAGTAAAAGTAGCCGGACAAGTGCCGGTTTTAAGCGATACTTTCTCGCACCTCTTCATCGGACTCTCGCTAGCCCTGGTTGTGATTTTCTTGATGCTCACCGGCTATTTTCAATCGACCAGACTAGCATTGATAGTGCTCTCGACAGCTCCAGCAATCGTTTGCGGCGTCATGGTTATGCTGAGATTAACTGGCACCACTCTCAATATTGAGTCGTTCATGGGAGCAATTATGTCAATCGGCATCGGCGTCAGTAACGCTATCTTGCTCGTCAATTATGCCGAGAACAGCCGTCTGGCCGGCAAGACTGCTTTAGACGCCGCGCTATTTGGAGCACAAGAGCGCCTCCGCCCTATTTTGATGACCTCAATTGCCATGGTATCAGGAATGGTGCCTATGGCCCTGGCCCTAAGCGAAGGCGGCGCGCAGAGCGCACCATTGGGGCGTGCTGTTATCGGTGGCCTGACAATGTCGACTCTGACCGCATTGACGATATTGCCCTTAGTTTTTGCGGTAGTGCAGCGTAAGAGCTCCATTGCCTCACCGTCTATACATCCCGATGATCGAGGCGAGTAAATAATAATGTTTGACACTTCACTAGCGGTAGCTATTCAAACAGCGCTCACCTTAACTATCAGCCTGGCTCCCCTCGTGCTGCTCAGTGCCTGCTCGGAAAAAGCTGTAGTGCCTCACAGCACCGCTCAAGACATACAAGAGCTGCCAGTCACTGAAGTAATCAAACAAACCCTTTCGCGAGTAGACCAATTGCCCGGTGAGATTCAGGCCTATCAGGACGTAGCAGTCTATCCCAAAGTACCAGGTTTTATTGACTGGATTGGCGTAGATAGAGGCTCTAAGGTCAAAAAAGGTCAAGTAATTTGTCGTCTGATTGCCCCCGAACTTCTAGCCCAAAGCAATGAATCAGTGGCCAAGGCCAAGGCCGTGAGCGGCGAGCTACAACAAGCTCAGTCAAAACTGGCTTCAGCTAAAGCTAGCTTGCTCGAAGCCAAGGCACAACTGGCGGGCGACGAAGACACGTACAACCGCACCAAAGAAGCATCCTTGGTACCGGGAGTAGTGGCGCCAAACGATGTAGTTGTATTGGGACAAAAAGTAGAAGCCGATAAAGAAAAGGTAAAAGCCTGGCAGGAAAATATTGCCGCTGCCGCCAATGCCGTAAAATCGCTAACAGACTCATTAGTAGCAGCTAAACGAGCAAGCGACAACTACAAAGACATTTCACAATACCTAACCATTACGGCGCCCTTCGATGGCTATGTCACCGAGCGCAACATGCACGTCGGCAGCTTTGTCGGCCCGCTAGGACACGGCGCTTACCCGTCAATTGTGCGAGTACAAGAGCTTGACCTACTGCGCATTGTTACACCAGTTCCAGAAGCCATAGCAGGCGGAGTTGTGCCAGGCGCCGAGGTAGAATTTACGGTCTCAACTCATCCTAGTGAAAAATTCAAAGGCAAGGTCGCTAGAATCGGCAATTACCTCGATCAAAAAACACGTACCATGCCTGTTGAGCTCAATTATCCTAATCCTGGTTGGCGCATACTGCCTGGTATGTTCTGCGAAGTATTCTGGCCAACCAAGCGGCCGCACCCGTCATTATTCTTGCCCCCCAGCGCAGTTGAAACTACTTCGACTCTGTCTACTTTTGTCTGCCGCGTCAAAGACGGCGAAGTAGAATGGGTGCCGGTTGTGCGAGGCGAGATGATGAACAGCCTCACCGAAGTGTTCGGCGCTCTCAAACAAGGCGATCTGGTCGCCCTCAGATGCACTGATGCCTTGAAACCGCACACCAAAGTAAAACCAATGCTGACTGCAGTAAAAGAAGCTCACGCGCCAGAATCGGCTCGACCTGGCTACAACAATCGCGGCGTCTTCTACCAAACTCCAGACGCCGAAAAAACCGACCTGAAGGCACCAGAGAATAGTGACAAGCCAAAAGCTTTTTGATGCGGCCGCGCAAAATCAACCCTATAGCGTCGAGCAAAGCTACCGCTGACTTTCTCGAAGTTCGCGATAGCCATACTAACCTGACACAAAGAAACCTCATAACAATTTAGGCAGAGCTGACCGAGTCTAAGTGCGATCTCATCTAAGCGTAAGAAATTCCCTTTTAATTTCTTACGCTTCTTGGCTAGGTTTAAAGCCATAACCACTATTTAATTTCCCGCGAATAAATACTTAGCTCCCAAACACACCAGCACCCTAGTCGAATTTCTTCAGAGCACAAGGTGCCGAGGATTTTATTGGACTTGTTGCGTGGGCTTTTTGCCAAATAAGCCGAAGTGTCCGACTGAGCAAAAGTGTCTAACGCGCGAAATCTTCAACTAGCAAACATCTCAACCAAAGGGATCGTCATGAATATTTCAAAAACAGCCTCAACCCAGGGGCTTGAGCTTTATCACGCGATCTGGGAACTGGTCGGCGTTACCTTCTTCGACAAGTCGCGATTGGCGAATTGGAGCTCCTGGGAGCACAAATTCGACGACCTGATCGACAGCGAAGAAGCTGCATTGCGCTACGCTGACGAAATGTTGGCCTCGCTCAATGACACCTACACCGAACGGTTGATCGCGCCATCCACCTTCGTCTCGCCCTCTAGCGCTGACGATTTACCTGCTGCTGACAGCGAATCTACTGATGCTGCCGCCTCGCCAACCCCTGCGACCAACGAATTGTCTGCGCCTGAAAAACCTGCCGACGTCATGTCAGCATTATCTCCCAGCAAGATTGGCTATCTGCGCATCAGCAGCTTTGATCGTGAAGATATCGTCGAACTGGTGGAAGCGGCTGTGGCAAAAATCGCCAACTGCGAAGGAGTGATTCTCGACCTGCGTGGCAATAGCGGCGGCAGAATGCATCAAGCCATGGAATGCTGCGGCTTCTTCCTCGACCAAGGCCTACTCGCCACTCTCAAGTTTCGCCATGAAGAGGGCGTGAAAATCCGCCAATACTTCCTCAACGAGGATCAGTTTTTCCTCACCGATGAAGTGCATGACGCCAGTAGCAATGGCATCACCACGTTGCCCACCGACCTCTACAAGCGCCGGGCGCCTCTGTTGTTCGGCAAGCCGCTGGTCATCCTTCTCAATCGCCGCACTGCCAGCGCCAGCGAGATGATGATTTGCGCCCTCGTGCAAAACGGCATCGCCGATCGAGTACATATGGTCGGCAGCGCCGCTACAGCAGGGAAAGGCATTGGTCAAGCTGACTACGAATTGTTCGAAGGCAAGGTCAAACTGCGTGTTACTCGCTGCCATTGGTTCGCTCCTGGCGGTGAATGGCTCGGAGACTGCGGCCAAACTGAAAGGAACGCCATCGAACCAGAGACGCTTGTCGATGGCGATACCGGGCCGGAAGCACTGAAAGTAGCAGCAGACGAACTGCGCAAGATGCTCTCTGCCAATGAAGCATCAGGTGATTCGTCGAGTGATGCACCAGGAGCAGCGTCGACTGATTCTCCAAGCACAGCCCCGGCAACTGCCGACTAACAAAACAATGGCGCAGTAAGAGGTTACCCCTCATATTGCGCCATTTTTTTGTGATTTTCTTATACTTCTTGCGATAGTACTACAAAGGCTAATTTTAAACTATTCAACCTCAACGCCAGGCAGAGCTTTCCTAAAGTCTTCTCTCAATTTAGCCAAGGTTTTGGGTGTTCCCATCTTCAATTTCTTCAGTGCCTTAAACTGGCGCATAATCGGGATTGCCTCTTCCACAAGGCCGCAGTCACGCAGTTCAATCGTCTCAAGCTTAGGCAAATTTGCGAGCAATTTCAGCTCATTCAATGTTACAAGCTCCTCCTCGAACTTCAATTCGCGCAGGCTAGAAATCTCTGAAATTGCCTTGTAGTCTTGGTAAGTCAAATTGCTCTCATGCACATCTAAATATCGCAAATTTTTGCTGGCCCTTAGCTTGAGCAACATCGGAGTAATATTGCGAGCATGACTGCACCTGAATTCTTCTAGTTTGTCCCAACAAGTTGCCCGTGCTAAGGCGATACCATCTAAGGCACCATGAGAACCGTCAAACTTTTTCAACCCTGTAAACTTGTTGAGCGAAGCAATACTCTTATTGGTTAAATTGTCAGCGTGGCGAAGGATCACTTCGTCTATACCAGGAATCGCCGCACAAGCCGCTAGAATAACATCACTACTAGAATGCTCCAGCAACTGCACAGCAGCAATATCACCCTGGTGAAAGCGCTTGAGATATTGCGGGTATTTACCAATAATGCGCGACGGCTGGAAACAGAGCCAATCAGTAGGGCCATAATGCAGCTGCCCCTTAGCCTTCACAGTTTTGTCTTTGTTGGTTGTCCAGTTGTAAGAGTGAATTTTGCCAATGAGAACATCTGTAGGAAAGTCGAAATCAGCCATCCAGCCATTCTTGACCTGGCGCACCACGGCAAATGGTTTACTCGACTTAAGAGAATCAGTAGGCTCTTTATCTTCCTCAGGGTCTAATTGGGGTTTTTCTCTTTGGTGATGGGGTCTAGAATGCCTACCAGCATCAGCACCTGAATTGGCCGCAGCCCCAGTGCTAGAGCCAGAAGAAGATGCACCACCATTTTTAGTACCGGCTCCAGCACCCGAATTCGCCGGCAAAGAACCAGACTTATTTGCAGATCCTTTCACTGCTGCTAGTGCAGTCTGGTGCTCAAGAGAAGCTTGATTACCAGCTGACTTTACAGCAATATAAGCGGCAGCGGAACTAAGAGCAGCAGCTACTGAAACTGCCAAAAATATAGCCTGTGCCTTAGGCCGCGGCGCGCTAGTAGTCACCATCGTCAAGGCGCGACCACTCTCATTTAGGACAATTTGTGAACCAGTATCAGCTCCTACAGCTAAACCCGCAGCAGCATCAAAGTCAACCCCAGAATCAGATTCAGAATCAAAGTCATCGGCCCCTGCCACCCAAACTTCGCCAGCTAACGACTGCTCACCATCAAAATCTGAATCTATAGCTGTATCCGAATCAGGATCTTGAGCCTGACTTTGCATAGTCCGGCGACCTAGTCCTAAGTCGCGCCCGTGAGCAACGCCACTCGCCAAAGAAGGAAGGGGATTGCCGAAATGAATGGCCGTAAGGTCTGCCACCACTTCTTGCATATTCTGATAGCGATGACTCGGCTCTTTCGCCATCATGCGCTCAAGAACAAGCTGTACTGCTGGTGGTAAATCGCCGTCAACAATAGTATTGAGCTGTGGCACTGCAGCGCTCTGATGCAAAAGCATGATATCCACAGCCGAACTGGCTTTAAAAGGCACATCTCCAGTCAGCGCTTCAAAGAGAGAGACACCAAGTGAGTAAACATCGCTTCGTGCATCGACTGTTTGCCCTAGGCCCTGTTCTGGGCTCATGTAAAATGGGCTACCGAAAACCTCTCCAGCACTAGTTAAATGCTGCTGCGAAATCTCGCTATCAGCAGTCAACTTGGCAATGCCAAAATCAACTATTTTAACTGTAGCGCCGCCGGCGTCGGGCTGATTGAGCAGCATAACATTGCCCGGTTTGATATCGCGGTGAATGATTCCTTTACTGTGCGCATAACCAATTCCACTAGCGGCCTGCGCAAACACCGATAGGGCTCTCGCCAGAGGAAGGGGGTCATTGTCTCGAAGCTCTTCCATCAAGCTCTTGCCGGCTAAAAGATCCATCACATAAAAGGGCTGCTCAACTCGACCAGGCACCTTGTGCACAGCGAAGTTGTGAATGGTAATGATATTAGGGTGAAACATTTTAGCAATGGATTGCGCTTCAATCTGAAAACGCAACCACGCTGTTTCAGTAATCTGATCAGTGCTCAGAGTCTTGAGGGCATACTCTTTAGGCAGGCCAGTGTGGCGCACATGATAGACGAAGCCCATGGCGCCGCGGCCAATGTAATCGATGACCTCGTAGGTATTACCGACGATATCACCTGGAGCAAAATCAGCACCAACCGGATTTACCATGGGTTTACTTCTGACATCCCCTTAGGTCTAAGGAAGTTTCTGGTCTAGTTTCAGTATATCGCTACTTAACTTCAACACCAGGCAGCCCTGCTTTAAATCTGTTACGCAGTTTGGCAAGAGTTTTGGCACTTCCCATTCTCAAGGTCTTAAGCGCTTTAAACTGACGCAAAATCGGTATAGTGTCCTCAACGAGACCGCAGTCATATAGTTGAATAGTTTCAAGCTTAGGCAGGTTGGCAAGAAGTTTAAGCTCGTGCAATGTAATTGGGTCATTTTCAAATATCAATTCTTGCAAGTTAGTAAGCTCTGAGATTGCTTTGTAATCTTGGTATGTCAGATTGCTCTCATGCACATCCAAATATCGCAAATTTTTACTTACCTTAAGCTTCACAAGCATAGGTGTGACATTGGGACAACGACTATAGTGGAATTGTTCGATTTTGTTCCAACAGTTAGCGCGCGCCAAAACGATACCACCTATAGTGCTATTGTGGCCATCGAATTCATCTAGCTTAGTAAACTTGTTGAGCGAAGCAATACATTTATTGGTCAAATTCTGAGTGCTACGAAGCTCCAGGTAACTGATGTCTGGAAAAATCGTACAGAACTCCAATATCTGATCACTATCTGAATATTTATTCAAGCGTATACCGCTTAACACACTGGGGCGAATGCGCTTGAGATATTGAGGATACTTAGCAATAATGCGCGAAGGAATAAAACAGAGCCACTCGCCCTTGTCATAGACGAGACGACCTTTAGCCTTAACTATACGCTCGTCGCCGGTATCCTGGTTCCAAGAATAAATCTGCCCAATTAGCGCATCAGTAGGAAAATCGAAAGTAACAACCTTGCGACCTTTTACTTGGCGCACAATGTCAAAAGGTGTAGTTGAATTTAGTGACACCCTCGGCTCTATATCTTCTTCTGGATCAAACTTGGGCTCATCTTCTTCAGGCTGCGGCTCACTATTTGAACCAATCTTGGAAGCAACGCTAGGTCCGACACTAGATCCGACATTAAGACCAGGCTTCGAAGCGGCACTGGCAACAACTCCAGAACGAGCATGTGAAGGAAACGGCGACGAAACCACAGGCGAAGAGGACTGCCTGCTAACCGCATTTATAGCCATATAAGCGGCAATAGAGCCAAGAACAACAGCCAGCGAAATTCCCAGAAACACTAACCGAACCTTAGACTTCGCAGGGTCAGGAGAAACAACAGTCAGCGCACTTCCACTGGCACTGGGCAAATCGTGAGGGCTAGTGTCAGAAGTAGAACCAGAAGGAGTTTCGCCCTCCCAATCAGCCTCTGCCGCAGGTACCAAAACAACGCTGCTGCTGCTTAACGAAGGAAGTGGATTACCGAAGTGAATAGCAGCAAGATCTGCCACCACTTCTTGCATATTCTGATAGCGCTGGCTCGGTTCTTTCGCCAACATGCGCTCTAGAACAATCTGCACGGTGGGCGGGAAATCACCACCATCGCCAAAAGCATTGAGTTCTGGTATCGGCGCGCTCTGATGCAAAAGCATAATATCGACAGCTGAATTGGCTTTAAAAGGCAAGTCTCCAGTTAGCGCTTCAAAGAAAGTGACGCCAAGTGAGTAGACATCGCTTCGCGCATCGACAGGCTGCCCCAACCCTTGCTCTGGGCTCATAAAAAGCGGACTGCCACAAACCTCTCCAGCGCTGGTTAGATGCTGCTGGGCTATGTCGCTGTCGGCAGTCAACTTGGCAATACCAAAATCAACTATTTTGACCGTAGCGCCACTGGCATCAGGCTGTTTGAGCAACATAACATTGCCCGGTTTGATGTCGCGGTGAATAATTCCCTTACTGTGCGCATAGCCAATGCCACTGGCAGCCTGCGTAAACACAGATAGCGCTCTTTCTAAGGGAAGAGAGTCATTGTCCCGCAGCTCTTCCATCAAGCTCGTACCAGCCAAGAGATCCATCACATAGAAAGGCTGTTCAACTCGACCTGGTGCCTTGTGCACAGCGAAATTATGAATAGTAATGATATTAGGATGAAACATTTTGGCAATTGACTGCGCTTCAATCTGAAAGCGCAACCACGCCGTTTCGGTAATTTGATCGGGGCTTAAAGTCTTGAGAGCATACTCTTTAGGAAGACCAGTGTGGCGCACGTGATAAACGTAGCCCATGGCGCCACGACCAATGTAATCGATAACCTCGTAGGTATTACCGACGATATCACCGGGAGCAAAGTCAGCACCAGCTGGTCTTACCATGGGTTTACTTCTGACATCCCTCGGGTCTAGAGAAGTTTCGGCCTCGTTTTAGCCTTGCCTCAGTATATCGTTGCGCAGCCGGAAAGAAATTATACTGGAGTGCTAGCAGTCAATCGGCCAAGTCAAGTTCTGGGAAAGGCTCTTTAATAAGCATTTCAAAGTGATGGCGGCCGCAATTAGCGCCGTATTTAATGCGTTTATTTGGACAACCCGGTTGGGCGCAGTTTTCATCAGTGGTTTCCATCTCTAGCCAACCACGGAGGAAGCTTTTATTCTGTTGAATATGCATACCTGGAAGAGCCTGAACCCATGCAGAAGCCTGAAAACGCTCAACAAAACCTTCCCCCTTAAAAATAAGCAGATAGTCATAGCACAGCGCCTTGACCCCGGACTGTTGAAGAGCTTGCCAACTTGGCCCTAGCTCTTCAACATCAACCGCCGGACCGCAGTATTCAAATTGAACTGACTCGATGAGCGCAACTTGCGACGGCTCAGGCTCGTTATCAAACATGTAGTAAGGCTCATCTCCTTCTATGCTCGGACTAGTCCAAACGTTCTGTCTCAACTCCGGACAACACTTGAAGAACTCATGGCCAAAATCGTCATGCACACAGAATAGCCAGTGGTAATCGAATTTCTTCCCAGTATTTAGAACATATGGCTCTTTGCGCCGCGAATCGTGTTGGTTCATTATTTCCAAAATAAAGCGAGCCTACTTCAGCACAGACAGAAGCAATCAACAATACCATGAGCGCCACGCTTGCCCTTGAGTTATAAGGCGAACAAAAACTGCATTTTCTCAAAAACATCAATACAGCTGTGTGCTCAATTACTGTTACGTCACTGTTAGATAGCGCAGTTACAAATGGAGTGTCGCTATCAAAATCGCCACCCAACCATGGATAAATTATGCTGCAGAGCGGAGACACACTAGCCCACAAACCTTCCCCTGCAGTAGAGCTGCTTGGACCTACCCACCAGCACCTCATGGCTAATGTGTGGAAAGACTGGCAGTCAACTGGAATTTTCTTCAAACCCACCTTGCCAAGCCTGGCTACCATAGAGAGCCTTAGACTCAAAGCAACCGAGCAATTGAAACCTGCAGATCGCTTGACTCTCGACGCCAACTGCCAGCCAACCAAGTTCAACGATCGCAATGATGACCAAATCGAAATAAGAGCCGATGGAAAGTGGTACCGCACCAACATAATAAACCCAGCTGGCGAACAGCTCGCCGACTTTGAGGTTGACGAGAAAGGCAATATCGCCATTACCTATCAAATGCCTAAAGATGAAAATGACCCATCACAAGGTAAAGACTATGTGCAACGAATAATTCGTCCAGATGGCTCTGAGTTTACTTCTTATGATACCGGCACTGACCAGGGCAAATTCACAACGGCCGCCTCGTCAACACTAACTACTTTCGAAGGCACCACTAAAACCATGGTTGTTATGAACGCCACTGGCGAAACAGTGCAATCACTGAAGTATAACGGCGACGACCTAATTGAGTTCACAGCGCCAGACAAAAGCAGGTTTGCCGCCACTTTCGACGACACCGGAAAAGTTAATGGCTGGCAGAAATTTAGCGAAGCAAATGTTTCTATTCCATTCAATGGCGACGCCCACGCAGTCAAAGCCAACAGCAACGGCGAAGTAATTGTCAGGGATGAACTGTTAAAAGATAAACCTGCCCAAGACAATGGTAGTAAATACGCCACCAGATTCTTACCAGACGGCTCCAAAATAACCAGCTCATGCAAGAGCGATGACGGCTCCCGCGTTATTGTTGACGGCAGCGAATGCAAACTAGAAAGAGAACCCCATCGCGCCGTCGTGCAAGAAATGCCAAGCAACTGGAAGCAATTACTGGCCGAGAGAAGCGAAGAAGCGAGAAATCACCCTTATGAATTTTTCAATATCACTGATGCCCTTTCCTTCATCAAAGAAAAAACTGAAGACAAGGGAGATTGGGACGACAAGCAGAAAGGTGGGCAGTTTCAAGCTTGGGGCAATGTCGCATGGGGAGTCTATGCTAGCGAAATGGGCTTCAGCTATGACCAATCAATTTGGTACAACGGCTTGGCGAAAAATCTAAATGGTAAGACAAATGGTGAGTGGGGCAGCCCCCTCGACATTCTCAACCCTTTTGCTGGGGAATCTACCTACGGTCAAAATCCGGCTGACGCTGAGCTGATTAAACGAGGCTATCAGTATCAGGCTAGTATGGCTGCCGATAAAGTCAAAAGCGAAGCCTCCGCTGAATACACTCCATCGCCCTATGAGCTTGTGTTCAATAACATTTTTTCGCTATAGAATAAGCCAATATATTTTCTAGCGAGGCAAGGATGTTTTGCGCAGTCTACCAATGGAAAGTTAAATCAGGCAAAGAAAACGAATTTAGAGACACCTGGCGCATTATCACTGAGGCCATTTTCAGCCAACACGGCTCCTATGGTTCAAGGTTGCATGAAAGCGATCAGGGTACTTGGATTGCTTATGCACAGTGGCCAGATCGCGCACATTGGGAACTTGTAGAAGAAACACTCGGAGTCGACTTGGTGCGCGCTAGGCAGTCTGAGTGCCTTCTGGAGAAAGTCGAAGTTCTCTTCACCCTGACCGTGACAGACGATCTCTTCAAGCCAGCTAGCCCAAAACTTCGCGTGGCAAGACCGAGCGATAATATTGAAGATGTTGTTCGTTTCTACGTTGATGGACTGGGCCTGCAAGAGCTGAGCCGCTTTGAAAATCACCAAGGATTTGACGGCGTTATGATTGGCTCACCGGACTCTGCCTACCATTTTGAATTCACAAAATGCCTGGGTCATAGCGCCGGAAAAGCGCCAAGCAAAGACAATCTCATTGTTTTCTATTTGCCTGAAAAAACGGCGTGGGAAGCCGCAGTGTCGCGTATGTTGAGCTGCGGATATGAAGCAGTGCAATCGTTCAACCCATACTGGGACGTGCAAGGAAAGACTTTCGAAGACCCAGATGGCTACAGAGTTGTGCTGCAGAATTCTCAGTGGCCAACCTGAGATTGCCGCTAGTCGTAGTGTGCAGATGAAACCCTATAGGGTAAAATTTAAATAGTTGCCTTGGGGAGCCGCTGCTTGCATGCCACCCAAGGCCCAGTTTTAAAGTCGCCTATAGAGACTACAAAATTTCATTCTGCGTCAAAGAGCTTCCTTAACGCAGGGATTTGCTCAAGCAAATAGGCAGCTCCTTGGTCAGTGATAAAGAATTTTCCCTTTTCTGCCTCTATGTCTTTGTTGCGACGTAGCCAAAAAAGAGCTGGACGAATGTCGAAAATTCCTTCCAGTCCGATGCAATCAGAAACCATAGCAAGGGTACAACCTTTACCTTGACCCGTATGGCGAACACCGAAAAGTACTTGCAGGATCATCAATTGAAGTTCGTGTTCATCCTTGAACCACTCATCTTCGAGCATCTTCTGATTGTGCAATGCCACACAATCTTTGCATATGTGCGAGCCTAGCTCTGGCTTCGCAGAGTAACCAGCGAAAACGCTCCGGCCGCAGAGAACACAGATAGGTGGTTGTTGCACTTTTGCGTCCTGTCGAAAAAAAAGAATATCGAAGCTTAGAACTTTGTATCTAGGCTATCAGCGAGTGCCTGGCAATGTACTGTCAATTGGCGCACGCGGAGGTATCGTTCGTTTGAAGACTTGCATTTGCGGCCCTTCAGTGTCGTCAGGTTTGGCCGCTACTTCTTTGCCAAGAAATCGCCCGGCTACTTCGAAGACTAGGTCCTCACCATAATAACTTGGGTCAAATTGCTCTGTTTCGCCTCCTAAAGCTTCGCTGCAAACTAGTTCCTTGACGTTGTTCTTTGATCTTGCAAAATACTTGAGTTCTTCAGGTAAAAGCTCACCGATATCAATGGAAATCGGCTCCTCATAATGACCACCCATAGCACGTAGCAAGACGCCGTTCTCATAAACAGCATAACCATAGGCGTTACACGAGCTTATAAGCTCAACCGCCAAAATATTGTAGGTCGGACACATCGCTAGAACCTTCGCGAAAAGCTCAATGCCAGAATCGCAAACCAAACCATATAGTTTTTCGTGCGCCAGCGCAAAACCTTCTTCATAAGCACCAAGTGCAAACTCAAAGCTCCGAGGTGCCATGACCTCACCGTAGGCATGGATGCCACCGGCTACATCAAATTTAAGGCCAAGTTTCGAAATTAATTCCATTGCCTTAGCAGGCAGATGCTCAGGTCCATTAGCAAAATAGCTGGTCTCTGCTGAAGTCACAAACACTGCTGCCGTACTGTATCCCAATGACTTGTTTCCCTAAAATTGGCCAACCGAATAAGCCTGATTATAGATGAGTCTTCGACCTGCACTGAAGCGCCTCCCATTTGGCAAGACCAACTTTTAAAAGCAAATCACTTTAATAGACCAGTCTATTAGTAATCCTGCAAAAGAAAAAAGGAAAGGAAGAGTGCAGCTTTTGGCCACACTCTTCCTTCTAGTTATCGAGCTGCAAGCAGAGATCAAGACCAGAGCTAACTTCGCTCGAGTCCTGTTCTAGTCCGAATCCAAGCCCTAGCCCTTCTTCAGCTTCTTGATGTTGGCCACGATTTCCACCGGGTCAATCACGCGAGTCTGCAGCTTGGCGGTGAGGTGCAGCGACTCAAAGACACCATGGTCGATACCATAGTTGAGCGACTGCTTGGTAGCAGAAGCAGCCTTGGTCGACTTGCTTGCCATCACCTGCGCGGTCTGCATAACGAACTTGATCAGGTCTTCCTTGAGCGGATAGACAGCATTGATCAGGCCCGAAGACAGAGCGCGATCGCTAGCGATGCGCATGCCGGTGAAGGCCATCTCGCGCACCAGACCAGCAGGCATAATCAGCGGCAAGCGCTGCAAGCTGCCCAAATCGGCCATGATGCCCAGATTGATCTCTTCGATGGCAAAGGTCGCTGAGCTGCAGGCATAGCGGAAATCGCAAGCAGCAGCCAGGTCCAAGCCAGCCCCGAGACAGACACCATGAATGGCAGCAATCACCGGGAAGGGCGCCTTCTCGATGGCAGTGAAAGCATCCTGCATGCGGGTGATCACCTGCAACAGATGGTCTTTGCCTTCAGCGCTCTGCAGATTCGCCAGTGCCGGTGCCAGAGTCGGGCTCTGGAACATGGCCAGGTCGATACCAGCAGAGAAGTGGTCGCCCTCGCCATAAATCACCAGCGCCCGGGTGTCACCCTGAGCAGCCAGCTCTTTGATGGCCTGCGGAAATTCAGTCCAGAAGGCCTCTCCCATGGCATTGGAGCGCTTGGCGTTGGTGAAGACCAGTGTTGCCACATGGTCAGCAACGGTGACGCTGAAAGACTTGTATTTCGGGGCCACTGGTTCAGCCTTGAGAGCCACCGTCGACGCATCGGTCGCAACCACAGGGGCACCGTCAGCCTTGGCATCAGCCGCAACCACAGTGTCACCATCAGCCTTGGCCGCAGGTTCCGTCGCCTTCACCTTGGGCAGCACCTTGGGGGGCTTGCCGAGGAAGAAGTCGGGCAGCAGCGTGGCCGCGGGGTCCACAGCGTACTTGGTCAGGTCGGTCTCGCCAGCAGCGGTGAGAACAGCCGAGTCGATGAAGAAATTGCCGCTGCAAGTGGCCGCTGGCTGGTTGAAAATCCAGTAAGCAGCGTCAGCGACGATTTCGGGTTTGCGCGAAGCCTGCACCGACTGATCGCCACCGAGCAGGTTGCGAATTGCCGATGTATCGATAGCGGTTTCAGGCCAGAGCGAATTGACAGCGATGCCAAACTTCTTCAGCTCAGCAGCCTGACCAAGGGTGCAGAGGCTCATGCCGTACTTCGAAAGAGTGTAGGCTAGGTGCGGCGCCAACCAGTCAGCATCCAGGTTCAGAGGCGGCGAAAGGTTGAGCACGTGGGCATTGGTGCTCTTCTTCAGATAGGGCAGGGCGTGTTTGACCACCATGAAGACAGCGCGAGCGTTGACCGACTGCATCAAGTCGAAACGCTTCATCTCGGTCTGTTCGGTGTTGGTGAGCTGGATGGCGCCGGCATTGTTGACGACAATGTCGATGCCACCAAAGGTTTCTACTGCTTTGGCGATGGCCGCTTTGATCTGCTCTTCATCGCGCACATCGCACTGAATAGCAAGGGCTTCGCCACCGGCAGCTTTGATTTCGGCAGCAGCACTGTAGATGGTGCCAGGAAGTTTGTCATTGGTAGCAGCAGTCTTCGCCGCAATGACAATACGTGCGCCATCCTTGGCGGCTTTAAGAGCAATGGCCAGACCAATGCCGCGGGAGGCACCGGTGATGAACATTACTTTGTTCTTGAGAGTCATATGGGTTCCCATTTATGGTTATGTGAAACAAACCAAGACTAGAAGCCAAATTCTGCACTAAACCCAAGATGCACAACGTACATCTGCAACTCCGCAGCACAACGTGTGCATACAGTGCGGGGGTCTAACAGTGATCTGGCTTATTTGGTTTGTTTGTTTCTTGGAGGAAGGTTTTCTTTGCGTGAGTAGTTTGGAAGTAACGCGCTGATATTCCACGATCTGGCCAGGCAAAAGATATCTTGATTACTACCTAAAGGCCAATATTTCACTATTTATTAGCTCGGGTTGCCAGGTGGTGCGCCAGCTTGCGTCAATTGTGGAGCTTCACAGAAATAATATAGAACTCACTAGCCTTACCAGTCTCTTGATTAAGTAACAGGCGTTCACTTAGGTTTTCAAGGCACATATTACTTCTTTCCGATTTCAGGCCAAAAGCCAAAACCATTCTAACTAGCCACCTCTAACAAATTCTTCTGGGCCATACGGTCAGAAGAAGCAAACCGCCCATGGAATCAGTATCATGAGTACCAAAGTTTCACAGACTAAAAGTTCAGCAGTCGCACAAACGGTGAAAACCGCACGGCGCTATAAGTTTACGATTGAGAAGAGTTGGTTGCTCATGCCGGACGGTGTTCGACTGGCAGCCACTTCTTACATCCCCAAGGCACGTCGTCGCGGCGAAACCTTCCCGGTTCTGCTCGAATACCTGCCTTACCGCAAAGACGACACCTTCTATGTCGTCGACCACCCCTTTTTCAGCTACCAGGCCCAGCTCGGATTCATCACCGTCAAGGTTGATATTCGCGGCACTGGAGCATCGGAAGGAGAAATTCCCGAGCGCGAATATTCTGATACCGAGATGCGCGACTGCGAAGAGATCATCAAGCAACTGGCTGCCCGCGCTGACGCAAATGGCAATGTCGGTATGCTCGGTGTTTCTTGGAGCGGCTTCAACTCGATTCAGATGGCCATGCGCCGTCCCCCGGCTCTCAAAGCCATTCACGCTGTGCATGCCTCCGACGACTTGTATCAAGACGACATGCACTACATCGACGGCAATCTGCACATCGACCCCTATCACCTCTTCATCAATCACGAGTTGGGTTTGCCGCGCACGCCTAACTACAAGCTTGATGCAGACTACTTTGCCCAGCGCTTCAACCATCGCCCCTGGCTGTTCACTTACCTGAACAATCAGCTCGATGGCGATTTCTGGCGCAAGAAGTCTCTGAGGGAAGACCCCAGCCAGATCAACATTCCGGTCTACCTGATTGGTGGTTTGCTGGATGGCTATCGCACAGCCACAGCTCGCATGTTCCAAGAGCTCGATGTGCCGGTGCGCTGCGACATTGGCCCCTGGGAACATTCTTGCCCCGACGAAGGCCAACCAGGCCCGAACTACGAATGGCAGAAGGCTCTCTCTGACTGGTTCAACCGCTATCTGCGGCCAGAATCGGCGAGCAACAAGCGCAACAGCAAGAACAAGAAAGAGCTGATGGTGTTCGTTCGCCACGGTCACAAGCCCGATATCGACATCGAGACTGTGCCTGGCTATTGGCGCAAAGACACCCTTCCAGCTCAGGGCGGGAAGAACCTCAAGCTCTTCCTCACCGCTAGCGGCAAGCTCAGGCGCAGTCGTGTCAAAACTGATGTTGAGACCACGGCGCAGGCCGAGACGACAGCAACAGGCCAAGACAAGCTCGCCAGTCACGTCACGCTAGCCTATCAGCCTTTCGCGGGCACGGCAGCTGGCACCTGGTGGGGTAACAAAACTGGCGACATGGCGGCCGACGATGCCCAATCGTTGGTGTTCGACAGTGAGCCGGCTAAGGAAGCCCTGCAAATCATCGGCAACCCCAAGGTCAAGCTGTCGGTCAGTTCTACTTCGCCCAAGGCCAAGTGGACTTTCAGACTGGAAGACGTTGCCCCCGACGGCAGCGTTGCTCTGATCACCGGGGCTCTCGCCAATCCCGCTCATCGCGTCAGTCGACTGGCTCCCAGTCTGCCTGGTGCAAATGAAGTCTACGAACTCGAGCTTGACTTGCACTTCACCACTTGGACTTTCGCCAAGGGTCACAAAATTCGTCTGGCCATTTCCAATGCTCAGTTTCCGATGGCTTGGCCCTCGGCAGACAGCATGGTCTCGACTGTGATCGCTGACGGAAGCGCCACACTGACACTGCCAACGGTGCCAGTGGATGTTCGCAAAGTACGTGAACTGCCGAAGTTGGCAAGGAAGCAGAGCTCATCAGACAGCTGGAGTATCGACTTCCCGAAATCGAAAAAGGGCGGCAAGAAGGACAGCAAGCCCGACAACCAAACTTTCAACCGCGTCAACAAGCGCACAGGAGAACAGTCGCACACCATCAAAGCTCGCAGCGCTTATGTCATCGACAAGAGCAAAGGGGCGGCGAAGCAAAATACAAATCGAGTGAAGCAAGGCAGCAATCGGGTGAAGCGCACTTTCCTCGTGGAGACCAACAACACCTGGAGCACCAACCCGGCCAATCCAGCCAACTCGAAGTACTTGGGCATAGCGCAGACCACGATGATTTCTCAAGGAAAGCATCTGCGTTTGCGCACCCGCATTCTCGTGCAATCGGACGAGAGCAATTTCTTCATCAGCGTCACCCGCACCATGTTCAGCCAGAACGGACGTGTGGTCAAGCAACGTCGTTTCACTGAGACCGTCGCCAGACAGTTTCAATAACATCAAACAAAGTCTAAAAAGAAAAGCAAAAAGAGAAGCATCACCATGAATAAGAACAACAACAAGAGCAAGACTCTGGCGGCCTCTCGCGCTGCCAGTGATTACTACCCCGAAGTCGAGCCCTTCTGCACGGGCATGCTCGCTGTTTCGGGTGGTCACAAGATCTATTTTGAAGAGTCGGGCAACCCCACGGGCAAGCCTGTGGTGCTGCTGCACGGTGGCCCTGGCGGCGGTACGCAACCGAGCTACCGCCGGCTCTTCAACCCCGATGTCTACCGCATCATCATGTTCGACCAGCGCGGCTGCGGCAAGAGTTTGCCTTTCGCTTCGCTGGAGAACAACACCACCTGGGACCTGGTGAGCGACATCGAGGCCCTGCGCAAGCACTTCGGCATCGACCGCTGGACGGTCTTTGGTGGCTCTTGGGGCAGCACCCTGGCCATCACCTATGCCGAGACCCATCCCGAGCGCGTCAGCGAGCTTGTGCTGCGCGGCATTTTTCTCGGCCGCAAGAAAGAGCTCGACTGGCTCTACCAGTTCGGCGCCAGCGAAATCTTCCCCGACTACTGGCAGCAGTATCTGGAACAGATTCCGCCCAAGGAGAGGCGCAACATGGTCAAGGCTTACTACAAGCGCCTGACCAGCAAAGACATCGCTGTTCGCACCGCCGCTGCCCAGGCCTGGAGCAAGTGGGAAGGCTGCTCGTCCAAGTTGCACATCGATCATGACCTGATCGCACGCAACGGCGACGAGACCTTCGCCACAGCCTTCGCCCGCATCGAGTGCCACTACTTCATCAACGGCTGCTTCCTGCGCTCTGATTCGCAGCTGCTCGATGACATCGGCCGCATCCGCCACATTCCTACCACCATCGTCCAGGGTCGCTACGACATGGTCTGCCCCATCACCACTGCTTACGAGCTGCATCAGGCCTTCCCTGAGGCCAAGTTCGTGGTCGTCGGTGACGCTGGTCACTCGATGTCCGAACCGGGCATTCGCGGTGCCCTGATCGCAGCCTGCGACGAATTCGGCGCCAACTGAAAGACCGGCGCCAAAGAAACTCTGAGAGGAGATACAGCTATGGACACAAGCACTGTGCTCAAGCCGGAAGACTTTCTTAGCTATTACCAAATGCTGGAAGCCGCCAAAGCCGGCCCAGCAGCTCTCTTGCTCAAGGCCTTGGCGTTTGTTGATGCCGACCACGCCAAGGTCGAACCAGGCACCCGCTTGGCTGTAGACCTGGGTTGTGGCACGGGCAAAGACACAGTGGAGCTTCTGCGCCGCAACTGGAAAGTCTTGGCCATCGACTACAGTCAAGCTGGCGTCGATGCCCTCCTGCAGCGCCCGGAGGCCAAGCAGTACCAAGACAACCTTGAGACCAGGGTGGCGTCATTCAGCGATACAAGCTGGAGCAACGCCACTCTGGTTGCGGCACTTCTTTCGCTGCCCTACGGCCCAGCGGAAAACTTCGATGCTGTCTGGCAGGCAATCAGGGCCTCCATTCTGCCCGGTGGATATTTCGTCGGACAGCTCTTCGGCCCCAATCACTACAAGGGCATGAATCACATCGTGCGCCGCACTCGCAGTGAAGTCGAAGCCATGCTCGCCGGAATGGAAGTGATTCACCTGGAAGAAATGAGCCTGGAGCAGACTCACGAAGGCGAGACGGTTTACTACAACTATTTTGAAATCATTGCTTGCAATCGCAAGCAGTGACAACAGTTTCATACAGCGGGGAACAGGCATCTTGCTTGTTCTCCGCTGTCTTGAAATTCTCGCTACTCGGCTTTTACCGATCTCATATCTTTTTTCAGTGCTCAGCCAACTTCATGACGTAGTAGCTAAAAAGCCGTTATTTGGAGGCTTCTGCAATAAGCAGGCTGCCTTAGCGGGTAAATATCCACTAGCAGCTCAGCAGAGGAACTCCATGACCTGGCCACTGCAACTCTTCTCAAAGCCAATTGCAACAATGACCTTAGCATTGGGTCTGAGCTTGGGCATAAGCTCAGGCATCAGCCTGGGCCGGAGCTTCCCGACCACCGCTAGCGCCAAAGAGCCTGCCAAAGAAGTCAGACCCAGCGAGAAAACAGCCAAAGCTACTGTTTACGAGCAAAATAGCAAGATACTGGGCCGCTGCGAACTAATTGTGTCAAAGGCGGGCTTGAGATTAAACTGGAAAAGCAAAAATATTGCTCTTGTTGCCCACCCTCCAGATTGGCGCATGACTATGCTCAACACGGCCGAACACAAATATTTCATAGCCCTTCCAGGGCAACTTCGCGCCTGCTCGACGATGGTGGTGAACCTATACCGAGCAAGCGATACAAGCGTACTAAAACCACGAAAGACAGAAAAAACCATTCTACACGGACGTGCGGTCAAGAAGATTTCCATGCGTGGTGAGCCCGCGCTTAAAACAGGCTATCGTAATTGGCAAAAACTGCTACTGTACTCAGCTGACTACTGGATAGAACCGACCACAGATATTCCACCACCAGTGGTGCGACATATTCAAGAAATGTATGTACTACCTTTGGCTGAAGGCTTACCCCTGCAACTTACAACCGTAAACAATAAAAGCAAAACAACAAAGGAGCTACAGCTACTAACTGTCAAAACCCAGACAGTGACTGGCAAAGACTTCGCCATTCCCGATAAATATACGCTGGTAAAAACCCAAGAAGAACTGTTAGACGTTGGTCAAGGCGACGACATTATTCAACTCATTCCTAGCCACGAGTAATAATGCGCAGCCAAACTAAGGTTTGTTTCGTGCCCCAGCGCTTGATCTTAGCGAAGGCGTGCGCACATCCCACAATTCTTCCAAGGCACCTTCATTCGATTTGTCTAGCAACATCATAGTTTCCGAGCCGGTGCGCTGATATCCAGGCGGAACAGTAAGCTTTTTGCTATCGATTTGAGCGGGCTCAATCGCTAGGGTATTTAGCCGATTGTAAGTGCTTTGAGAACTATCTATGTGGAAAAACTTAAGGGGAATACCCTGAGCTGGAGCCACTGGCGGCAACTTGAAAAACCAGACCAAAAAGTCACTACATTGACCGGGTAAGTTAAAGTCGTTGCAAATATAGTAAGAGCCATACTCATTTTCATGCAACACACCAGAGTCGCGCAAGTGCGATACAGAATCTTGTTTCATGCGCAATAGTGTCACTTTATGACGCAAGAATGTCGCTTGCTGCACTTTTTGCACTTTCATACCTGACATACGGGCAGCCAGTAAGTCCAATAAATTGACTTGGGCTCTGTTCTTCCAGGTTGAAGCAGTCTCTTCGTAGAAACGTTTAGACTTTGGCGAATACATCGTCACGTTCCAATCTGGTGCCCTGCAGACAACGCAATATCCGCGGGCAATGCAGTCAACAAAAACAGCCTTTGGGGAAACATACACAATCATCTTGCCTCTTGTGCAGCTCTGCTGCGTCAGCTTGATGAATTGTTCGGCAGATGCAGCAGGAAGAGCAGAGAATAGCGCTAGATTGGCCGCGAAGAAAAACGGAACAAGAAACGAACTAGGGCCTGAGCTAGAGTTATTACTTTGCAACTGCTTTTCCGCGCAAGTCAAGGGCATCGACATAGCGCATCGTAGCAGCTAGAGGCATCTCTTACCTTCTAGTTAATGGTCAGTTAATCACCGGCCCACAAGAATCGACCGATAAGAAACCGCCACTTGGCGTCCCGTTGCCAAGAAAGCGCAACTCACGCCATCAGTAAACCGGGTTTACAAGAAGAGCGCTAATCTCATCTGAAACTTGCACCAGGCACTGGAAATAAAGCGCGAACTTTAGCTAACGTTACTTCTCCCTTTTCTTAGCTTCTACAGAAACAAACACCACCTTCTTTCATTCAGAAACCTCTACTGCATTACGCACCTTGAACTAACTTGCCCGCGCAAGTGGTATCAGCTCAAGGTGCCGACAGTCTTTCTACTCTTTCTAAGACTCATCTGCGGATGAAGAACTAGGACACACCATGAATAAAAACAACTTCCCCAATGTGGACCAGAAGGCGATCGACAGTCAGCTGCGCGCCAACTGGTTTCGCACCATACTGGGCCTGGCATCGCTCGCTGCACTCGGTGCCGTCACCTTCGCCCTGCTCGGTCTCAATGTCACGATCGCTACGGTAATCTTGGCCTTGTTCACCGTCGTTCTGCCTCTCTTCAGCTGGTACAACAGTGCCAAGCTCGTGAAGAGGCTGATGAAATGTGAAGCCCCGAACACCCTCAACCCTGACCACCGTCGTCTCGTGCGCCTGGTCAAAGAAATCTATCCCAAGACTGGTCTGGCAAAGATGCCCGATGTGCTGGTTTCGCCGATTCCGATGCCCAATGCCTTCGCCACCGGCCGCTCACCCAGCAACTCTTTCATTGCCTGCACCGAAGGCCTGTTCGCTGTCGACCTCACCGACGAAGAGCTGAAAGCCGTTCTGGCCCATGAGCTTGCCCACGTGAAGAGCCGCGACGTCGCTATCACTTCGCTCACCGCCACCATGGGTTCGCTCTTCGCCATTCTCCTGGCCGGCGGTATGCCCTGGCTCTTCAGCGCTGCTTTCGTCAGCAACAAAGACGGCCTGCTGGTGGACAAGCTCTCCGACAAGGTGAAGAAAGGCAAGAAGAACTTCGCAGCTCCGGCTGTGGGTATCGCTGGCTTCTTCTTCACGCTGCTGGTATTTGCCGTAGTCAGCTTCTTCGCCAAGTTCGTCACCTTCTTCGTCAGCCGCAGCCGCGAAAGCGCCGCCGATGCTCTGGCCGCTCAGTGGACGGACAATCCGTGCGCCTTGGCCACGGCTCTGCAGAAGATCAACGACTGGGTCAATCGCAATCGGCTTCTGCTGCAGCTCAAGATCATGATGGGCGGCCTTGCCCCCATGCTGTTCTTCGGCCTGCACGAAGATGAAGATCACGACCCCAAAACCCTTGGTGGCAAAGTCAGCCGCTGGTGGAGAGAAATTGGCGAGAATCATCCGCCCATTCCCACCCGCATCAAAGAACTGGAAGCCATGGCTGGTGCAAGCTGCCCGACCATGGACGACATCAAGAAACAGCGCACCGCCGCTCTCAATCGGCTGTTTCGCAACGGCCGCCGTGTGAACGACGAGTAATTTCTCGTGCCCTAGCGCACGATCATTGACAGAAAGTATCAAAACTATGATCATCAAACTCATGCGCCACGGGCTCTCTGGTGCCAACACCGGCGAGCAAGACACCAAAGACACTCCGGACCACCGCATCAGCCTCGTGCCCAAGGGCATCAAGCAAGCCAATGCCGCCGGTCTCAAGCTCGGACCAGAATATCTGCTCGAAGCCATGGTCTTTCTCTCGCCCTATAAACGGACGCGGCAGACCATGGTCGAAGCCTTTGTTGGCGCCGGCCTGATCAGCAACGCTGACGACAAACTGCCGGTGCGCACCTACGAAGATCCGCGTCTTCGTGAGGTCGAACACGGCTACGAAGGCCAAGCCGGCATGAACGCACAGAAGCAACTGCGCGACAAAATCGGCTACTTTTGGTACCAGATGGAGCGCGGAGAAAGCCCTGTCCAGGCCTATGATCGCATCTCAGGTTTTCTCGAGAGCTTCATGCGGCAGATGGAACGCAAGAAGAAAGACAAGGCACTGATAGTCTCCCACGGGCTGACCATCCGCATCTTCGTCATGCGCTTCTTCCACCTCACCGTGGAACAGTTCGACATGCTGCGCAATCCGCACAACTGCGACGTTATCACTATCGGCCCCAAAGCCGATATGAAGAACCCGCAGTTCACTTCAGGTCGCTGGGGTGTAACTGGTCTTCGTCTCGTCAGCGACGGTACGAAATAACTAGCGGTCGTAAATAACTAACAGTCGGAAATAACTGACGCTTGCAAAAAACTATTGGAATGCTCCCGAGACCCTTTTCATTAAGAATCGGGAGCATTCCTTTCTCTCAGGCTTATCCAAGCAGCGCTGGTGAACTTAAACTCTCACCACGGCGCTGCTTGGATTTTTTTATCCTCACCAAAATTTCAAAAAAAATCGCCTAACTATACGACATCATAAATAAGCTAATCCCGTAATTAAGGTCCATTTAAAACGCCCATAAAACGCCAAAAACAGCGAACTATACTTTCGTCAAAGTGACCAAAAGAGATTTTTTTGCTAGGTATCGCCTGTGGTGACACCTAGCTTACTTGCAATTTTATATTTAGTATTTTAATTTCTGCCAGAATAAAACATAAAAGCCTTTCTTCAGCAACAGGTAGAAAGCTTTCTCTTAGCTGATCTCACGCGAGCATTAGAAGTAATTAGCGCGAGCTGAGCTAACAACACAAATCAGTGAGTTTGCTTTGTTGTTCGTAAAATCTATGCGCCATCTTTGAGCGGTGCTATCGCGAGCCAAGCTAATTTCAATTAGTGAAAAGCCGCGTATAACCCCCACGTAATAGGGCTGAGCCAAGAGCCGCATATATCAAAGACGACCGCTCTTTGATTGTCTTTAAACACAAACTAAACCTAAGCTCAAGATCTCTTTTTAACTCCATTCAATCAAGCAGATATAAAACCACCTCCCCCACCACATCGCCCATCTCTGCAAACTCAACCTGATCTTGAAGGATCTAAATTGAACACCTCCCGCTCTGCCCAAACCCCGACCATCTCCATCAACGCTGGCGCCACCATCACCGGCACCGTCGCCGCCATCGCCCACCACCCCGACAGCGGCGTGATCGTCACCATCCCAGGCAATCCCAACGGCTTCATCCCCAACCGTCTCATCGCCGGCAAGAACGACGCCGCCAAGGCCGAACGTCGCCAGCTCATGATCGCCAATCCCGGCATGGCCCTCGAGGTCTTCGTGGAAGAAGCCGGCATGGCCGCGGCCAAGGTCGACGAAAGTCAGCCTGAGAAGACGAGCAAGCCCCGCCCCCGCATCATCCTCAACGAAGACAAGATCACCCTCAAGAAGATCTTCGCCGCCCGGCAAGAAGAAACTGCTCGTCTGCGCGATCAAGTGGCCGCCCTCAAGGTGGGAGACTGCCTGCGCGCCACGGTCATCCGCTTCGCCAACAAGGCCAACGACGACGGCCCGGGCACACACCTGATCGGTGCTTTCGTGCAGCTCGAGAACGGCATGTCGGCACTGCTGCACAAGTCGCAGATGTTCGACATCAAAGACGTCGATGAAGGTGCTGCGATTTTCGTCTCCATCCGCTCGGCGGCCATGGACGGCAACCGCCCCAAGGTGAGCGTCAAGCAGATCAGCCCCAGCACTTTCGGCCACGCCAGTTCCAAGAAAATGTGGGCGGATGTGGCAGCGCGCCTCGAAGAAGGCCCCGGGGTCTTCTGACAGCAAGCATAGGCGGCACAATGTTTTACAGCTTTGTGCCGCCTTGTGCAGCAATAAATGCCTCTAACCAAGGCACTTTCATCAACCTCCACAAACCAGAATTGGAGATAACATGATCACATTCGAACAAGCCAAAGCGCGCGTCATCAGTCGCCTTCAGCAACGGGCTTTACAGGCACTGACTCTCCGGCATCGGGTCAATGTCTGCGACACAGGCAAAGGCGGCGCCGAGCACAGCTACCAGGTGGAACAGAACCGCCGCCAAGCGGCCCAGAGCGACAACGCCGCCAGCCGCGAATCCGAAAAATGGAGCAGCTGGGCGCAATCGCTGGAAAAGCTGCAAAGCTTCGACGAGTACATCGCCTGGCTGCGCCGCAACCTGCATTGTGCTGGTTGGACGGATTTCGAGGAAGGCTACGAGGTCAACTTCGCCGCCCTGAAAAGGCCGCTCTACCACTCGAAGCCCTACATCTGTGAAATCCTCGATACCCTGGAGACCATTCACTGCGTCATGCTGACGGCTGCCCCTGGCCCGCTGGAGATGTTGCGTCAAGCCTACCGCCGCATGCGCGTCGCTGCCAAGCCCGCGCGCCGACAGGTCTACAACCCCAACGAGGTGTCTCGCGCGATACTGCCGGCGTTGCAGAGCTACTTGCCGGCGGCGAACAGCTTCCTCGCGGCTTTGAAGGCGGTCGCTCAAGACTGCGACAGCGACAGCGCAGGCGAACGCCTCGGGCAGTGGGCCACTCGCATCAACAGCCAACAGCAAGCCGCGACCTCCGCCGTGGCGTCAGCCATGGAAAGAGCTGCCCAAAGTGCTGCGGCAATTCCCCACTCGTACGACTCGCTCAGCGTCCACGCCTACCAGGCCTTCGCCGCGCTGTTCAACAGCTGCGTCGACGCCTACGAATCGGCCCGCGACACCGCCAAGCAGTAACCCAGCAGAGCAGCAACTCACAACCTCAACGAAACAAAGGAAATCAAAATGACTGGTAGCGAAATGGGTGGTCTGTTCATCGGATTTGCCAAATACATCTGCATTTTCTTCGGCGTCGTCTTCGGCGTGGGCGCCTTCTTTGCCAGCGGCTGGTTGCTTCTGCTGGTGGCGGCACTGGCGGTGGTGCTTCTGGGCCTGGCCTGGAAGTTCCACATCGACATCGCCCGCGCTGAAGCGGCCTACTACGCCGGCCGCCGCCAAAGCGAAGCTTCGATGCGTCAGAACAACCCGTTCTACGACGCCTTCTGTCAGCTCGGCGAAACCGTGAGAGCGGCTGGCTTGAGCCACTACACCCTGGGCCAGCACAATGGCAGTGCCAGGGACGGCTCGGGCAACAGAATCGACTACCTGCTCGTGCGCGTCGAGGTGCAAACACGTGACGCGGCCGGTGAGCCGATCATTGCCAAGGGCGGCGTACCCGTTGCCCAGTGGCACTCCAAGATTCCCAGCGCCATCGGCAAGTACCCTGTGCGTGTGGAATTCTTCGACTGAGCGAGCGGAACAAGCTTCATCAACCAGTAGGAAGGCTCTACCGGGCCTTCCTCACTAATCTTCTGCACTAACCTCAACCAAGCAAATTCATGAAAACTCAAATCTCTCCCGAGGTCTTCGCCCGCGCCATGGTCGTTGCCGAAAACCTCAAGCAGCAGCTCGAAGCTCGCCTGCTCAACAAAGCAGCTCAGGCCTGGAACTGCAGCTGCGGCAATTGTGGTGCCGGCCCCTCTCGCGTGGTGGCCATCAACCCGCCGACTAACTACCCCGACCAAATTGGCCGCTGGCTGTCTTGGGCCTGTGAGATGGAAGACAACAACGGCAAGCGTTGGACTCAGAACATCGGCAGCTACATTCCCTGGACCGAACTCTACCCAATGTTCCGCAATGCCTTCGCTGGCATCGAAGTACGTGTGGAGCACCCCTTCGCCCAGTCGTTCAGCTGCCAACCAGCGCCTTTCACCCCATCTGGCCGCACCATCGAGCTCAGCAGCAAGAGCCCGGTCTTCGTTCGGCCCCGCGGTGACCTGAGCCAGTCGGTCTGGATCAATGCAGAGTTGCGCATCGACAAGCGCTTGCCGAATTACGCCACGGAAGACGGCCTGATCGCCTGCAACATCGACGCCTTGGAATTCGGCCAGAAGCACGGTCGTGGTCAAGGCGAGTACTGCTATCTCGCTGGACCGTCCGGTGGCCCGGCCTTCTACATCCGCATCGCTGGCGACGGCCATGGACAAGACATCTACCTGCCGATTGCCCGGCAAGTGACAGCCAACAAGACAGCCGGCACGGCCACCCTGGAGCTGGACCAGTCAGTGGAAGTTTTCGTTCCGGCCTGACCGAGAATGGCAACTAGTTTGCCATAGATGTGCAAGAAAGTGGAACAGTGCTCAATCGGCACCGCTTCACTTTCTTTTTAAGCCAATACTAATAGACCGGTCTAATACATACTCGGCATTGCTCACAAGGGCATTGCTCACAAGGGCATTGCTCAAGGCCAAGCACCTCAAATTTGCCAACAACTGCAATTGGTATGATAGTTGAGTGTACGAGGCGCTAACCCTTGAACAATTGCAAAAGAGAAGATTGGGCACTAAAAATAAGTGCCGTAGCCTGCATCATAATCTTGGTGCCTCGTGCAGCCTTGGCGCAATCATCCTCAGCAACAATCAAATTTCCTACCAAAAGCCTGGGCCAACTTTACCTCTGCAAAAACTCATGGACACCAGACCACGGCACAAAGAGGCACGACAAGCCACTAGGACCAGCCCAAGGCACAATCGCCATACCGCAAAATGCCCGGCTCAAGCTCAAGTGCAACTTCTCTTTTGCCGACAATTTATCTTTGCTGAAAACGCTACCGGCAGAACGTTTCGTCGCCTTAGACTTGAGTAAGTTACCGCTAAGCAGTAGTCAGATCAAAGGCCTCAGTCACTTAGAGAAAATTCAACGTCTCAATCTTGAGAATACCGAAGTCGACGACACGGCTTTCACAGAAATCGCCAACTTGAAAAATCTTGAGTGTCTGCTTTTCCAAAGTACCCAGCTAAAAGGCACCGGCTTCTCAAAACTGAAAAACCTGACAAAACTGCGCGTGTTGACCATCGGCCACAATCAGCTTTCTAATGCAAATTTTAAAGACCTCAAGCAACTGGCTAAGCTCCGCACCTTGCAAATTTCTGACGCACAAATCAATGACCAATCGCTAAAAGATATTGCCACAATCGACCAGCTAGAAGCTCTAGACATCAGCAACAACAAAAAAATTTCCGACACTGGCGTCAAGCAGCTTGCTAAGCTAAAAAGGCTCAAGCGACTGGAAATGCGCGGGTTAAAAATAAGCTCAAACAGCATTCTCGCCCTGAGCCAATGCCATTTGAAACATCTTGAATGTCCGCAGGAAAACTATACAGCAGACGAGATTCAGGCCATCCAAAAAACCTTCCCTGGTATTCAAATAAAAGACCTGACAAAGTCGAGGCTACCAGTCGATCTCTTCGCGCCACTGCACTAGCTTGCTTTAGCGCTATGTCCTATCTGACTATGGTGCCATCAACCAATCGGCAGATCCCGCACTGTCAAATTAACCACAGCGGCCTTGCATGCTTGCTGCAAATTACTGGGAGTAATGATTATTTCTTCCCCCCATTGACCAGTGCCCACACCAAGCTCAGACTCAGTCATCAAAGCTCTATCAATGATTGTACGAAAGCCCGGAGGCTGCCAGGAAAACGGCGGAATAGAGCCAATCACGTAACCTGTTATCTCGACTACTTTTTCGGGACTAGCCATTTTGATGTTGCGCGAACCAAGAGCCTTTTTCAGGTGACCTGAAATAGCATTTTGGTCACCACCCACCATAATCAAAGCGCACTCGCCCTTATCGGTTTCAAAAATCAAAGTTTTGACCATAGCCCGCTCAGAAAAGCCAAGTGCCCTAGCGACATTAGCCGCACCTTTTTCAGTCTCCGGTGAAAATTGCAAGCGCCTATAGGCAATATTATGCTGTGCCAAGTAAGTAAAAACTGGAAGTTCTGTCATGATGCCTCTACTTCGTCATTCACAACTATCAAAAATCATCTTGCCTAGGTGTAACACCGCGCTCAAAAGGAGTCGTCAAAACCACACTGGTGATAGTTTTCTTCACACCTTTGACACCGCGTATGTTATCAAGAAAAGCCGAGAGGGCAGCCGTATCAGCCGTACGCACCTTGAGCAGCACACATTCTTCTCCGGCGACAATATAGTATTCCTCTACTTCAGGAAAGGCCATTAAGCTCTGAGCCAGACCACTGGCCGAAATTGCTTCAATAGTGACACGCACAAAGGC
>CALROJ020000035.1:0-65841 GCA_943369735.1 bacterium Ga0077546
ACAACGGTCTTTTTGTGCTGCGCGACTTGCCTGAACTGCGCGCGCTAGATCTCGAAAATCTAGAAATTACTGGTGATGGCTTAAAGCACCTCCTCAATTGTCGCAAGCTGAAAGATCTCAAACTTTCATCGAGTAGCATTATTGACAGCAGCGTTTCTTATCTGAGCACACTGCCTGAGCTTGAAGAGCTAGACTTGCGAAACACCCTGATTACAGCTGAGAGCTTAGAGACACTTGCTCAAATTAAGAGCTTGAAGAAGCTGGTTTTGTTAGGCACCAATATTTTGTACAAAGACCTAGCCAAACTTAGTGATTTAACAGAACTAGAAACACTCATTTTTCATGATGTAGAAGCAACCCGCGCTGAGAAGGCCGCGCTCAAAGCTGCATTACCCAACACAAAAATTCAGTTGCTTGACCGCGAAGTAAACTACTCATAAAC
Organism: bacterium Ga0077546; assembly: GCA_943369735.1. Taxonomy (GTDB): domain Bacteria; phylum Cyanobacteriota; class Vampirovibrionia; order Obscuribacterales; family Obscuribacteraceae. The sequence goes on from CALROJ020000035.1 coordinate 443, forward strand.
GCTATTCATAGCCAGTACTCATATTTAGTAATTTGAGGTATCTATGCCCACAGAGTTGCTGCAAGAGAAAATAGCCGCAGCGATTGCTTCATTTAACAGAGGTGCCCACGATCAGGCTGAGACCTTCAGCCGGCAGGCTCTGGCATTTAAAGAACCTTCTGATCTTGCCGATCGTTGGGCAGCAGAAGCCTTTGGCAATCTCGGCATGGCCTTTATGAGTGTGACCAAGTTCACCACTGCCGAACTATGTTTAGAGCGCTGCATCAATGTGATGGAAAGCGATAAAACCATCCACCCCTCAACTCTGGCGCAATTAATTTCTAATCGTGCCAGTTGCTTTCTCGCCGAAAACAAATTTGCAGAGGCCTTACCGCTCTGTGAAAAAGCCTGGGGTGTAGCTGAACTTGCTGGCAAATCTAGCGACGAGCAAAGGCCGGTATTTCTCTCAAACCTTGCCAGTGCCTACTATAAACTCGAACGCCTTAGAGAAGCTGAGTGCTACTACAAGCTAGCAATCGAAGCAGCAGAGAACATCTGGGGCGACCATGAGCTTGTGGCCGTGACCCAAAATAATTTAGCTAATTGTTGCCGCGATCAAGAAAAATATGACGTCGCCATTGAACTCTACAACCTTTCCATTGCCTATTTCACTGACAATGGTGGTGCCAGCCCAGACTTAGCCTTTGCTCTCAATAGTTATGCTGACTGCCTGCGCAAAATGGGCAATGAGCAAGAGCTAGTAAAAGTGACAGCTAAGCTTGCCGAAGTAGAAGAAGAGTTAGAGCTGCTCGCTGATTAGTGTGATTATTTTTTTGTGGTTTCGAGAGCGGTTTCTAGAGCAGCTTCTCGATATCGGCTGAAATATCTGCAGGCTCCACATTTGGTGCATAGCGCTTAACGACATTACCATCGCGATCAACTAAGAATTTAGTGAAATTCCATTTGACGTCTTTTAGACCCAACAAGCCTGGTACCTTGTCAGTTAAATACTTGTAGAGTGGGTGGGCATGCTCGCCATTTACTTCAATCTTATCGAACATCTGAAAATCTACGCCATAATTCTTCTGGCAAAAGGCACCAATTTCAGTGCTATCACCAGGCTCTTGCGCACCAAATTGATTGCAAGGAAAACCAAGGAGACTAAGCCCTCTTTTCGAATACTCTTCATGTAGTTTCTCAAGACCAGCAAATTGAGACGTAAAGCCACACTTACTAGCAGTATTGACAATCAACATGACATTGCCTTTGTATTGCTCTAACTTGATTTCGCTTCCATCAAGGGCCTTGGCAGTGTATTCGTAGACTGTACTCATTTTACTCTTCTCCTCAAGACATACTAATTTTAGACAAACTAATTCTAAGACATACTAATTACGACAAAATCAGGCCACCGGAACAACAGTATCATGGGCGACGACAAAGACTCTATCAGTTCGACTGGGCTTAATCGTATACGAGCCAGTAAATACTCCATAGGCAGGCAAAATAGCGTAGTTTGAGCGCAACCAGAAGCAAGGCAGGCGCTCGCGCTGTTTACCTTGACCAGAGAGCGTAACAGAAGGATGAACATGGCCACAAAGAACGTAATCATCTTTACTTTTACTTTTGACCAGTTCGTGAGAGTAAACAAAGGGCGCTTCCACCATCTGCCCATGAACTACGTCGAGCTTCCATGACTGCGGAAGCCGCACCTTACAATCATGATTGCCAAGTATTAGAGTAACAGCTAGTTTCTCATGCTCCGCTCTGAAGCGCTCGAATACTTCAACTTCAGTGTCAGTCATGCCGTCTTGGGCATGAACAAGATCACCAAGTATAATCAGGCGAGCGATTGATAGCTCTTTGATCAATTGGCCTAAGCGCAAAAGGTCAAAATCACTAATACCATCTGGTGCAAAAAAATTTCGCGATCGAAAAGAAGCAGCTTTGCCAATATGCACGTCGGCCAGCACAAGGGTGCTAGAGCTGGGAATATACATTGCTTTTTGCGGCAGCAAGATTACTGCTTGCCCTGCAAGCAAGACTTGCTTAGCGCCAGTTGGGACTGTTAGGTGGCAATTGAGATCGCCGCCAGAGCCGCCAGTTAAGCTCGTTACACCTGGTTCCAATTTAGCGCCTCATATCTTTAGCCAAATCAAGCTGCATGCGCAGAATGCGTTGAGCCAGTTTTTCAGAGGTAAGTTTGCCGCGCAATCTATCCACCATTAGGGGTAGACAAAAAGGCGAGGCTTTAGTTAGAGACATCTCTATAATTTCTGAGCCAGCCAAGCGGCTCAAAGCGCCAATCATGCGACTAATCTCCAAATGTCTCTCTAAGACTTCGTCATGGGCTTGGCGTACAAGTAAATTGCCTGGGTCGAAGTCAACAAAGACATCGTAGAGCAGCCCACTTGAAACTTGCACTTGTTTTACAGTTTTATTAGCTCCCGGGTAACCTTGAAAAATTAGGCCTGCCACCCGGGCAATCTCTCTGAATTGGCGCTTGGCCATCTCAGTTGAGTTGAGACAGGCGCGAATGTCGTCAGCTAAGTTGTCATAGCGAAAGTTCTTAAAGAATGCGGCAGCTTTTTCATGAGTGCCCTCGGCTGCAAAAAGAATTGGCCTGTCCGAGAGTATTTCAAAGCCCCAATCGTTCATAGCTATAGAGTAAGTCGACGGACTGATGCGCGACAACTGATAGGCCACGAGAATGGCAATGCCTTCGTTGACGAGGCGGCCTTCAAAAGGATAAACAAAAAGATGATAGCCGTCCCGTGACTTGTATGTCTCCACCAAAATTTGCCCTAACTCGGGAAGACTTGAGCGTTTGGCCTGTAGTTCTAAAAGTGGCCGCAAGAAAGTCATTTCAATATTGCCGTAGTCACCCTCACTGGCCTGACTGATAAGCAGCCGCACTTCGTAGGCAAGTTCACTAGAAAGTGGCAGACGACCACCCATCCAACGGGGAATAATGCCGGACTTAATCGGTGAGATTCTCACCCGTGCTTTCATTCCGCGCACTTCTACGAGTTCAAGATAGCGCCCGGCAAAAATAAAGCGATCACCTTTCTTAAGGCGACTTATAAAAGATTCTTCCACCTGACCGATTCGTTCGCCTGATGTAAAACAGACCTCAATGGCTTGATCAGAAACAATGGTGCCAATCGACAAGCGATGTTTTAAAGCAAGAGTTTTATCTGAAATTATAAAACAACCACCTTCTTGGCGAATACGCTGATACTCAGGATAGGCTTTGAGAGCGGTTCCTCCAGTCCCGACAAAATTTAGTACCCAATTCCAATCTTCTCTAGTAAGGTCACGAAAGGCGTGAGTTCGTCTAACTTCCTCATATAAATTTTCAGGTTCAAAACCAGTGCCAAGGGCTATTGTCACCACATGCTGACAAAGCACATCAATCGAATTACATAGTGGATAGCGCGACTCGACATTGCCTTTGCTTATGGCAATGCGGGCCGCTGCCATCTCCACAAGTTCAAGAGCATGACTAGGTACTAAATATAGTTTACTGACCAGACCAGGACTATGACCACTGCGACCAGCTCGCTGCATAGCTCGCGCTACACCCTTAGGGCTGCCTATTTGAACCACTCGGTCTACCGGTGAAAAATCGACACCAAGATCTAAGCTCGATGTTGATACTACAAATTTCAAGCGTTCTTCTTTCAGGGCCAGTTCAACCCAACGCCTCACCTCAGCGTCAAGAGAGCCGTGATGCAATGCCGCTATGCCGCAGAAGTCTTCACGGGCTTCGATGATGCGCTGGTACCACTGCTCGGTTTGCGAGCGCACATTGGTGAAAACTATCGACGTTCTTCCACCATCGATGAGCTTAATCACTTCTTCGATCATTGGCAGACCTGTATGACCGGTCCAAGGCAAATTATCAAGGCTAGCAGGCAAGACCGATTGCGCCACCACTTCTTTATTTATTTTGGCCTGCACCAAACATGATTTACTTTTATCATGGTTGCCGAGCAAACAGTCTAATGACTGATCTAGATTGCCAATAGTGGCCGACAAGCCCCAAATACGCAAATCAGGAGAGAGCTTGCGCAGTCGAGCCAGTGCCAATTCCACTTGCACTCCGCGCTTATTACCAATCAACTCATGCCATTCATCTACCACTACTAACTTCAGGTGCTTGAAGTTCTCAGCACTATTTTCGTAAGAAAGCAAAATCGAAAGGCTTTCAGGAGTTGTCACCAATGCCGATGGCAAATTATCTTTCTGCTTGGCCCTGCGACTAGAAGAAGTATCACCAGTACGTGTTTCAACAGTGAAAGGCAAATCGAGATGGCGTACTGGCTCTTCTAGACTCAGGGCAATGTCATTGGCGAGAGCGCGCAGTGGTGTCAACCAAAGAACAGTTAGTGGCAAGTGACCACGCTTATCTTTCTTACTGACTATCATCTCACTAAGATCGCCATGTGCCATCCACTCAATTAAGGGCGCCGGCCAAATGGCATAAGTTTTGCCAGTGCCTGTAGAAGCATGAATGAGCCCGCTATAGCCATCAAGATAGCGCTGCCATGTCTCTTTTTGAAAGTCAAAAACCTGCCAGCTCTTCTTTTCAAACCAATCGACAATTGGCTGTGAGCCTTGGGGATTGGGCACTGGTCGGAGATTGCCTGACGAAGCTACCATGACGGCCTTTTATTATTGTTCCAGCTAACTCTCGTTTCTAGATCTATATTCTAAATTCTTATTTTAGCCGCAATAGCTGAAGTTGGCTCCACTCATATAGAAAATACTTGAGTACTCAAGTATTCGTGAAAATAGAAGGAAAGTAAAGGCTCACTGATTTGGCTGAGATCCTCCGTATGGGCCAGAGGAAGGCAACGAGGAGGATGATGCTGAATCGGATCCAGAACTCATAGGCGGCAGCCCACCGTTACTATCGTTGTTATTTTGACTATTTTGGCTATCGCTGCTAGAACCGCCTTTCAGCCCCTCTGACTCGACACCTTTGCCCGAATCAAATTGCGGTGAGTTTTGTGCGCCAGTCATCGCATCAGACTTCCCGGCAGATGACATATCTGAACCAATTGAACTACTACCTGTGCTTTGCATGGAGTCACTTGTTGTGTTGGCTGCAGCGGGCATCGTCTCTTGCGGTTTCATTTTCTCGTTCTTGCAACTTTGACTGGTGGTTTCGTCATTGTGGTCCATTTTATGATTGAGGATTGTCTCTGACTTATTAGGCTTAGAAGAATCATTTGTTTCAGGGTTAGGTTTGGCTTTTATTTCATAGCCGTTCTTATCAAAGTTGACGTCAATTTTGGGATAGTGCTGAGGGTCTTGCTTCGATTCTCGCTGATAGCCACGAATAGCATCGAGCTGCTCTCCAGCGGACATTCCCTTTAAAGCATGGGCGACTTCGCAGCCCTGTCTGTTGCGCAAAGCCTCTGAGACGTCTGGCTTAAACGAAGACGACATTGACTGCTCACCATAGTTATGCGATGCCATATGCAACTCCTTTAATAGAAAGAGAGAAAGAAAGAAAAAAATTTATGCACTTGGTAAATTGCTAAGTTAGCAAGTTAGAACGAAAAAACTGGAAACACATTAGTAACGCTTGCCAGCAATTAACGCAAACATCTTGTGAAAATGACGTGAGTGAGCGTGAACGCACTGTGACGAAGCGCTACTTTCTTAGTATTCTATTTGCCATATAGTTCAAGCATGTCGCGTAGATTAGTTAGGGTGTCAGCCTCTTCTATGGGCTTGTCTGGCCGAAGACGAGCAATGCGAGGAAAACGCACAGCAATGCCTGACTTATGTCGAGGAGAATTTTGAATACCTTCAAAAGCAATCTCAAATACTAAGCCTGGTTTGACCGTGCGCACCGGTCCAAATTTCTCTAGTGTATTTTTGCGCACATAGTCATCGACTAACTTCATTTCTTCGTCAGTCAATCCTGAATAGGCTTTAGCAATTGGCACAAGCTTGTCGTCTTGCCAGACAGCAAAGGTGTAGTCGCTATACAAACTAGCACGGCGGCCATGACCGCGCTGAGCATAGACAAGCACAGCGTCCATAGAAAGGGGGTTAATCTTCCACTTCCACCAATCACCGCGTTTTCGACCGACACCATATTCAGAGTCACGCCGCTTCAGCATTACTCCTTCCACTTTTAGCTTACGGCTATCAAGGCGCAAGCTACTAAGTTCTTCCCAACTATTGGCAAGCAGTTCAGCCGAAATTCTCAGATGCTCACTAAGTGTGCCGCGACAGCTTGGTGCTACGTCGCACTGACCCGGCATCAAAATCGAAAGTAACTTTTCTCGGCGCTCAGTCATTGACTCTCGTCTTACGTCTTGACCAGCGGCTTCTAAAATATCGTAGGCCATAAAGACACAAGGCACTTCTGACAGAATTTTTTTACCCACTGTCTTTCGTCCGATGCGCTGTTGCAGGAGAGCAAATGGTAAGACATCGCCCTCAGACCAGGCAAGAATTTCACCATCTAAAACTGTGCCATTGGGCAGGCGCGAAGCAGCGTTCATAATTTCAGGAAAGCGCTCGCTGATAAGCTCTTCACCACGGGACCAGATAAATACCTGGCCATCGCGTTTAATCACCTGAGCCCTTATACCATCCCATTTCCACTCAATTTGAAAATCTTGTATTTCGCCTAAATTCGAAACTTCTTCTTGTATAGGATAGGCCAGATAAAACGGATAGGGGGTAGAGGCCATAGCATCGCCTGTTTCTTGGGCAATGAGCTGTTCATACCATTGAGCCGATGGTTCCCAGTTGCCCATCATGCGATGTGCCACCACATTGGGGTCGATACCACTAACTACTGCTAGTGCTTTGGTCACCATCTGCTGCGAAACACCAACGCGAAAGCCACCAGTAATTAGTTTATTGAAGATGAACTTTTGATCGAGCGAAAGCTTAGCCCAAGTTTCAACCAAATGGGCGGCAGTATCGACATCATCTAAGCTGCGCAAAACCAGCAAATAGGTCTCAACAAACTCTGTCAGCTCCACGTCAAGCTCGCCATTAAACTCAGGCAAAAGCAATGCCATGGTTTCTGCCAGGTCGCCGACATTGTCATAGCACTCTTGAAAAAGCCAAGGAGCTAAACCAGACAAATCAATAGTCAACTGCTTAAGAAGTGCAGTAGGTGCCAACCTTCGCAACTTACGACCAGTGAGAAAGAAGACAGCCCAGCTAGCATCGCTGCTAGATGCTTGCTTGAAATAGTGAACCAAGGCCTCCGACTTTTCACTAGTTTTGGTAGTGCGGTCTATGGTTTGATAAAGCTCAACGAAAGCTCTCATTGCTCAGAACCTGCTTCACTTACTTCGCCGTCTTCGCCACTAAAGGCAGTTTCTAAAGCATGGGCGTCAATACCAAGATCAGTTAAGTAACGCACCAACGGCGGTGTATACCCGTGAGTGACAAGTACTCGCTCGGCGCCGGTGGCGGCTATTGTTTCGGTTAATCCTTGCCAATCAGCATGGTCTGACATGACAAAGCCGCGATCAAGCGACCGCCTACGGCGAGCGCCGCGCACACGCATCCAGCCGGAGGCAAAGGCATCAGAGCTCTTACCAAATTTGCGCGACCACAAGCTATCTTGGGCATTAGGAGGCGCCACCACTAAAGCACTGCGATCGATTGAGTCTTTGCTAATATCGCCAACATAAGTAGTACTGGGCAAGCGCACACCGCAACCGCGATAAACAGCATTCAGCGCTTCCACAGCACCATGGGTATAGATGGGCCCAATAGTTTGATCTACGCTCATTAGTAAGCGCTGGGCTTTCCCCAAAGAGTAAGCATACAAAATGCTAACTTTGCCATCTTTAGCATTGGCTTGCCACCACTGATTCACTTCGGCAGCGATAATTTCTGGTGCAGGAAAGCGATAAATCGGCAAACCAAAAGTAGACTCAGTGATAAATGTATGGCACCGCACTGCTTCGATTGCCTGACAACTAGGGTCACTCTGAGTTTTGTAATCACCAGAAACAACACAAATTTGGCCTTTATGCTCAATGCGAATTTGCGATGAACCCAAGATATGACCGGCTGGGTGGAAGGAAACAATGGCATCTTTGATAGCAATCTGAACGCCATAATCTATAGTTTCAATCTTCGCTTCTTCCCCTAGCCTCAGCCGCAAAATTCCCTTTGAATCGCTCTGAGCCAAGTAAGCAGCTGAACCAGGTCGCGCGTGATCAGAATGCCCGTGGGTGATCAAGGCACGATTGACTGCCCGCCAAGGATCAATATAAAAATCTCCAGCCTGACAATACAAGCCCTGTTCTGTTACTCGTACTAGATCTTCCGCCATTTAGCTTCCAAAAACACTTTCATATTACAAATACTTGTCTATCAGTACATTGTCACAGCCACTCCAGCAGTTTTACCCAATCTAATACTGCTTCAAGATCGGTCTATAAATGCTTTAGTTCGCCCCTTGCAACAAGGCCGCTGCTTCTTTGTTATCTTTAGAGAGCTTCAACACTGACTCAGCCTCAGCTTTGACCAAATCGTTCTTGCCTAAAGTTTTGGCCACAGTGGCACACTTGAGATGATATTCAATATTTGACGGGCTGCACTGAGTCGCTTTTTGCAAATCGGCTAAGGCCTTTTCAGGCATTTTGTTTTTAAAATAAGCCGAAGAGCGGCCGAAGTATAGGCCTCCGGCATCGTGATCGAGTCTCAAGCCGCTGGTATAAGTATCTACAGCATCAAGATAACTACCCTGACGCAACTGGCAATTGGCCAGAACTTCTATGGCTTTCAAATATTTGGGATTACTTTTGAGTAGCTCGCGACATTGATGGATAGCCAGGCCATACTGACCCAGGCTATAGTGACAGAGTGATTGACCGAGCATTGCTTCTTTGCCATAAGCGCTTTTCTTTAGGGCCAGTATCGTCTGATAGTCGGCCATAGCCAGCTGATAAGAGCGAGTTGCGTAATAGCAGGCGGCCCGATCAAGAAGGGCTTTGTCATTCTCAGCATTAAGCTTTAGCGCCAGCGAAAAATCAGGTATGGCCCGCTCGTGCTTTTGCCACTCCATGAAAATATCGCCGCGTTTTACCAACAGACTGTCGCTAGCATCAATATCAATTGCTTTGTTCATGACCTCAATGGCCTTGGCCCACTCTTGAGATCTAAGATAACCATCGCACTCGTTAACTAGCTCTGCCAGCTTCTCTGTTTTGCTCGAGCTAAAAGGCAAATTTTTCGGGGTTTCTGTCTTACTGGAGCCCATACGGCTGCTGTAGTTAAAAAAAGCAGCTAGCCCAGAAGCAGCCACAATAACTACAGTAACTATCGGTACTAGCTGTATCTTGGCCATTTAGAACCTAAAAACTAGTTTGCCAAGCAAGGCGAAATCTTCCAAGGTCAATATAATGAATTGCATGCGCTGTCCTTTACAGACAGTCTCTATCATACTGGTGTACCGCACAAGCTTGTAGCAAATCATGGAAACAAATCAAAAACGGTCCAAAATCAGAAGGAATAGACAAGGAAAGATTCAACAATCATCTTTACTCCTTGGGCTAGCAGTAGGAGTAGCCTTAGCCACAGCATTTTATGCTGGCCGCCAATCGGGCCAATCTGGTGACTCTAGTAATAGCGGTGACCCAAATTCGGCAAATCGGGCTGGCCGCGAAGTTATCACAGTCAGACACCCAGCTTCAAACTTATCGATAAGTGGGGCAAAAGGTGCCTCTGGTGGAGCAATTGGTGCCAGCACAATAGCCGACATTGCTCAAGAGGCTGGCTCTTGGGTAGTCAATATCGACACCACCAAAGTCATTAGCTACGCGCCACAACCAGAAGTTTTTGCCTACGGCGACCAACAATTTGTTGTACAGCAACCAGCCCAAATAGCTCAGCAAAGAGGAATTGGCTCGGGCTTAATTATTAGAGCTGACGGCTACATTCTCACCAACAACCATGTGGTCGGCCGGGCCGATCAAATCAAAGTCACTCTTTCAGACCAAAGAGTATTTGATGGCCAGATTGTTGGGCGCGACCCCGACAACGACTTAGCTTTGGTGAAAATTGACGCCAAGAACCTACCGGTGGCAAGAGTCGGCGCCAGTAGAAATGTCAGACCAGGAGACTGGGCCATAGCCATCGGCTCTCCGGCTGGCCTCGACCATTCAGTCACTCTTGGCATCGTTAGCGCCTTGGGTCGCTCTCTTTTTGAGATTTCGGAGCGCGGACAGCTAATTCAAACCGACGCGGCCATTAATCCCGGCAACTCTGGCGGGCCACTTCTCAACATTCAAGGAGAAGTAATCGGCATCAATACGGCTGTAAGCAGCTCAATGGGCGGCGGCCATCAAATTCAAAATATTGGCTTTGCCATTCCCTCTGAAGTATTTCAAGATACTGTCGAGCAACTGCTGGCCTCAGGCGAAGTAAAACGGCCTTATGTCGGAGTCTTGATGCAAGAGCTGACACCACGCTTACTAGACGAGCTGTCACTGGCGCCAACTCTGCAAGGAGTACGAGTGAGCAAGGCCACCCCAGGGAGCCCGGCAGCAGAAGCTGGAATTGAGGATGGCGACATAGTTACAAGTGTCGATGGCAAAGCAATCTCTTCGGTAGAGCAACTGAGAGCCAATGTGCGTAGCCACAAAGTTGGCGAAGGCGTTATTTTTCAGGTTCTCAGACAGGGTAAAACCAGGTCAGTCAAGGTTGTAGTAGGTGATCTGAAAGCTTACCGCCACCAATAAGGACCGTGCCATAGCGCTGCGGGTACAATAGATACTCTTAGCTATGGATAGGGTTGATGCCCCGTAAAAGTGAAATCAAATTTCACCATTATCGAGAAATTGCAGCCATGGCGACGTGGTGGAAAGCAATCTTTCTCACACCAATCTGGGCATTCCTTCTGATAATGCCTTTGGGGGCCTTCGTTAGGTTCTATATTCCTGACATGTTCGGCCTCAGCTTTCTATTTGTAATCTTGCTCGGACTTCTGTACTTTTGCCGAGACTTGAATAGACGTTTTGTCACTGTCACCGACAAAGATGTCTACTTTGGTATGGGGAGCTACAAACTTAGCAACTTAAAGCGCATCAAAATTGGCTACGTCTTTAAATTCTTCAATATTTCACCGTCGCAACTTGCATTGGATTTTGAAGAAGATGGAAAGATGCGCCGTCTAGATTTAGATTTAGCATCAATGAGAGGTGAAGACAGTGAAGCTCTAGTCGATTTACTAAGACGTAAGGTCTCACACTTAGAGATAGACGATGACGTAGAACGCACCGTATTGTCAGGCAAACCTCTGGTAGTAGTGCCACCACAAGATCCAGATCACGTTGAAATCAAATACCATGGCATGCGCCTAGCGGAGGAACTGCCGGCAGTACTAGACCATACTATCTTCGAATGGTCGCGCATTGTTGGCCCGATTGGCACCCTGCTTCTGAGCACTCCCGTATGGCTCTGGTATAACTGGACTCTCATGAACGCTCTGCGCGACTACAGGCAATATGCTCCCAATAAACTATTTTATGATGAACTAATTCAGGTCGTAGGCACTGTTAACGTAGCTGCATCTACTGGCGTCTCTGTGTTTCAGCAATTTATAGAACTGATTTTGAATTCACCTTTTATAACTATTGGCCTCGTTCTGCTCTTTGTCTACGGATTCTTTAACCTCTTTGTCGCGGGGCTGTTGAGCCCGAACAAAATGACGATTAACACAGAGGAACTCTCTCTCGATATGTGGCAAAACCTGTGGTCTTACAACGCCACAACGGTGAAGTGGAATGAAGTTGAAAATGTCTCACTTCGCGCCCCTGGAGAAAGTGCAGATCCTAACCAATGGGAAGTTGTATTCACGGGCAAAGGAAATAAAATGTTGGCAAGTCTTCCTCTTTCTTCTGTAAGCGTAGAAGATAGACCCAGACTAGCGGCAGCGATCGAACGCTTCGCTCCAAAGTCTACTGTTGAAGCACAGTTAACTGAGGCTTTAAGACCGCGGCAGGACAAATCATACACAGAGTTGTGGCTACAATCACTAAACAGCAGTTCGCTGGTTAATTTAGATCCACTTGAAGAAGGTCATCTGCTAAAAGGAGGAAGCTACGAGATTGTTAGCACCCTCGCCATTGGAGGCGAAGGTGTCGCCTACCTCGCACATGACTTGAGACAAGTCAATAGTGGATCGGTATCGGATGTAGTGCTGAAAGAGACATTGATTCCGGCCTATGTAGACAAGGAAATCCAACAGCAATGCGTTGAGCGCTTTGAGAGAGAAGCACGTCTACTGAAGGAGCTTCAAAGTGAGCACATAGTGGGACTAAATCACTATTTCATTGAAGATAAGCGCTGCTACTTGGTGCTTGAATATATTAAGGGTCAAAATTTGCGTCAGCTGGTTGGAGAAAGAGGGGCTCTAGACCCTAAACTTGTGCTTGAGTTGGCTCAGCAAATGACAGACATATTGGCCTTTTTACATGGCAAACAAATTATTCATCGCGACTTCACTCCAGATAATTTGATTATGCAAGCCAACGGCAAGCTCAAGTTGATTGACTTCAACGTTGCTAGTGAGTGGGACAAAGACGACGGAAAAACAGGAACTATCGTGGGCAAGCATGCTTATGTGCCACCAGAACAATTTAGGGGCAAACCCTGTGAAGCAAGTGATATTTATGCTCTCGGAGCAACGCTATTCTATCTTGCAACAGGCAAAGATCCTGAACCAATCTCGCAGTCGTCCCTCACCAAAGCCAACATAGAAACTGACAAGAACAGCAAGTCGTTGAACAAACTCGATCTAATTATCAGGGCATGTACTTCTATGTCGCTCAAGACTAGACTGGCCAATGCAGATGAATTGAACAATGCCTTAAGCGAAGATAGTGAGAAGGAATCGCACCCAGTTGCAGAAAGAGTTGCAGAAACCGTTGTGGAAGAAGTTTCAAAAGAAGACACTGGCGGAAGGATTTCAACTGCAAAAAGCGGCCTTGAACCAGAAGTAATAGAACATCCAAGTTCTGATCGGAAGGCCAAACAAGCAGCGGAGAAGCCATGGCAAACATAAAAGTTTTGCAGAACTCCACTGGTGAGTCTCAGACTATTAGCCTGCCCTATTCAGATAAAACCAGGCAGACGCTACTAACGGCCCTGCGCATGTCTATTGTGGTCTGGGGTCTTTTCCCAATGGCAGCATGCCTGTTAGGTGTAGTGGGCTTATTTTATTCAGAGCTAATAAGCCACGAATCCATTAACAGAATACGCGACTGTTTTTTGATAATGAGTGGTTTAGTCATTCCCACTCTATTCTTACTGGCCATTCGCAACCTCAGCAAATCATCACTTTTGCTAGACAAAAACGGGATGGAAGTTCCCAGCGATCTTCTCTCGACCACACTCAAACCTCAATACATACCGTGGAACACAATCAACAAGATTGCCTTTCATCAAAAAGAAAATAGCAAACAGAAAAAGAACGACTCTCCCTTAAAGAACGAGCAGATCGTGCTCTACCTAAAGCAGCAACAGCCGGTAGTGATAAAACTAGATCGCCTTGACATTGCCAGTTGCGAAAAGCTATTGGTTTGCTTCGATGTCTTCGCTGGCGCAGCCGAGCATGAATCTTTAGACGACTTAAGTAGCCTCATAAGATCGCACTTACGCGATCAAGCAAACCAAAATTTGGCAGCACTAGCAAAAGGCGACGTTCTCAGTCACACCGAGCTATGGGAAGACGAGCTAAAAAGGCGATTTCGTGCTGCCGCTTTCATGCCCCTTGAACCTGGTGTGATTATGCGCAACGGTAGCTTGACAGTGCTTAGACAACTGGCCTTGGGTGGGCTTTCTGCTGTCTATCTGGGTCAACTTGAAAATAACAGTCTAGTCGTGCTTAAAGAATCAGTTGTACCTGACGATGCCAAAGCCGAACTAAAAGACAAAGCCAGAGAGATGTTTGCTCGAGAGGCCAAGCTACTAATCAAGCTACAGCATCCAAACATAGTGCCAGTGCTGGATTACTTTGTCGAGAATAGCCGCAGCTATCTTTTGCTCGATTATATTTGCGGCCAAGACTTGCGCCAATATGTCAAACAAAATGGCCGGGTGCGCGAAGGTTTAGTACTACAATGGGCCCATCAAATCGCTGTTATCGTCGATTATTTGCACAAGCAAGAGCCGCCAGTAATTCACCGCGATCTCACTCCTGACAATTTAGTTCTGCGCCCCGATGGCACCATTGTTGCTATCGACTTTGGCGCCGCCAACGAATTTATTGGCAACGCCACCGGTACATTTGTCGGCAAGCAGTCTTATATTGCCCCAGAACAGTTTCGCGGCAAGGCCTGCTTGCAAAGTGATATTTATGCTTTCGGCGGAACTCTTTACTATCTGCTAACTGGTGAAGACCCAGAAGCCTTGAGTCAATCTGAGCCTGCTGAAATAATTGAATTGTCTTCCCAGTTAAATGATCTGGTTAAAAGCTGCACTGATCTAGAAGTAGAGACTAGAATTAGTTCGGCGGCTGAAATTATTGATTCTCTACAGCGTATCTCCCAAGAAAAAGTATAGTGACTATGAGCGAAAACGAAGATAAAAATGACTCTCAATACAGAGAAAAGCTTACCCCCGAGCAATATCATGTTGCCCGAGAGAAAGGCACAGAAAGAGCCTTCAGCGGAAAGTATTGGGACTGCCACGAAAAAGGCGTTTACCGCTGCGTCTGCTGTAGCGCAGAGTTATTCAGTTCTGAGCACAAATTTGATTCTGGCTCTGGCTGGCCCTCTTTTTATCTTCCACTAAGAGAAGAGCATATTGCCGAGCACAGAGACATGACCCATGGCATGCTGCGCACCGAAGTTACCTGCAAAGAGTGTGGTGCCCACCTTGGACACGTCTTCCCTGATGGCCCTAAACCGAGCAACTTGCGTTACTGTATAAACTCAGCCTCTCTAGAGCTTGAGCCAAAAGACTGAAAATTTCACTGAGGCCCTAGATGAGCACAATTTTGCTGGCAGAAGTTGATGACAACGTCACCATATTGGTTTCTACATTGCTTGCCGCCCGGGGCCACACAGTTGAAACCCGGTCTGACGGTAAAGAAGCAATTGAGCTGATTAGAAGCCAACCTTTCGATTTGATGATTGTCGGCGATCAACTAAGTGACATTGACGGCATCGGCTTGATAGTCAAAATTCGCGCCATCAATTCACAAATCCCCCTTGTTTTTATTTCAAAGACTTGGCGCGAAGCAGCGGTTTATAAGCGCCTCACCCAAGACTTTAAAGTCAGCCTGGTAATTCATAGGCCCCTCAAAGCAGGTTTATTTGGGGCGCAAATTGATAGTCTTTTCGCCTCCTCCGAGAAATCAATTCAATCGCATGTTGAACACGAAGAAGCAATTATCAACACTCTACAAGGCAACTATTTAAAGGTATTGCCTGAACGCTTTGCCAAAATAGAAACTGCTATCACCCAATCGAAAAACAATCCAGATGATGCCGCTAGTTTGCTGGAAGCCATAAGACTGGCTCACAACCTTAAAGGAACGGCAGCATCCTGCGGCTTTGGCGTACTCGGAGAGTCGGCTAGTTCTCTAGAAAAGGCACTCGATGCTATCAAAGAAAATAACCTCACTCACAACGAAACAGCATGGGAAGAAATTGATCTGATTGCCAATTTGGTCAAAGGCAACGCTCAGTCTCTCACTGGTGACCCCGTTGCCCAGGTAGATAAGCGTGCTTTTGCTACCATTGAAACCCTTGAAGAAATGAACGCACCGATTCCGCCTCCAGAGTCGGCCGTTCCCTATGAACCACAAGATAACTTTGATACCTACGACGATTCTTCGTCGGTGCGGGTGATGGTCTTTAGCTCAGATGTAATGCCTGCCCACAAAAGAATCGGCAACAAAGATACTGGAATACCGGTACAAGTGATTGTCAGCCAGACCCACGAAGATGCCCTGGCAAAAGCTGGCAAGCTCTCCCTCGATGCTGTCTTGATTGATATAGATGTAACACAACCAGCACCGGCTCTAAATTTGGCCCGGGAGCTGCGTTCGCTGCCTGGTTATGAAACCTTGCCTGTAGCATTTCTTTCTACTTCACAGCAGCAAAAATACATCGAAGATTCTACCCACGCCGGGGCCTCGCTCATGCTAGAGAAACCCTTGCAGACTGATATTTTTAATGATGCCATTGAGTATCTAGTTAATGCCAGACAAGGTGGACGGCCGCGCATATTAATTGTTGACGATGATGATGACTTCGTCAAAATCGTTGCCACAGCCCTCGGTCAAGAAGGAATGTTGGTGCGACAACTGGCAGACCCGACAGGCCTGTTGCAATTGATACAAGAGTTTCATCCTGATCTCGTATTACTCGATGTTACTGTGCCAATTTTGAGCGGCTATGATGTGTGTCGAATGATTCGCACAGCCGCTCATTTTCAAGATTTACCAATCTTGTTTTTAACAGGGCAGACTGGCCTCGAGACAAGGCTCGCAGCCTTTGAAGCTGGTGGTGATGATTATCTGCCTAAGCCCATAGCACGAGTCGAGTTGCTTACCCGGGTAAAAGTGCGACTTGAACGCGCTCGCATGCTCAAAGAGCGCTCTAATAAAGATGTGTTGACTGGGCTCTTGAACAGAAGAGCTTTCATGGAACAGCTCACTGATATGTCTGAAGAATCCAAACGCAATGGTTTAATCTTTAGCCTTGCTCTAATCGATATCGATCACTTCAAGAAAATCAATGACCAGTACGGTCACTTGGCTGGCGACCGCGTGCTTGCCAATTTTGGCCAACTGTTGAAAAAGCGATTTAGAGTTGAAGATTTTCGCGGCCGCTGGGGTGGCGAAGAATTTATGGTGGCATTCCGCCATATTCACAAGGAGACTGCACATGGCGCCCTACAAAGGGCCCTCGAAGAATTGCGTGCCCTGCAATTTAACGGTGACCACGGCGAAAGCTTTGGCATAACCTTCAGCGCTGGTCTTGTTTCATACCCTGATGACGGTAACGACATCGAAGATCTAATTCGCAAGGCCGATGAGCGCCTTTATCATGCTAAAAATAAGGGGCGTAACTGCCTAGTGGCCAAAGACTAAAAAAGATGTAGGTTGGGCACAAACAGTATGGTGACAGAGAAAGGGATGGCTAAATTGCTGGTAGTTGAAGATGACGAGAACTTGCGCGAAACGGTGCAGGATTGGCTCATTTTTGAAAACCATACAGTTGAAATTGCCATAACTGGACCAGAGGCTTTGGAGCAACTTAGTATCAGTCAATTTGATTTAATTGTGCTCGACTGGTATTTGCCAGATATCGACGGTATTGATGTACTCAAACGCTATCGAGCCAGCGGTGGCACAACACCAGTTCTCATGCTCTCCGGTCGTGATTCTGACCAAGCACGTCAAGCTGGTATGGCTGCTGGTGCTATAAAGTTTCTTAAAAAGCCATTTCGACTACAAGAATTATCAGCCGCAATCCGTGAAACATTAGGGCCAAACAAGTCTTAGTCAATCTTGCCGAGCAAGTAATAAGGAAGTAAGTAAATGAGTTCTTTAATCCACCTCGTCTGTGACTACGCCCAAGGTGACTTGGCCTGGGCTGAGATCATTGCAGCGCTTTCTTGCAAGCTTCACGACGATACCCGCATCCACAGCACATCGGTGCATCCCTTTGACACAATTTCAACCGGCTTCATCGTGGCTCAACTAGCATTGGCTGGCAGTAAACTCAGACCCTCAAACATGCTGGTCTTTGCCAACACTGCACCACGCAGAGACAAGAAAGAAGCAAGACCAAACAATGAAGGCGAAGGTTTGCTTTTCGCTACGCTCAAAAATGGCGTACAGGTGCTTGCTGTTAATTCAGGCAATTCACTTTCGTTTGTGCGCAATGAAATACAAGAACTCTGGAGCACCAACGTAGAAGAACAAGGTAGTCAATTTCGCTCGAGAGATTATTTTCCCTTGGCCGTAAGCAAGGCTTCAAGAAGCGATTTCTCGTTTATTAATCACAAACTCGCAATTGATGAAATTGTGCCAGAGGCGCCCAAAGAAGTAGTGGGCTATATCGATTCTTTTGGCAATATCAAAACGACCATGCGTGCTGGAGACCAAAAACTAGAGACATTTACACCGGGAACAAGGTTAAAAGTTACCATCGGTGGCCACATCAGCACAGTCACAGTGGCAACTGGCAGCTTTAATATAATGGAAGGAGATTTGGCCTTTTCTCCTGGTAGCTCAGGCCACGACAAGCGTTATTGGGAGATCTTTAAGCGCGGTGGCAGCGCTAGTGACGAATTCGCACACCCACCAACAGGTTCTCCCATCAAAATTCAACCGGCATAATCGCCAAATCGCTAAATCACTTAATCTACCGATGACAAACCGTTATAACGCTTGATTAAATTGGTATGGTAAAGATAACACACCTTGACCACTTAGTTATCTAGCCTAACGCCCGAAAGACCAGGATACATGATAGAAAAACAGGCAATCGCTGATGCCCTCCCCACACTTCTGTTAGGGGCTAGCATAGTCTCACAGCCCAAGCTGGATGAGGCCTTGCTCACCGCTAAAAACTTAAACGTGCCACTTGCACGCGCGTTGGCCATGCTCAACACTGTCAGCGAGACGACCATGCGGGTTGTCTTAGAAGCGGAAGAGTTGGTGCGCTCGGACAAAGCCACAGTAGACCTTGCTCTCAAGGCTCTGAGACTGGCTAGGCAGAATAATATGACCATGGAGGACGCCATCGGCGTTCTCAATTCGGTGCATAAAAAAACGCAGACGGTGCAGAGCATTGCCAATCCTCTCACCCAGCTTCTGCTCTCTGCTGATTTGATCAATCCTGAGCAATTGGGTCGGGCTGTAGTCAAAGCTAAAGACACTGGCATGCAAATGGGCCGTGTTCTCGTTCTCAACCGCGATTTATCGAGCTGGATGATGAACGCTGCTCTCACCGCTCAGCTGCTCGTGCGCGACAACAAAGTCACAAAAGATCAAGCTATCCAGGCTCTTCTCACTGTAGGCAGAAGACGCATCAGTATTGAGCAAGCTCTTTTTGAACTAGGGCTCTACTCTGAAAAAGCTGGTCAGACTGTTCGTATTGGCGAACTAGTATTAATGGCAGGTTTTCTCTCAGACGGAGACATGCTTGAATGCGTTGAGATTGAACTAGTCAAAGAAAAACAATTCGGCCAGATTCTCTTAGAACAAGGCTTAGTCACCCATGACCTGCTCGAAGCAGCAATTGTTTTGCAAGACATGGTGGCAAACTCAACAGTCAAAGCCTTCCAAGCAGCAGAAGCACTAAAGCAAGTAAAAGCGCGAGGTGTCTCTGTCTATCAAGCTATTGCCGAAAATTATTCAGCCGCTCAGGCACTACCAAAAGAATTCTTACCTGCTGACCTCTTGGTTCAATCAGGTTTGATTTCGTCATCTGATATTGAGAAAGTAGTCGATATCAAAGAGAAGAGTGCCATCAAAGTTGGTAAAAAGGTTCTGGCCACCGGAGCTATGAGCGAACCTGTTCTCTATACAGCATTGCGTACCTACTCGTTATACACCCAGGGCTTCATCTCTTGCGAGCAAGCAACCGGTGCTCTGAAGAAATGCAAAGACGAAAATATTACTCTAGATGAGGCACTGGCGAAGATGGGATGGAACGTTCCCGCACGCATGCAATGGATATGGTGCTAAAAAAAGTCATTCGTACAGGCTTGGGTAGTAGCTCAGGCTTGGGTAGTAGCTCAGGTTTAGTTACTAGCTTAGGCTTGAGTCTCGGCTTTAGTTTGGGCATGCTCATTTGGCACGGACCTCCCGTTTCAGCTGCTGAAAAAGCAGCCAATGAAAAAACATCTAGTAACGAATTAGCTAGTGAGAAAACTAGCAGTGCCCTTAGCGGTCAAATCACCAAGGCCCGTCCTAAAATAGGCCTAGCTCTTGGCGGCGGCGGCATGCGCTCAGCAGCTTGTGTTGGAGTACTAAAAGTACTAGACGACGAAGGCATACCAGTTGACGTACTGGTCGGAAGTGGCATGGGAGCGGTAGTTGGCGGTCTCTACAGCGCTGGAGTAACACCAAAACATATCGAAGAGCAATTCACAGAAAAGAAACTGATGAGTGCTTATTTGACCATCCCCTTAAAACTGCGCATGCTCATAATTCCTTTGTTTTACTCGCCCCGATTGGTTGGTATCGAACCATACGACGGCCTCTATCGTGGCAAAAAATTTGCTACTTACTTAAACAAACAAGTACCAGAAACAGAACGCAATATTGAAGATTTGAAAGTTCCCTTTGGTGCAGTAGCGGTCAATTTACTAGACGGCAAAACTGTGACTCTGTCCAAGGGCAACCTCGGTAAAGCGCTACAAGCAAGTGCAGCAATTCCTGCTCTGCGCAAACCAGTAAAACTATCAGATGGCATCCATGATGGCCTCTATGTCGATGGCGGCGTCTTGGTAAACATTCCAGTAACAGAGGCAAAGAAACTAGGAGCCGATATTGTCATTGCAGTAAGCGTGGACGAATCGCTTGGTGCCGTTGCCGAAAAAGACTTCCACAAAATTGGCAGCGTCAGCCACCGCGTTATTACACTGCACTTTAAAAAAGTAGATGCAGACCAACTGGCTCAGGCAGACTATGTCATTCGCCCTAACGTAGATGGTATTGGCATGGTATCAACCAAATCGAGCGAAGCCAAGCGTGCCATCGAGTCGGGTGAAATGGCAGCAAGAAGCGCTATCCCAGCTATTCGCGAGCTGATAGAAGAATTTCAAAAGAGACATAACTAGACCAAGTGACTAGCTCATGAATCTATTCTGTTTCGCTCTTCAATTTTTCTTAGCTTGTAAGGGCTGTATCGAGAGTGAGCTTTTTAGTGTTCAGCTCGGCTGTGTCCATATGCATATAGTTTTCGAGACCGCCCTCAAGCAAGCGTTTTACATCGCCAACAAAGCGAGCAGCTGGGCCGCCATCAATGATGCGGTGATCGAAGTTGAGAGTGATAGTCATCATCGGACGAACCACGATTTTGCCATCGCGAACAACAGCTCGTTGTTCAATCTCGCCGATACCAAAAGTTGAAGTTGAGACACAAGGCGGAATTAGGGCCTTAGCGCCCCACTTACCAATGGAACTCATACCAAAAGTAGCACCAAGGTATTTTAGTCGCACAGCAGGATAGCGAAGACCTAACCAGAGAATAATGCGACGGAACAACCATGGCATATTGTTGAAATTATTTTGACGGTCAAGATGCTCAATGGCGTCCATTTCAGCTTCAGAATATTGCTTCAACTCAGAGGCAATTTCTTCAACCGACTTAGTATCTGGATTTTTGATAGCACCGAAAAATACAGCTGGCTGTTCGCCAATGTAACGCTCTACAGTAAAGCCAGCGACAATATCGTTAAAGGTAACAGTACGACCCCAAGGAAGTGACGCCGTACGGCTGTCTGGATGAGCCCGCTGAGCTATGGCAATAGCCTTCAGCAATATGGCTGTAACTGTCACTTTCGAGCCCATAGTCTTAAGTTGAGCTCTCATTTCTTCAACCCATGTCATGTCGACATCGATGAATAAATAGGTCGGTACTGAAGACTTGCCGATGAAGGTGATCATATCGACCACATTCCAGCGGGGGCGGGGCAGGGAAGACAGCGAGAAACCGCCTTTACTATTTTGTTTGTCCATTATTTCTTCCGTCAAAAAAGCAGAGATAGACATTAAGACAAGTTTTTTGTGATCAATGTTCCCTACTGTAGAGGTAGGGTCAGCGATATATTCATTATAGGCTACCTCTTGGCTTTCGAGAACTAACCTCACAGTTGATTTACAGAAATAACTACTGAGGCAAAGCCAAAAATAGGCTCCACTGCTATCGATTTCGCCTAAATTAATCTAAATTCAGCGCTGTGTATCTTCTTCAAGAGGAGCCAACCCCTCCGGATCCGTAAGTTGACTCTCATCTCGATCTTCCATTGGCGTGTCAGCACCAAGATTGTTGTGAGAGCTTGAAGCCGAAGCTACATTCGAAACCGGGATCTGCTTATAGGGGTCATATCTAAGCACTGTCTGATTAGAATTAGAATTGTAAGCACCACCGTGATTGGCGCCAAACTGATTGCCCGTAGGCTGACCGCCTAGGTTTTGACCATTGCCGCGATTGGCATAGCTGCCAAAGCTTTGATTGGCAGCAGGCTTTGAACCCAGGCCTGGGAAGCGAAAATTAGCTATGCCACTACCAAAAGTGGCAAATGGATCATTGCTCTTAGGAGCTGAATCTGGAAACGGGCTAGAAAAAGCTTTTTTGTCAGAGGTTTGTGACAAACCAGAGCCGCCGGAAGCACTGGCTCTATTGATCTTGTCTTCGACCATCTTGTTCAAAGTGGCTTCTCGGCGCTTAACTTCTTCAAGACGCTTCTCTAAAATCACCCGCTCTTCACGGTTCTGACCGAGCTGGTATTCGCTCTCTTTCTTCAGTTCTAGATACTTCGTGTAAGCAAACCAACCGCCTATAGAAATGCACATAACTAGCACGCCAACTGTGACTTCAAGCCATTTAAAGCCGTTCTTCTCCTCAACTTGAGGCGAAGTTATATAGTCCAGCTCGTCTTTCATCTCAAGGGCTGACTGGTAGCGCAGATAGACGTCTTGCTGGGTAGCTCGGCTGACAATCAAATCGGCCGCTTCAGATATCTCTTCATCAACATCACGTGGCGAGCACACTGTCAGTGACAGTGGTTCTTGCCCAGTGAGCAGGAAGTACATGGTGGCGCCCAGAGCATAAATGTCAGAGCGCGGGTCAGCCCCACCCCAATATTGCTCAGGTGGCGAGTATCCTTGTGAGACCACATGGGTGTTGTCGCCGTCATCTTGATAGAGTCGGGCAATACCAAAGTCGACCAACTTAACGTTGTCTTTGGTATCAATCATGACGTTGGAAGGCTTTAGATCGCGGTAAATAACGGGCGGATCGTGAGCATGGAGATAGTGCAACACGTCGCAAATTTGCTTAGACCAGGTCAGCACCTGATCTTCAGAAAATGGTTCTTCGCGCTCTTTGAGCATGTCGTGCAGGTTATGACCCTCGACATACTCCATAACCAGGTAATATTCTTCGTCTTCACGAAACGAATCGAGCACCAAAACAATATTGGGGTGTTGTAGCTTGCTCAGCACTTTAGCTTCGCGCAAGAAGAACTGCTGTGCTTTCTCTTTGTCTTCATCGCGGAAGAAATCATCACGCAAGCGTTTAACTACGCACTTACGGTTATCGAGGTTAAGGTCGCGAGCAAGATAAACAGTGCCCATGCCGCCTTGGCCAAGATAATCTACAACTTGCCAGCGGCCGCGCAGGACAAATGGGCCATCCTTGTGAGGATCGCGGTAAGGTAGTCCATGCTCGAAACTGGATGTCATAAGAAGTCTAGTATAACAACAATTAATCTAATACAAAAGAAGATATTTTAGACAAAGTTGTCTAAATAACTCTAGACCCTTCGCATGCTCAGGAGAGAAAGAGTAATCAAGCTCTTTGGTGAAATAACTGTCTAATTCTTCTCTCGGTAGCTGGGTGCGCTGCCCCGCTTCAGCCAAGACTGCCGAATACTCGCTGCTCAAACCCAACACCAGCGAGTCATGGAGAAACTGGTTCAGTGTTTCAAAATCTTGCTGGTTAGCCTCAACCCAGCTATTGCGCGCCGCCCAGACGCCAAAAACCATAGGCAGCTGATAGCGCTCGAACCACCATTGGCCCAGGTCTCTTCGCTCGAACTGCTGAGCCAGGCCACAGCTTTCAACCTGCTGATCTGCCTGCAGAGCCCTGTCGCCAATAATTACACAGCCATCAAAAGCCTCGTCAGTAGGCCAAGCGTCAATGTCAGAGACAAAATCGATAGAACTTAGAAAATCGAGGCCAGACTGACCAGTTTCGGTTTCGGCTTCAGTTTCGGATTCAGGCTCACCTCCAGCTCTGCCGTACTCTTCGGCCAGAAGCACCTTTACAAGATTGTTTGAGGTGGCTGACGATTTAGACAGGGCAATGCGAGCACCTTTTAGCTCAGCCAGGGGCCTTTTACTGAAAAACAAAACACTACCGACAGCACCTCGACTAGCAATACAGAGCTGGTCAAAGAGCTTGAAGCCGCCGTCCTCGAGATAAAAATGAGCGCTCATAGCCCCTAAATCTAGCTCGCCCCGTTGGTAAGCTCGGTTCAGGTCGCCGGGTGTGTCCATGGCTAACGTCAGGTTGCCAGGCATATTTTTGAGGAAAGGCAAAGTGATGGGCAGGCAATTGACGAAATCAATCTGACCGAAGACCACAGGCCGATTCAATAGAAAACTAGTAATTGGGGTTTCCAGTGCCAAAATAATTTGAGCAAAAAAAAGTGGGAGTGGACCTAGAGTTTTCTAGTATATTTCTTGCGGCCGCACTCCCTATTTCAATTATGCAGGTCTAACGTCAGTCGTCAAGAGGTCAAGTAAAAAGTGGTTGCGGTAACAACAAAACCGGTTCGAATGATCGACCTAATTCTTGCTAAAAGAACGGGTGCCCATCACACAAAAAGCGATATAGGCTTTCTTGTGGACGGCATCATGGACGGCAGCATCCCCGACTACCAGCTAGCAGCCTGGCTCATGGCCGTTTGTTGGCAGGGTATGAGCTTAGAAGAGACAGCCTGGCTCACCGATGCCATGCGACACTCTGGCCAAATTTTAGACTTGTCGGCCATCGGACCAGTAATTGGCGACAAGCACAGCACAGGCGGTGTTGGCGACAAAACTACACTCGTATTCGTGCCACTATTGGCCGCCGCTGGCATACCCATGGCCAAACTATCTGGCCGCGGATTAGGTCACACTGGGGGCACCATCGACAAGCTCGAAGCAATTCCAGGCTTCCAAGTTGATATCAGCATCGACCAATTTATCAAACAAGTAAAAGAAATCGGCATGGCGATTGCTGGACAGACAGCCGAGCTTGCTCCTGCTGATGGCAAAATTTACGCCCTTCGCGACGTTACTGGAACGGTCGAATCAATACCGCTCATCTGTGCCTCAGTCATGTCTAAGAAATTAGCCGCTGGTGCCAATTTCATTATTCTCGACGTTAAATGTGGTCGCGGTGCCTTTATGGAAACCGACGAAAAAGCAACCGAACTAGCTCAAACCATGGCCGAAGTTGGTCGCATCTTAAACCGCCCAGTGACAGCCGTTGTCACAGATATGGAACAGCCACTCGGCCGTGCAGTGGGCCACACCGTAGAGGTTATTGAAGCAATCGAGACTCTCAAAGGCAACGGCCCAGACGACTTGACAGAACTGTGCATGGAACTTGGTGCCCTTTCTCTGGTGCACGCCGGCAAAGCCAAAGACAATGCCGCAGCCAGAAAAATATTGCAAGAGTTAATTAGCAGCGGCAAAGCACTAAGCACCTTTGCCACATTGATCAAAGCCCAGGGTGGCGACGATAAAGTTTTGACTGACTATAGCTTGATGCCAACGGCAAAACACACAAAACCATTTGTGGTGCCTGGCAGCGGCAAAAAATGGTTAGAACACTTAGACGGCAAAAAAGTAGCCGAAGCCTGCAAACTAATGGGAGCTGGCCGGACCAAGAAAGGCGACCCAGTAAACTTGGCAGTAGGTGTGATTCTACAAATTAAAGCTGGTGATGAAACTGCCGGTGGAGCCACCGCAGCAATTGTGCACTACGACACTGAAGAACAATTTGAAGCGGCTTCGAAAAAGCTGCTTGAAGCTTTTACTTTCTCAGATAAGTTTGTCGCCAAGCCCAAACTAATTAAGGCCAGCATTTCGTGATGACATCGGTAAGAGCTCGGGCCTTGAGGCTGATTCCTTATGGTGTCTTTGATGCCGTAACCAATATGGCCATCGATGAAGCGCTACTTGAGCTGCACCTACAAGGAAAAACACCAGCTACTTTGAGATTTTATGGCTGGGAGCCGCCAGCTGTTTCTTTTGGTTATTCGCAAAAAGTGAGCCAGCGAACAGTCGATAAAGTTCGTGCTGCTGGTTATGACGCGGTGCGCCGCCCAACTGGTGGCCGTGCTGTTCTACACGAAGGTGAGCTGACTTATTGCTTTGTTGGTGCCGGACCAAAACAAGACGGTATCGACTTTCGACCAGACGCAGAAATTGAAGGAGCGGCCCCATCTTTTTGGCTAGAGCAAGGCAGCCCATACGAAGGATTTTTGCCAGGCTCAATTAACCAAGCCTACAAAGAAATTTGCGACGCTCTCATTTATGGACTTCGTGAATTGGGAGTAGCAGCCAGCCTGGGCCGCAGCAATAGTGCCTACAAAGACTACGAAGACTGCTTTCAGGCAACTACACAAGCCGACTTGCAATTTGACGGCAAGAAAATTGTTGGTAGCGCCCAACTGAGACGCAGGCATGGCGTGCTGCAACACGGCTCAATTATGATCAATCAATCGCAGACTAAATTATCTGAGATTTTTGGTTTGGTTGAGAGTGCAAAAGAAGTAGCAGACAGTGATCCAGATTCAGAGAAAGCCGACCGCCACTGCAATTTAATCGACGTGCTCGCTGGTGGCTATGACCGTACAACTTTGGAAGAAGCTATTGGTCGCGGCTTCACCCGCAAGTTTGATTGTCATTTTGCCGTCTACGAGCTGACCGACGAAGAAATGGAGTTCGTGGCAGAATTGAAGAAAGACAAGAGTCGGTATCAGATTCTGTAATTCAGTTGGATTTATCCTATGAGCGTGCCCAAGCAAAAGAGAAGGAAGCCTAATGGCTCAGCAGCAGACATAAATATCTTATGGCCTAGTGAGATTTTAACAGCCCCGCAAGGCAAAGTTTTAAAAGAAAAATTCGAACTCAATCAACTAAACCTAACTTTGGCGCTGCAACTTCTTGGTTTTTACTGTAAATCTCCAGAATCCAAACGCTATTTGCACGAACGCTTTGCGTTGGCGCTCTGGTTTATCGACAACAGGCCGGCTGATTACATTACTGGGCACATCAGATCCTTTACCGGCGCACGATTTTGGTCGCAATCGATGGAGCGAGAAGCACAGACTTGCTGGCGAAAACAAATAAAGAAGTATCCGACCGATGCACGTGTTCTCTTCAATGCGGCTATGCAACGTGATTTTCGCCAGCCCGCTACGACTGCATTGGTGAAACGTTCTAAGCAAGCTGATACAACTTATGGGCCACCATTTCTACACCTCGCTCAAGGATATAGATATAAAGCTCTCCAAGGCGTCGAAAAGCATAGGAAAAGATTTGCCAAGCTAGCTCTTGACGAAATCGATGGTGCGTTAGTTCGAAAAAATGCACTCGGTGAAAGACTAGGAATGCTTATTGCATTTACGCCATTAGCAATTAAATTTGGATACTACATTCGAGCCCGAAAATATGCCAATAGGCTTCGGCGCTACAAAGAAGAAGCCCTCTGGCAACAGTACGCAGAAACCTACCTACTTAGGCTTGATGTAATTGAAACCAAACTCGCATCGGCTAAAAAAAGAATCGCACGCCTAGAACAGTTGTATACAGATCATTCGTCGCATGTCACCAGAAACCCCGAATCGCTTTTGATTCTTGCAGAATTAGGCGAGAAAGGACAGATCCAACTAGCTCTCCAATTCCTAGAAGCACTAAAACGTGGAACTACCGATAGCGCTGAGCTCTCGCGCCTAAACAAATGGTTGAAACAGATGAGACGAAATCAGATTCCAAATTTTGAAGCATGAGTAATACATTCATCACCTCAGATTCTACCGACCAAAACTGTACTAGAATTTCGAATAGACAAACGAAGACAGTCTTGGATGTTGGAAGTTTTGGATACTGGAAGTCTTGCCAATGAGCGTGCCCAAGCAAAAGAGAAAGAAGCCTGATGGCTCAGCAGCAGACGCGGCTATTGTCTATGATGGTGAATCAATAACAGCCACCGAAGCAAAACTTTTAAAACAAAAACTCCTGCTTGACCCCCTGGATTTAAACTCACGACTGCTGCTCATGGGTTATTACAACAGCTTTCGCTTTTCAAAACGGTATCTGCAAGAACGCTTTATTCAAGTTCTTTGGCTTATCGAGAACCGACCGGCTGACTTTTTCACGAGTATTGCCAGAGCAACATCAAACGGCAGAAACTGGTCGCCTGAAATGACGCAAGTGGCATTGGATTGCTGGAAAAAGCAAGCAAAGAAACATCCGAAAGATGCTCGAATTCTGTTCAATGCTGGTATTCAGTTTGAAGAAGTAGAACCAACTCGAACAATTGCCCTGTGGAAAAAGTCTAGCAAAGCTGATTCGAACTTTGCGCCGCCAGTGAGAGACCTAGCCAATTTCTATCGTCGAAAGGCACGCACAGGGACAGTCAGTGAAAAGAAACGATTGGTTCACCTTGCTTTAGATACACTTGATTTAGCACTCACGCTAAGACATAGCGATGACTTCGCATTCGATGAGCCGACTACTATGCTGATTGAGTTCACGCCAGTAGCGATTACTTATGGATATTTAGATCGTGCGCGAAAATATGCCAATAAGCTCCATCGCTACAAGGCCCATTCTATTTGGCCGCAATTTGCAGAGACCTACCTGTTAAGGCTTGACGTGCTCGAGGGCAAATACAAGTTAGCCGAGAAAAGAATTGCGCGCCTAAGGCGGTTGTACTCAGAGCATCCATCGCATGTTGCCGACAATCCACAGGCGCTATTGACCCTTGCCGACCTGTGCCAACAAGGCCAAATTAACTTGGCTCAGGCGCTCATAGACGCACTTAGGTTGGGAACTAACGACAAAAAACAGCTCAGGCAGCTGAGTAACTGGTCAAAACAGATAGCCAATAACCGGATTCCAAATTTCCAAAGGCAAACTTAGGAACGAACCCAGTAGAGAGCCTGTTTCGCATGCCAAACCAGCCCACCTTCGTAATCCCACGGCTGACAAACGGCGAAAACGGGTATAACCTAGCTCAGCGGTTCGATTAAGACGAATCGATTTAATCTCCAACTTACTAGTTCAAAAGCTCATAAGCCCAAACAGGGTCGACCTGGAAGAACAATCCGACACCGATAGGTTTTGCTTTGGCAGACAATCTCTTCGAACAACCTAAAGTGAAAGAACAGGGCGAATCCAGTGCGCTCAAAGTTGACTTGGTCGGTCGCGGACAGGGCGAGAGCAAGCAGGAGCCTCTTTCTCTGCTTTCAATTGCCGGCATCGATGCTTCGAAGGCAATAGCTGAGGCGAGGAAACCATCGGCCGAAGAAGTTGCCACCTCCAGCCCAATCTCAAAGCTCAGAGCAGAACAAGGCAAGAAACCAGATTTGCTCTCAGTCGGCAAGGAAGGCGACTCTCTCAAAAGTATCTATGAAGACGGCATACTTAAGCTCTACGACGAGCCCGGTAAAAGTCACATAGGCTTTAAATTCCTTGACCCATCCGGAACAAACAAAGAGCGTCTCTCAGCAGGAGCAGTGCGCAAGGAGAAGTTGGAAGATCTCCTAAAGGGCATCGCCATTGAGTACCGCATCAAGTTTTAGAAAGCTCAGCAACAAAACTAACGTCTGTGGACAGTGCTGGCATCCTACGACTCAATAGTCAATTGCGGTAGCGACCGCATTGTGCCTTCGCAATCTCTAGGATTTTGTACAAGGGCACCATTTTTGCATGGGTAAAATGTCAGTGCAGCTTCAATCAGCGCCGCGCTTGCATCTTGAACTTTCGAGACTTTGGATTCATTAGAAGAGTCAGATACTAAGTTAGTAAGTTCGTTGGCCATGATTTAAACCTCAGTGTTATTGGTTGCGATGGTTTCGAGGGCGTTCTGCCTCTCGGTTATGCAACAACAATAACAATCAGCTCAAACCGACTGGTGACGAATCAGTGACTGTTCAGTGACCATCACAACTAAGCCTACGGCAATATTCTTAGACGACGCTCTTTGCGTTTGGGCTTGGTGTCATCTTCTCCAGCTACACCGTCCTGAGAAAGACCCTCTGGCGGAACAATCTCCATAATTTCTCGCTTGCGCTCAGCCTCAAGAAAATCTTTGAATTGTTCTACAAATTGCTCAGGGCAGACAGTCACCTTGGTCACTTCACCCATAAAGAAGTTCAGCGCCATATCTTCAGACATCTCATGGCGAGCAATCACCGGTAAAACGCCGTCATTCATCCAGCGATAGCCTTCTTGCAGCGGCAAGATAAAGTGATTACCTGGCCTCAAAACCTCGACATTAGTAACACCAGCTTGCAGCAAGTGATTGGTTAGGCCCTTAGACAGAGGAAGAATGTTTACTGCCTTGGAAAACCAGATAAATACCTGATAAGTAGAACCTTCAGATACTTGAAATAGCTTGAGAGCTGGTAAACCGGCAGACAGAAGGGCAGCGCTCAACTTTTCCCAAACGGCTCTATCGGCGGTGCGGTCTTCAGCATTGAATTGCAAAACGAGGAATGACTCGGATTTATCGACACTAAGGGCTCTATATGCTTTCGACTCTTTAGATATAGATGTAAGTAGCTCTTCGTCGCTCAGTTGATGGAACTGACTCAACTGCCGCCAGGTAGCACCGCCAACAGTGCGAGCATAGCTGCCAAATCTTGACGAAAACATTTTGAGAAAGAGTGTCTTTGAATCTAACGGAATTGCAGATACAACGGCGGGTCCAACAGAAGATACAGCAGACGCTGCAACGGTAGACGGTGGCTGAGAAGTAGTAATGACTGAACCCTCTGCTAATGCTGGTAAATGACAATTATTCTACTTTGTAAAATGCCATCAAATTTAGTGCCTTAAAATTGCAACCTATACTTACGATTCTTTGATGGCTAATTTTAGGCTAATCGTAGTGCCGATGGCCCAAATGTTCAAGCCCTACCTGCTAGTTTTAACCCAAAAGCACAAAAGCAAATCTTATTGATAGGCTACCTGTATATACGACTGACAACTATCGGAATAAAAAAAGACTATCAGGCACCAGCTATGGAGCCACTCACTTCAAGCATTTTCACCTGGCAACTTCTATAAAGGTGTGCGTATCAACCGCGATTGATTGATTGATTGACAACTTGTCTGTTCTAAAATTTCGTACGCTCGATGACTTCGTGTTTGCCAAATACTTGAGTACTCAAGTATTGGGCAAACACGAAGTCATTGTCCCTGGTATCAGAAATAGGTGTATATACACCCATTTTACAAAAGCCAATTACCTAACTAGCTAACTAACGCAGACACTTTTATAGAAGTAGAAAAAACAGCACTAGCTACATAAGCCAGCACAAGACCTATCCAAGACCCTACTTGACAGCCTGCCGGCATCAAGAGTACATTAGGGTCGCTCGGCTTTTTCGAGCCGCTTGTGAGCAATCTGTATTCAGAACATAGAATCCAGAATTCACCGGTGACAGGAATCTCTTACTAACTACAACAAAATATGCAGCGGCACTTCTTTCGCTGAGAGAAGTACTTCCATTCGCCAAGTCTTTTCGACCTGGCGAATTACGCTTGCATTACCCATGGAGGGCTCAAATAATGACTGAGCATATTGCGGCGTCTGATTACTCGGACGCCAGTGCTTCGGCGCGAACCAATATTGGTGGAACCAATAATAGTGGAGGCAATTCAAATAATCGAACCGGTAACAATTCTGGCCACACTACTCAAACCCTCGAAAGAGAAAGGCACGCACACTCAGACGATGACCTAGCGGATAACTTAGAAGATGACCTAGATGACCGCGGGGATGACGATTCAGCCCAGTCAAACCGCGGGCTCTGGTTCGCCAGTACAAGCTTCCTTGTCATGATTTTCGGAATAATAATTCCAATTTTGCTACCAGCCTTGTTTGTCATCTTCAGCCACAAAAGACTAGTGCTGCTCTTGCTTGCCCATCCGCTTGAGACTTTGGCGGCAGTTGCTCTATGCCTGTCGATACCACTTACAAATCTAAAAATGCACCAGGCAATTCGCAAAAACAACTTCGTATTCGGCCTTAAGCCTGGGCTGGCAGCCGGGCTGGCAATGGGTACGGCCCTAACGATCACCGTCGCTTGTCTAGCGGCCACTGCGGTAGGCACTAGCAATGAAGCTCTGAGATTCGGCGATGATTCGTTGATTCTAGCCAATATGTGGGTCATTGGCTTGCTCTATCTCAACTCTGCTCTAGCTTCTCTGCATCTGGTTCTGACAATTAGAAAGACAAAAGAACTAGATTCAGCAAGACGAAGGATACTTTCTTATCTCTGTTTTGGTGCATTGTCGGCTGCCCTAATTCTGATTGGTAGCGAAGTTCAGACGATTGTTGCCCACTTCTATGAACGGCAAGCACTGAACTCGAATCAAAAGACTAGCTTGCCTGCACTTTCGTTTTTACGTCAAATAAACAGTGAAAGACAATTGCGATTACTCTGTGCTGACTCACGATCAGCTGGATTCGCTGGCCTCTTCATTCCAATAAAACCAAGCGAAGCTGAAAGGCTCTATTTCATGCTTGAAGGCAAGCCCTTCGTCATCGAAAACAAAACTGACAGAGCAGCCTCAGTACCAATCGAAGGTGTCACTTCAATTAACACGACCTATCAGATGAATACGGAGCAGCTGAAAAACTTCGCCATCGGAGCAAAACTTCCAGGAGTGTCTCTCACTCGCTCCACTATTAACGGCAGACTCCACCCAGACAATCTCTCTGCCACCTTGGTCTGGACTATGGTATTTCAAAACGAAGGCAAAGACCTAGAAACAGCCAGAGCTGAAATATCACTGCCTGAAAGTGCAGCAATCATTGGAGCCAAAGTTTGGCAAGATGGTGAAAGCATTGATGGCAGTTTCTCCGCAGACGGCAGCTCCTCACAACTCGGCTATAGACAAGGCCCTGATGGCCGGCTAAGCGAACTCGGCCGCGGTAAGTACCTGCTACAAAGCAAGTCACTAACGCCAGATAGCCAAGTCAAAATGCAGGTGACTATGGTGCTACCGATGGAGCTAGAACAACTAGAAAATGCCCAAATAAAGTTGCCCCAAATTATTGCTAGCAATTTCTCACTGGAGGGTGAGCACAACCTAGAACTACTATCAGACAACAAAATTGACAATTCAGCCCCGGCCTTTACCACGGGGCACAGAGCAGACGGACTGACGTTCTTGTCAGGTTCACTGACACCAGAACAAATTGAAAGTTCGCCACTGACAATACTATGCAAAAGAAACCCAATAACAGCTCTTGCTTCGTGCAAAGATCAAGGTGACTTCAAACGACACTTTCAGAAAGTTCGACCAGCGACAGCCCAGGAGAATCCCGGCAATCCGAACTATAGCCTTTATCTGACTAGACAAATTGAGCAAACTATTGCCTCTGCTCCCGGGCGAGTTGTTGTTGTACTGGACGGCTCTGTCGAAACCTCCAAGTATCTCGATCAGATAAAAAATGCCCTGAATCATATCCCTAGCGGCATTCCAGTTTCAGTAATGGTGGCAAGCACTGAAGACAAGACCTTCACTAAGCCAGAAGATCTAAAAGCGGCGCTGCCCAAGCTCAAAGCAGTTAACTTTACTGGAGGGCAGGAGAACCTAAAGGCACTAGTAAAGGCAGCAGAATTTGCCGGACAAACAAAAGAAGGAGTAGTGTTATGGGTACACGGAAGACAACCGGCCTTCCACAAAGAGATCTACATCATTTCTCCTTTTGCCTTCAAACCGGCTCTGTATGAGTTTGCCTATGATCAAGCTGAGGCTGTGGACGACAAATTCTTCAGAAACCACAGTGAGTTGGCGTCATTTTCACAAGTGACAAGAAGCGGCAATCAAATTGCAGACTTGAGTAGATTCTTCCGCCGCTGGCAAGCAGGTCGGAAAGAATACAATGTAGTTTCAAAAATGAGCTGCAGTCCAATGGCCAATGTAGCTCCAGTAGACGAAGCCGTGGAGAAAGAAGTCAATTCTCTATTGGCTCGCAGTATCAATTCTGAGTTAGTAGCTCAGAGTGCCACTGCTGAATCAGCCAGTTTTGCCACATCGGCTGGTATCGTTTCGTTGAACAGCTCGATCTTTTTCCATCCGAAACGTGCGGAAGAGATACAACCCTTTGGGGCGAATCTTCAAAATACCATCAGCATAAGCTCTACATCTACACCTTCATCAACACTTCAAGGGGCAACTAACGGAATCATTGCACCTCAAGCCCAAGGCGCCGAAGCCATAGTGGTTTACGGCGTCAATTCCGCTGGTACAGTTCGTGTCAATAACTTGGCCAACCTAGAAGCTCTGCTGAATTTCGTCGCCAATTTCACAGAAGTGATTTTGGTGATTGGCGGAAGTGTAAGCATGATCAAAGGAGCAATGTTAAAGGAGGAAATGGGAAAAGGTAGCAGTGTAAAAGTATTTGGAGTACTAGAACTGAGCCGTACAGGTCTGATTATAGGAGGTGTAATCTGCATCATTGTCGGATTAGCCATTCCTGGAACATTGAACTACTTAGTTGCATCGGCTCGCGATGCGGCGCTGTTCAATTAGCGACAGTTTCAACTAACCAAAGTCCATCCCTAAATTTCGCGGTACTAAATATAATGCCCTACCGGTAAACCGATAGGGCATTTATATTAGCTTTTAAGCTTGCATACTGGTTAGTACTTTAGAGGAAAACCACTAAAGACGACACACGGGCTGCAATTTAATAACGGCCTCTGCCGCCACCGCCGCCGCCATCGCGGGACTTAGGCTGGGAAACGTTAACTGCAATCTGTCTGCCATCAACTTCACGTCCGTTGAGAGCTTTAATTGCAGCTTCAGCTTGGGCTTGGGTCGCCATTTCTACGAAAGCGAAACCACGTTGTCTGCCAGTCTCACGATCGGTTGGGATCGCTACTGATACAACTTCGCCGTACTCAGCAAAAAGATCTTGAAGATCTTGCTGTGTAGTTTTGAATGAAAGGTTTCCTACAAACAATTTGTTATTCACGTCAATTTTCCTCTTACGACCGCAAAATCTCAGTTTATCGAGACAATTGGTCCTTTTGTACTGTACTAGTTTGGCATGGTTTTACGTTTGAAACCATAGCCAAGTCCATTTAGCAAAGATGCCTTAAGCAGTCTTTACCTAATCTCGTCAGAACCATCCAACTTAGGTGCTTTTTGAGCGACCTGAGCCTTACCCTTGACTTCACTCGAAAGATCTGTCGGGAGTTCATCAGAGACCACACCGTTGCCTTTCGGCCCCGTTGTAGGAACTTTATCCGCTATTTGCGGTTTTTCTTCATTAGACCGAGCTAAGGCAAGCGCTTTTTCGCGCTCTTTTAATAACTTGACTACCTTGCTTAGTTTGCGCAGATTGGCACGAGCTTCAAATTGCTCGGTGATATCTACGTCGTGTCTTTCAATCATTTTCCATTCGCGAATGGTACGGTCGAGCAAGGCCTTGTCAATTTCAGTGTCTTTTGACTTGCGCAAAATACCTGTCATTGAACGGGCAAGCAGTACATGACCAGTGGGGTCACCCGGGTCAAACTGCACTGCTTTAGAAAGCTTTCGGTAGGCCTCTTTGAAATTACCTTCCACCAAGGCCTGCTCTCCGCCGAAGCGCATATACGAAGCTTCAGACATGCGGCCACTAATGCCTTTGCCGAAGAAGGCAGCATTGGCTGGCTCTCTTGAATAAGAAGTAGCATCGTCGTCATTAATTTGCGGCGAAATGGTGTCAGCAATCGCCACATGACAATTAAAGGTACCAGCAAAAGTGGCAACCAGAGCGAAGATAGTGTTTGCTTTGATAACTGTCATGAGCTTACTTCTCTGTTGCATCAGGGTCAGTATTCTTCAAGGTTACGTCGGCGATGTCAACATGCTGTCCGCTTTGAATATCAGCGATTTCGGCTTCTAGCTCAGCAATGCGAGTGCCTATGCGGTCTATTTGGGTCAGCTCTTCTTGAATTTTCTCTTGCAAGACTTTGCCATCAATACTTGAATTTTCAAAAAACAATGTATAGGTGCGCTGACCAATTGTTTGCAGATGCTGCGTTTTTTCAGAAGTCAATGACATCACAGTCATCTTCAGCTTAGCCGCTTTGGCCGCACGATTGGTCTGATCAGCGGCCTGTTTGGTCGCCTCTTTTACCTTGTTGAAAATGTTATCTAAGCCGGCCATTTCTATCTCACGCTTTGACTAAAAGTGAAAACCCAACCTAAGAACTACAACCTAAACTGTGATGGATCCATCAGACAAGTTGAAACGCTGATGAATCAGTCTGACTGCGTCTCTTCCATGTTTGGCAGAAGTAATTACACTCATGCGCATGTCACCAGTGGCTACCATTTGTACTGGAATACTAGCGTTATGCAGAACTTCGAAGACGCCAGCCACAACTTCAGGTCGGTTGGTTAGGCGCCTGCCTACAACCGAAACTTTAGCGATATCGGTCTCCACCTGCATGAGTGGATTACCCAAACTCAAGGCGAGAGACTCAATTAATTGTTGAACCCGGGGCAAAGCAGATTTTTCTACGGTGAATACTAACTCTTGAGACGGCTCGTCTTCGTGCTTCAGGACCATTACCATGTCAGTTTGAATACCAAGCTCTTGCAAACGAGTGAACAGTGCCGATATTCCTTCTAATGGTTTGCTCTCTGTAGCATTGTCTAGACTCTTAAGGGTGACGCTGGCCGAATTCATATCGCAGGAAATGCCAGCAATAGCGTACTCAGGCGAGACTACGCGGTGAGTAATGAGCGTGCCCACGTCTTCTGGCACAAAGGTGGAGCGCACTCTAATTGGTACTTGGTTATCCATGGCAAGTTCTACCGATCTAGCATTCATCACCTGTGCTCCCGTGGCAGCAAGTTCTAACATCTCTTCGTAGCTGACCGATGGCAATTTTCTGGCATCAGTGATAATTCTCGGGTCAGCGGTATAAACCCCTCTTACATCAGTATAGATGTCGCAGCGATCGGCGCCCAAAGCAGCAGCAAGCGCCACAGCTGTGGTGTCGGAACCACCGCGACCCAGCGTGGTCAATTCTTCATTTTCAGTCACGCCCTGAAAGCCAGCAACCACCGCTATTTCGCCACGAGCAAGCGACGACTCTAAACGCTCGGTGCGCATCTCTTGAATTTTGGCCACACCATGGCGGCTCTCCGTAATAATGCCAGCCTGTGCCCCAGTGAAAGACTTGGCTTCATGCCCAAGTGTCTGGATAGCCATGGTCATCAAGGCGATTGAGACTTGCTCTCCAGTGGCCAATAACATGTCCATCTCACGGGGATTGCGCTCACCCGATGTGGGGATAATCTGCTCAGCCAGCG
Organism: bacterium Ga0077546; assembly: GCA_943369735.1. GTDB lineage: Bacteria > Cyanobacteriota > Vampirovibrionia > Obscuribacterales > Obscuribacteraceae. The sequence goes on from CALROJ020000035.1 coordinate 37,728, forward strand.
AAATTAGATGATCAGTCGTATGGCCCATGGCTGATACAACAGTGGTGACCTCATGGCCTTCGCTAGCGGCTTTCACCACTATCTCGGCGGCCTTGCGAATCTTATTTACGTCGGCAACTGAGGTGCCACCGAACTTTTGAACGATACGGGCCATGAATCTCGATTATCTGCTAAAGGTTGCAACGGACAAGTAGGTCTAATGGGTAAATGTACCACCTGACAATGATAGCGGATGCACCAAAGCAAAAGAGAAAGGCGTTACCAAAAAAACCTAATCAATTTTTCACTTTGGCAATTCAGATCTCTTGCGCTAGATCTCTTGCATAGGTATGCGGATATCTGTACCAGCCGCGAAATCGAGAGCCTCATCGTAACCAGCATCGACGTGACGAATCACACCCATACCGGGATCTGTTGTCAGCACGCGAGTTAAACGCTCGGCCGCTTCTTTGGTCCCGTCAGCAACTATGACCTGCCCTGAGTGCAGAGAGTAGCCCATGCCTACGCCTCCGCCATGGTGTAGCGAAACCCAACTGGCTCCGCCCACAGCATTGATCATGGCATTTAAATAGACCCAGTCGGCCACAGCATCTGAGCCGTCTTTCATCGCTTCAGTTTCACGGTTGGGTGAAGCCACAGAGCCAGAATCAAGATGATCTCGGCCAATTACAATTGGTGCTTTGACTTTGCCAGAAGCCACTAAATCATTCATGATCAAGCCCATTTTCAGGCGATCGCCATAACCAAGCCAGCAAATGCGAGCAGGAAGGCCCTGGAATTTAACGCGCTCAGCGGCCAGTTTTATCCAACGGCAGAGTTCAATGTTGTCGGCAAAGTTGGCGAGGATGGCTTGGTCAATAACGGCAATGTCTTGGGGGTCGCCGGAGAGTGCGGCCCAGCGGAACGGCCCTTTCCCTTCGCAGAACAAAGGGCGAATGAACGCCGGCACAAAACCAGGAAATGCAAAGGCATCCTTGACTCCGTGATTGAAAGCTTCTTGGCGAATGTTATTGCCATAATCGAAAGTAATTGCACCACGTTTTTGAAACTCCAGCATCGCTTTGACGTGGGTAACAATGGCGCTATCAGCCAACTGTAGATAAGCGGCAGAATCACTGGCACGCAAACTAGTAGCGTCGGCAATTGACATAGGCTTGCCGTCTTTTGCTAGTGGAATATAGCCGTTTAGTGGATCATGAGCCGAGGTCTGATCGGTGACAACATCAGGCAAGAAGCCAATTTCAAGCATGCGGGGCAGAAGATCGGCAGCATTGCCACAGAGGCCAATGGAGACAGCCTCACCTTTTTCTTTGGCTGCTTTAGCCAAAGTCAAAGCATGCTCTAGATTGTCAGCCTGCACATCAAGATAGGCTGTTTCTAACCGTCTTGCGATTCTTGTTTGGTCAGCTTCAATACAAAGTGCGACCCCTTCATTCATGGTCACAGCTAGTGGCTGAGCGCCACCCATGCCACCGAGACCAGAGGTAAGAACAATGCGACCTTTGAGAGTGCCACCAAAATGCTTGCGAGCAAGAGAGGCAAAGGTTTCATAAGTCCCTTGCAAAATGCCCTGAGTACCTATGTAGATCCAAGAGCCAGCCGTCATTTGGCCAAACATCATCAGGCCCTTTTTATCGAGTTCGCGGAAATGCTCCCAGGTGGCCCAATGTCCAACAAGATTGGAATTGGCGATCAATACCCGAGGGGCATTGAGATGACTTTTGAAAATTCCTACAGGCTTGCCAGATTGAATGAGCAAAGTTTCATCATTCTCGAGACCAACCAAAGCTTTCACTATCGCTTTGAAACAAGGCCAATTACGCGCGGCTTTGCCTGACCCACCATAAACCACTAGATCATTGGGACGCTCGGCCACATCTGGATCTAAGTTATTGAGCAACATACGCAGAGCGGCTTCCTGCACCCAGCCTTTGGTGACAAGCTTGTCCCCATGGGGTGCGCGCACGCAAATCGCCTGATCAGATGCAAGAATCGCTTTGACTAATTCGGCTCCAGAAGAAATTTCTTTAGAGGTGCCCTTAGAAGTGCCAGCGGTGGTGGTCATTTGAATTTTCCCCTTTGCTCAACAATGAATTATGAGAGAATTTATGAAAGAATTACTGCATATGCGGCCAAAGAGCGGCTAAGCGGCAATAATAGCTTAATTGCCTGGCATGGGCGTCAGTACTAATTAAAAGATCAAGTTCAGATAGTTAGAAATTAAAAGGGGTGACTCTTCATGGTCAAGGAATTAAGTAAGAAAGAGCCAAAGGTCGAAAAGACTTTTGAGACCCTCTCTGGCATTCCGCTTAAGGCTGTCTACACGCCTGAAGATATCAAAGACTTTGACTATAAAACGGCCTTGAACGATCCCGGTCTGTTCCCCTACACCCGCGGCATCCACGATTCTATGTACCGCGGCAAAATGTGGACCATGCGTCAATTTGCTGGCTTTGGCGGACCAGAAGAAACAAATGCCCGCTTTAAATATTTGCTCGCCACCGGCCAAACCGGTCTTTCTACGGCTTTCGACTTACCGACCTTAATGGGATTAGACTCAGACAATCCCAAATCACATGGTGAAGTTGGAGTTTGCGGTGCGGCAATTGATTCCCTCGAAGACATCGAGATTCTATATAGAGATATTCCTCTCGATAAAATTTCCACATCCATGACCATTAATGGTCCGGCAGTAATCATTTTTTGTATGTTCTTAGCCAATGCTCGCAAGCGTGGCTTTGACTGGAAGCTTTTGAACGGTACTCTGCAAAACGACATCTTCAAAGAGTACACAGCACAAAAAACTTATTTGATTCCACCGCGTCCAGCTCTCAAACTAATTCAAGACATGATGGTTTTCTGTACAGAAAATGTACCGAGATGGAACACAATTTCAGTTTCTGGCTATCACATTCGAGAAGCTGGCGCTACTGCTGTTCAAGAGTTGGCATTCACACTAGCTGACGGGTTTGCTTACGTAGATGCAGGTCTAGAAGCTGGTCTTAAGCTCGATGATTTCGTCCCACGTCTGTCATTCTTCTTCAACGCTCACATTGATTTCTTTGAAGAAATTGCCAAATACCGCGCCGCTCGCCGAATTTGGGCTAAGCGTCTGCGTGATCACTATGGTGCTACCGATGAGCGCTCACTGAAGTTGCGCTTCCACACTCAGACCGCCGGATGCACACTGACTGCCCCTCAACCAGAAAACAATATTATTCGCACCACCATTGAAGCCCTAGCAGGCGTACTTGGTGGCACACAATCGCTGCATACCAATTCGATGGATGAGGTGCTTGGCCTACCCACCGAGAAAGCGGCTCACATTGCTCTTCGCACCCAGCAGATTATCGCTTACGAAACTGGCGTAGCTAACGTTTCCGATCCACTAGCTGGCTCGTACTATGTTGAATGGCTAACTGATGAGATGGAGCGCGGCGCCAACGAATACTTCAAAGAAATTGAAGAACTTGGTGGTGTCATTGCTGGTATCGAGAAGGGCTACTTCATGAAAGAAATAGCCGATTCAGCTTATAAATTCGAGCAAAAAATGCAATCGGGAGACCGTGTCTTTGTTGGCCTCACTGGCTTCAAAGAAGAAGCCCCAGGATCAAAAATTGAAGTACTTAAAATCGGCCTTGAGTATGAAGAGAGACAACTGGCTCGTATCAAAGCCTTAAAAGAGCGCCGCGACAATGCCAAGGTTGAGAACAGTCTGTCTGCTCTCAAGCAAGCTATGCGCGACGGTAAGAATTCCTTCCCATTCTTGCTCGAAGCTATCGAAGAATACGCCACACTGGGCGAAATTTGCGACGCTATGAAAGAAGTGTGGGGCGCCTACAGAGAGAACGCTGTTCTCTAGGGTTGATAGTTTGCGGCAGCGGATCTTAGTTATAGATCTTTGTTCCAGATCTTAGTTGCAGTCTCTAGTGGCATTTCAGTAAGAAGAGAGCAGGCGATCAGATGAAGAAAACATTTGCCCAACTGGTCGCTGCAAAATTGACAAGGGCAGTGGCGCCAACAGCCAAGGTCATTGCCCTAGTTCTTACTTGCACACTAAGCTGCCCTAATGCTGAAGCAGTTGAGAACAAACGCGACCAAGGCATCAAACTCTACAACGCCAAGAACTTCAAAGACGCTGGTGTTCTATTAGATCAACACCTAACGGTCTACCCGCAAGACGTCTACGCTCTGTATTACGATGCCCTTGCCTGCCAAGCCCTGGGCAATATGGGCAAGGCCAAGATTTTCTATCGGCAAGTAGCAACACTGGCGCCTAACCACCAACTTGGTGGCTATGCCGCGGCTGCTCTGCGACAAATCGACCCGACTTTTTCGGGCGGCCAGTCAGGCTCCACTTCATCTAGCTCTGGTTCAACTAGCTCTGGTTCGTCTCGTTCAGGTTCGGCAGGGGTGGCCAGCTACAACACAATGGCATCGGCTTCAACGTCGACCAAACTTGACCCCAGTATACCGATGGAATGGGATGTTTACTGTAGTCCAGGCGAGCATGGTGTTTGGGTAGACGTTGATATCAATGGACGTCGAATAAAGATGATATTTGATACCGGTGCACCAACTGTATTTATTGGCAAAAACCAACTAGAAGAAATTGGTGTTGAGGCCCCTAAGGGCGCTTCCAACTCTGCAGCTGGCGGATCATCGGCAGCGGGCACAGTAGCCGCATGGCTAGTGCCAATGAAAGTCAAAGTTGGACAGGTAGAAAGAACAGTGCCAGTGCAAGTGGTTGAAACCAATCACTCTAGCCCACTACTTGGTCAAACCTATGCTGGATTATTTGAATACACAATTGACCCTGGCGCTAAGCGCATTCACTTCAAACAGCGTGGCTACAATACTGGTGCCAACCGCAATGCTTACGAAGTGCCTTACACCTTTAGACAGGCTGGCAGTCGCATCATTGTCAATGTTGATATCAATGGCAAAACAAGCCCTTGCATGTTCGACACCGGCAATTCAGCTTGCGGCATCATGTTCCACAGCCCGGCCCAGGCCAAACAATATGGTGTGCAAATTCCTGACGATGCTGAAGACATGATAACAGGTGGTGTTACCGGACAGAGCTTGGCTAAGGCTTTTACCATAAGAAGGGCAAGGTTAGGACCAATCGACCGCACTGACCTATCGGTTACCGTATCAAACACCGGCAGTACTGAACTTCCTCTGCTCGGCCAGCCATTTTGGCAAGGTTTCGAGTACACAATCAATCAACAGAAAAAAGTAATTGAGTTCGTGCGCAGATAACTTTCGCCGCAGCCACTAACAGTCGACTGTCAGCTTAGTCTGCCTATTTAGTGAATTTGCCCGCTCATTGACAAAAGCAAGAGCGAAACGCCAAAAATCAAGCGATAGCCCACAAATATCCAAGTATTGTGCTGTTGCAAATAACGAATCAACCAAGCAATAGATAAATAGCTCACCACCGTGGACGATACCAAGCCAACGACAAGACTAGTCAACCCCGTTGAATCGCTGCCCAATCCATCTTTGACCATGTGATACAACTCAAGCAATCCCGCTAGAGTAACAGCCGGTATACCAAGCAAGAAGCTAAAACGCGCGGCTTCAGATCGCTTCAGACCCAAGAGCATAGCCATAGTCAAAGTAGAGCCACTGCGAGAGCAGCCAGGAATCAAGGCTATTGCTTGCGCCAAACCAACTAGAGCGCCGTCTTTTCCAGTAATGTCATCAAGGCCTCGCACATGCTTAGCAAATTTTTCTGCCACCACTAGCAACAGCCCCATCACAATTGAGGCACAAGCTATGACATTAATTGAGCGAAAGGGGCCATTGTCTTGCTCTAGCAGTGGCTTGAGCAAAAGACCAATAACACAAATAGGAATTGTACCGACAACAATGGCACCAACCATGCGCAAATCTCGGTCGCCATAGTCTTTGTTCTTAACAGCAGCGAGTGCACCAGTGGCGATACTAACCAAATCTTTGAAGAAATAAGCCAATACAGCCACTACAGAACCAAGCTGAATAACGGCACTATAAGCGGCCCCCGGATCTTGCCAATGACAAAGAGCTGGCACCACGCGCAAATGGGCAGTTGAGCTAATTGGCAAAAACTCAGTTAAGCCCTGGACGACTCCAAGAGTGAGTGCTTCTACCAGCGAGACAGGTTCGGCCATGATTGATACCTTACAGAAAGAACGGATACCTTACAGAAAGAACTCAGTGCATTATGGCAGCTCTACTGTCTGGCTAGAGCATCCCGATAGATATCTGATCGAGATATCGAGAACTCTTTTGCCGCTTCAGCGCAGGCTCTAGATAGTTTTACACCAGACTGCATCGCATCATCTATATAGGTATGCACTTTCTCTCTTTTCTCGTCATTAGTAAGCCAATCGCTCATGTCTTCAACTTGCCTTTCGCAGCCCCCCAGAACCAGCACACACTCGCCTCGAACCTGCTGCCCTTTGACATGCTCAAGAATTGTCGCCAGAGTGCCACGAATAAACTCTTCGTGCAACTTAGTCAACTCCCGCACCAAGCAGGCTCTACGCTCGCCACAATGAGCTAAAAATGCTTCCAACGTGCGCTCTACTTTATGGGGAGAAACGTAGTACACAGAGGTGCGAGTTTCTTTGGCCAAAGCCTGCACCTTGGTATTGAGCTCGCCTTGCTTATCAGGCAAAAAGCCCTCGAAACAAAAGCGATCAAGGGGCAGGCCGCTGCCTACTAGTGCCAGAACAAAAGCAGATGGCCCGGCAATCGGAACAATATCCATTCCAAGAGCAATGGCACTCTCCACAACAGGATGGCCAGGGTCGCTAATTAAAGGCATGCCAGCATCACTGATTAGCCCAATTGTTTGCGACTGGTTATTGATTTCTTCAAGCAGGCGCAAACGTTCATGCTCATTGAATTTATGGCAACTGAGCATGCGTTTCTTCAAACCGAGATGGTTCAGTATCTTAATAGATATTCTTGTGTCTTCTGCCAATATCAAATCGCATGTACTGAGAGCATCAATTACACGCGGAGATATATCTGCAAGATTTCCAATTGGCGTTCCTATTATGAACAACTTTCCCGACACGTTGACAACCCTCAATCTCTACTTGTTCAAAAAATAGGCGGCGGTGGAAACACCCAGACAGACAAGTATTAGAGCATTTTATCTTTGAATGCAGTTAAGCTATCTACACTTGGCAAGGAAAGTTTTGAACAGGTTATCTACAGCTGTAAGTAATTTAATTGACTAGCTTAAGCAGAGCAACTTGCTCTCGCGTAAAAAGCGTCTCTCCCTTGCTGCACAATCGAATCGGAGGCCTGCCGTAAAAGTGCTCACCCGCTTTCGCGCTTTTCTTTCTTGGTTTTGTAATAACTCACTTTACGAATACCTATTCAAGAGAACTCAACGTAATAACGAAGTGCCAGTTTTCTATATGCAATCTACTTCTTGGAAAACTCAAGACATACCTTGAAGACAACAATATTGAGAGGATATGCAAAATCATCCAATTGCTCCATCGACCAATACTTACTGCACCACCGATGGTTACGAGAGATAGAATTGAGCGAGCGATCTTACCTACCGAAATTGATAGATTACATATACTGTTGCCAATTGCTGGCTAGCCAAGCCACTTTGAAGCCACCCTATTGCAATTTGCTTGGCTTTGATCTCTAGCAATTTCCCACCAAGTCTTATGAGTAGCCCTTCACCTAATCATAAAAGGCGCTAAACTTTAGCAACTATGAAATATCAATCCACTGTTTTATTTATGGCGGCACTAGCATCACTTTGCCCCCTATTCTTTGCGGCAGAAGCCCACAGTGCCCCGATGCAACTGAAAGTAATCAAACAGATCAAACAGCTGAAACAAGCAGCTACGCCCAAACCAGCTAAGCCAGTAGTGCCTACCATTCGAGATAAATGGGCAGTTTTAATTGGAGTTGGTCGCTACAACGACAGCGCCATCGGCAATGTCAAATATGCCACCAGTAATGTCTTGAAATTGGCCAAAGTTTTGGTAGATCCCAATGTCGGCCGTTTTGCCCCCGACCATGTGCTAGTTGTCACCCAAGATAAGGCCAATAAAGCCAATCTTGCTCAAGCTGTATATGAAGATTGGCTGATCAAAAAAGCATTGCCAAACGATCTAATTGTTATCTACGTTTGTATGAAGGCTATCCCAAATGATGCCCAAAACGACTTACTACTTTTTGGTGCCGATGGCTCTGCCTCTGAAAAAGAAAAAACAGCCTCGTCTCTCGCCGGCATGCTGGGCGAAGTACGCAGAAGAACTCAATCAAAAAACATAGTTTGCTTGCTCGATACCACCATGAGCAATTCGTTGAACCATAGTCCGGCTGACAAGTATCCACGTGGCTTCAGTGAAATGCTTAAGAAGATTGGCGTGGATACCCAAACAACTATTTTGGCCGCCGACCTCAACCTCCTGCAATCCAAAGAAGCCAAACTCTCAAATAGCACGAGCTTTGTTGAATACTTGAACGAAGGAGTCAAAGCTGGCGGCGGTATGCTGCCGATCGAGACTGTCGCTGGTTTTATATCTGAATCGATGGAAAAAGAGGGTGCAAGTGGGCCAAATAGCGCTAACCAACCTGGTCGCTTAGGGCAAAAGCCCGGTCTATTAGCCAATCCAGAGAATCCCGAACTAGTTAAAGTTGCCTTTGGCATTCCTATAAAGAACACGGCTTTCTCATCAGCCAATGTTCACATTGGCCACTCCATAGAAAACCTGGAAGAGACCAATCCGGAACTGGCAATTGCCGCCCGCAGGATGCAAGAAATGCCAGATCCTACAAATCCCCAAAGCAAAATCGACCAGCTTTTGCAGTCAGAGCAGCAACAGGCTTCGACGACAGGCAGCCAAGCAGTAAAAGCCGCGCAAAAGACCCCCCCGACCCAAGATGACAGCTCTGATGAAGATGATGACAGTGACGGCTCTAATGTCGACTTTGCCCCCTATATGGCCACCATGAAGAAGACGATTCAGTCAAAATGGGCCTCTCCTAAGGGCTTCGACCAGAAGAAGGTCGTGGCTGTGTTCTCGATACTCCGCGACGGCCGCATAACCGAAGCTGAGTTGGTTGAAAGCAGTGGTAGCGCTGAAATAGACAAATCTGCCCTGCAAGCTTTGAAGGATGCCTCACCACTGGCGCCGTTGCCAAAAGGGGCGCCAAAACACGTGCAAATTCGCTATCAATTTGATTACAAGGTCAACTGATAGTTTTCAAGCTTTTGGCACCTGTGGCACTTGCCAGGGTTTTCATGAGGAATATTAAAGAGAGACTACGTAGAAACCACATTGACGGTGGGGTGGCCAGAGCGTAAATTCATAACATAAGCAGTGAACGACCTTGCAACTCGTTGAAAGTCTAAAGTCACTGCCCTCCGAACACTCCCCAATCGGTGTTACTAAACCTAATATTCTCTCTCCCAATACTTTTGGGCTGGCAAAAAAGAAGGACACAATCATGGCTAACGGCGACGGACAATTAGACAATACCGCCAAAAAAGTGGATCACAAAGCAAATGAGGCAAGTGAAGCCTTGTTCGCTGACAGCCAGAAGGCTCCACCTACCAAGGCCTTAGAAAATGCTGCCACTAAGTCGCCAGATGCTCCAACTGACAAGTTGGACCAAGTAGCCGGTGACAAGACTGCCGACAAGGGTGACAAGCCTTTATCTAAACTAGAGCAGGCAGTGACTGCCAACCTAGCTGACAGCGCCCAAGAGAAAATTAAGAGCCTCAATAGCAGCCCAGAAGGCCAGAAGCTCTTGACTCAAGAGCATGCCGGCGGCAAAAACGTCATGGAGCAGTGGAAAGAGTTCTTCCCTCAGGCTTATGACAAAGCTGGCTTGGACAATTTCTCCAAGAAATAGTGATATTAACTGAAGATTATTAAGCACTTGAGAAACACATGCCCCCAGCTGACCAACTCAGCCCAAGGCATGTGTTATTCTTTGGGGGCAATACAAAGTTGTATCGAACGTATATATAGTGTTTTTGGCGAGAAAAGAGAACCGTGCCTAATATTAAGTCAGCGATCAAGAGAGTAGCCGTAGCCGAGCGTAATAACGTTCGCAATAGATTCTGGAAATCTACAATGCGTAGCGCCCGTACTAAGGTAGAAGATGCTCTTGAAGCGAAGAATCCAGAAGATACTTCTAAAGCCCTCAGCCTAGCTTTCCAGACTATCGACAAAGCCGTTAGCAAAGGTGTTCTCCACAAGAACGCAGCTAACCGTCGCAAGTCACGCATGGCGTTGAAACTGGCTAAGCTTCAACCTAAAAAATAGAATTCAAAAACAGAACTGAGAGCAATGCCTCAGTTCTGTTTCTTTTTGGAGTTTCCCGCTATAGTTATGTGGCTGGAGCTCCTTTTTTTGTGCCAAAATCCAGTCGGGATGCAGGATGTAGCAATTTTGCATATACGGAAATATAGCATTCCAATATAGAGAGGCTGAGAGACGCTAAATGGAAGTAGACGTTGGTGCTTTTTCGAATGCGCAACCGCAAGCGCACCTTGACTCTTCTCTTACTTCCAGCTTGAGACCGCAAATCATCACTTCGCAATCAACCACCGTCGACTTACACAAGATTACCGGCCCCGTGCACCTGGCTGGTATCGGTGGCATCGGCATGTCGGCCCTCGCTCGCATCTTGCTGCAACGTGGCCACAAAGTTTCAGGCTCAGACAAGGCCGCTAGCCATATCACTGAAGAGCTAAAAGAAATGGGTGCCGAAATCTTCATCGGCCACCAAGCTGAAAACCTCGCCTCTGCTGGCGCTCTAATCATTTCAACTGCCATTGTTGACGGTAATCCCGAGCTCGAAGAAGCTAAGCGCAAAGGCTTGCCTGTTTGGCACCGCTCCGAGCTTTTGGCCTATTTAGCCGAAGGCGACAAAATGGTTGCCATAACCGGCACCCACGGCAAGACCACAACTACAGCTATGGTCGGCCAGGCCCTAATAGAATGCGGCCTTGATCCATCAATTGTTGTAGGTGGCATATTCCACCACATTGGCTCCAATTCAAGACTAGGCAAAGGCGGCTATTTTGTCGCCGAGTCAGACGAGTCTGATGGCACCCACATTCGCTCTTTCCCGCACATTTCAGTGATCACTAATATAGAAGCGGACCACCTAGAAAACTATCCTGGTGGGCTAGAGCAAATTCTTTCAACCATGGTCAAGTTTCTCAGCCAAACCAAAGCTATGAGTATCGTCTGTACCGACGACAAAGGTTGTCGTGACTTGCTTGAGCGCGCCTCTGCTGAGGTGGTTAAGGCAAAGATAGTTACCTATGGCACCCAGATTGCTTCTAACAGCCAGAATAGCTCTGCTGCTCAGCCTAACTATGGCCCAGACTATGGAATGACTAGCCTGCCGGGCTTTGAGATGCAGGTTTACCAGTCAGGCAAGCTGCTTGGCTCGATGACCATGAAAGTGCCGGGCGAGCACAATAAGATGAATGCTTTAGCGGCAGTTGCCGTAGCCATGGAGCTAGGCAAATCATTTGATGAAGTAAGCTCAGCTCTCTCCACTTTTGCTGGTGTCGACCGACGCTTCCAGATGATTGGCGAGAAGGCCGGCATTACAGTAGTTGATGACTATGCTCACCATCCAACTGAAGTTACTGCCACCCTTAAGGCGGCCCAAGAGTATCTGCGCGTCACCCGCACCACTCAAGGCAAAGAAAGAGGACGAGTAGTCTGCCTCTTCCAGCCCCACCAACCAGCCCGCTTGAGAGACCTTTGGCAAGAATTCAGTGAATCATTTACTGAAGCTGATTTGGTACTTTTGGCCGATGTCTATATCGCCCGTGGTGGCAAAATTGAAGGAATTGATTCTGAGCATTTTGTCAAAGCAATTAAGCATGACAATGCCCACCATCTCTCTGGACCCACCACTGAACTTGCGACCAAGCTTCTACCCTATCTTCAACCCGGCGACTTGCTTCTAACGGTTGGTGCCGGTGACGTCACCAATGTGGGCAGCCAATTGCTTCCGCTTCTGCAATAGAATCGAAATCATTATGGAAGATGTACAAAATGCACCACTAGCGCGCTACACCACCCTGAAAATTGGTGGGGATGCCGACCGGTTGTGTCATCCGCAAAATGTCGAAGAACTCGTGGCCTTGGTGGCTGAATTAAAAGCAGCAAATCAGCCTTGGTATGTCATTGGTGGCGGTTCAAATTTACTGATTTCCTCGCAGGGCTATAAAGGAACAGTAATACGCACCACTCAAATGACGAACATCCGCATTCTAGATTCTGGTCTGCTTGAAGCAGAGGCTGGAGCTAGACTGCCTCATTTAGCCAAGCATGCAGCGCAAAAAGGTCTGGCCGGTCTAGAATTTGCCGTTGGTATTCCTGGCACCGTAGGAGGTGCTGTGATTATGAATGCTGGTGCTCACGGCAGCTCAATATCAGCCATTTTCGACAGCGCCCTGGTTCTAGATAGCCTCACTGGTGAAGTCAGTGAAATGCGCAGTGATGATATGGCCTTTCAGTATCGCCGCTGCGCCCTCGACCCCGCCAGGCACGTTGTGCTTTCAGCAAAATTCAATATGCCTTCTGATGTACCCGAAGAAATTGAAAAGCGCACCAAGCACAATGAAGACTATCGCTTCAAGACTCAACCTCTAGGTTTTCCCAACGCTGGCAGTACCTTTAAAAATCCACTTCCTGACAAGGCCGCAGGCTTCTTGCTCGACCAAGCCGGGGTAAAGGATTTAAAAGAAGGAAACGCCGCCGTATCTTCTATTCATGCTAACTTCATCGTCAATTTAGGTGGCGCCACCTCTGACGAAGTGATTAACTTGATGAAGCGCATGCAAGAGCGTGTACACGACAAATTTAAGTTGGATTTAGTACCCGAATGGAAGACCATGGGTACATTCACAGACGACCAATTAAGTGTCTGGCATAAAAAGACAGTAGTGGAGAATAAACAGTGAAGACAGCACCAAGAATAACCAAGGAAACCGTGGTAGGAGTGCTTTACGGTGGCCTCTCCAATGAGCGCGAAGTCTCGCTGCGCTCTGGCAAAAATTGCTACAACGCTCTGCTCAGACTGGGATACAAAAATACTGTTCTCATCGATGTCAGCGAAAACCTCACAGAAGACCTGAAAGAAAATGCGGTAGAAATTGCCTTTCTTTGCCTCCATGGCAAATATGGCGAAGACGGCACAGTGCAAGGCTTACTTGAACTGATGAAGCTGCCCTATACTGGTTCTGGTGTGCTCTCGTCTGCTCTAGCCATGAATAAACCTCTAACTAAGCGTGTTTTGACCGCTCAGGGGCTGCCCTTTCCGTCTAGCTATGTAATTGAAGAGCATGAAAGCGATAACTTTGATCAATTCATCAAAACATTGCCTGCACCACCGGTGATGGTAAAGCCTTTGAACGAAGGCTCTTCAGTCGGAGTATTTAAAATTGAAGATGTCAGTGAATTAGCCGGCTGTGTCAAAGACACCCTAAGAGAATTCGGTGGCGCCATTGTTGAAGGCTTTGTTAGCGGACAAGAAATAACCATTGGCGTTTTAGAAGAAAGCCATGCCTCAGCAAGCGCTGGTATCGGCAGCCACAGCCATAGCAATGGCTCAGCCGTATTAGCTCACACAGGCACTCAACTAGTTGCCCTGCCGATTTTAGAACTTAGACCAAAGAGTAAGGCTGGCTTCTATGACTACGAAGCTAAATACACAAAAGGCATGACCGAATTTGTCTTGCCAGCCGAACTATCAGAAGCTCGCACTGCCGAGGCTCAAGAGTTAGCCAAGAAGACTTTCAGAGCCCTTAACTGCAGTGGCTACGCTCGCGTAGACATGATTGCTGGTCATGACGGCAAGCTATACATATTAGAAGTGAATACACTGCCAGGAATGACTGATACCTCCGACTTGCCAGCCATGGCTGAAGTAGCCGGTATATCTTACGATCAGCTGGTAGAGCGCATCTTGCTAAGTGCTGGCCTGGACAAATAATAACGGCAGCAGCAGCGGCCAATATATTGACCACTGAAGACAGAGCTTTAGCTAGTGCACTTCAAGTGAATTGAGGAAACGAACAGTCTTTGGCTGTTCTAAAGCGCCGCCAAAGACATACAGAATGATGTTGTGCTTGTCTTCAACACATACTTGTATAGTGGTTTTCGAGCCATCAGGTTTATCGAATTGATAGAGCTTGCCGCGCCAATTTGCACCAGCTACTTTCTCATCAACTGAACGCACCGTGGGATAGCCAGACTTCTTCATGCTGCGTTGAAAGGTATCGGCCAACTCACTGGCAAAGATTTCTATCTCTTTGTCCTCACTTAACGTCGAGCGCTGGGCGACACTGACTGTGTAACTGCACTCTCCATCTTTTGATTCATATTGAGGCAAGTGAGAACTATCAATTGAGGTAATGACAGGCGCAGGCATATCAATAGTAAATTCGTGCGCTGGATCAGAGAACGACTGCCAATCACTGGCAAAACAAGCATTACTAAATGCATTACCCAAAACGCTAGTGCAGCCGACAATAAGAGCCAGGCTCAGTTGTACTCGAAGGCCTCTCACCTTTTAAACCAGCTAAGAATTTTGGCCAAGAAGCCCTTGCGCTCAGGTTTTAAATCGCGCACAGATTTCATTTGCGGACGCGAAACTTGTTGATTATCGCTGGCCGAAATTCTTTGATTAGATTGCGAAGAACTTCTTTGAGAGCCTGTTTTAGCCTTAAGTGCACTATTCTTTTGTGATTGCGAAATCTTGGGATTGCGGGCAGACGAAGGATTAGGATCGCGGTTACCGAATGCCCGCAGACGATCGAAGCTGGCCCTTCCTGAATTAACAGAGGCCGACTGTCTCTTGCGCTCATTATCTTGCTCTTGGCGCAGTGCACTAGCAGCAGCAGCCATACCTGACTTCATGATTTTCTGCGAAATAAACTGCTCTTCTTTGGTGCTGTTAGAGCGCTGCAAGAACACTTCATCAGGAATTTCAAACTCAGCGTGCATCTCTTGATAAATGCGGTAAAGAGTATGCCGTACATGCCTCGCTGTGGCTGGCCTATCTTCAGGGCTGTGCGAAGTAAGCTGCTTCACCAACATATCTAAATTAGGATGAACGTCGGCTCGATGTTGACTAGGTTGACTGGCAGTTAGGGGCTTAGGTCGCACCCCGGTAAGTAAGTGGCCAATGGTGGCACCGAGAGCATAGAGGTCGCTTCTAGTCTCGGGCTTACCAAAATATTGCTCGGGTGGCGAATAGCCGGCCGTCACTACTCTTGTTGCCGATTCTTTAGGCATAAAAGTTCTGGCGATGCCAAAGTCGATAAATACTATCTGTCCTTCTGGCGTAAGCATCAAGTTACTAGGCTTAAGGTCTCGATAAATAATCGGAGGCTCTTGGTCGTGCAAATATTCCAAGACTTCGCAGATTTGAATACCCACTTTGACTGTATCGTCGTCATTGAAAGCACCAAAGTCGTTAATCACCGACTCAAGCGAACTACCGCGAACATAGTCCATAACTAGGTAGTGCTTGCCGTCCTCGGTTGAATAGCTGTCGAAGAATCGCACCACACCAGGGTGATTCAAGCTTTTCAAGAGAGAAGCTTCGCGTTTAAACAGTCTTACTGCCTCAGACCGCTCTTCGGGGTCGGCGTATTTACTGTTGAGCTGCTTAACAACGCAGGAGGAATTACCGGCAGCAGAATCTTCGGCCAAGTAGATAACACCCATGCCGCCAGTACCAAGCATCTGAAGCCATCTATAGCGCTTAAACCAAGGATCGGTCGAATCGGTCACCACAGGTCTCCTGCAAACCTCTAACTATGTTCCCCTGGATTCATCCTTTTTATTGTAAAGGCGCCAATTGCCGCAACAGGACTTTATCTTGCTTATCGACACTTGGAAACACCACAGTTTTTCAAAATACCGGACAGAAATATGTTGACATACGTTTGTATGGTTGGTATTATTTTCGAATCTCCCCCACCCAAGTTGTTAACGAAAGCTAGAAACTAGCGGAGGTGATTTATGAGTCTTGCCAATGTATCACTGGTGGGGAACCTGGTAAAAGCTCCTGAACAAATTCAATTCTCGAGCGGCAGAATAAAAACGACCTTGGTTGTAGCAGTAAATGGATCGAATAAGTCAGCGGCAAATAAATCAGGAGCAAGCAATTCAAGTGTAAGAAATACAGATGGTGATAAGTCTGACAGATCTGACGGAAATGATCCAAATAAGGAAAATACCGCCACTGCCGACTTTTACAGGGTTGAAACCTGGGGTAAGTTAGCGGAACTTGCTTCCAAGTATTTGGCAAAAGGTAATCAGGTGACCGTCTCGGGCAAGCTTACTTTGGACCATTGGACCGATAAGCATGGCGCGAACCGAATTACTCCTGTGGTTGAGGCAAACCAGCTTTCGCTGCCACCGAAACCAAAATCTTCAGAGTTTGACACTAAGAGCAAGGGGGCAAGTTAGCTATAGGCTTCATACTGGACCTTAATGGTAGTCTGCATTTTAGAATTTAGAAGTTGAAACTAGAAGTAAAAACTCTAGAATACATATCGCTCCTCCCAACACACCACACACAAGTTAGGAACGAGCAAAGAAAAAGGAAAGGTTTCGGGCAACCTTTCCTTTTTTGATCTTGTTTCAAAGTTGAAACTAGGAGTGAATTTTCGGACGGTAGTTTAATCCGGCACCAAGCAAGCCAGCCAATCTTAAAACGGAGTTAAGAAAGGCCGGTAGCCAAGAGGAGGCGGGTAGGATAGCTGCATATCGATTAAAACGAGAGTAGCGATTTTATATGTTTGGCTTTTCAATTTTCCGACTGGTATTCGATTTGCTCTTTGGCTGGTTGTTTGGCCATGATCGTTCGAATGGCTTTCACATTTTCAATTTCAACTCATACGTTTGCTTTTTCCTTACTGTGCTCGTTGTGGTCGGCGGATCTCTTCTGATCAAGTCATACGGCAGCTATCAACCAGCAAGAGCATTCATTCCGGTTAGTGAACGTAGTAAAGCCGTTGTCTCTAGCGTTGCCTCTAGCCACCATCACAAGGTAAAGCAATCGGCTCAACATACGCACCATACGCAACATGCTCACCTTGCGCAACAGACGCACCACACTGGCAAAAGCCATCTTAGCCACAGCCAAACTGGCCATAGCTATACGAGCGCGGCAAAAGCTCATAAGCCATTGCCTCCTCACACTAAAGCTACAAATTAAAGAGTCAGAACACTCCTAGATTAAGTCAATTGATCGCAATCAGGCAAATTTAGAAGATGGACAGTAGAATTATCCATCGGCAAATGTCTTCGGAATAGAGCTTGATCTCTAACCGCTGCGATTGCAGACGATTCGGTTAGTTAGGAGAAATTATGTTTGCAAATAAGTCTTTTGTACAGACTGCGCTGATCGCCTCGTCGATCTCTGTATTGTCATGTGCACAACCAGCTTGGTCCAATCAATGGACCGATATGTTCAGAACCCTTTTAATTCCACAAACAGGCGTCACTAGTACTGATTCAATCGCAGCCCGTGACACTCAAATTACAAACAGAATTATCGATGCTATCAATGCCAACAAATTAAGCACCATAGACACTCAAAACTTGAAGTCGCAACTAGACCGCATCAAGTCAATGGAATCCGGCTACCGCGCCAACCGCGTTGGCGGTCAACTTGACGCCATTGAAACAGCAACATTGAATGCTGAACTAAACAAAGTAGAAACTTCACTAAATGGAATGCTAGGCTTGTCATCGAGCACAAGCACTACATTTGGTGCTTCAGTAACAACTAACGTAGACAACTTTGATGCCAGCCTTGCCGAACTCAAACAGCGCATCACAAAGAATCTCACTACTGGTCGCCTAACAATTGATGAAGCCCGTTCACTGACAAATCAATACAATCGAGTATTAAGTGATCGCAACAGCTTCAAGGCTGACGGAACACTATCATTCGACGAGACCAATCGCCTCAACCAGCAAATCGACGAACTAAAGCGCAATATCACGGCCAACAACCGTGACACACAAGCTTGGCCCGGTATCGATGGCCAACAGGCAGCCCAAGCTAAGAGAATTGACGACGGTATAGCCGCTGGCAAAGTTTCTAGAACTGAGTACGAGCAACTTAAAGCCGAGTCTAATCGCATTGCCAATCAAGAAAGTGCAGCAAGAGCTAACGGTCTGCAACTAGAAGAAACACTTTCATTAGCAACTAGCTTGAGAGACCTAGACAAGCGCATTTCAGTTTCACTGAATAATTCTGTTGGCTCCGGATATGGCGGCAATCAATATCCTGGTGGCTGGCAAAATGATAGAGACGGAATGGGCAACAGAGATGGCCGTGATTTTGACATGCGTCAAAGTTATGTGCTCAAAAGAATTGATGATGGCGCCGCTAATGGTCGCCTAGATGCTGTTGAAGCTGCCGACTTGCGCGCTGACTACACCCGACTAGAGCAGCTCGAAGCTTCTTACCGCGCTGATGGCAGACTAAGTTCTTCTGAGTTAAACGTCTTGCAACAAGGCTTAGAGAGCATCACTGCTGAACTGAAAGAGAAATCCGCCTCTGTTGCTGTGCAATATCCTGAAATCGACAACAAGCAGACAGAACTCAAAAACAAAATTGATCTAGGCGTTGCCAGCGGAAAAATCAAGCGATTTGACGGTCAAAAGCTTAGCGCTAGTTTGACATGGATTGCTTCTGTTGAAGCAGCATTCCGTCAGTCTGGTGGTAACTTAGACAAAGCCGAAGCTGATCGTATTTTGGCCGATCTAGATCGCTTGAGCGCAAAAATTGATCGCAGCTCAAGCAACCCCTTGCAAGATCTGATCACTCGCAAGAATGAACTACAGAAAAAGATTGATGACAACAGCGCCAGTGGAAAACTTTCCTATCGCAGTGCTCGCAATCTTCGTCGTGAGCTTGACAGAATTGGCTATTCGCTTGCTGCCTACAGCCCAACGGCCACCCTGCCAGCAGCTGACATCACACGTCTAACTGCTGATATGGATAGATTGAACACTCAAATCACTACCGGCCTTACCTACGGTGGCAACTACGGCTCAGGCGGTCGTGGCGATTGGAATCAGCGCTAGTTACAAGTGCTAGATAGTAGTGCTAGACACTAGTTCAACTAGCTAGCTCAAATAACGAGTCTAAATAGAAAAAGAAAGGGTCAAGATTAGTCTTGGCCCTTTCTTTTAGGTATCTTAGGCACAAAGACATTGCCAGAATTTGCCGTACACCATGGGCTAAGCTCTTTCTAGTTTTCTCTAAAGTTTGCCAATATACTTAGCCCGTGGCCGAATAATGGCGCCATAAGTGCGCTGCTCAATGGCATGGGCAATCCAGCCAGCCGTGCGGCTAATAGCAAAGATGGTCGAACCCGAACCAGCCGGCAGAGCCAATGCATACGAAATGGCAGCCAGGCCAACATCTAAATTAGGCTCTTCCGACAACTGCTCACGCACCGCTTCAACCAATTCTAAAAGACGCTGCAAGTGTTTATTCTTGGGGGCAATACTGCGGGCCACTTCAATCATCAGCCTGGCTCTGGGATCACCACCCTCATACAATTCAGTGCCGAAGCCAGGAATAGTAGGATGATTGCGCAAATAGTCTTTGAGCCAAGCCTGACTGCTCTTGTATTGCATACTATTAGTCACTATCTCTTCGGCCCTGCGGCTAGCAGAGCCGTGCAGGGCACCACTGAAGGTGCCTAGGGCGCTAAGCAAACAAGAATAGAGAGAGGCATCACACGAAGCAGCTACTCTGGCGGCTAATGCTGAGGCATTGAGCTCATGGTCGGCGCATAAGACCAAGCAGCAATTGATAGCTCTTGCCTGCTCTGGCGATGTTTTGCCAGTAAGACCAGACAATAAAGTTTGGGCAACAGGAAAGGGACCTTCAGTAATATACTTCTGATTTTCACTGATACCAGTGGCGATGGCCATGGTGACAATTAGACGCCGTGCAGTGTCTAAAATTTCGCTAGATAGAAGCTGCCGACTAATTGGGTCTTGCAGTTCAAGCCAAGCCACCAGCACCTTCAACAAATCAAGGAAATTACCGTCACTAGAGCTAAGTGCCCTTAGTGGTCGTGGAATGCTCAATGGTTTAGTTTGCCGCCAAGTAGATTCACTACTTACTTGAGTGTCCCACAATAATTCAGCAACCTTACCAAAAGGGGTATCGGCCTGAGCAAGATCAATTGCCCTTTGGCCGCGATAACGATGGCCATCCTCGCGAATTTCAGTAATCGATGATTTGACTACCGGGCCTGTCCAAACTGGTTCAGCGTCTTTGGAATTTTTAAAACCCCGCGACGACTGCCTCAGCTTGATCAAATCACTCAACTTATAAGAGCGTTCACGAGCGTTCTCAGAGGGCATACTGACAATCAACCCACGGCTAGCGTAAGCGTATAAAGTTGCCGACTTAACTCCGAGAAATTCAGCGGCCTGAGCGCCAGTCAGTAATTTATCTTCTGGTTCAGCCATAACTTCAATTCTCAATTCGGACTATTCCCAATGTACCGAGAAGCTGGTCGAATTAAGCGACCCAGGGCCCGTTGTTCGGCAATATGCGCCAACCATCCGCCTACTCTTCCCGCCGCAAACATTGAAGAGAATGACTGATGGGGAATCTTCAGAGTATCAAGCAACACAGCTGTATAAAATTCGACATTGGCCTTGAGTGGCTTTTCTGGATGACGTTCGGCCAAGATGCGCTCAGCAGTGCGCTCGACAGACCGCGCTAAGAGCAGACGTTCACTGCTTGCACCGGCCTGCTCTTCAAGAAGACTAATAGCCTTTTCAAAGATTGCCGCGCGGGGATCGCGCACCTGATAGATACGGTGACCCATTCCCATAATGCGCTTGCCTTGATTCAATTCACCGACCAACCAGGCTTCAGCTTTATCAGGCGAACCAATCTCGTTGAGCATCTCTAAAACCGGACCAGGAGCCCCACCATGTAGAGGCCCTTTGAGAGCGCCAATGGCTGAGACGACACAGCTGACATTGTCAGATTCAGTGGAAGCCACCACCCGAGCAGTAAACGTAGAGGCATTCATGCCGTGGTCTGAAACAGTAGTGAGGTAAGTATCGAGTGCAGCTATTTCATTAGCAGTAGGCACTCTATCGGCAAGCATTCTAAGCAAATCGCCAGCCTGGCTGTAATTGGCATCTGGTGCCATAGGCTCAAGGCCGCGCTGCACTCTTGACCAGGTAGCAGCGAAGTAACCAACAGCTGCCGCAATCTTTATATAGGCAGCGCTAGTTTTCTCGGTTCCACCGCTGAGCAAACTCGTTGTTGTGCGCAGCACTTCCATTGGTTCGCTTCTACTAAATAGATGGAGATTTTCTTTGGCTAAAGCGAAGGCTTCTAAGCGACCATGGTAAAAAGCTTGCTTCATTTCAGGTAGCGTCAGTGACTCGGGAAGTAACCCCTGCCAGAGCAAACTGCAGGTCTCTTCGAAGGTAGAAGTGAAGCCAAGGGTTTCAGCATCAACACCTTTAATGATAAGACGCCCCAATTTACCATCTACTTCTGAAACTACTGTTTCAGCGACGACAACGCCGTCTAGTCCACTGTTTACTTTTTCCACTTTAGGCCTATCTAGGGTAGAAACGGACACTTCAGCCACGAGCAACCTCTCAAGGTTATTGATGTATTGAACACGTATTCAATATATCAACACAATTGAGCAAATGATCTATTTTGCACATAAAAGCCGAGATTAATATATTGATGTCTTGATTTTACTCAATCAATATATCAATATATAGTCATCAGGCAATCATTTTAGGCTAGACAGCGGAAACCCTCTAAAAGCAACACAGTCTCGCCCCGTGCCCTCAAGACAAATGCTCAAGACAATGCTAGGTAGAAAAACAATGGCCAATCAATGCAGCAGCGATAACAGCTCAATTACTAAGCAAAAGCAGCACCCAGACAATGAAATGAGCACAGAGCAACAGGTTGACAGCGAGCGTGTTCTCACACCTCAAGCCAAAGACTTCCTACAAGCCCTACACCACGCCTTCAACCCATCCATCAAGAAACTGCTTGAAGCACGCATTGAGCGTCAGACTGAAATAAGCAGCGGCGCCATGCCAGATTTCTTGCCCCAAACAGCCAATGTGCGCAGTGGCGACTGGCAAGTGGCAACGTCTCCTGCTGACCTCAGCGATAGGCGAGTTGAAATCACCGGCCCAGTAGAGCGCAAGATGATGATCAACGCCCTAAACTCTGGCGCCAAAGTGTTCATGGCCGATTTTGAAGACTCACTGGCCCCAACCTGGCAGAACATTATCGACGGCCAAATCAATTGTATGGATGCAATCAGAGGAACGCTATCTTTCACCAGCCCAGAAGGCAAAGCCTATTCACTAAAAGAACAAAGCGAACTGGCAACCCTTGTGGTTAGACCACGGGGATGGCACCTAACTGAGAAGCATTTTGTTGTAGATGGCGAGCCAATTTCGGCTAGCCTCTTTGATTTTGGCCTCTACTTTTATCACAATCATTCTGAGCTTGTGGAGCGCGGCACAGCCCCCTACTTCTATTTACCAAAGCTAGAAAGCCATCTAGAGGCACGGCTGTGGAATCAAGTCTTCCACTTCGCCCAAGATCGACTCAGTGTGCCAAGAGGCACAATCAAAGCCACCGTTTTAATCGAAACTATTTTGGCCGCCTTTGAAATGGAAGAGATTCTCTATGAGCTAAGAGAACACATTGTCGCCCTCAACGCTGGTCGCTGGGATTACATCTTCAGCATGATCAAAAAATTCAGCGATAGAGCCGACCTCCCCGCTCTACCTGACCGCGCCCAAGTGACTATGGCTGTGCCTTTCATGAGTGCCTACGCCAAACTACTAGTGGCCACCTGCCACAAGCGCGGCGCTCATGCCATTGGTGGCATGGCAGCATTTATACCGAGTCGCAAAGACGAAAAGATCAATGAGATCGCCTTTGCTAAAGTGCGCGAAGACAAAAATCGCGAAGCATCATTAGGCTTCGACGGCACCTGGGTAGCTCACCCAGATCTAGTAGCCGTGGCCAAAGTAGTCTTCGACGAGACTTTAGGCACGAACCCTGACCAAAAGGAAATTCTGCATCCAGACCTCACTGTGACGGCTTCAGATCTGCTCAATACAAGTATTGAAGGCGGAAAAATAACACGAGCTGGAGTAGCAGCAAACATAGACGTAGCCTTGCAGTACATCGAATCTTGGTTAAGTGGGGTGGGAGCGGCAGCAATTCACAACTTAATGGAAGATGCAGCAACCGCAGAAATTTCCCGCGCCCAAATTTGGCAATACATTCACCGTGGTGCCAAAACAGACGAGGGTGAGACCATCACCGTCGAACTATACAAAGAGCTGCGCGATGCAGCTATGCAACAGCTAACAAAAGTTGATGGCAAACGCTTTGTTGATGCCGCCGAGATTCTAGACCAAATTATTTTGACCGAGCGCTTTGTCGAGTTCTTGACCATACCTGCCTACAACTACATTTAAATTTCACATCTAAATCACACATCTAATTTGAGGTTCAGCCCTATGCAATCTACTTCTCGCCCTACTTCTCGCGTCAAACAAAGCTTTGCCCAACAGACCGAAGAACTAAATCAATCATGGGCCAAAGACGCAAGATGGCGTGGCATCAAAAGAGACTACACTGCTGCTGAAGTAGTACGTCTGAGAACCTCAATCAAAGTAGAACATACTCTTGCCAAAGTAGGCGCTGAACGCTTCTGGCAAACACTGAACAGCGAAGCCTACACTGTAGCTCTTGGTGCCATGAACGGCTCACAAGCAGTACAAATGGTACGCGCCGGTCTCAAGTCAATTTATCTCAGTGGCTGGCAAGTAGCTGCCGATGCCAATTCTTCCAAACAAACCTATCCGGATCAAAGTCTCTATCCTTCAAATAGCGCACCTGAACTAGTGAAGCGCTTGAACAATGCTCTTATGCGGGCTGACCAAATTGATGTTAGCGAAGGAAAGAACGAAATCGACTGGTATGTACCAATCATGGCCGATGCCGAAGCCGGCTTTGGCGGCCCAGTGCACGCCTTCGAACTAATGAAGAGCATGATTGAAGCTGGCGCCAGCGGCGTTCACTTTGAAGATCAATTGGCTTCTGAGAAAAAATGCGGCCACCTAGGCGGCAAAGTTTTGGTACCAACAGCACAGTTCATCCGCACACTAACAGCAGCCCGCCTAGCTTCTGATGTACTCGATGTGCCAACAATTATTGTTGCTCGCACCGATGCCCTCGGCGCTACTCTGATGACTTCAGATATTGACCCAGCTGATCGTCGCTTTATCAAAGGAGAACGCACCGTAGAAGGTTACTTTGAAGTAGAAGACGGCATCGAGCCAGTAATCGCTCGTGGCCTAGCTTATGCACCATATGCAGATGTGCTCTGGTATGAAACTTCTAAACCAGATTTAGAAGAAGCCAAGCAATTTGCTGAAGCCATTCACGCTCAATTCCCCGGTAAGCTTCTGGCCTATAACTGCTCACCATCGTTCAACTGGAAGAATCATCTCGATGACAAAACTATTGCTTCATTCAACGAACAGTTGGGTGCTCTTGGTTATGTCTTCCAATTCATCACACTAGCTGGCTGGCATGCCACCAACATGAGTGCCTTCAAACTGGCTCACGCCTTTGCTCGCAAGGGCATGTCTGCCTACGTAGAACTGCAAGAGCAAGAATTTGCCAGCGAAGATCTGGGCTACACAGCTGTCAGACACCAACGCGAAGTAGGCACTGGCTACTTTGACCAAGTTTTAATGGCAGTATCTGGTGGCAAGGCTTCAACTGGTGCTCTTAAAGGTTCAACTGAAGAAGAGCAGTTTCAAGTGGCTGAAACTTCTGGAAAAGAAGTTGTTCAGGTGAGCGAAATGGTAGAAGTTAGTGAACTAGCACCAGCGCTGGTTTAACATTTAGATTTCACTCGGTCGATTCGGAAGAAAGCTCAGTTCAGGCAAGTCTTGAACTGGGCTTTCTTGTCAGACTTCTCTCATTGTTTTTTTTAAAGTAATCCAAACCGGGGCAGCTACCATATGGAAGTTTCTAAAAAGTGGATTGAGGAGCATGCTCTATCAGATGCTCAGATGCAGGCACTGAGAAGTGATATGGAGCGCCACACACACACACACACAGCCGCAATCACCGATGTCAGCTCAGCCCATGATGTGCTCCGCCACCCTTTAGGTCTGATAGAAACCAGCGACAGCCTGCTCAAGAAAAATCAAGACAAACCATTGACCCAAGAATTTCTCACAGCAGTTTCTGCTGGGCGGATAGGCTGAAAACAGGAACGCCGGGCGAGGTGAGCTCCATCTCCGATCCAGAATCACTCAGAGGAACAGTAAGTCCTTCAAGTCGCCCTAAGGTTGAGGTGCCAAAAGGAGGATCGACGAGATACTACTCAAGTTCTTCTTCTGGATCAGGCTGCAATGCAGTAGCTAGTGTCGCGGTCTATGGCCTGGCAGTCTATGGCGTACTATCTGCGTTGGGTACGTATTGCGCTGCTGGCTATGGAATGGCAGCAGGTGTCTCTAAAGCATATTCAACCGCGTCTAGATGTCAAAACTAGTGTCTTGGTAATTGACCGTGATCTTCAATTAGGCCCACGTTAGGGCGTAGGTTTTCTCGCCAATGGTCGTTACGACATTGGTTAATTCTTTGCTGAGTCAATGCGAATTTTATAACAATTGCTGACGTTAATTCTTTCAGCTAGAAGGTCAGTTGCCTGCCCTGTAGGTTGTCAGTCCCACTCTTTGCTGCACGTCCGAAGTTTGTGCGTCCGAGGCCAATGCACGAGCCATTGAATGTTAGCTTTTTTACCAATACAATTAGTTTCTCTATAAAACGAGCACAGTGGTCGCACCAGCTTCCAGAGCTTCCGGCCGCTACCGTGGTTTTCCGCTTAACTATGTTGTCTGGGGTAAGTTGAATTGAAGAGAGTCATTTTCAGTTTGGTAAGTGTTGGCTCTTCATTAGTCACAAGCTCCTTTAAGCAGGGTCAACGACCTAGCACAAAACGACAGATTAGTCGCAGTTATAGCTTAGAAAAGACTGGGCTGACGCAAAAGCTTCTTGCCGCGTCATTTCTGTTGCTAGCCTCCGCACCAGAATTGACTTCGGTTCGGGCCTACGCTCAAGTCTTTGACCAACCAGCTACTGTAAACACCGTTCCTCATAGCGTAACCCTTGACACCACTACATCTTCAGCTGTTTCAGTGGCAGGCATAGGCGCTGGCTCTGCGCAGGGCATCCTCGTCACAACCACCGATATGATTCCAAATGGTACTTCCACCGATTCACAAAGTGGCACTGGGGCAAACGCCCCTAATGTGCCTCAAGCTCCTGGGACACCGCAGGTAGATGTCGTGAGTGGCTTGGTTCCAGCAGTTGCAGCAGTGACGTTGACGCCCGATGTACCAGCACTTCCAACTACCACCACTGCTGAATCAGCAGTACTAGCCG
This sequence comes from bacterium Ga0077546, assembly GCA_943369735.1. GTDB lineage: Bacteria > Cyanobacteriota > Vampirovibrionia > Obscuribacterales > Obscuribacteraceae. The sequence goes on from CALROJ020000035.1 coordinate 64,263, forward strand.
CAGCCCCGGTTACAGCCACTACCGATGCTTCGGCAAGTAACCCTTCTGCACCTGCATCAGCACTAGCAGCCGTGGCCACTCCAACACCTACAGCACATATCACTTTAACCAATGGCACAGTTTTCGGCACGGGGCTTGGTCTTGACCTTAGCTCTAGCCAAGCAACGATTGCTGCTCCTGTAAACCAACCCGTCAACATTGTAGTTGGGGGCGCCATTGGTACCGATGGGGTTGTCACCGGCGGAACAGCGGTGACGATTGCTCCAGGGCAAATGATCACCGCTTCTCAATATGTAGCACTAACACAGGTGGTGGAAAACGGGAGTCAAAGCATTGTACTGACCGCAACTGGCTCAGCTGACGGCGGCAGTTTTTCACTGCTGGCCGACCAGACAGGAACTTTGAGTAGTCTGGTATTGCCAACCAATGTAACTCTAGGGGGTATTGGATTTACCGATGCCGATCCGTTTACCGTTAGTGGTTCCGCCAGTATCCTCGGGTCATTCTTCAGCTTACAAACGAACTCTTCCTCTTCTTCAATATTGAACTTCGGCAATTTAACCGTGAGCGGCCTTCTCTCTGGTGACTCGTCACAGCTAATAACCTCCGGACCTTTTCATATCCCAAGCGGCTTGTTCTCCTCTTCAGCACTGACACTCAACACCGTTGGCTCGCTGCAAAACTTAGGCACCATCAGTTCAGCTGGTGTGCTCAACATCAATGCCGGGTCTGACTTCACCAATAGTGGCATGCTTAGTGCCGCCACTGCTCTCAATATCAATACACCTCAAATTTTCAATCTCTCGGTAGGCAATCAGACTGCCTCAATACTTGCCGGACAAAGCGTCAATCTCAACATCGCCCAGCTAGTTAACTCCGGCACCATCGCTAGCATGATGAGCGACGTCAATGTCACTAGCAAATCGAGCTTGTCCGTAGAAAATTCTGGTGGTTCGCTCAAAGCTGCCAATGGCTCAATCAACTTGGTCAGCAACAATGACACTTTGAGAGTCATGGGCGGCAATTTTGAAGCACCTTCACTCAATCTTAAGGCTGGGCACTCATTAATTGAGCTTCAAGCAGAAAATGTCAGCGGTGTAGTTAATGCCTCTGCCGACAATGTACATCTATATACAAGCCAATCAGATCTCAAGCTAGGCAACATTGATGCCTCAGGCGATCCGACTCTGGCTAGCCAAGCCAATATCATTATCGATGGCACCATTGCACCTACCAATGGCGCAAATCTGGCTATTGTCGCTGGTAAAAACATATTGAGTGGCACTGGCGGTCAGCTAGACACCCGCGTGCTTTCACCTGGTGGCGGCAACGGCGGTAATCTAAGCTTAGTCGCGGGAGCTAACTTCACTGTCGACGGTGGTGGCAATGTCGTTCTTACCGACTCAGCCAATGCTGGCAAGGGGAGCATTACTGGCGGCTTCATTGATCTGACAGGCAACAACGGTGGCACTGGACCGATAACTTCTATCACCACAGCTGGTACTGGCGCTACTGGTAATGCTGGTTACATTCAACTCGTAGCCTATTCCGGCACTGGCACTGGAAACGGGATAGGTAG
>CALROJ020000036.1:0-64838 GCA_943369735.1 bacterium Ga0077546
TAGTGCCACGACTAGCCCATCTCCCCAGCGGGTATCTATTTAGTGGTATCCCGTATTAGCTTCTGATAAATACTGGAGATGAGATGGAAATTGGCATTGGCTTCATGTTTTTGTTGATGGGCTACTTGCTCACATCGCTTCGGGTCATCAAAGAATATGAGCGCTTCATAGTCTTCACCCTTGGTCGAGCGGATGGCGTGCGTGGGCCTGGTTTACAGCTGGTCTTCCCGATCTTCCAAACATCAAAAAAAGTCGACCTGCGCATCATCACCATGTCGATTCCGATGCAAGAAATCATCACTAAAGATAACGTATCGGCTAAAACAGCAGCGGTTTGCTTCTTTCAAGTAGTCGACCCATTTAAGGCAGTGACCAAAATCGAAGACCCTTTCAATGCCACATCACAAGTTGCCCAGACGACCCTGCGTAGCGTTCTAGGTCAACATGAGCTAGATGAGCTTCTCACTGAACGCGATGTCATTAACGCCAAGCTCTCAGCCATTATTGACAGACAAACAGAAGGTTGGGGAGTCAAGGTCATTTCAGTTGAAGTAAAAGACGTTGAGATTCCCGAAAGTATGAAGCGAGCTATGGCCAAGCAGGCTGAAGCTGAGCGGGAAAGAAGAGCAAAGATCGTGGCAGCAGAAGGCGAACACCAAGCCGCCGAGAAGCTGGCTCAGGCCGCTCGCGTTATCGGCACAGTGCCCGGTGCCATGCAACTTAGACAGTTGCAGACAATGGTAGAGGTATCGGCTGAGAAAAACTCTACTCTGATTTTCCCCGTACCAATTGAGCTAATGCAATTTGCTCAAGCTGCAGTTCAGCATATGCGCAACGAAAACGACCAAGATGAAGCTGGCAGCAAAATCAAAATTGATGAGAAAGAGGCAGAAGCAGTGCCAATCAAAAAAACTTAACAAGCAGAGCCTATGCAGTGACGAGAGCCTAAAACTATTTTTTCTGCTTGAGAAACTGTGGCAAGGTCAAATCTTTTGGCTTAGCGACTATCCAAGAAAGCCCTTCAGCCACAGCATTCAACAAATTATGTTCAGGGTCACCTGAGACTTCATCTTCAAAAATTAGACGATAAGGTGCCAGGTTTTCTCCGTACCAGAGAAAGACACGCGCACCACCAGTAGCATCAATCTCAGATGTTGATTTTTCCACAAGACCTTTAGCAGTAGATGGCACCACACCAAAATTGATCATCAAATGATCTAGATCTTGCGGTGCCGAAACATCGAACTGCCGAGCATAGTCGCTAATTGAATCAAGACCACCAGAAAAATCAAGCCCTGCTTTAACCTTGCCAAACATGCCGCTTTCTTTAAAGGCACGACCACGAATGATAATTAGTTCGCTAGCGCCTCTCTTGTAGGTGAGCCACCCCCGCCAATCACTTGGTACCACATCGGCCAGATGGAGACCAATTTCGTGTTCTACAGCTTGTTTAAGTAGATCGCACTCGGCTGGCAAAACAGCCAAAGATTTTGCTCTGGCAGCCTCTTCTTTGGCAATTATTTCTGATTCTAATTCGAGTAGCTTGATATGCAGCATTGCGAAGATCACATAAACAGTGGTTATAGTTCTTTATAGACCATGAAAGCAGCCATTGCTAACATGATGGCACCAAAAGCGCGCTTAAGCAGAGAATCTTTAAGGCGCAAGGCCAATTTGCTACCGATCATAGAACCGGGCACAGCGCCAAGCACCATCACCAGTACAAGTAAAAATTGTACATGATGGTTAATGCTATGGGCGATTGTGCCTGGCACAGAAAGGCAAGCAACTACTAACAGTGATGTTCCAAAGGCAGACTTGGCGCTCATGCCGTAAACAGCAAGCAAAATCGGTATAAGAATAAATCCACCACCGACGCCAAAAAAGCCAGCTAGCAAGCCCGTCAACAAGCCCACAGGAAAGACATTGAACCATCCTAGTTTTTTAGGAACGACCTCAGCTGGGTCGAGTACCGCTTGGAGAACTTTAGTTTGATCTAGCTCAACTTTAGCAGCTGCTTTTTGCTTCAACTTATTGCTAAATCCGGATAGCAAGTCAATTGCAGCCAAAGTAATTAGTGCAGCAAAGAGCAACATCAAGGTGCGGCCCTGCACCTGCATTGTCAATTCCGCACCAATCAAGGTGCCGATGATGGCAGGCAAAACCAGCAGTTTGACCATGTTTAAGTCAACTAGTTTTTCTTTGACATAGTTAATTGCCCCAGCCACCGAAGTCGGCACAATCAGAGCCAAGGTGGTACCAATGGCCATATGGGCATCTAAATGCATAATCAGACGCAGCATTGGCGTGCAGACGATGCCACCTCCAACTCCAAAGGTGCCAGACAAGAGACCAGTGAGAAGGCCAATTGACAGGGCCTGAAAAACTTCTAGTAGTGAGAATGAGAAATTCAAGACTTACATGTAATGGGAAAGCAGCTTGCCAAGATCCGGATTCTCAACAACCATCTGGTTAAAGTTGGCGTTCTTGGTTAAGCGGCGAGCAATTGTGCGGTCATGCTTAATTGCCCTGTAAATTCCTTCAGGGTCAAGGGTTACTACCCTCAATGCTTGGGGGTTCTTGGTCAAAACCACAGCGGCAGAGCCCCACTTAGTGATGCGCCGACAAGTGTAGTGGTCAGCTTCAGCAATTTTATCTAAATGGGGATGGGCAGCCAGTACCCGGGCAGAAGCGGCATGACTACAAATGGCAGCTACAAGACCGGGGTCGGCAGTCACCATTTTATCGAGCCAGCGCATCCGGGCCATTTTCACGGCGGTGGCGGTATCAGTGCGAATGGCTTTAGCGCTAGCAGCGGTTTTCAGCGCTGGTCTCAATTCTGGACCTAAGCTAGAGCCTGACGCCCGCGTAGTCGTTTGAGCCTGCAAACCGGTTAGCGGTAAGATTGCCACAAATAGACAAACTGGCAAAATAGTAGAAAAAATATTTTTGTTGGCCTGCTTCTTGGCAGATTTGTTAGTCGGTTTATTAGCCTGAATAAATGGCATCTGCTAGTCTCAATTGTGTGGCAGGTTTAACCCGTCTATTAAAACAGGAATTCTAACACTGATAGACTAGCTTAGACTTGAAGCAGAGGAATAAATGTCCAACAGCGGTCAATATCCAGACGATAAACCCAGTGATAAGGGTACTGAGCGACCCAGAGATGATGCTTCACGGGCCAAAGATCGCCTTGAACTAGAAGCCAGTCAGTCGTTTGCAGCTGATACACAGACCAATATGGTGAAAGAGACGGCTCGCCGCAACTATCTGCTCAAAGGGCAAGAACAAGAGCCCAAAATGACCCGCCATATTGAACCTGCGGGCAAAAACGAGCAGAAAACCAGAGAGTTTACTGTCATGAGCCCGACCGAAAAGACTGTAATCGGCGGCCTTCCGATCTTCTTACGGCCTGAACTCTTTGGGCGTAAGTCTGGATTCAGCCCAGACAGCAATGAAGATAAAACCTTTGAAAGGTTTAAGCCTAGAATTGAAGAATTGCTGGCCCTAACCGCTCCTAGTAGTGAACAAAACTATGGCGCAAGCCTGTCCCGGGCTGAGTCTAAGGGTCTCAACGAAACCAGGGAACGACTTCTCAATTGTGACAATCTTGGTGATGCTCTCTCAAATACACTTCATCTAGCCCGTCTCTATCAACATTTACGCTATATTGATGAGGCTAAAAGAGCGACTTTGTTTGCTCTGGGTATTGATCCCGACAACCCCACCGGCAAGCAGCTTTTTAAGGAACTAGAACGCGTGCAAATTTCTGAACTGGGTCTAACGACATCGTTTGTTCCGTCCCCTTTTTCTAAATCAGCTTTGCGCAATCGCATTATCAACCTAAGCGGCGGCAAAGTTGTTGTTGTGGGCGACTTACTGATCGACGAATTAGTCGAAGGCCGGCCTGAGAGAATTTCGCGCGAAGCACCAGTGCTTGTGCTTGAACATGTCGACACTGAATTGATACCTGGTGGTGCGGCCAACACGGCCCACAACATCACAGCCCTTGGTGGCAAGTGCCATGCCATTGGTGTTTGCGGCAAAGATGACTATGCGCCAAAGCTAGCTTCTGTACTAGAGCGCTACGGCATAACCTATGATTTGATTGAAGACGAAAGTCGACCAACTACTGTCAAAAGCAGAGTAATTTCAAAATCTCACTCACTCTTGCAGCAGCTATTGCGTATCGATCGCATATCCCACGCCAAAATTGATAGCCAAATTGAGTCGCGTTTGATTGAAAAAATCAACACGGCCAATCAATCTTTCAACGCCATTATCGTCTCTGACTATAAAGCCGGTGTCATCACAGATGGTGTCATTGCCGCAGTCAGAGCCCTGGCTGAAAATCGCGACACAATGGTAATTGTTGATGCCCAAAACAGCTTTGAGCGCTTTGGCAATTGCACTTTGATGACACCAAACCAACCCGATGCCGAGGCGGCTTCAGGTATTAAAATTACGTCGCGCGAATCGCTCAAACAATTAGGCGAAATTTTGTTGAATAAGTCAGGAGTGAAAGCACTCTTGGTCACCCGTGGCGGAGACGGCATGGTGCTCTTTGAGCGTGGCAAGCCAATGGTTGAACTACCGGCCTTCAACAGATCAGAAGTCTTTGACGTCACCGGAGCTGGTGACACGGTTGTAGCGACGATGGCACTGGCTCTCACCTCAGGGGCAAGCATGCCAGAGGCAATGGCTCTCGGCAATCTAGCAGCCTCAATTGTGGTGCGCAAACCTGGCACAGAAGTCACCAATCAAAAAGAGATGCTAAAGCATCTTGAACAACTGAATTTGCCTGAATAGCGCCGGTTTCTCAGGTACAGCTTGTTGCTCAGGTACAGCTTGTTGCTCAGCTACCAAGCTCTCGCCGCTTTATCTAGAGTTGCGCTGCGAGCAACATCGTTGTCTATCAACAGGATGCGCCACGACTGCGATTCAAGAGCGAAGGCCAAATCTTCTTTGCTTGCCGTTGGTAAATTGGGAAATCCTGGTCGGCCTCGCAAAATACCACCACCAGAAATTTGAACTTCTAGTTCATTCGGGCCTTTGACCTTTTTCAAAGTAACTCTGGTCGTGCCAAGAACTTCTTGCTTCTTTGGCAGCGGCCCATCATCTTCAGAAGCCTTAACCACTGGGCAGAAGAAGGTAGCGCCTACCAGTGAATTCATCATAGCGGGATCGCTATTTCCATTAACTTGAAGAGGGCTACTACCGACATCTAAGCTAGGATTGCCCATGCCGCTCCAATCCGATATCCAACCGGCATTCTGCTTGGGTTTATTTGGATCAAGTTGCAAGATACCGCTTCTGGCTTTCGACGAAATACCAATTGGTAAAATCTGATTTGGTGAAATTGTCCGCAAACCAGCATAAGCACCGCCTACAGCCATGGCACTAACTGGCATACTAGGAAAGCCAACGAACCGGGCAAAGATAGTAGGCATCTGCCGAGTGATGGTCACTTCGCAAGTATGGGGATACTTCATCGGCCTTGAATTGATCTCTACATCAACGGCTACGGTCTCTCCATCAGCAATCAATGGCTGATTGTCAGAGGCATTGCGTCCGACCATTTCAACTGCCCAGCTCATAGCTTTCTTCTGCTGAAACTGAGTAGGAGCTGGGGCCGTTAGCATGTAGGCACCAGCTAAAGCTCCTGAATCAGCAGCTACCTGTAGTTGCTTTCTAATATGAAAACCATGAACGAAATCAACTGCTATTGAACCGAGAATCAATAAACCAAAAATCAAAGCCAACAAGAATACTGAGCTCAGTGCGCCTTTCTGACTGCGCATAATTTTCGGACTGCGCACAACCATTCTTCTTTTTAACTGTCTGCAGCTGGCTTTGGTCTGATTGCTCATTATTATTGCCTTCTCAATTGCAGCCTGCCGCGTATTTCACCAAGGACTCCATCACTATCATGCATATTTAATTGGGCCTTTTAATGGCGATCTCAATATGGAATGACAATATTTTCACTCTAGCCGACAAGTCGATTCGGCCACAATCTCAAAACCTTTACCAAGACCAAGAATATCGGGTTCAGGAAAATGCCTACAACCATACTGGTCTGAGACAAAGTGCACTTTCACGGTGACTGTTGGCGGGTTGGATGTTTCATTGAAACCCTTGCCACCAAGCTCAAACTGCTTGTAGCTGTTAACCACTCCAGGATAATCAATTGAAGAAACAATCTCACACCAGCGGGCCACTGTATTTTTGGGATCCATCCCATATGACATAGCTAGCTTTCGTGCCGCGGTGCTAGCAGCCTGCTTCAAAGTGCAATGAATGACATAGGCTTCGCTGGCTTCAATCATTACGTATATAGCGATTATGATTAGCGGCACAATCATGATCAAAGAAGCCGTAAATTCAGGCATCATCTGAGCAAATTGCGAACGGTTTTGGCGGCGTGGTCTCAAAACTTCTACCTATATATAAGTATGCTCAATAAATGAAAGCAGTAGCTGAAGAACTAATTTTTACCTTCTCCCGCAAATTAAGGGGGTCCGGATTGGGAAACTTTGGCAGAGGCGGATCGCCCTCACCAGGAATGTAAGAGCAAATCACAGTGACTGACTCAGGGGAGCTAAGGATGGCTTTCTTGATCTGCCAGCCACCATCAGGAATAGTGAACTGGGCGTTGCTCGCAACCATATTATCAATGCGAATGCGCGAAAGTATAAGGTTTTGCTTGCCCAAATCGCGCGCCACTGATGGGTCACGCAAATATTCAGCAGCGAGAGCACGAGAGGCAAGATTGGCAGCCTCAGTCATGTTCATGCCAATAATGTAAGCATATGAAATCTCGAGCCAGGCCCAGATTGTCAAAATTATGATCGGCAACAAGATACAAGTAGAGACGACTGCTTCAACAAGCACTGCTGCAGAAGATCGCCTTAATCTCGCTTGGTTAGCTCTTCTGACACGGCAAGTGACTCTCAATAAGCAATCCCCCACAAGTAAAAGATGCCTTCAAGCTCAAGCTAAATGCGTCACTAATTTAAAAGCTGGCCACACTAGTCAGAACAAGCTTTTTCAGATATGACTCAGCGTAACTATGCCCAGATTGTCAAAATTTCAACCAGAAAAGACACTAGAATAGCTATCTATGACTAGTCAAAATAACATCAAGCCTCATTTGATTCTCCCCGCTGGCACACAAGTAGTGACTGTGGTTGAGTGTCGTGGCCTAGACGGCGAAGCTCTGCGGCGCAAAGGCACCGTGGGCAAAATTATAAAGAGCCCTAGCGATAGTAAACATGCTTACTTAATTCAATTTCCCGATGGCGGTCAAGTCAGTCTGCACCGCCAAGAAATAGCCATTCGCAAACAAGTGCAGAGCCTCAACTTTGATCGCCCCCAAGCTTTTGGAGATGACTCAGACTTGAGCCAATATATTATTTACCGCTGCGTTGTTGGCTCCCGTGCCTATGGTCTTGATGTTGAAGGATCGGATACCGATAGGCGGGGTATTTATTTACCCCCGGCCGATTTGCACTGGTCGCTTTACGGGTTGCCCGAACAAATCGAGAATGACGAAAACCAAGAATGTTTCTGGGAACTACAAAAGTTCTTGATCTTGGCTCTAAAAGCTAATCCTAATGTACTTGAATGCCTCTACACGCCACTTGTAGAAGAGGCTTCAGCCATCGCTCAAGAGCTGTTGCATGAGCGCTCGCGCTTACTCTCAAAGCTCGTCTATCAAACCTACAACGGCTACATACTGTCGCAATTCAAAAAATTAGAGGGCGATCTAAGAGGCACTGGTGAACTTAAGTGGAAGCACGTAATGCACTTAGTGCGGCTGTTATCGTCAGGCATCACCATATTGAAGGAAGGCTTTGTACCAGTAAAAATCGATGACAATCGCGACCGCTTACTTGCCATTCGCAATGGCCAAACTTCATGGGATGAGGTAAATAATTGGCGACTAGAGCTACATAGTCAATTTGCTGCGGCTTTTGATCAGACAAAATTGCCAGAGCGACCAGATTATGAGTGGACCAACAACTTTTTGATTCGAGCCCGCCGAGAGATGACAAAGTGACAGCTGAAGTAATTAATTGACTACAAAGCTAATTCGCGAGAAAAAGCGACTTTACCGACAACCGATATTAAATTCGAAATTAAATTCTATGAGAGTGAATACATGCGCTTGCGCAAGATTCTAAAAGAAGAAACTGCCATTTCTAAATTACCAACAAGCCACGCCGTTAAACCAGCACTGGAAGATCTATTAAAACGCCTGAGAATGCTTCCATCTAACTAACAATGCCGAACCTAAGCCCTTAAGCGTTCTGTGATTTCTCATAGTTAGCTCTGACTCTGTTGTAGACAAGATCGGTTGGCTCATTGAACTTAGAAATTGAGTTCATGAATTCGCGTTGAAGGTGATATGGCAGCCTGTCAATACTTTCGCAAGCTTTGTCGGCAACCTGGAATGCATGGGTCTTAATTTGCTCAATCATCAACTCATTGGCTGCCAACATTTCACGAATGCGCATTGCCTCTGGATTATTCTTGTCAGCTGCTGACTCTGTCCTAGGATCTACCATTGTTTCGGCCTGCAATTCTTGGTGAAACTTGTGGTTGTGGGTGGACTCTACTTTGCTTACTTCAACTTCGTTGTTTTCAATCGCCATGATTAGTAATTCCTCTAGAAATTTGGGGTGTCGCCCTCGCGTGAATAGGTCTATCGACATTAGCGAATTCTTCGACAAGGCATTTCGTAGAAACCCCATGCTTTTCAAAAAAAACTTTTCTTGCACTCATGTCGAATCCTATTAAGAGCAATCCTAATTAGTACAATTATCAAATGACAGCTATAACCCCTGACATGCCGACGATGCAGCTGCTCAAGATCGCCAACGACAACCATGTCGGGGCCATCCAGCTTTCTGAGCAAGATCGCGCTTTTTTAATCACAATATTGAAAGAGAAAGCCCAAGACGAGCTTGAATACGGCGAAGAAGTCGAATTTGAGAAAGTTCGCCTAGTGCGGCGGGTGACCGGGGCAGTCTCGATTTTCTTCGAGAAAGATGAACCACCAAAGCCAGCCAAGAAGAAAGCTGCAGCCGAGGGTTAGCGCTAGGGCTCTGAACTGTTGATTCTAGTATTATGGTCAACGACTAGTCAGAGGGCCTACAAAACAATGCACACGCCTGATTCAAAGATATCGAGTAAGCGCAGGTTGAATATACTTGACTGCGGTTTAATCGTAGTGACCTTACTTTCAGCCGTGGGCTTTGGCCTGGCAAAAGCCGGACACGCCGGAGTTGACCAAGTAATACAAGGAACCCACAAAGTTAATATTGAAGTCTTCATTACTGGTCTGAAAACCAAAGACATCAATCTATTTAAGGAAGGCGACAAGAGTTCGATTACCATTCGCAACCAACCAGTGCAGCCCCCTATGACCATCGTTAAAGTTGTCCATCAACAAAAACAAGTGGCTTTTTTAAGCCCCGACGGCAAAAAGGCTATGGCTTTTCCCGACCCAGCCAACAGCATTGCCCACGATTTTTACGTCACCGTGCAAGATGAAGCTGACGCTACCGATGACGGTTATGTAATTCGCGGAAACAAAATTAAGCTAGGCAATCAAATTGAACTCGAGGCCTTCAAATATAGAGTGCAAGGAGTGGTGGTAGACATCAATCAGGCGCTCTAATAATGCTTACTCAACTAGCTTCTTTTCTCAGTTTCTCGGCTCTCGACAAGACTTGGGGCCAGGCTCTAACTGGCTCAGCGTTAATTGGCTGGCTGGTCAATTTGTTCAATGCCATTCGGGCTAACTTTGCTGAAAGCATCTTTAGTAAGGCTGGCACCACACTTCAGCAATTGGCCTTTGCCTTAAGTTGTCTGCTCTTTCTTGTCCTTGCCCTGCCTCAATTTGCCAATGACAAAGGTGCTTTGGCTCTACTTTCAACGGCTGCGATGGTGCTTTGGATTGTCGGCAGACTGGCCGGAGGCAAAGAAGAAAGACAATTCTCAGCAGTCGATGGCATTGTCTTGGCCTACTTAGCGGCCAATATTATTGCCACCTTTTCGTCGCACTATCTGGTGCAAAGCATAAAAGGGTTGAGCAAAGTCGCCGTCTATATCATCAACTATTTTTTGCTTACAAGCGTCTTGAGTACGCCAAAGAGACTGAACAAGCTGATTCTGGCAGCAGTACTGGCTGGTTTTGTCGTTAGCCTTTACGGTCTCTACCAGTACAAAATTGGAGTGGCACCACTGGCGACCTGGGAAGACCCGACAGTAGAGTCAAAAGGCACACGCATTTATTCAACCTTAGGCAATCCCAACCTATTGGCTGGCTATCTTATTCCGCTCTTCCCACTAGCACTAGCTCTTACGATCAATTGCTTGAATGAGAGACTAGGTTGGTTGAAGAATACATATATAAGATTGCTGGCAGCATTGTTTTGCTTGGGTATGGCTCTGACAATTGCCTTGGCGACAGTTCTCACTGGAAGCCGCGGAGCTTTTCTCGCCTTAGGCGCAATGGCCGCAGTGATTGTCTTGGCACTCTTTTTCTATGTTGTAGCAAAACACAAAAAACTGATAGCGCCTATTGTTCTGGCGCTGCTTGCCTCCGCAGTGGCTGGTGCACTGCTAGTGCATTTTAAGTTTCCTGCTTTCGAAAGCCGACTGCTTTCTATTTTCGCTGGCTCAGAACATAGCTCGAATGCTTATCGCATTTATGTCTGGCGGGCCTCAGCCAAAATGTTCATGGACAACTGGTGGTTTGGAGTCGGACCAGGCAATTCAACCTTCCCCTTAGCCTACGGTCTATATATGAAGAGCGGGTTCGACGCTCTTGGTACCTATTGCGTCCCCCTCGAAATAGGCGTGGAATGTGGACTGCTCGGTTTAATCTCATCACTCTTATTAACAGTAAGCCTATACGCCCGAGCTCATTTAACCTTTTGGCAAAATCCCAATCTACGCTGGATGGCCCTTGGACTAACTGCAGCTCTAAGCGGTCTAATTATGCAAGGCCTTGTGGATACAGTCTTTTACCGACCCCAGGTGCAGTTTTTGTTCTGGCTGGTGGTGGCTGGCTTAACTTGCCTTTCATTAACTCCCACACATAAAACCTCTTGATTTCATTGGTGGGAGTTAATCTTTCTCGGGATATTTCGCGAGCAAAACGCCCAAAAACAAGATGCACCAACGAATAGACAGCTTTTGCTGCATTTATTAAGTCGTGCTAATTTAATCTATAATTTCTGGATTAATTGGGAATATAGATAGAAGCCAAAGCTTGGAGATGCTCCAATTGTCAGGCGCATTGGATAAATACTCGAATATTAGTCTCATCTTGACGACCGCCGAACATTAGACGACAATAATATAGAGAGCATTACTAATCCATTTCAGTTCAATCCAGTCCAGGGACCCTCAACTAAATCAGCGCCAAAGACAAAAACGTCTCCGGGCAATACTCAACAAAGCCGATGACTCGGCTCCAGGAGGACAGCAAATTATGAAACTTCGACGACAACGAGGGGCCACGCTAGGACTAGTAGCGGCGTGCGTATTTCTCGTAATTATAGTGGGGGTCGGATTCTTCTTCCTCTCCAAAATTATTGGTGGCGGTCGAGAAGTCGCCAACGCTACTGACGCTGGTGTCTTGAATGTGGCTAAGCTAGCCGTCAGAAGAGGCGCTGTTCCACTAACCGGCGGTCTCGTCTCTGAATTCGGCGAGTTAACCGAGCCTCCAAACAGCAACGTTGACTTAGTCACCTATAACCGTCTTGTCGCCCAAGCTTTGATCGTCGGTAAGAACGCAGAAAGCTTAGGCGGTACAGCCGTTTCTCACGCCAACACATTGAGAGCTGACGTCAGAACAATCGGTTTAGCTCTACGGAACAAACTTCAAGCCGGAGGTGGACAAGACGCCAAAATAGCAACAGACTTTTCAGATCTAGCTAGTCAGAACAACACTAGAATGTGGGACGGCCCAGCTGTCAAGCTAGTAGGCGCTGTCGATGCTGGCTACATGAAGACCGGAAGTTCAACCAACGTCTACTTCTCCCCTGCAACTCTAACTGCTCTGGGTGGATGGGCTCCACCACTGTCAACACAGCATTCGAAGTTAGACCCTGCAGCCAGATACCTGGCAGGTTACACTCCATTCAACGTCAACGGCAATGCCAATTTCTTGTACGGTGTACCTGTACTGCCACAAACCAAGCCCCACTTGGTCGACCATGGCCAGTTCACCACCGTTGCAGTAGATGCTGACACTCCTCCGAACTCTTTCCGCACTAACTCACAAGCCCTTGAAGCCAAATCTGGCGCCATGGGTACCTCGGTCGCTTGCGCCATCGTCGGCGTAATCAACAAAGAGTTCCCGGCTGTTATCCCAAGAGGATTCGTCAGAGTTCTCAACGGTGATGATGCAGAGACAACAAACGGTGTGCTTGCAACTCCTGTAAGCAACGGCGCTAACGACATCTTCAACAATGAACTGTTCTCACCCCCAGGCAACGGCGTATTCGCCGCCAATGCTGGTGCCACTGGTACCGGTGCCAACGGTGGTGCTGCTGTGTTCTCAACCGACGCAGCAGAGTTGAGTGCAGCATACACTGCATGGGCAGCCTATGTCGGTACGATGGGCTCACATCCGAAGGGCAGCCCAATGCTGGATAACCTGGGTAATCCAGTGCTAGACGGCTTAGGCAACCCCCGCGTCAACGACATCACAGATGAAGGTGGTGTCAACTACGGTGCTGGCGATCCTTACATCTGGGAAAACAACAACCTCAGTTCATACTTGAAGGCAGGCAGCCTCTGGGGTTCTGCTACTCACAACATCAGATCAACCGATGGTACAAATCCTCATGGTCAATATGCTAGCTTCACTGACCTCGTAGCTCTCGGTAAGAGCGGCGGTGGACAAAAGCAATGCACACACACCATGTACGATGACACTCTCCCTGCTACAGACCCATGTGCTGGCAACATTGCCAACTGGATGGACAACTATGGCCGCGTGCCAACCTACTCTGGTGGCACACAACCTGGTGGCTTCACCAACGTTGAATACATGAAGGCTGATTTGCTCGGTAAAATCGCCGGCCGCAAAGGTGGCAAGTTCTGCGCTAACGTTGGTTTCGGCCTTCCTCCATCTGGTTTGAAAGCTTGGCCAGTGAATGGTTCTGGAACTGTACTCAAGTCTGGTACTGCTGGTTCTGCCATCCCTTACACCGGTGGCGCCTCCAAGATCAACTACCTCAAAGTTGACACTACACTGACCTACCTCAATCAATTGAACGCAGGCCCTGGTATCACTTCAGGTGGTGGATGCAAAACAAACGCAATCATCAGCGAAATAACCAAGAGAATGCAACAAGTTGACCCTCTAGTGACAACAGCTGACGTTACTGCCGCCCTAGGCGACACTAGCTACCCACTGACACTAGCAGGAGCACCAACCGGAACTGGTGGCAGCAAATTGTACCTCTATGTTCAACCAGGCACCCACAAACCTAGAATGAACACTTCACTACCTTGGACAGACTCAGCAATCGCTGCTGATGGACCTGCCCCAGCCGCTGGAACTGCCAATCAATGCGATAGCAAGTACCCACTGAACGGATGGGCTGTCAACACCACTAAAGGTAATGGAGCAGGCATTGGAGATGGTGGCTACCACGAAGTACCGTTCACCTCAGCAAGCACATCACCAGATGGCACCGATACCGCCGCATGGCATCCAGCTTCTGGTTACAACAACCTACTTGGTGAGTTGAAATTCCAACAGACTGTCGAAGGAGCGACTTTCTGCAAACCTAACTAACATCTGCTAAGCAGAACAAAAAACAATGCACGAAGAAACGGCCACCTCTATAATAAAAGAGGTGGCCGTTTCATATCTTGAGAAGCATGGCATTAAAGATGTAAGTTTCATTTCAAAGGGGGGAATTCCAGTGTTTCACAGCTCTTTAGCCAAAGGGCGTTCCAACGCACCAGTAATTGCATTTTGCACAGGGGCATTGCTTTTTCTCTCACTTAATAGTGCAGCTAAGGCACAAGCACCTCAGCAAGGGCAACAAAATTCCAATGCCACTGAACTTGTAGCAGCAGCTCCAGAAACACTAAAAGAGAAAGTTCCGCTACCAAACGTCCCCGAATATACCGGCAAGGCGAAGTACCTCCATGGCCTGGTCTACAATCACATAAACAATACAAAGCAAGGCCCAGCCTATGTTTTGTGTTTTAACGCCAAAGAAACAATACCGCAAGTTCGCGACTGGTGGCTTAATAGCATGCGTCAGTATCGCTGGAACATTACCTACACTTCCAAAGACGTGGTGCAGGGTAACGACAAAGACGGCAGCAACTGTATTATTCAGATTGGACCACCGGTGTCAGGTGTTTCCAAAGATGATAAATCCAGTTTTGAAATTAGATTTCAAGCTGCAAAGTAGTTCTTTAGTCTATGCAAAAGAGTTATCAGCACTTCGAGCTGCCGATAACTCTTTTGTCTTGCCTAGAGCGGGCTCGCCAAGAGATAAATACCAGTAAAAACCCTGTAGTTTGTTCCCAGTCAATCCGGTTAAGCTGTTTATTAACTCGCCGCCGTATCTCGCGAATACCGAGAAAGATTAACCACTTGCACGGCGGCAACCTTTACGAAAGACAGCTGACAGCCGTAGCTAATCTTCCACAAAAGCAACAACCCGAGCAGGTGCCGCGCTGGCACCAACGATTTTCAGCGGAAAGAACGCCACTTTAAAACCGAACGATGGTAAGGCCTGTAAGTTGGCCAGCTGCTGCACCACATAGAAGCGATAATTGCGCATCGCGTAGTGAGCATCCCAAATGCGTGACTTATCACCACTTTGCTGATAATCGGCAATCATCATATGAAATGGTCGGTCAAAACCCAAGGCATCGGTACCGCCAACCAATGCACCACTTTCTGCCAGAAAAGTAGCAGAATCTGCAGTCAGGCCAGGATAGTTGTATCGCATCGGCGATGTCAGCGGCATCAAGTCGTGATCGGTGCGCAATAACACAGCATCGCCCTTTTTTAGCTTGTAGTTGATGCGCGAGAGGGCCTCTTCGAGATGCTCCCTGGTGATTGCCACGCCAGTTCCTTTTAGGGCCGTTAAATCGAGCACAACACCATCCAAATAAAGTTCTTCAAGAGGAATTTGATCAACAGTCAAAGCCTTCTCATTCTTGGTTTTACTACCGTAATGCCAAGGTGCATCAACATGAGTACCAAGGTGGGTGCTGATATTGATATTTTCTTCTGCCCAGCCCTCACCTTCAGGCAAATCGTCAGGACAGCAACCAAAAAGCTGCGACATAATCTGTGCGCCATGGGCATGGCCAACATATTCAATTTGCGGACAGATAATTCGATACAGCGGTTTGAGCACGTCAGGAAATTCGCTGATATCTATCTGCTCAAGGGGACGGGTGAGGTCGATAAGTTTCATGGTGCCTCAATGAGAAAAAGAGAGAAAAGAGATAAAAAGAGTGGCGAAGATTAAGAGAAGCTTATCCAATTAGAACGGTCTATTTGAAACTGCTTGAATAGAGATTGTAGTGCCCTTAACAACTATATCTAGATATCAGCTCTCACAGTGGTGGCCAATGCTCAGCCCCGCTCTCTGAAACAAGGTGATGAAATGCAATCTCTATCTAAACCAAAACATTCTAAAACCGGTCAGAACTTTGATCAATTTCAGATTCTTGATAGCGCTGTCGAGATCAATGGCGACTCGCTAGACAAAACTGAATTCATCAATGTTAACCCTGAAAATAATTGCGATGAAGCATTATCGGCCTATCTCAAAGATATGGGCCGCTATGCACTGCTCAACAAAGAAGAAGAGCAGCTTTTGGGTAAGCAAGCCCAACAAGGAAGTGAACTAGCAAAACGGCGCCTTGCCCAAGCCAATTTACGCCTAGTTGTGAGCATAGCCAAACGATTTGTTGGTCGCGGCCTGTCACTTGGCGATTTGATCCAGGAAGGCAATCTCGGCCTGCTGAAGGCCGTAGAAAAGTTCGACCCCGAGCGTGGTTTCAGATTCTCGACCTATGCTACTTGGTGGATTAGACAAGGCTGCTCTAGGGCTGTGCAAGACAAAGGTCACACCATTCGCATTCCAGTACACATGACTGAGACTGTACAGAAAATACACCAAGCCGCCCATCAATTTTTCATAAGAGAAGGTCGTAGAGCCGGTTCTAACGAACTTGCAAAAGAGCTAGGTCTAACTGAAGGCAAAATTAAATCAATCTTGCAGTCAACTCAAGAGCCAATTTCACTAGATGCCACCACTTCCGAAGATGGAGATGCACTGATAGATCAACTGGCTGATTTAGATCACCTCGCCACTGAAGAAGAAGCAACAATAAAGCTCTGCAAGCAAGATGTTGAAAGTCTTGTGGCTAAACTAAGCGCCAATGAGGCTGACGTCATTCGGCTACGCTACGGACTTGATACTGGGGTACCACTAACCGCAGTAAAAGTAGCTACAGTAATGGGTATGAGCGATGACCGCGTCAGACAATTAGAGAACCGAGCTTTGCTCAAGTTGCGCAATATGGATAGCACAGGCAGCCTGCGCGATTATCTAAAATGACAATTTGACAATTCTGAAAAAGTAAAAAAGCCTCGCTATCTTTATTTCGATAGCGAGGCTTTTTAAATTTCATAAGTTCTGCTAGTTAGAACTCAGCCACTAAGCCAAAAGAAGCAATTAATAGAATGAATACAAAGTAGAGAATGAAGAACCAAGCCCATCTGTAAATGATGTCGACTTCGGTCAGTTTTTTTGCTTTCTCGGCCATGTCAGTGATCTCCTACAATTTCAAAATTTATTCAATAACTACTTAGCAGCTGGCTTAGCAGCAGCAGGTGGCGGTGTTGGAAGTTGACGAACAAAGGCGACAAATTCTTTAGCCTCACTCAAGAAGCGATCTTTTTGCGGACGAGATAACCAAAGGGCCAAAACTCTTTGACGGTCTACAGTTTTCTTCAAGCCCGGTGGACGCTGACCAAGCAGACGCTCGCGAATCATACGATTGCCTTCGCGGTAGTAGCAGTCGCCGATCTGACAGCCTGTGACGATTACACCAGCAGCACCAGCTTTCATAGCAGCTTCGATCATCAGTGGTTGAATCATGCCGCTGCAAGGAAGCTTGACCACATGCAGGCCGTCGACTTCTTTGACTTCGCCTTTGTCATTGCACACTGAATCGAGATCGCAGGCGCGTTCACAGATCAGAGTAATTACCTTTTGTTCGGACATTTTCTTAGACTACCCTTTTTGAAATTAGGTTATTAGTTAGGTTTCGCTTCAGCCATCGCTCTGATCTGAGCGGTAACGTCAGTATCAAGTAAGTTCGGCAGGTCAATTGCATCAAAGGCACAAGCTCCAACGCAAACTCCACAACCTGAACAACGATAAGGCTTTACCGTAGCAAGTAATTTGAAGCGCGAACCAGCAGGTGCTGGCACCATCTCAATTGCTTGATATGGACAGTCTTTAGAACAGAGTGAGCAACCAGTACATTTACTCAAAACAACTTCAGCCGCTTCAATCGGATTAGCAGCTTTGTAGAGACTCGGTAGTGGTACCAAACACAAACCAACTGTGGCGCCTACCATCAAGACCCAATAAGTAGTGAGATCAACCTTGGCCATCAACCAATAAGGGAAGAGGAAGAACCAGTCGATATCAAAACTAGTAGGTGCGCTGTTGATGTCAGCCATCTTGCCGCTAGTGATTGGGTAAGCGAAAACAACCACGAGCAATATTGCCATCAACATATAGTTGATAGCAGGCGGTGGAGTAATCACCGGTCTGGTCATGCGCACGTAGTGCACCCACAAACCGAACAAGAGGGTGAACGATAGACCAATGTGAATGAAGAGGAAGTTTGAAAGAGTGAGGTTAGTGATAGCACTGCCGTTCAAGAACCAGGCCTTAAGACCAGGACCAATCCAAGGTATAGCATCAAAAGCACTGACTGTCATACGAGTAAGAACTAGAGAGCGTTCATCCCAAACCAGGTAATAACCAGTTTGCCCGACGAAGAGCACCATCAAAAGTAAGACAATACCTGATATCCACTGAACCCAACGGTATTGACGATAGCGGTCGGTCACCCAAACTCGCAAGGCGTGCAATACGATTGTGATAACCATAGCGTCACCGGCATAGCGGTGAATACCGCGAATAACAGCTCCCATGGGCAGCTTATCGGTGATGTAGTCAACCGATGTCCAGGCGTTTACGAGATTTGCCGAGAAATAGGCGTTATCAATCGTTGGAATGTAGTAGGCGAAAAGCAAAAGCCCTGAAAGGAAGAGCACCCACAGGTAGAACTGAGGAAGCGCACCGTGATAATAGAAAGGATTGTATCTATTGCTGATTACAGCATTAGTACCCTTTTCTATTGCGAGCGTTAGGTCAGTTAGGCCTTTCGGTATCGACGTGTACATGATTCAGAACTCCCAGTACTTATTTCTTGACGGGCAAAACAGTCTTTTCTTCAGCTTCTTCGCGGCCAATAGCGGCGATACCAATTGCTGCAGCGACCATTGCCAGGCCCATAACTAATGAGTAAGCATAGTCTCCGAAGCGCGACTCAGCTCCAGCTTTTTTCAAATATTCAGACCAACCAGTCGAGAGACTAGCAACTTGGTCATAATTGGGCAGTGGCAGGCCAAGATTTTCATTGACCCAACGCAGCCATAGCGGCCAAGCATCAGGAGCACCAGTCATACCAAGCTCTGCCCATGGCATCAAACCAGTTAGAGCTAAGCAGGCGACTGCCCCTACAACTACCAAAACAATGTCAATTGTTTTACCCACGACTAGTTATCTCCATTCTTTTCATCAGTATCAACTGAGTCTCTAACTGGTCTACTCAAACGATCATAAATAGGGTCGAAGAGCGGAATCTTGCGAGTGCGACTGTCTTTAGATTTCTCTTCAGCGTAGATGAAGAAGGCTTGCACCCCAATCAAAGCCACAGTAAGCAAACTTCCGACCAAGATATAAACTATGGCCGAAAGCGATAGCCCCGCTTGTATTTGTCTGGTTCCTTCAAAGAACCAAGAAAGTGCTACCACTGAAAAGGCGAAAGCGAAGAGCTTGTAGACAAACTTGATCTTCAGACCTTTGTTTACAGTAGAAGAAGTAGAAGAAGCGCCGCTAGTACCTTTTTCAGGCATAGCTTTGAGGTTATTCAAATTGCTATTTAGACTAGCGGCGTTCACTTTTTTGTTCTTCTTAATCACTTTTACGCAACTGCAACAGGTTCAGCAGGTTTTGGTGCAGCTAATTTGGCTTGGGCCTGTTTAGCTTGAATTCCAGCTATTAGAGCAAACAATCCCGAAAGAGGGCCACCAATCATCCACCACCAATCATTGTCTGGCACTTTCAAGGGGTAGCCACCTTTGACTAGTCCTGGTGTCATACGATCCTGCAATGTGCAGTAATCCCAAGCCCAGCGGTTGTTGATCATGAAATCAGTCATGGTCTCGTACTCTGGGTGAGGACCTTTGACCGGGTCACTGAACTTGATGGCATCATAGGCACCATTAGGTCCAGAAGGTGTCTCGAAGGTTGGAATAAACTTCGAAATTAGGTCTAGAGGGGTCTTGTTTTTGGCAAGTTCAGCCAATTTCTGCAGGTCATCTTTAGCAGCTGGTTCACCGATTTTAGCGATATAGCCAGGGTCTAAAGTGACATGGTAGTTCCAGTACTCGCTATTGAGCGGAACGCTTGAGTTGTTTGTGCTATGCAGTTTTCGCACAACCGCTTCTACTTCAGTGGCATTACTCATTACTGGGCGAGCAAGCGAGTAGAGAGCAGCGTGACCCATTGGGTCAATGAACATCTCTGTAAGAGCCATGTAGTAGTAGGTGTAACCAGCGAATGTCTGAATTAGACAATACGCGAGCATAACCATAGCCCCCACGAAACCTTTGGCTTTCTCTTGCAGGTTCTTGTTGCGAATCATAAGAATGGCCTGCCAGGCCACACCAATATTGATGGTGCCGTAGAGGAAGGATCGCCAGTAAGGTGGATCAGAGTGAATATCGGCGATGTTGACGATAATCAAGTACGAGAACACAATCCAGCATGCCGCACCCATGAAAGTTAGCATCAAGATGAACGGTCTCTTCATGATGTCTTTCTCGGAGCCTGTAATCCAGGTATCGAGGAAGGGCAAAAGCATTACTGAAACTGGAATGACCATGGTGATGTAAGTTGCCACCACCGGCTCAAGATACTTGTACATCTGATACAAGCCCAAGAAATACCAGTCAGAGAGAATCGGCAACGGAGTGACATCTGGATCAGACCGTGAGCCTTGAGCAGCGGGAAGGGCAATGGCCACAAAAGCAATCATCAAAATCAAGATTGAACGCTTTGTCCAGTTCAAAGGCACACGAACATAGGCATTTTTGAAGAAATAGATTTCAACGAAAATCAAAGGAATTAGTGAGAAAGCCAAGTGCAACGAGAAGAATCTCGTCATTGTGTTTTGAGTGATGGCAGCACCACCGCCTAGCAATACTTCAGCTGTGTTCCAACCCAAGTGCAGTGACTTATAGAGAGGCTGGTAGAAGTCTCCCATGACCGCGAACTGGTCCATGTAGGTCGGGAATGTAGCAAATACTTTGGTCGCCCAAAATGCTCGCTGGTTCCAAATTAGCAAGTAACCAGATAGACCGGAATACATTGAAAGAAGGAGAGTGACCAGGGCAATGGCGATGTTGAACTCTTTGGACGGTTTGTAATCGGCATTTATGAACATGCGATAGAGACGCATGGTGGCAGCAATGATCATGGCATCGGCACCATATTTGTGCATGCCTCGCATCAAGCCACCAATGGGAATGCCGTTTTGAATATTGAGAATCGAGTCGAATGCAGCTGATTTAGTTGGTACGTACCACATGATCAAAACCAGACCAGTAGCCATAACAATGAACCAAACCAGATAGAAGATTGGCCCTAGTGCATAAAAGGGATTGGTCTTCGCTTCGACCTGGTGGTGCTCATCAAAGATGTCGATATTGTTGATGCGGGTCTTAACCCAATCACCAGCTGCGGTGAGGGTACTCGCAATGCTTTTATCCTGTACTAAACTAGGCAATTGAACCAGCCTCCAACGCAACCACCTGATACGATCCAGCTACCCGCTTAACTTCAAATTTCCGCGGTGGACGAGGAGCAGGACCGCTCACTACTTTTCCAGCCTGAGCAATGTCATACACGCTCAAGTGGCAAGGGCAAGCAAATACTGGACCGGCGGGTTTGAAGTTGTAACCCTTAGCGCACTCATCTGGGTCTTTGACGAAGTTGAAGATGCAACCAAGGTGTGGACAAATGCGGCTGTAAGCAACCACATCTCCAGTGGGCAATTTAACGATGAAACCAGGAATCTTGCGAATTTCAGCTCCCTCAGGGTTGTACTCAAGGTACTTCTGATTGAACATGAATGGAAGGCAAGTCCATGGATCGGGAAAGTCTTTGTCAGTGAACGTCGGAATTGGCGGCTCAGCCAACGGTTGGTCTGATTGACCAAGAATGTCGAGCGGCTTCAATGTTGGGCGCAAATATCTGAGAAAAGGAGATATCAAAAGCCCAAATGTAGCGGCAAGCGGTAGAGCTGCTACCGTCTTTAAAATGACTCTTCTTCTGACTCCGTCTGTCATGGTCCTTATCCTTAGGTCTTAGGTACTGTTGATTGAACATTGCTCAATCTTAGTTTTATGGTCTTATTTGCTCTCTGTGCCTTCTTTGTGTTCCTTCTCTTCTTTATCTTCTTTGTCATGAAGGGCTTTGGTATCCACTTCAGTCAAATTACTTTCATGGAAGTGACGAACATAACCAACCAATTTCCATATATATGCTTCGTCGAAGGTAGTTACCTTAGTTTTATCTGACTTCTTATCTACTTTGCCTAAGAAGTTAGGCATCCCTTCCCACTTTATACCGTTGGCGATGTGATCCCACAGGATTTCATCTGTGCGGTCATAAAAGCGAGGGAAACTTTGGAAATTAGCTGGAGCTGGCTCAAGCACGTTACCTTTCATCAAAGGACCATTGCCATAACCTTTGGCACCGTGGCAAACAACACAGTTTGCACCGAAGACCGGCTGTATTTCCGCGATTTCACCATCAGTCAATGGTGGAGTGGATAGGCTTCTGACATAGAAGACTAAGTTCCAAATCTCTGGTGGACGAAGCTTAGAGCGCACCGTTGGGTGGTCAGAACCTTCTTTTCCGAATGTAATGAAGTCGTATTGCTCCACCGGTTTCTGCTTGCGTCCCCATTCTTTGCTAGAAAGGTCAACAGCGGCTTTGCCAGCCACCGGTTTACCGTCTAGGCCATGACAAGCAGCACAATTCTGAGCCGCATAAACGCCTTTGCCATCAGGAATTGATGGGTCGTCGTTGGGCCAGATTGGCTCTTTGTCGCCGAGAGTAACCTTGGTGCTAACCAGGCCATCATCTGCCGATGGCAGAGTGACTTTGCTGTCGTTGCAAGCAGTTAAGCCAACAATCACAGGAATCATCGCCAAAAGAAGCGAGGCCTTTAGATCAACTCTAAGAGCGGGGGAGAGACTTTTTTGGTTACTGAAAACCAATTTCAACTTACTAAGTGACATCTTCCTCTAATAACCAAAGAAGGGAATCCAAGACACCGCTGCATATACAAAGATCAGAATGAAACAAATCACCAGAAAAGGAGGCGGGGCGCCTTCACCGATGCGGTATTCAGAAACGACTTCGTAGTGCTCATCGTCTTCGACTACCGGCGTGCTAACTGTTTTTTTGACTTCTTCAGCCATTTTTCTCCATTCCCTCTTTAAGAACTTGTGGCCTTACACGCCTTCGCCTTGAGTACGCAATTTTTCAACAGCAGCTTTGGCCTTACCACCAAGCACAAGCTCTTCACTGTCATCAAGCATTTCAAATTTGACAGCTTCGAGATCTTCGAATTCACCGTTTTTGAAGGCCCATAGAACTCCAACCACAGCAATTAAGAAGAAAAAGCCACAAATACCAAACGCGACCCAGACACCACCACCGATACTAGCTCCATTAAGAACACAATTAGGACACATATCTGCTCTCCTTATTCATTGCTCTCATTACTCTTTGCCATGGTGGGGTTCGTAAACTTGCTTTGTAAGCACTGGGAGGCGAGTAGGCTCAGCCACATTTAGCTGGTCAAGATTGTCGATTGTCTCTTCGTGCTCTTTGGGCAAGGTCTTCAAGTAAGCGACCAGGTACCAGCGTTGCTCTTCTGTCAAAACAGATTGGAAACGTGGCATTCTCGTACCAGTGACACCTTCTGAAATTCGGTAGAACCAATGTTCATCAGGGTACTGCTTATAGTAGTCACGGGTAAGGTTTGGTGGCTTCTTCTCTAATGTAATGGCATTAGGTCCGTTACCCTTACCCTCTAAACCGTGGCAAGCAGCGCAATTCTGAGTGTAGATACCACGACCAGCATTGGCTGCAGCATCAGATGCGGTGTCAACAGTCTTACGAGCAGCCAAACCACGACCCTGAGGTGTAGTAGGCAAGTACTCATCAGGAGGAGTGACGAAGGCTGTCACTGTCCGCTTGTTACCAAGGGTTTGAATGTATTGCACCAAGTCATTCATATCTTGCTCAGAAAGATAGCTGAAGCTCGGCATGATTGAACCAGGTTTAACGGCACGAGGTGAAATCAAGTGTGCTTTCTGCCACTGAGATGGGAAGCGGCCACCTTCATTGGTCAAGTCTGGACCAGTTCTGGCAGTGCCTAGTTGGTGAGGAGTCTCATAGACATAGTCGCCTTCTTTGACCAATGGACCGTAGCCCCGATCTTGAATACGAGTGAACTGTGTATGGCAATAGAAGCAACCTTCTCTGACATATATTTGACGACCGCGAGCGGCGTCACCAACTGAAAGAGGAATTACTTTGTAGTCATTTCCACGACCAGATGCCTTCGGATTGAAGAGCACCATTGGCATCAATACAGTAGAGAAAATGATGATGAAGAAAGTGGTGACAATACCAATTGCACCAAGCCGGTAACCGTACATTAGACTTTGACCTCCCGAGCTTTAACCGGTGAGTCGGCAGAAGCTCTAGGTGTGAAGAGCGTTTTATATGTGTTGTAAGCGAACAAGCATTGACCGGTGACGATCATGAAGCCGCTTATCGCCCTCAGGAACCAGTACGGAACAAGCGCCAAGCCCCACTGGTCAACAGGGTAACCAAGGGCCCAACCTGCTGCTTGTACAAGACCAGCAGTGGTTAGTGACGTCATCATTAGAGTGAAACCTAAGAACTTGAGCCAATAGTGGGCTCTGATTAAGCCCTGACTATGCCACTCTCTGCCGGTCAGACGGGGCATGCAGTAATAGAACGAAGAAGTAAGAATGAACGAGAAGGTACCGAGCAACGCTAAGTGAGCGTGACCGACTACCCACTGAGTGAAGTGGATGTACCAGTTGATCCATCTTGTTGCTTGGAAAGGTCCTTGAGTACAGGTAACCAAATAGAACATACAAGAGGTAACGGCAAAGCGCAGAGGTAAATCGGTGACGACCATGCCCCACTTGCCGCGCATCGTCATAAAGAAATTAGTCAGTACTGTCAGCACGGGAACGAGCAAGAAGATAGAAGAGATAATGGCGATTGCCTTCAACCATTCAGGTACTGGTGACTGGGTAATGTGGTGCGTACCAGTTGGTGCGTAGAAAAGAGCAATACCCCAGAAGCCCAACATCGAAAGACCGTGACTATATAGAGGGGCTTTGGTAAAACGCGGAATGAGGAAGTACATCATGCCAACACCGACAGTGGTGAACCACATACCGAGAATGTTGTGGCCGTAGAACCAGCCGATGATGGCGTCGTTCAATCCAGGTAAAGCAACGAAAGTACGCTGACCAATTACATATACAAGAGGGAACCAGAACAGCGAACCGAGGAAATACCAGAGCGAAACGTAGAGCTTTTTCACTTTGCGATTGACGATCGTCATATATAGGTTGAAAGCTACAGCAACCAAACCTATAACAACAATAACGTCGAGAATGGCGCCTAATTCGGCATATTCTCGACCTTCAGTGTTGCCATTTAATAGTGTGCAGAACGCCCCAATCATGAGGATATTCCAGGCCCACATCGTAAAGTTGCCGAGCCGCTCACTGTACAAATCGCATTTACAGAGCGTCGGTATCATGTGGAACATAGATGCCACATAGCCCATCGACAGCCAGCCGATGGCGACGGCATTGACGTGCCACATTCTAAGGTGCGGCATTGCCAACTGCGGAATGCCACGAATCAGGTCGGGCAGTGAGAATTCGGTGCCAGCCAACATGCCAGCTCCCATACCCCATAGCGACCACCAAAGTGCTGATAGAAAGAAATTGCGGCTGGCGCTGCCCTTCTTGGCGCTTATAAATCTATCCAGCAAACTTGTTTGTGCCAAACTGTTCACTTAACGGTACCCCTTCAAAGGCTCCTTGCCTTGACTCATGAGTGATTCTAGGCTACTGACATCGCCCTAATCACCTCTCGAAAGCATGATTTTTCATTCAAGAATTATTTCAGTGTTGTTATAGACTCCCGCCATAATCATCTTCTTTAGATACAAAGCGTAACGCCCACTGCGGGGGAAGTTATCGATAGTAGCGCCTGGCAGTATCGAAGAGATTATTAACAGAGATCTATGACATATGCCTGTTTAGCAGAAATTCATTTTGGCTCGTCGGTTTTCGACTCAACAATGCAGAGGTCAAGAGCGTTAAATTTGTTCGCTGATTTGTCAATATCGGTCTTTAGCCAATGCTTAATTCCTTCACATCCATGCAGCGTAATTTCGTCAATTACTTTTTGCTGCTCTGGCGGAAAATTACTGAGTACATAATCTCCCCGAGTAGCACCACCAGGATCTGGTCCTACACCTAGCTTGAGACGATCAAACTGCTTATTGCCAGAAAGACATTCGATAATTGACTCGACTCCATGCTGCCCACCGGCGCCTCCGGCCTTTTGAAAACGCAGCCGACCTAAATTGAGTGAGACATCATCGTGAACCACGATCAAATCACTGGAATGGCCGCCTGAATTGGCCTTAATATCGACCTTGTACCAGTGCAAAACTTTCTGCACCGACTGCCCAGACAAGTTCATATATGTAAGTGGCTTGACAAGCACGACATCAATATTGCCTACTTTTATACGAGCCCAATCGCATTGCATTGAGCCGCTATTGCGAAAGTCAGCCCCCAATTGCGTGGCCAACTTTTCCACTAACCTAAATCCGACATTGTGTCTGGTCATCTCATAGCGTGCGCCCGGATTTCCAAGACCAACAACAATTTTCACCGACTACCCACTTGCGCTCTCTTACTCTTATACTCACTTTTCGAAGTATTTTTTATCATCGCTTTTGACTAAATGGCTACACTTATAGAAGTGGCATCATACTCAACTAGTATAAAGACAGAGAAAATGACGATCAACAACAACATCGACGATAAAGAACTGCATTTCCCCTACTTGCCAAACACAGAGGCCGAGAGAGCAGAAATGCTCAAAGAAATCGGAGTGAAGACATTTGAGGAATTGATAAGCCACATTCCAGCATCAGTGCGCGCTAAGCCACTAGATATTCAAGAAGGTCTCTCAGAGCTAGAACTCTCGGCCTATATGCAAAAACTGGCGGCGAAGAACAAACCAGCTAGCCAACAAGCATCTTTTCTCGGCGGTGGATCCTATAGAAGATTTGTACCAGCAGTGGTGCCAGCCATAATTTCTCGCTCAGAATTTGCCACCGCTTATACGCCGTATCAGCCAGAAGTATCCCAAGGCAGCCTCCAGGCGATATACGAGTTCCAGACAGCGGTCTGCCTCATAACTGGTATGGACGTTGCCAACGCCTCTATGTATGACGGCCCAACCGCCACTGCTGAAGCAGCGATGATGGCAGTGAGACTGGCCAATAGCCCTCGCAAAAAAGTAGTTTTGTCCGCTGGTGTTAATCCTGAGCACCGCATGGTGACTGAAACCTATGCCAAAGCATTTGGTATCGAAACGGTCATCGCTAAAGGCGATCTAGAAAAAGTTCTAGACAGTGATGTGGCCTGCTTTGTCGTGCAATACCCTAACTACTTTGGCTGCATTGAAGAGCTTGAAACTATCGCCGCAGCAGTGCATAACCATGGTGCCTTGTTAGTGGTAATCAGCGATCCCATCAGCCTTGGTCTATTAAAGGCACCAGGAGATCTTGGCGCTGATATCGTCGTTGGTGACGCACAAAGTTGCGGCAATTTCCTCAGCTTCGGCGGCCCATCGGCTGGCTATATGGCTTGCCGCAAAGAATTTATTCGACAATTACCGGGCCGATTAGCTGGTATGACCGTCGACAATCGCGGCCAAAGAGCATTTACTCTTACTTTGCAGACCCGCGAGCAACACATTAGAAGAGCCAAAGCAACCTCTAACATCTGCACCAATCAAGCCTTAAATGCCCTAGCCATGTTAGTTTATCTTACTTGCATGGGCCCACAAGGACTGCGTGAGTTGGCCGATATCAGCCTACAGAGAGCTCATTACTTGGCCGAAAAATTGACAGCCATAGACGGTGTAAAGCTAACCTTCGACCAGCCCTTCTTTAACGAATTTGCCTTGACCCTGCCAGATGGGGTTAAAGTGCAAGATGTTCTTGAGCAACTAAAGGGTAGAGGAATCTTAGGCGGCATCGACCTATCTTCCTTGTATCCAGAGCTTGGTCAGTCGCTCTTGGTCGCCGTCACTGAAATGAATCCAGTGGCTGAGCTTGATCAATTTGCCGAAGTGCTTACGGAGACCTTGGCCGCCAAGGCCGTCAAAAAAAAGGTTTTGACTGTATAATCACTTCTTTATTTAGGACTAGATAATTTGCCTGTGACCACTTCAGCACCCCAACAAACAGAGAATTCATCTCCAGACAATTCTCCCAAAAGCTTTTTTCAAGGCTTCCTCAAAGAAGCGGTTGAGCTAATTGTTGTTACTTTGATCTTGCTTATCGGCATACGATGGGGCATAGCAGAAGCTCGCTACATTCCATCAAGCTCGATGGAGCCAACTCTGCAAATCAACGACCGCTTAATTGTTGAAAAAATTTCGGGTCACTTAGGTAAGCCAATTCAGCGCGGTGATATTCTCGTTTTTTACCCTCCCGCTATTGAGATGGGTGGTGAAGAGTTATCAAACGACCCATTGCATTGGCTCGGGCGTTTGACAGGCCTGCCCTTTTTCCCCAACGACCCTGCCTTCATTAAACGTGTCATTGGTCTACCTGGCGACATCATTAGAGTGCAAGACGGCCAAGGGGTTTACGTCAACGGCCAACTTCTTGACGAATCTGCCTACATTAAAGAAGTGCCGGCCTACAATCTCAATGTGCTCTCTGACATCAGAGGGCGCAATGCTAAAGGAAACTATATTCAGCCCACTGGTAACAAAGCTAAAGCCAACGAACCAATTATTGTGCCAGCTGGTCGCCTCTTCATGATGGGTGACAACCGCAATAACTCTGAAGATAGCCATGTTTGGGGCTTCCTTGATCAGAAGAGAGTAATTGGTCGCGCCTGGCTATTAATCTGGCGCCGCTTAGAAGCTCCGGCTTATCCGCCCAGCCTGCAAGCTCAAGAGTAATCTGGGGTCAAGACTAAAAGGGTATATAGCAGTTAGTAAAGCAAGAGGCTAACCGTATGGCAAAGGGATCTCAAAGAGTAGGGCACGAGCATGATCTAGATCAGAGTCAGTCGCAGCCCAACCAAGCGAAGACACCGCCCGAAACAAAAGCCAAACCCGCCCTCAGTGCAGTTGATTTGCGCGATCTAGAATCTGAGCTACATCAGCGCGAGATAGCGTTAATCGAACGCGAGATAAAGTCTCTTAGGCTACAGGAAGAGCTGGAGCGCCTGCGCCCCCTTTCTGGTCTGTACCGTGTAGTCAAATCTATGGCCACCGAGCGCAAGCTCGACGCCCTGCTTGAGACCATTACACGCGAAACGCAAAATATGCTCAAATGCGATCGCTGTAGTGT
The DNA here is from genome assembly GCA_943369735.1 of bacterium Ga0077546. Classification (GTDB taxonomy): domain Bacteria; phylum Cyanobacteriota; class Vampirovibrionia; order Obscuribacterales; family Obscuribacteraceae. The sequence continues at coordinate 29,119 of CALROJ020000036.1, forward strand.
ATTTGTGCTCGACCAAGAGAAAAGCGAACTCTGGACTCAGGTTGCCCAAGGCCTCGTCGGCGCTCGCACTATTCGCATTCCTATGTCAGGAACAGCAATTGTCAGCCACTGCGCTCGCAGCGGCAAAATTATCAATATTCCTGATGCCTACCAAGACGAACGCTTCGACCCAGCCGTCGACAAACACACAGGCTATAAGACCAGAAGTGTCTTATGCGTGCCCATGCGCAACCGTGAAGGTAGCATTATTGGTGTATTTCAAGTATTGAACAAACTAGCTGGGCCGTTTACATCAGAAGATGAAGACTGGCTTGAGGCTTTGACGGCCGTTGCATCGGGCTTGATAGAACAGGCTCAAGCTTACGCCGAAATTGAGAGTTTCGTAGATAAAACTCTAGAAGTTCTAGCCCAAACAATTGATAAACGTGACCCACTAACAGCTGGTCACTCAGTGCGGGTGACCAATTACAGCCTATTGATTGGTACTGGCCTTGATGTCATTGCCGAAGATTTAGACGTTCTGCGCTATTCGGCCATGATGCACGACTATGGCAAAATTGGCGTGCCAGAAGCAATATTATGGAAGAACGGCCGCCTGACACCAGAAGAGTATGCCACGGTACAGAAGCATGCCAGCATTACGTTTGACTTGCTCAACAATTTGCCTTTCACCAAACGCCTTGGTGCAGTACCCTTTGTCGCTTCCTGCCACCACGAAAAGCTAGACGGCACTGGCTACTACCGCAATTTGAAAGGCGAAGAAATACCTTTTCTTTCGCGCATAATTGCAGTCGCTGACGTCTTTGATGCTCTAACATCAGTAAGGCACTACCGCAATCGCATGCCCATCGAAAAAGTAGCTGAGATTCTCGATGCCGGTCGCGACAATCATTTTGATATTCGCTGCGTTGATGCCTTCGACAAGCTGCCTTCAGACCGCGTCTTGAAAGTAATGGAAAGCGAACGTGATCGCAATACCTCTGAAGATATTGGCCCCTTCCAGCAAGTAACTTGGAAGAGACTGGTAGAAATAATTTCTGGCTCCCGCCCTAAGCGTGGTGAAGATGGCCTGAAAGAAGCCTTTGAACGCATGTACAACTTTGGTCTACCCAAAGACTACAAACCACTCGACTAGGAGCCCTATGGTATTGAGCGACTTAAGAAAGTCCGGTTTCCCCTCACTAAATACTGCTCTATATATTGCCCTAGTTTTTGCAATAACGGCCTCTAATCAAGCTGCTGCGGCCCAGAATCAAAGTCAAAATCAGAGTCAGGGCAGCAACACTACAGTTGAGGCTCTGCCACCAGACGGCACCACTCCCCAAGCCAAAGCCTGGGTGAAGCTTCGCATTAGCGTGCCACAGATGAAAGATCGGGTCGATAAATTTACGTTTTACCCCTATTCAACGAAGCCACCGAAAGTAAAAATTCCCCTGCAACCATTGCCTGAAGAAGATAAGCAAATCAAGCAAATGATTATTAGCTCTGGTTATCTCAGCAGACAATCGCTCACCAAGCCTTATCCAGACATAGGCTGGCGCTGGCACTATGCTTATCGCAACGCCCAAAAACGGGCCGGTGGAGATGAACCACGCTTTGTCGGTGGCCTCTACCGCTGGGCCGACAATATGATCAAGTACGTCAAACCTGAAGTCGAGCGCATAAACAAAATTGAAGAAGCCAGAAATGAGCGCTACATGAAGGCTATAGAAGAATTTGAAGATAGTCACAAAGATGAAGAGATGGAAGCCTTAAGGCTCGGGCTAGATCCAACGCCAGTAGCTCTGCAATCGGCAAACAAAGGCACGGCCATGGAAGGTATAGTTTCTGTCAAACCTGGTGAATGGTATGTCACCGGCCAGCACAAAACTCCTGGGCTCACCTATTATTGGCAAGAGAAACTAAAGCTCAATGCCGGCGATAAAATTACCCTTGTACTCAATGATGCCAACGCTATGCTGGTCACTGGCGGCTGGTAACTTCTTAGAAAATCGCTCAGACTTGGTGCACCAGTACTTGCACCGTTGGTTTTGCCGAAAGCCTTGAACGAAGTGCTTTTACTACAGCTTCGCGAACAGACGAACGCAGCTGAATAGTAACATCATCACTCTTACTGTCTTTCTTCGTGCGCGAAACCGCCTCTCTAACAATACCGTCAAGCTCTAGCCTCATAGCGGCCCACTCGCTCGATCTAAGAAATCCAGAAGCACCGACTTCAACTGTAGGACCGGTAACTATCTCACCACCGGCGGTGACAGTCAGACCAATGGTCACCACCCCTTCTAAGCTTAGAGCGCGCCTTTCGTTGACCGATGCCGTAGTCACTCGCTCACCTTGTTCACGGTTAAAGAGAACCGGCTGAAAGGCCACTGAGCCAGCGATTGAAGCGACTCCATTGCGCACTTCGAGCAAATCACCGTTGCTCAGAGTAAAAATCGCACTTTCATCCAGACCAAAAGCTGTAGCCATTTCACCATGCTGCGTGATATGCCGCCCCTCGCCAATCGCCGGCGCGAAATAACGGGGATTGGTAATCGAGAGCATCAGCTTCAATTCTTCTTTGGAAGCATGCTTGGAGACGTGCACACCCTTGCGCTGGCCCCAAACGACGCTGACATTTTTAAGCAATAGTTGATCAAGAATATGGGCCATATGACGAGCACGCCCGGGCAAAACATCGCTTGAAAAAACGATGGTATCGCCTTCTTTCAAGGTGACAGTAGGATGATTGTCGTATGCCATCTCATCTAATACATTGATCGGATCGGCCTCAGTGGAACTGGCAATAACCATTACATCTCGCTCTTTCATACCAGCCAGAGCATTGATAGAACCTTCGATTGCTCTATCAAAATTGAGATTGCCTGTAATCGCCGCACTGACAGCAATTTTGTGAAGAGTGTCACCTAGTAGTATGACTTTGCGATTGGTTTTAGCCGCTGCATCAAAAAGAATCTGCAGGCGGTGAGTGTTAGTACCAGGCAAAACGACAATCATTCGCCCTGGGGCATTCTTCGCCAATTTTTCCATGGCACCGGCCACCACTTTCTCCGAAAGGGTATAACCACCCGCCTCAACATTGGCTGAGTCAGAAATAAGCAAAGTTACACCCTCATCACCAATGGTGGCGAGTCGGCCAATATCAAGCAAAGTGCCATCTACTGGTGTCTGGTCAAACTTGAAGCTCGATGTATAAATAACCGTGCCAGCATTGCAACTAATGCGCAGGGCGCAAGCATCAGCGATAGCATTGTTACTGACAATCCACTCAACTTCAAATGGACCTACTTGATATTTAGTTTTGACATCTACCACTTCCATGGCAGGCAAACTGGCGCTCTCTGTCGCTTCACTAGTGCCATATAGATCGTATACATTTTGATTGATAAGCTCAGCGACAAAGCGAGGAGCCATGACCCGCGGCAGACTAACATGATGAGCGAGGTACATAATTGCGCCGGCATGCTCTTCATGACCATTTGTAAGCAAGAGGGCAGTAATTTTGTCTTGATTGGCCTCTAAAAAGGAGGTGTTGGGCAATAACAGGTCAACCCCAGGCAGCTCGCGGGCCGGGTAGCTTGCCCCGGCATCTACCACAATCATTTCACCTTGGTAGATGAACAACCACATTACTTGCCCAAGCTCACCTTGGCCACCAACAGGCACGGCATATAGCGATTGGTAATCAAGCTCGGGCCAAGTGGTTAAGAAGTCACTCACGAAAGATTCCTATTTATAAGTACCAAACAAATTTTGAGTACCAAACAATTCTATAGCTGTCGGGCAGAAGAATGGAAAGAAGATCAAATTTGTAAGAATAGAAAGTACAATCGTGAGAAGGCAGCCGTGAAAAGGCAGATTGTATCTGAGGTATATATGCAGGCCACTTCAAACCTCCCAGCTCAACTAGATCGCATCTTAAGGCCAGGTTCAGCTCCGAGCGGCCATGCCGGAGGCGGCAAACCAGCGCTAATACAAGTATTGCCCGGTGGCACTCTTCGAGAAATCGACCACAAAGCCCTCGAACAACTGATCGGCAAAGGCGAAAGCCTACTCAAAAGCTTCGGGGTTCAAGCTGGCGACAAAGTATTGATGACCTCACCCAACTGCCCTGAGCTGGTCGCCCTCATACTGGCAACCTGGCGCCTTGGAGCATTAGCTGTACCGGTTGATTTCCGCCTAACCGAAGGTGAATTAGCCAATGTCGCCAAATCACCTACTATTTCAGCAAAAATCGTTTTGGTTGCATCAGCGCTAATCAAAGACTATGCAGCACTAGAGGCGAACCTGAACACTGGCGACAAGAAAATCGCTCTCTGCGATATAGCCCAGTTGCACAATTTCGAAGAGACTGTGCGCGACTCTAATCAAATTTGCGACTTCGCCAGCTTAAGCGACCCTGCTCTACTGATTCTCACTTCTGGTACAACCGGCACGCCCAAAGGTGCATTGCACGACCTAGCCAGTTTAGTTAATAACCTAAACGAACTGGGCCAAATGGCCGATTTTCACAAAGATCTAAATGTTCTGCTGCCAGTACCCATATCACATGTGCTTGGTCTTGAAGTGATGTTGATTGCACTACTAGATGGCAGCACCGTAATCTTTTCTGAAATGAGTATAGAGGGAATTATTGCTGCTAATAACAAATTCAAACCAGAATTCATGGTTGGTGTTCCCACCATATATGGTGCCTTTGTCGCTCTACCAAAAGGAGCTATCGATTTAAGCAATGCCAAAGTACTGTTGTGCGGTGGTGCGCCGATGCCTCTTTCGCTTGCAGAAGATTTTCACAAAGTTTTTGGTAGACGGCTGAACAATGGCTACGGCTCTACTGAATCGAAAATTATTGCCGTCAACTTAACCGGCCCCGACCAATCAGTCGGCAAACTAGTACCATCGGTCAAAGTAAGAATTTTAAATGCTGACGGCACAGAACAAGAAGAAGGTCAGTCAGGCGAAATCGTTATTTGTGGCAGCACTCTCATGCTTGGTTATATTGGCCAAGACGAAGCCACCAATGCAGTAATACATGACGGCGGATATTTTACTGGTGATATTGGCTACATCAAAGATCAATATCTCTATATTTCAGGCCGGGCCAAAGAGCTAATTATTGTCGCTGGCAACAAAGTATTTCCTGCTGAAGTTGAAGATGTGCTGCGGGCCAGTGACTTGATTAAAGAAGTAGCTGTAATTGGCGTGCCCCACAGTAAACTGGGTCAAATCGTCAAGGCTCATACTGTGCTGGAACCAGGTCAATGGTCAGACTACATGCACTGTGAAGGCGATGAAAAGAAAGAGCACCGCCAGAAGCTAATTCAACTAATGCGCGAATATTGCGGTCAACACTTGAAGCGTGAATTGCGGCCGATGGAGTGGGAATTTTATAGCTGCGATCATCCATTGCCGCGCACTTCGGCTGGCAAAATCGACAAGAAGAAATTGAGCTAGAGTCAATTTACAGCTGCTACTTTATCTTAGCCAGGCGCTCAAAATAGTCGACAAACATGCGCATACCACCGCTGGCTTGCTGCCAGTCAAAGTTTTCGTTGATGGCATGGTAGCCGTGCTCAGGCAGCGAAAGGCCTAAAAATACCAGTGGTACTTGCAAAATTTCTTGCATGCTCACCACTGCGCCAATTGAGCCACCTTCACGCGTAAAGGCCGCTTCTTTGCCAAAGCCAGTCTTCATCGCCGCTTTAGCAGCTTCGGCAAATGGTCCAGTAAATTCACCAAGAAATGGCTTGAGCGAACCTTCGGCCACAACCTCAACATCTTTGTCATGCTCGGCTACAAATTTTTTCAACACTGCTAGTACTTTAGCGGGGTCTTGATTGGGCACCAGACGCATACTAATTTTAGCCTCTGCCTGATGCGGCACTATAGTTTTCACTCCAGGACCAGAATAACCACCAGTGATACCATGCACCTCAAAAGTAGGGGTGGCCCAAATGCGCGCACTGGCTTCAGAGGCATCATCGGTGCGAGTGGAGTGCAGTTCGTGAGCCTTCTTGAAATTTTCAACATTGAAGCCAGAGGCGACAAAATTTTCTAGTTCGGCACTGTCTATTGGCAGAACATCATCAAGGAAACCAGGTATTTTAACTTCACCTGTTTTAGCATCAAAGCATTTCGAAATTAGAAACGCCAACTCAGCAATCGGATTGCGAGCCAGACCACCGGTGGTGCCTGAATGCACATCTTTAACACCGGTCTTAAGCTTAAGCAAGCAGCATTGCAAGCCGCGCAAGCCATAAGGTATGGCTGGCCTCTCACGTGAAACCCAGATAGTATCGGATATTACAACAGAATCTGTCTTCAAGTCAGAGAGATTGTCGCGCAAAAACTGTTCAAACGATGGACTACCAATTTCTTCTTCCAATTCCCAAATGAATTTTATATTGATCGGCACGCCTTGCTTGTGCACATAAGAAGCAGCATACATAACTGCCAGAGCTGGCCCTTTATCATCAGTTGTGCCGCGGCCGCGGTAAACGCCATCGTCTATTTGCATATCAAAAGGTGATGTCAACCACTCAGAGGGGTCAGCTGGCTGCACATCAATATGATTGTAGACAGTCACAGTAGGGCAATTAGAACCACTATGAAATTCACCGATGACAACGGGCTGGCCCGACGTTTTGACTAGCCGAGCTTTGGCTCCTTGCGACTGCAACAAGTCAATTGCCATGGCAGCGGTAGCCAGCATTGCTTCGGCTCGCTCAGGCTCCATGCTGACACTGGGTAAATCAACAAACTTCTTCAGGCTACTTTCGTACTCGCTACGCAGCGCATTTATATATATCGCCACTTGCTCTGAATCACATTTGACTTCCATTGCCACTCCCAAAATTGACAGTGACAATTATAGTTAAGCGTTGAGTCTATTTCCATTGGCAGACGCGAAAGCTAAGCGCATATGGTTGAGAAATTTAGTGCTGTCCATAAATCCAGCAATTTTAGATACCGGGCTAATTACTCCACCTTCCACGGAAAGAACCGAAACAGTAGGATAGCCCTCAACTTTACACAAATTGGCCAACTGCTTGGCTTCAGCGTTGCTTGAAGGAGTAACCTGCAAATACACTGCATCTTTAGCGATTGCAGCGACTTCAGGCTTTTGCAGCTCATCAGCAAACAATTTGCACCAACCGCAGCGGTCTTCCTTAAAAACCACTACTAAAGGTTTGTGCTCTCTTTGAGCGCGGGTCAATGCACTAGTAACGTCGCTCTCCCATTCAATCTTCTTGACCGGAGCGTCAGTTACGGCAGTCTTCTCTAAACCTCGCCCAGGCATAAAATCGAAGGTAATGCCAAGGAGATTAATGCCTTTGCGTTCAGTTTGGCTTTCAGCTTTGCCTTCAAGACGCATTGCGCTTCTAGGGTTTTCACTCTCAGTCGAATTAAATGCTGACATTTACTGATTCCTTGTAGAAATTTGCCTTACACTGCCATTGCGTGAACATATCTACACGGCAGCCAATGATTTTGGACAAGCTAGCTTAAAAGCTCTCAAAAAAGATAAATCGGTCAATCGGGAACTTTAGGTAAAAGTGCCAGCCTGCAGTACTTCGCACTAAAAAGAATCAAGGTTAAATGGACCAAACAACTAAAGTAGTGATGATTGCCGACTCAGACCCACACGTCTGCAATCTCCTCAGTCGTTTTCTGGCCGATGCCGGCTATACAGTCACCTGTGCTGATGATGGCTATAAAGCCCTAGACAGTGCCAGACTAGCGCCGCCCATGGCGATTCTCACCGAAGTACTGCTGCCACGGTTAGACGGGCTTGCTCTCTGCCGCCTAATTAAGAGTGATGCAGCCACAGAAAACATAACCAGCGTAATCGTCTTAAGTGTACTGGCCGCTGAAGAGCGTGCCCTTACTGCGGGGGCCGATGCTTTCATGCAGAAGCCCTTAGAAAAGAACCGCCTACTAATGATTCTCAATCAAGCCAATAGCAAAAAAGGACTCAAGCCATGAAGCACAGTGAATACAAGTGCGTCAGCACCGGCAATCCTCAGATGGACGAGATTCTCAACGGTGGCTTTCCCAGCAACTCTATAAATATCATCATGGGCCAACCCGGCACCGGCAAAACCATATTTGCCGAGCAAATGGTATTCCATCATGCAAAAGACGATGAAGATGGAGATAGACGCCCTATTCTTTACATCACAACTCTTTCAGAGCCATCAGCCAAAGTTCTCATGTACCTGCAACGGTTTAGTTTCTTCGATGAAAGTAAGGTCGGGTCGGTCGTTCACTACCAAGAAATCGGCACTCAATTAACCAAAAATGGCATCAGTGCATTGGTACCATTCATTGAAGAAGCAATCCATACTCTTTCACCCAAGATTATCGTGATCGATTCATTTAAGGCATTACACGATCTCACCGAAACGCCCCAGCAAATGCGGCGAATGCTTTACGAACTGACAGGCTTACTGACCGCCTATGAGACCACGGTGTTTCTCCTGGGCGAATATACTGACGAGCACGCCCAGACTTTGCCCGAGTTTGCAGTGGCTGATGGCATTTTGCAATTTCTTCGCAGCTCTCTCAGTACAAGAGATGAACGCTTCTTGCGGGTGCTAAAGCTACGGGGCAGCAGCTACCTAGAGGGCCTGCACGGCTGTAAAATTACGGCTGCTGGCCTCGATATTTTCCCCCGGTTGGTCACTCCTAAAGTGGCAGAAAGTTATGACGCAGAGCGCGAGCGCGTCAAGTCTGGCATAGAAGGCTTTGATACCATTGTCGGCGGCGGATTGCTGAGAGGAAGCGCTACAGTTGTGGCTGGACCGGCAGGAGCTGGCAAGACTACTTTTAGCTTGCAATTCGCCCTGGCTGGTAGCAAGCATAACGAGCGCAGTCTCTATGTGAACTTCCAAGAGAATCCCTCACAGCTGGCGCGCCTCATAAAATCTCTAGGCGCTGACCTTGGCGAGGTCAAGGCAGAAGGCTTCGAACTCTTGTACGTTTCTCCAGTGGAGCTCCAAATCGATAGCATCATTGTTAAACTGTTTGGCCTGATTCAAGAAAAGAACATAAAGCGCGTAGTGATTGATTCAATCAGTGATTTCTCCAGATCATCGAGCGATCCAGACCGACTGCACGACTACCTTTATTCACTTCTTCAACACATGTCACTAAAAGGAGTGACTACACTAATGACCTACGAAACCTTTGGCGGCTTACTAGACGACGGCAAAGACTCTAACTCAATTAGTCGCTTTAGCAATATGTCCGACAATATTGTTTTGCTTGGCCTAGGCCGTGATCCTGACTACGTGAGAGACATCCGTTGCATCAAGGCTCGCGCTACACAGCACGATCGCAGGGCGCATCCGTTCGAAATCACAAGCAGCGGCTTTAGCCTTTCCTCGGCTAACTAAGACTTGCCTGACTTGGAGAAATCACATCCGGCGGCTACAGAAGCAACGTCAATCCATTCAGAGTTCTTCTTAACTGGACTCTTAGTCAAACTGCAAATCCGAGCGTCTTTCCTCACTTCCCAGCAGATTTGTTCATCTTCTTTGACCAATATTAGACGCTTGCCTAAGCGCTCTGCTTCAGCAAAGTACGAATTTTTGAGCTTGAAACTTCTCACCGGCGCGTAGACATCAACAGTGTATTGACCGCTCTCTGGCCGCCCTTGGACGCAGAGCAGAGGATAACCGGTAGTTTGCGCCAACTCGTTGTAGCGTGCACTGTCTATAACGCCTCCCGTCCAGGGCTTTACTTCAACAAATACTTTTAGTTTGGGCAGCCAGAAGTCCGGTAGATACCAGCCAGAAAGAAGGCCATAGGGTTGCTTCTCATAGACATAGTCAAGATCTAGAGCCTTAAAAAAAAGTGCCCAACGCACCTCCAACTGACTACGAAAACAATCGCCAGCAAAAAAAGTTCGTTTCCCTTGATTCATAAGTTCACCATTTAGTAGTGAACTGAGCTTATGCAAAAAAGAGCCACAAACCAATGTGCTTTCGCACAGTGTGAAAGGTAAGAGAGCTTTAGAAGCGAGCAATTGCAGCAGCTACATCCGGAGCAAGATCGTAGTCACTTTGATAGTCGTGCTTTTGACCTGATTTCGGGGTCCAGTAGCGCCTCCTACTTAATATGGGCAGGAGCGCGCTCAGTCATTTGCAGACGAATGCCACGGCCGTCCAATTCAGCTAAGAAAAGCTTAGTGGGCACGGTGGTTTCTTGACGCAGAACGCCACGTTCGGTGATATCACCGCGAGCAATCATTTGCGCCACAATAGAAGCAGGAAAAGCAGTCATACGCATCATGGCAGTAAGACCAGCTGCCTGATCGGCATAGTCAATACAATCCCAGATGATTTGCACTGGCTTCTTATCTTTCAAGCCAGAGACCATCACTCTAACTAAAACCACATCAGGCTCATCTTTAGGAAGTTTGTCTGAAAGCAACTTGAATAGCAAATCGCGCGGTACCACTGGTCCAGAGGCAGTTTCAACGGCTTCTTTAGACATCATGCCTAACTCTTTAAGCATATGAATGGCATCGCAGTGGCCAGGATAGCGAATAGTTTTGTAATCGAGGTGTTGCACGCGACCAAGATAGCTCTGAGGCAATGTAGAAATTCCGCCAGACGTATTGAAAGCTTCCATGGTGCCAAAGGGTCGGGGAAATTCAATTGATTCATTATCAGAAAGGGATGGCACAGAGAAAATTTTGCCATCTCTCAAAACTGTGCAATCTTCGTTATATTCGTTAATTAGACCATCGATAGAAAAGACCTGACAGTAATCCATGAAACATTCGTCAGGATTGGCTGGCAGACCGCCAACACGCAAGCGGATATCGTAAATTTCATCGAAACTCTCAGCCGCACTGACAGCCAAAAGTGATACTAGTCCTGGTGCCAAACCAAGATCGGGAATTATCGTTACGCCTTGTTCTTTAGCCAGTTCGTCAAGCATGAACTCTTTGGCGACAATTTCTTCGTTACCACCAAGATCAACAAAGTGGGTTTTAGTAGCAAGAGCAATCTTAGCTAGTTCATAATTGTGTTTGTAAGTAATGCAGCTAACAGCCACATCGATTTCAGCCATTAGCTGAGCCAGTTCTTCTTCATTCGTGACGTCTAATTCGACTGGAATGATCTTCTCATCAGGTAAGCGCTTGACTAGCTCTTTGAGGTTATCGGTGTTGCTGTCAGCAACCACTACTTTTTCTACTTTGGCGCCGCGAATCAAGTCATAAGCTACGGCATAGCCCATTTTTCCGGCACCGAGAACGAGAAATTTCACAATATACCTCTATCACTTTCTAGACTTAGAATCACGAACTACAAATAATACTACCTAATAGGTAGAGCGGCGTTTGCCGCCATCCACACAAATGGTCGACCCCGTTATGTAAGCAGCTTGAACAGATGATAGAAAAGCTACAACCGCAGCGAATTCCTCAGGAGTGCCAAGGCGGCCAGCCGGAATGCTAGCCAGATAATCACGATTGTATTCTTCTTCACTCTGTCCGCTTTTCACCATACGAGCAGCCATCAAATCGGTCAATCTATCGGTGGCAATGGCACCAGGCGCTACACAGTTGACAGTAATATTATGGGCCGCTACTTCACTGGCCAAACTCTTAAGCATGGCCGTTACCGCCGCTCTCAATGAATTAGAAATAGCTAGCCCGCTGATTGGCTCCATCACCGACAAAGAGGTAACGCAAAGAACTCGACCAAAGTTGCGCTCTTTCATGCCGGGCAAAAAGGCGCTATTTAATTCAGCCACCGATTGAAATAGCTGTTCAAAGCCTGCCTGCCAATCATCAGCAGATGTATGAGCAGTATCAGTGGGCTTAGGGCCGCCGACATTGTGCACAAGAATGTCGAGACCAGATTCTTTAAAGGTCTTCTCGACAAAGCCAATAAGTTCTTTGCGACTTTTGCCCTGACTGAGGTCGGCGCTATATATATGAAGCGGTGCGTTCTTGCGCCACAGCCCAGCAGCCAGCGCCTCAAGATTCGCTTGATCACGCGCTACCGCGATTACTTCAACCCCTTCGGCACTAAGAGCTTGGACAATGGCACGGCCTATGCCTTTTGAAGCTCCTGTAACTAGAGCTTTTTTACCGCGAATACCTAAATCCATTTTTAAACTTCGCCCCTTCTACATTCTATATTTGTAAGAAATGGTCTTGGCCTCAGAAAAGAACTCAAGGCTATAGCGTCCGCCTTCGCGGCCCATTCCAGAAGACTTCTGACCGCCAAATGGCGTGCGTAAATCACGAGCAAACCAAGTATTGATCCAAATCAACCCAGCTCTAATTTGAGTGCTAGCACGGTGCAAGCGATCAATGTCTTGGCTCCAGACTGAGGCCGAAAGGCCATAAGGAGTCGAGTTAGCTAGGGCAATTGCTTCTTCTTCAGTTTCGAAAGGCAAAATCGGCAGAGCTGGACCAAATATTTCTTCTTGCAAGAAACGCGACTCAATCTCTAAACCAGTAAATACAGCTGGGCTCAAGAAATTACCGTCACCGAGTGCCGTGAGGCGCTCTCCGCCACAAAGTAGATGGCCTTCTTTTTTACCAATGGCCAAATAACTCTGTACTTTTTCCATATGCTCACGAGCAATTAGTGCACCCATCTCTGTTTCTTTGTCGAGAGGGTCACCAACTTTTATTTTGCCAACGCGCTCAACAATTTTCTCTACCACTTCTTCGTATACCTTGCGCTCGACAAATAGCCTTGAACCAGCCAGGCAAATTTGTCCTTGATTGCGAAAAGCAGCTCTTACAGCGGTAGGAATAGCTTCCTTTAAATCAGCATCAGCAAAAATTATATTGGCACCCTTTCCACCTAGCTCAAAGGAGAGCTTCTTCATGGTGGCACTAGCAGCCTGCATAATTGCTCGGCCAGTTGAGGTTTCGCCCGTAAAAGAAATGGAACGCACATCAGGATGACGAGTTAGTGCTTCACCGGCACCACCAGCACCAAAACCCTGAACGATGTTCAATACACCGTCAGGAAGACCGGCTAGAACAGTGACCTGAGCCAATAGGTATGCTGTATACGGTGTCCATTCTGCAGGCTTAAGCACAATAGTATTACCCATAGCCAAAGCCGGTGCAATTTTCCAGGTAGCGAGATAAAGAGGAAGATTCCAGGGTGTAATCAGACCACAGACACCTAGGGGCTCGCGCACAGCTATATGTCTTTCGTTTTCAGCGCTAGAAAAAGCCTCTTCAACATAGCTAGGTGCAAAGTCTGCAAAAAACTGAAAATTGAAGGCAGAACGAGGTATATCACCGTCAAAACTCTCACTTATGGGTTTGCCTGTATCAGTGCTCTCAGCAATGGCAAACTCTTCACGCCTCGCTAAAATCAAATCGGCAATCTTGCGCAAAATATTACAGCGCTCGCGCACTGACATCCGCGGCCATGGACCTTTCTCAAAAGCATGACGGGCAGCTTTCACAGCAGCATCGATATCTTCGGCAGTACCAAGTGCAACAGTGGCATGTGCCTTACCTGTTGCCGGGTTGATAGATTCAAAAGTCTCCTTGCCAGAACCAGCTTGAAACTTGCCACCAATAAAGTGCTCAATCTTTTTGAGATCGAGATTGAGAGAACTGGCTACTGTAGCGTTAGACATTTTCGATTCTACTCCTTACTCTATTTTTAGTTGGCAAAAGCCGCGATTGCCTTGATTTCAATGTAGTTACGCCCGGGCAGTTTTGCCACCTGCACAGTAGTACGAGCCGGTGGATTTTCCATTGAGAAATAGCGACTATAGACTCCATTGTATTTTTCGAAGTCGCCCATATCGGCTAGAAAAACAGTAATGTCGACAACATTTTCGAAGCCGAGGTTAGCGGCAGTTAAAACCGCTCTAAGGTTTTCAAGAACACCTTTTGTTTGCTCTTCAATGTCATAGGCAACCACCTCGCCTTTAGCGTCAAAAGTAAGCCCAGCTTCAATGCCTGTTTTGGCATCGCGGCAACCTTGGCCTGAAATGAATAGTAAATTGCCGACCTTAAGAGCATGAGAATACGACCCCAGCGGACTAGGCGAAGCTTGACCAGGGTTAATTGCGGTCTTAAAGGAAATGGCCATCTAAATTCTCCATGCGCAAACACATGCTAAATCATTGGTTTTACACCATGAAATAGAAGTCGAGGCTGCTTTGAGCGAATTTATTAAGGTAAGAGTTTGAGACTAGAAGAATAGGAGAGTTATTGAGAAGATTCATTGGCAGAGGAAAATTACTAACTAAAATGCAAGCAAACTAAAATGCAAACAAACCATATGGCAGCCCAATTGCCAACAACAAAAGAAAGCGACCTCCCCTGGCAGCCACTTTTTACTATTGAACGCAGCGGTAGAAAAGAAGTAACTGTCTACGGCATTGTTTGCCTTGTATCTGGCTTTGATTCAAGCTCTAAATTACAGTCAATCGATACAGTCAGACCCTTAGTGCAGCTAGGCGATATCAACTATCAACTTTGGAGTCGCTCACTGCTTAAGCCATGGCAATTAGTACAGCATTTACCGATTTTAAAGAGACACTTTCCTCAACTTAAGTCTGAGCATCTGGCTCTATTCATGGCATCCCATAGCGCCGAACCTAGACACCTTGAGTTGCTAGAAGAAATTATTGCTATTACCGGAGCCAATGAAGCGGGTCTCAAATGCCCGCCAGCCACCCCATTGTCAAGCGAGACCAAAAGTCAAATTGGCCCAGACGAAGAAAAAGCCAGAAGACGCTTCCATAATTGCAGCGGTAAACATATAGGCTATCTCTCGGCAATTAAAGCTTTTGGTGGCGACCCAGAAAAATATTTGCAGCCAGATCAACCACAGCATGTACGACTAAGAAAAGTCTTGTCAGCACTAATTAAGCGCACTGAAGAATCATTATTGAGCACCACCGATGGTTGCCAGCTACCCAACTATGCTCTTTCAGTATACGAGATGGCCTATCTCTATCAGAGCCTCTTAAGCACAGCCCCAGTGACATTTGAAGACAGTCAGATTGAGCAGTGCGCCCCTTATTATCACGAGCTTGGCCAATTGATGTTAGCTCATCCTCGGGCCATATCTGGGGCCGACCGTGTCGATTTTAGACTGATTACCCAAGATCTGTTTGGAGCCTGCGAGGCACCAATCGTCGCCAAAGAAGGAGCTGATGGTTTGCTCGGAGTTGGCATTGGCAGTTGCGAGAAATACCCTCATGGTCTGGGCTTATGCATCAAACTTTCGAGCGGTTTTGATAATCGCCATATGGAACTGATTCTCAAAGAAGTACTGAAAAAACTTAAATTGATTGGGCCTCGCCCAGAAAAACGCAAGACGCCTAGAGATATAAAAATCGACCATATCAAAACTTATTTCCATTTTGACGTCAGCAGCAATCTCTAATATATGAACTTCTCCTTCAAAAATATTCTAGATATCTCCCAGCCCGTAACTGAAAAATCGGCCTGTTTTCCTGGTGATACTCCATTTTCGCGAAAAGTTACTCTCAGTTATGAAAGTAGCAATATTATCAATTTAACCGCTCTCACCATGAGCCCTCACGTGGGTACCCATGCCGATGCCCCAGTACATATCAAAGGCTCGCTATGTGACGTAGACAATAATGCTGATACTACCGCCGGTGCCATGGCCCTTCAAGCCTTTCTTGGCCCAGTAGCAGTAATTGATATTGCCCCAACAAAAGCTGGTATTAATGCTTCTCTGGTGCGAGAGAAGCTAACAGAAGCAAGCAAGCGGGTCAAACGGGTTTTGTTCAAAACAGCGCATGACATTGACTTCGCCGTCTTTGAAGAAGAATATAGCTACATAGAAAGCGACACAGCCGAACTGCTCGGCCAACTGGGTTTTGTCTTGGTCGGCCTTGATACACCGTCAGTTGACCATATCAAGTCAAAAGATCTGGCTACCCACAACGTTCTTGACCGCCATGGCTTAGTATGGCTAGAAAATCTCGATCTTAGAGCGGTTGAAGAAGGCGAATATTTCTTGGTGGCACTGCCTCTTAAATTTATGGATCTTGAGGCCAGCCCGGTGCGCGCTGTTCTACTTTCGTAGAAAAATTGCTTTCGTAGGAGAATTAAATGTTCGGCAAGACTGGCAAAAATTGTTCAACAATAGGTGCTGTCCACGTGCACGCTCTTCCTGGTGCGGCTGGTTACAGCGGCGATATGGCTCAGATAGTAAGCACCGCATTAAGTGACGCTGTCGCCTACCAAAAAGCCGGGGTCGACGCTATTGTTATTGAAAACATGCATGACGTGCCATATTTGAAGGGTTACGTTGAAGTAGAAACCATCGCAGCCATGGCTGTGGTTGCTAGTGCCATTAAGAGAGAATGCCAGATGCCCATTGGTATCCAAATATTGGCTGGAGCCAATATAGAAGCCCTAGCGGTGGCTCACGCTAGTGATCTTGATTTTATTAGAGTCGAGGGCTTCGTCTACGCACATATTGGTGACGAAGGCATTCACGAAGCCTGCGCCGCTCAGATAGTGAGAAAGCGAGCGGCAATCAAAGCAGGGAAAGTAAAAATATTTGCCGACATCAAAAAGAAACATTCATCCCATGCTATTACCGAAGATATTAGTCTAGTTGAGACTGCAACAACAGCCGAGTTTTTCAAGGCCGATGGCGTAATTGTCACCGGTCTTCGCACCGGCGATGCGCCGCCCGCTAGTGCTGTCAGTGAAGTAAAAGCAGCTGTAACGATACCAGTGTTGGTGGGTTCAGGTGTTACACCAGACAATATTGGCGACTACGCCCAATTTGCTGACGCCGTTATTTTTGGCACTTACGCCAAGTTCGACGGCAACTGGATCAACGATGTTGATAGCGCCCGAGTAAAGCGACTAGTTGAAGCCGCGAAAAAGCATCAAAAGACCTAAAAGAACTAGAAAAATTAGAAGAATTAGTAACTAAGACTTTTCTGTAGATCCTTGAATGGGTCTTTGCCAGCACTCTTCGCATGATTGACCACACGGGGTGCCGAGGAGGCAGCGGTTTCTATTTGAGGTTTGCGCACCCTCTTCACTTTAGGCTGGCTAGCTGTTTTCGGCCGTTCAATAGAACTAGGTTTAACGTCTACAACCGCTGGCTTACTAATACTAGCAGTGGTGACACTACTGGGCGTGCCTGGCAAATCAGACGTAGGCGGCTTGGTTGAAGTGGTTGAAGCAGTTGCAGCATTTGCCGGTGTAGTCGCTGAAGATGTAGACGCTGAATTTGTAGACTCTGAATTTGTAGACGATTTACCAGGAAGATTATTTGCTGGAGGCACCACCGCTTGCGGCTCTACCACTTTAACTGGAGCGACAATTGCTTGAGGAGTAGGTTTCTTCGAGTCCATCATAAATTTCACGCCAATACCCAAGGTCAGCAACAATACCGAGGCAATGGCCACCCAATGAATGGGTGTGAACTTAGCAAAAGGTGAAGTGGGCTTATCATCGTCACTCTTCGGCATGGTGGGGAAGTCGGTACGCAGCACCTGACTTTTACCAGCACGAGGAATGGCAGTATCTAAATCTCTAGTAAGCTCGGCCATACTTTGGTGCCGATCTTCGCGATTTTTAGACAAGGCTTTGAAGACCACTGCCTCTAATCGTTCTGGAATATACAGATCAGGACGTACCTCAGTAAAGCGAGGCGGTGGCTCAGTTATGTGTTTACTCATGGTCTCAACCATAGTCTTGCCTAAAATTGGCAAGCGACCGGTGAGAGTTTCATAGATAACGATTCCCATCGAATAAATATCTGAGCGACTATCAAGCTCAAGGCCCTGGCATTGCTCTGGACTCATATAAACAGGGCTGCCGCAGACTTCACCCATCTGAGTCAAACGTTGCTGCTCACCGCCGGCACTAATTAGCTTAGCAACACCGAAGTCGACCACTTTGACGTAATCCTTCTCGTCTTCATAGTCAATGAGCATGATATTCGACGGTTTCAGATCTCGGTGAATAACTCCCATGCGGTGAGCGTGATCAAGGGCATCAGTAGATTGAGCCAAAATCTTCAAACTGCGCTCAACGCCTAGCTGGCCTTCCTCTTTAATAATTTGAGAGAGGTCTGTGCCTAACAGATAGTCCATGACAATGAAAGGCTGACCAGAGGTCGGAGTGACGCCAAAATCATAGACTGTAATGACATGAGGGTGATTCATTTTTGAAGCCGCTTTACCTTCTTGGTGGAAGCGCTTCACGCTCATAGAATCAGCAATATGTTGAGACTGCAGCATCTTGATAGCGACAGTTCTGTCCATCAAGACTTGTCGGCCCTTATAAACAACGCCCATGCCGCCATGGCCAATGACGTCTATGATGTCGTACTTGCCCATGAGACACGTTCCGACCATGGGGTCACGGGCCAGTGGCACAAGGTTTGCACCGTCGTGAGGGCAAGCTGCGACGATGCCAGTGAACTGCCTATTGCATTCAAGGCAAACCTTGCGATCTATGTCATGTAAATGTTCGGCGAACACGCAGTGATTAGCTCTCTCATTCGGCCACTTCCTTAACCATTGTTAATGTACCCGACTAGGGTGTCATTTAACCACCTTGATAGCCCAAACTTTATCTACCAACCCGATTCAGTACTAGTCTGATAAAATTACGCCCCCTTTGACATTAACTACTTTGGCACCCTCAATCCATTCAGGTCTGAAGCCATCAAGATGAGTGGTGGTTATTAATGTTTGCATCTCACTATCAACTAAATGCATCAGCATACCTTGGCGACCAAGATCTAGCTCAGCGAGAACATCGTCGAGCAGAAGCAGAGGCGGCTCCTCTAGGCGGCTGGTAACAAGCTTCAACTCGGCCAACTTGAGAGCTAGCACCAAACTACGTTGCTGCCCCTGGGAAGCATAGGCAGTAGCAGCGAAATCATTGAGTGAAAAGCTCACATCATCGCGATGAGGACCACAAACGGTCTGCTTCCTGGCAATTTCTTCAGCCCGCCGTTTTTTCAGCTGGTTGAGAATAACTTGCTCCAGCTCGCGCTCGGTCATTTCAAGCAGCTGATTAATACCAATAGCCTGTGCTTCTTCACTTTGATCATCCGAATCACCCTCAGTCTTAGAATCGTTCTCGGTCTTAAACAAGTATTGAGCCGTTAAACTCTCGCGACTCCCTGATATCTCTGCTTGATGGGCTTCAGCTAAGGGTAAAAGCAAAGCCAGCACATGCACCCTTTGCTTGATTATTTGACTGCCATATTGTCCTAACTGCTTATCCCAAACTCGAAGCTCATCTTGGTCTGAAACAGTCAATCTTGCTTGCTTCTCAAAAAACGTCTTGAGCAGCCGATTGCGTTGCTGAATAATTTTGTCATAGCGTGAAGTTAGTTCAAAATGACTAGACTTCAATTTACAAACCAGCTGGTCAAGCCAGTCACGACGATGTTTTGGTCCGCCACGCAAGAGGTCTAAATCTGAGACCTTAAAACTAACAGTAGTGAGCCTAGAAAATCGTCGGCTTCCTGACTGAATTACACCATTGATCTTAGCCTTGCGAGACATGCGCTCACCGGCGGTAAGCAGCAAAGTAGCGGTTTCACTGTATCCAGCTGAGTGATAACTAACCTCTATCAGTGCCTGATTTTCTCCACGGTAGACAAGCTCACGATCATTGCCAGCACGATCAGAGCGGCCGCTGGCAATTAGCTCAATGGCCTCCAGTAAATTGGTCTTACCCTGGGCGTTCTCACCAATTAGAACATTTCTGCCATCATGCAAATCGAGGGCAGCGCTTTTGTAATTACGAAAATTTCGTACAGTAACTCTACTGACTCGCAAAATGCCTCAAATAAATCAACAAGCCAACCAGCAGCGAGCCACCTGACAATCAGTAGCTATTTGGTCTTTTAGCGCATCTAAATCAGCAAATTTCTTCTCATCACGCAAATTCTTAAGCAGAGCAACCTCAACAGTTTGGCCATAAAGATCTCTGTCAAAATCAAGTAAATGGGCTTCAATAGTGAGCTTAGATTGGGATTCTCCCTCAGCATTGCCAGTTTTAAAAGTCGGCCGTACTCCGATATTGACGACACTCTGATGACAGCTACCATCATTCAACTTCACAGAGCCAACATAAACTCCCGTTGGTGGAACCAGTTGATTGAAGGCAATATCAACGTTAGCGGTAGGGAAACCAAGTTGCCGCCCCCTTTTCTCTCCACCAATAACAATGCCGCGCAGGCTGTACGGCCGGCTCAGTAGTGTGCTCGCCAACTCCATGTCGCGGGCGAGAATCAAATCACGAATGCGGCTACTGGATACTTCTTGGTTCTCTACCAAAACCATATCGGCCACATGAACAACAAAGTCGCGCTCAGTGCCAAGGTCGCGCAATAGATCAGCGTCGCCTTCACGATCTCGGCCAAAATGATGGTTGTGACCAACTGATATCGACTTAGCGCCCATGCTCGCGGCTAAAACGTTTTGCACATATTCTCGGGGTGAAAGCTTGCACAACTCTTCGGAGAAAGTAAGAACAAGAGCGAGCTCTACTCCCTGCTTGGCGAATAATTCTAATCTTTGCTCAATAGTGGTAAGCAACATCGGAGCTTGACCTCTCGTCAGGCCCCGGGGATGGTCAGCAAATGTAACCACACCAGCCTTGGCATTGAGCCGCTTAGCTTCTTCAACCGCCTTACCAATGACAACCTGATGGCCCGGATGCACACCGTCGAAAAAACCAAGAGCAATGGCTGAACGTTCGACAAGGCCAGGTTTTGGTTCAAAATAAATTTCCAAAGCTAGATTCCAGAGTTTCTTGGGGAAGGCCAACTACAAGTATAAGCTCCTTATAGGATTTTATACCTAGGGTCAAACTTGCTACTGTAAAGGCAGCGAGATCGGCTTCTGTGCTAAAATTTGACCTGTACGAAGGGCAATGAAGCAAAGTGATTATTCCACGAGAATATTGACCCTCCGACCGGTAAATATCCGATTTACCCCCAAGAGCATAACGCTCGACTCTCTTGTCTTGGCAAAAGACCTGAGAGCGCAAGCAAAAACCTGCAAAGAAACTAACAAAACCGTTTGGGATCTTGAATACACATGGCAAACAAAGAACAAGGGACAGTGGCAGCGTTGACTGAAGACGACTCCGAAAAGAAAGTTGAAGTAACTGAGGGCGCTAACACAACTGGTGAAAGCGAAGCTAAAACTAGCGAAGCTTCTGAATCTACGGCTACAGTGCCAATTTCAGCTGAATACAACGCCTCGGCAATTGACGTCTTAGAAGGCCTAGAGGCCGTGCGACTGAGACCAGGCATGTACATCGGCACCACCGGTCCAAGGGGCCTGCACCACTTAGTGTGGGAAATCGTTGATAACGCCGTTGATGAAGCTTTAGCTGGTCATTGCAACAGAATCGATATCACCATAAATGAAGATGAGTCCTGCACAGTTCAAGATAATGGCCGCGGCATTCCCACAGACATTGTTGAAAAAACCGGTAAAAGCGCTGTTGAAACAGTCTTCACCGTGCTCCACGCTGGTGGCAAATTTGGTGGCGGCGGATATAAAGTATCAGGCGGCCTGCACGGTGTCGGCGCCTCAGTTGTAAACGCTCTTTCGGAACGCTTAGAAGTAGAGGTTTATCGCCTAGGTCGCGTTCACAGACAAGTTTATTTACGCGGTGATGCTGATGGCTTGCTGCAGGTATTGGGCGAAACCGATTTGCAGGGTACCAAAGTTACTTTCTGGCCAGATGAGCTGATCTTCCACGACATTAACGAAGACAACGAACGCCTAAAGATCTACTTTGAGTGGGATGTTCTAGCCACCAGACTGCGCGAAATGGCCTTCCTCAACAAAGGTCTTTGTATAGTTCTAACTGACAACCGCAGCACCAAGGGTGCAGGAAAATCAGAGACTTATCACTACGCTGGTGGAATATCGAGTTATGTCGAATACCTCAATGAAAGTCGCGATGTCCTGCACAAACCACCAATTTACTTTGAACAAAGAACCAATGACATCACTGCAGAATGTTCACTGCAATGGACGACCCTTTATTCAGAATCTGTTTATAGCTTCGTCAACAACATCAACACTCACGACGGTGGCACTCACTTAACTGGGTTTAGAAATGCCCTGACCAGAGTTGTCAACGAATACGCTAAAAAAACAAACATCCTGAAAGAATCTGATGAGCGCTTCACTGGCGAAGATATTCGCGAAGGTATGACCGCAATCATTTCAGTGAAGGTGCCAGATCCGCAGTTTGAAGGTCAAACCAAAGAACGCTTGGGCAACCGAGAAGTGCAAGGGGTGGTCCAAGGTATTGCCTCTGAGCGTTTGGCCGACTGGTTAGAGCTAAATCCCAAGCCAGCCAAAGACATCTTGATGAAAGTCTTGCAATCAAAGCAAGCTCGAGAAGCAGCTCAGAAAGCCAAGCAAACTGTCCGTCGCCAATCAGCGCTATCGGGTGGTGGTCTGCCAGGAAAACTGGCCGATTGCTCAGACAAAGACCCTGAAAAGTGCGAAGTATTCTTGGTAGAAGGTGACTCCGCCGGCGGTTCAGCCAAGCAAGGCCGCGACCGCAGCTTCCAAGCAATTCTGCCCTTACGCGGTAAAATTCTCAACGTTGAAAGAGTGCAGCCTAGCCGCATCTACGACAACAACGAAGTGCAGGCCATGATTCAAGCCCTAGGTTTGGTGGTGACTGAGCTAGACGAAGATGGTGGCAAGAGCACAGGTATGCTCAGGCCCAACGCACTCAATCTTGATTTGACTAAGTTGCGCTACCATAAAGTAATCATCATGACTGACGCCGACGTTGACGGCAGTCACATTCGCACACTACTGCTCACTTTCCTCTTCCGCTACGCGCGGCCAGTGGTAGACAACGGCTACGTCTACATCGCCCAGCCTCCACTCTTCAAAGTATCAAAAGGCAAACGGGTAGAGTACTGCTACAACGAACACAAGCTAGAAGCAGTGCTGGCCGAAATGGGAGACAAAGGCGTTGATATTCAGCGTTACAAGGGTCTCGGTGAAATGATGGCTGAACAACTCTGGGAAACAACCATGAATCCAGCCACTCGTACCCTTAAGCAAGTGACTATTGAAGATGCCTCAGAAGCCGATCATATCTTTGATTTGCTTATGGGTGAATCAGTAGCACCGCGTAAGGAATTCATCGAGAAGAACTCACACTTGGTAGCTCACTTAGACGTCTAATTGAAGACTACCCACAGATGAACGTCCCCAACTTTATTACGGTATCGAGAGTGGTGCTTGCCCTTGCCACTCTCGCCCTGTTGTATTTTCCCGGCGCCAAAGAGAGCGAACATCAAGCGATTCTCTGGACAGCTTTTGGCTTGACAGTGCTGGTTATTTGGGCGGACGGATTAGACGGCTACTTTGCCAGGAAACTGAAACAAGCAACCAAGCTTGGTGCCATCCTCGACATTGCCGGCGACCGGGCTGTGGAAATGGCCTACTGGATAGTATTCTCATCTCTGGGCTGGGTACCGGTTTGGGTACCATTGCTCTTTCTCGTTCGTGGAACATTTGTCGACGCCATGCGCAGCCAGGCCAGCAGCGAAGGCTACACAGCCTTTGGCGCTAAAACCATGATGCAATCAGGTCTAGGAAAGTTCTTAGTGGCATCGAACTTCAGTCGATTCACCTACGCCGTAGTTAAGGCCCTAGCCTTCTGCCTCATTATTGCCGCACAGACGACTCTTTTAAAGGACAGCTGGGCCCAGCCCACAGCCAATCTAATGGTTTATCTCTCTGCTGCATTTTGCCTAGTTCGGGGGCTTCCTGTTCTAATTGAAAGCAAGAACATGTTCATATACAAAGCCGAAAACTAACTACTGAAGCTAACTACTGAGGAATTTGACCTGGTGGCAAATACTCACCATTTGGTGCCAAGCCATTATTATTACTACCAGGATTGTTGGCATTATTCGGTCTGTTATCAATTGAGCTTCGGCTGATATTCAATTCTTTCTCTAAAGTCGACATAGTGTACTTAGTGTTTACTTCGCCAATCTTAATCTGAGCAAGAGTATTCTTCATAGCAGATAGACAGCGGCAATCTTTGCCTACTGTTCTCTCAGCAAAAACTGTAATTCTGTCAAACCAGCGATAATCTTCGTTAATCATCTTGATATGAGCAGCCATGTTGTCATAGGCAAGACGCCTTGGATCGGAATACGAAGAGGCATTAACTGTAGGCGAACTACCATAGCCATGACTGCCGTAGATAGCGCCCTTGGGGTTAAGCTTAGAATCACTGACCATCATAACCAGGTGATCGATTAAGTTGCAAACCTGCTGTTCTGTGGTGGTGCTCAAACCCTTTGCCTTCTCGGCTGGAACAACCTGTTCTGCTATTTTTAACGCTGCCAACCAATATTGGCGCGCTTTCTCTAACTCGTTTTTGCTGTAATAGTACATGCCACCTTGGTCATACTGAACCCATTTGGGAAGCCCACCACGAGAGACCATTCCGCCTCTATATGG
Organism: bacterium Ga0077546; assembly: GCA_943369735.1. Lineage (GTDB taxonomy): Bacteria > Cyanobacteriota > Vampirovibrionia > Obscuribacterales > Obscuribacteraceae. Next base: position 53,617 of record CALROJ020000036.1, read on the forward strand.
TTCCTGGGTAGCCGCACTAGTAGCTGGTGTGGCTCTAGCCTTACGCTTTTTACTGGCCGACTCAGCTGCCGGAACAGAAGCAAACGCTGTCGCAGCAAAAATCGAGACCAATACTAGACTTTTCAATTTGACTGACATTTAGTGCTCCCGCATCAGGGCTGGACGATATATATTTAAGCACTTCTCAAAAATAAGATCCGGAGAAAGCTCTGTTAGACACTCTCTATTATGGCAAACCTTATGATAATTACATGGACGACAAGGCAAACTGCTATCAAAAACAGCAGCATTAGCCTCGCCATAAGGCTGCCAGCGCACTGGATCAGTTGGCCCAAAAATAGCAATAGTAGGCACTTGAGCCGCGGCACAGAGATGAGCCGGACCAGAGTCGACACAGACAGCAAGACTCATAAGACTATAGAGGGCCATGCTCTCGCGCAAACTCAGAAGCCCGGCAAAATTTATGGCAATAGACTGAAGGCCGCTGAGAGCAGCAAGTTCCTGATAAAGTGCCATATCTTGTTTATCACCAGAGAAAACCGGAATAAGATCAAGTTCGCTATGCAATCGCTTAATTAAAGCGGCCCAACTAGCAAGGGGATAAAGCTTGTCAGGATGAGCGGCCGCAGCATGAATGAGAACCATTTTTTTTCCAGTGGCCTGAACTGGCGCCAGCAAACCCAAATCATTGACTTTCGCCAACTCAGAGGCCGACACCCAAGATTCAAGGGCACGCTTCTCGGGAGGAACGGCAACACCCACCGCTTCAAGCACAGAAATAAGCGAATCGACTTCGTGAATATCCTCTCGCCAAGCTACTTTATCAGTTAAAAGTAAGTTTCGCAAAAGCTGACCTCGGCCTTTCATAGCATAGCCAACGCGCCGTCTAGCTCCCGTAAGAAAAGCCAATAACGAACTAGAAAATGAACGCTTGAGCACAAAAACAAGATCATATTTAGGCTGGCGCAACTGCAAGACATAAGAAGCAAATGTCCTAGGTTTGCCAGAGCCACTATCGTATTTATGAAAACGAGTAGTGTCGTAAACAATTTGCGAATCAATGTAGGGACAGCCATCGAGCACTTCACCACTCTTAGGACCGGTCAAGACATCAATGCGAGCATCAGGATAAGCGGCCCGCAAATTGCGCAAAAATGGCACCGTCAAAATAGTATCGCCAATGAAGCGATAACGAATTACTAAAATAGCCTTAGCCAATGGTTTTTTCTCGATCATGGTTTCAGTGTTAGTCATTTTTTCAAGACTGAACTTGACAGGAAGGCTGGCGGTGCTGATATCCACTGACATTTGAGAACAACAGCCCAGGTTTTTGCCGCCATTGATGGCGACAATGTCATACGCACTAGATCTTTTTCAGTGGTGACTAAAAGATCGGCACCGCTGGCAATGAAATCAGCCTCAATTTCGCTCATCTGTGCCGAGCTAAACCAATGGTGGTCGGCAAACTGACGCACCCTTACTGGTACTACACCCAAATCAGCGAGAACACGCAAAAATCCCTCCGGACGAGCGATGGCGCACAATGAATAGACTTTCTTGCCAGCCAACTCAGTGAGCTTAATGGGCTGAGCCAATTGCCCATCCCGGGCATAACCAGTGAGATAAGCTGGAGCAAAACGGCAGCTGTAAATATTGGCTTGCGGGGCCAGCTGAGCAAGCTCAACGGTCAGTCGCTCTACCTCCGCCTCAGCACCGTTTTCAGGTACCTTAGTGATAACAATGTCACTGGCTCGACTAAGGCCACCAAGAGGTTCGCGCAAACGTCCAGAAGGCACAAGCATCGCTTTATCTGGTTTGTCATTGAAATCCCACAGCACGAGGTCAAAGTCGCGTCGAATCTTAATATGCTGGAAACCATCATCAAGAATAATTACTTGAGCAGCAAATTGATGCACCGCTAACTGGGCCGATTGTAAGCGCGAGCTGCAAACAATAACCACGGCCTCAGGCAGCGCTTGAGCAATCAAAAACGGCTCGTCTCCAGCTTCTTCCACCGGAATTAACGGCGCACCACTACCGTCAGCCACCACCTGCAAACCTTTTGATTTGCGACCATAACCGCGCGACAGAATCGCCACTTTCAAACCAGCTGAAGAAAGCCGCTCAGCTAAGTCAATGGTTAATGGAGTTTTGCCAGTGCCACCAACTGTGATATTACCAACACTAACCACTGGCACAGCAGCTGAGCGCCGACTAGCGAGACCGGAAGAATAAGTAATTAGCCGTGCGTACGCGCCTAGGCCATAGCAATAAGAGATAGGTCGAAGCACTTCAGCTAGTAGGTTGTTATCGTTTGCCTTCACTGCTTACCTTTTACTTAACGAAGGTACAGTGGTCTCATGAAGATTATCGGCCAGCATATCCATAGCCTTAGAGAGAGCACCCTGGCTGGCATTGAGTAATTCTCGACCGGCTGCCCCGGCCTTAAGCCGGGCATTGCTATCGGCGAAAAGCTGCAACAAATTCTCGACCACTTCATCACTGCTAGCACATAGCGCTAGAGCATCACATGCCACTAATGCCTTGGCGACATCTTTGGTTTTCTCCACCCTAGGCCCTACTACCACAGGAACACCGTAGGCATATGGCTCCATAATGTTATGACCGCCAACAGGTGCAATTGTGCCACCAACAAAAGCAATACTTGCCAAACTGTAAAAATCAAAAAGCTTGCCAATTACGTCAAGCAAATAGACCTCTCTACCACTGTCGGCAAAGCACTCGCCGCGCGAGTGTCGGCGCACAGTATAACCAGCTTGGTCAACCATGGCGGCAACATGATCGAAACGCTCAGGATGACGGGGAACCAGAACTAAGCGCACCTTGGATATATTGGTATCAAGCATGCGACCGTAGGCCTTGAGCATGGCCGTCTCTTCACCTTCATGGGTAGAACCAGCCACCAAGACAAAGCGGTCAACGGGCAAATTGACTTGCTGCCTGAGCTGGGCAATTTGCTCAGAAGCAATTGGCATTAGACCATCGAATTTCAAATTACCCAGCACCCTTATGTTTACTTTTGGTCCGCCCACTTCACTATAGCGCTTGGCCTCTTCATGAGACTGCACACCGATTTCAGTAAAGGCTTGGAGAACAGGAGCGAAGACACGGCGATAGCGCCTGTAAGACTGAAACGAACGGGGGGACATGCGCCCGTTAACAACCACTAGCTTGACTCCCAGTCTTTTGCATTGGTAGCTAAAGCCTGGCCAAATCTCAGTCTCAGCAATGACCACCAAGCGTGGCTTAAGAAGGTTGAGGTAAGTGCAAGCGGCCGAAGGCAAGTCGAAAGGGAAATAAAAGACAGAGGCGATGGCGCCAACTTTCTCTTGAGCTAACTGCTGCCCAGTGTAGGTAGTGGTTGAGACAACAATCGGCAGATGCGGATATTTGGCCTGAAATGTTTTGATCAATGGCAAGACAGCGTTGAATTCGCCCACCGAAACGGCGTGAAACCAAACGCAGCCAGAAAGCTTCGCTTGATTATCTCTTAGCTCTCTTGAAACAAAACCTAACTTCTGCCACAAACCCGCTCTAGCCTTCTTCTTGAAGAGAAGAAATGGTCCAGCGACAAAGAGCACAAGGCTAAAGCAAAAATAGTAGAGGAATATCATTTGAAGAATGCGTTGACGCCAAACAAGCAAAACCTTAACAGATGGTAGCGAATAGGGGCGGGAGAAGAAAGAGAACTAGTTTAATTTAGCCTCAAATCATGTCGAGAGCATCTACATCAACCGCTACAGAGACTTGTGGACCAAAGCGCCGCACTCGCATGTATTCGGTGATCATTTGTTGAACGGCCGGCCCGCCTTTGTTCTTAATAATTAAGTGATAGCGAAATCGTCCTTTAATTCGTTCGATCACGCATGGCACAGGGCCAAGCAGCTTGACGTCGCCTTCGGGAACATCATCTTCAAGCAGCCGACTAATCTCTTCAGCCAGCAAATCACTGACTGACTCCACCAAGAGCTGGTCTTCGCCGCTGACTACTACTCGAATTAACTGACTAAAAGGTGGATACTCAAAATCACGGCGATTCTCTAGTTCGGGCCCGAAGAAACTGTGATAGTCATGCTTGCTGGCCAGACGAAGTGCTTCTAGCTCAGGGGCATAGGTTTGCAAAATTACCTCCCCAACCATCTCCCCCCGCCCGGCTCGGCCAGCTACCTGAGTCAGTAACTGGAAGCCACGCTCGGTTGAACGATAATCAGGCAAGTTGAAAGCGGCATCGGCAGTCAGCACTCCCACTAAGGTAACGCGCTCAATATCGAGACCTTTGGCCACCATCTGGGTGCCAATCAAAATGTCGGCCTGCCCTTGCGAAAATTGATCCAAGACTTTTTCATAGGCCCCTCTTTTTGCCGCCACATCTGAATCTAACCTAACCACCCGGGCATCAGGATGGCGCTTATGCACTTCTTGTTCAACTTTCTGCGTACCTAGGCCAGACTCTTTCAAAAAGGGGCTGCTACAGCTTGGGCATTCTTCTTTGAGTGAGGTTCGAAAACCACAGTGATGGCAAGCCAAGTGCCCCTGTGGTGGCTTATCTTCAAGTTTTTCAGTGTCACTGCCTTCGCCCTTTCTCAGGCGCCTATGCAAAGTCAAAGTAACACTGCAATTTTTGCATTTAACTACGTGACCACAGAGCTGACAAAAAACATGATTGGCAAAACCACGGCGATTAATCAAAAGAACCACTTGCTCTTGCCTTTCAAGGCGCTGATCAATAGCTCGACTGAGCTGTGGTGAGAAAATTGCCTTTTTGCCATCGGCAAATTCTTTACGCATATCAACCACTGTCACCTTAGGCATGGCCTGTAAGAAAACGCGATTGGGCATGGCTAAAATGCGACTGCTCTGCTTCGCTCGCTGATAAGAAACAATATCAGGAGTGGCACTGCCAAATAGCACCAGAGCACCAGTGCGCCTAGCTTTCTCGATGGCTACATCGCGGGCGTTATAACGTGGACTTGGTGATGACTGCTTATACGAGCCATCGTGCTCTTCATCCAAAATGATCACACCAAGATCAGGTAAATGAGCAAGAATAGCCGATCTAGCACCGAGCAATACGCGCACTTCGCCACTGCGCAAGCGGCGCCAGGTATCATAACGCTCACCAGCACTAATGGCACTATGCCAGACCGCCACAAGGCTACCAAAGCGAGACTTTAAGCGGCCTGAGAGCTGGGGTGTAAGACTGATTTCAGGCACTAGAAACAGGGCCGAGCGACCTTGCTTAAGGGCCTCAGTGATCAAACGCAAATAGACTTCGGTCTTGCCTGAACCGGTGACGCCATGCAACAGCCAGGGCTCAACAAGGTGAGCAAGACTGGCTTCCGGGCTCAAGGACAGCCTTTCAGCCAAGTCACTTTTAAGCACCTCAAATACCTGTGACTGCTCAAGCGTAAGTGGCAAACTATTATCTTTGGCCGCCCGATCAATAAAGGCCTGAGGCAGACTGGCAAGTGAGTCACGCTGCACTTCTTCGCTATAGGCGACAATAGAACCAGCGCTAATTAACTTATCAACAGTAGCGCGACTAACCCCAGCAGCCTCTGCCAAGCCAGATATAGTTATAGAGTTAGAAAGCGCTTTGTCTTGGGCTTCTAATGCTAGAAGGGCTTCCAGCACCGCTTTCTGTTTAACTGTTTTAGCTCGCTCTAAAGCTCCGGCTACCTTGTCGGCTGGCAGAGACTTAAGAAAAGTGGCAGTCTTGGCTGTGGTTGAGCCTTCTTCCTCTACTTCAGTAAACAAGACTTCAGCTTTTACCAGTTCGCGCAAGGCTCGCTGAAACTGCAGAAGATCGAGCTTAGGTCGTGCTTTGCGACCACTCTGCTCAAAGCGCTGGCGCAATATGTTTAAGTTCAGTGCCCCTTTAGCAGAATCTTTCAGCAGGCTGACGATCAAATTGGCAGCATCATCTGATTGTCGCTCTGCGCTTGGAGAAGCAGCCAGGGGGCTCAGTTTGACCACCCGCTTAAGCTTGGTAGTGAGACAAGCAGGAATAGCCGCGGCAATTACTTCTTGCAGCGACGCACAATACTGCTTGCCGATATAAGCCAGAAAATCTATATAGTCTTGGTCGAATAACGGCTCTGGCTCAAGTACTTCCTGAATTTCTTTGATGGCATAGTCAGCTTCAAAGTGAGCCAAAAGTTCAATGACATAACCAGGAACAAGTTGCCTTGGCCCAAAGGGAACAATCACTTGAGCACCGACAAAAATGCTACCAAGCAGAGCTTCAGGCACTTTGTAAGTAAATAGCCGATCTTTCAAGCCCTGAACTTGCACGTCGAGAATGACACTAACAAAAAGTGCTCTCTCTAAAGCTGTAGAAATTTCAGACTGGACAGTCATGGCGCTGATCTCCGAAGCCCCAGCATAAAGCATCAACAGCAATTCAGAGCGGAAGACGCACTAAGGTCGCGGCATATACTAAACAGCACTTTAATATAGACTGCAATTCGAATGGTCGGAAAGCCTGATTTTCAGAAAAAACTAAGCCCCAATCACATACTTCTTCCAATCGTACTCAGCCGCACCGGCGTGCTTCGAAATCTCGAAAACCACATGCGACATAGGCCGTCTAGGTGTGGTGTTGAGAGGCATACCAGCTTCTTTTGGTGTGCGATCGCCTTTCTTTACGTTACAGCGCAAGCAAGCAGCAGCAACGTTATCCCAGCTATCTAAGCCACCCCTAGAGCGAGGGATGATGTGGTCGATGGTGAGATCATGCCTTTTGTCGCCACAGTATTGGCAAATATAGTTGTCACGGTGCAGAATATTGCGGCGCGACAAGCTAATTTCTTTGTAGGGTATTTTGACGTAGGAACGCAGGCGAATGACAGTAGGCAAGGGCAAATCGGTGTAGATTTCTTTGCCATTGTTCTCGATTTGCTCGGCTTTACCCTTCATCAGTAATACTACAGCGCGACGCCAGGTGCAGATATTGAGCGGTTCGTAGGATGCATTGAGCACTAATACTTTCGACACTTTACCCTCACAAGGCCACTTAAATTTCGCTAGCAGCAGGTTAGCAAAAGTTTACGTTGTATTATTATAACTAGTTATTAGCAAAGAGTCCATAAATAGGTATATATGGGCATTTCTAATGGGACAAGTTTATTCGCTTGATGCCCTGTCAGACTTGGCTGCATGCCCGCAATACCAAGCAGAGCAATGCTTTCCGGACAAAGCCAAAGTCAAAGACCCAGGCCCAGGGCAATTCTTAAGCGAACCGTTAAGGTTCTCTAGAGATTCGAGCCAGTGCATGTCTAAGGGTGCTACCTTGGAGGACTGATAGAGCGGGCGGTCCTACGGAAGGCCGTCGCCAATTTCGCTTGGTGTTTGCCACAGCAGAACCTCTATCAGGTACTTAGTTCCGCCATACCTTCTGGCCTACCCATTATCTAAGGAGCAATTACCCTTGCCAGTAGCATCGATGAGACAACTTTTGGAAGCAGGCGTTCACTTCGGCCACCAAACCCGCCGCTGGAATCCCAAGATGAGACCATACATCTATGGTGAAAGAAACGGCATCTACATTATCGACCTTGAGCAAACCACTCGCGCTCTCGATAAAGCCTGTGAATACATCAGAAAATGCGCTTCCGAAAAGAAAAACATTATTTTTGTCGGCACCAAGAAACAAGCTTCTGAAATCGTTGAAGAAGAAGCAAAACGTTGCGGCGCCCACTACGTCAACCGTCGCTGGTTAGGCGGCATGCTCACCAACTTTGAAACAATCAGATTGCGTATCAACCGTCTGAAAGAATTGGAAGAAATGCGCGATAGCGGCGATCTATTCCGCCGCGGTAAGAAAGAACAATCCGTTCTTAACCGTGAACTACTGAAACTGGAAAAATCACTGGGTGGCATCAAAACCATGCGTGGTAAGCCAGATGTACTTTTCATCATCGACCAAAAACGCGAGTTTATTGCTGTTAACGAAGCCAAAAAAATCGGCATCGCCACAGTAGGAATTATCGATACCAACTGCGATCCAGATGGCATCGACTATGTAATTCCTGGCAACGACGACTCCATTCGCTCAATCAAGCTTATCGTTGGCAAAATTGCTGATTCTATTCTTGACGGTAAGCAGGGTGCAGGCGTTCAAGTGGAACTTCCAGCAGAAAAGACTGACTGGAAAGAACACGGCGCTCCTGAAGCTGTTACCGAAGCTGAGCCACAAATGGCTGTTGTTGGCGCCGGCGAAGAGCCAGCTCCAGCTGAAGCTGCCACTGAAGGCTAAAATCAAGGCTAATTTCACAGCAAATTCAAGTTTGAATTGACAATTTCCACTTTCACATGAGGATAGGAGATGAGTACAGTGGTTGAAGTATCTGCGTCCATGGTCAAAGATTTGCGCGAGAAATCAGGCGCAGCAATGATGGACTGCAAGAAAGCTCTAGTAGAAGCTCTTGGCGATTTCGACAAGGCCTTCGAACTACTAAGACAAAAGGGTGCAGCATCGGCCAGCAAGAAAGCTAGCCGCGCCACATCTGAAGGTCTTGTAGTTGGCCAAGTTAGCGCTGATGGCAAAGTAGCATCGCTAGTTGAAATCAACTGCGAAACCGACTTCGTTGCCAGAAATGACCAGTTCGTCGCCCTCGGCAAACAGATTGCTGAGTTGGCTGGTAGCAAAAAGCCTGCTGATGTAGAAGCCCTAATGGCTCTTTCTCTTGATGGCAAAACAGTAAAAGAAGCAGTAACTGAGACAATCGCCAAAATTGGCGAAAATATTTCAGTTAAACGCCTTGCTGTCTTCGATTTGTCTAAGCCCCAGGGCACAACCGGTCTCTACATCCATACATTGGGTGGCAAGATGGGTGCAATCGTTGAAATTGAAACAGACAAAGCTGTTGCTAACCTAGCCGACCTGCAAGCCGTTGCTCGCGAACTAGCTATGCACGTTGTTTCTGCCAAGCCTACATTTTTGACCCGTGACGACATTTCAGCTGAAGTGATCGAAAACGAGCGCAGAATTGAATTGGGCAAAGCCGATCTGGCTGACAAGAAGCCTGAGATGAAAGAAAAAATCGTCACAGGCCGTGTTGACAAGCTGTTGGCTGAGCGTGTTTTGAGTGAGCAACCTTTCGTCAAAGACCCCCAGCAATCAGTTGCCAAATACCTGGCAGCTAAGGGCAAAGAAATGGGTGTTGAAGCTAAAGTTGTGCGCTACGCCCTGTTCATCCTGGGTGACAACGGCGATGCCACTGAAGAGACTGAAGCTTCCGCTTAAACCAATGCCATGTAGATAGATAGACAGCCGTGATCGCGTTATGATCTGGCTGTCTTCTCTTTTGAAGACTACCCGTCTTCTCAATTGAACGCTTTTGCAAAGGGATCACAAAATGGCTATTCACTATAAAAGGATTCTCCTCAAACTAAGCGGCGAGGCTCTTATGGGCAATCAAGGCTTTGGTATCGATCAAGCGGAAATAAACCGCATAGCCAATGAGATACAGATCGCATACAACCTTGGCGTCCAAATTGCGGTGGTTGTGGGCGGCGGCAACATTTTCAGAGGTGTTCAAGGGGCTGGCTGGGGAATGGATAAAGCAGCAGCCGATCACGTTGGCATGCTGGCGACAATCATGAACTGCTTAATTCTTGGTGAAGTTCTCAACAAGAAAGGTATCGACATTCGCGTGCAAACAGCGATTGCCATGCCTACAGTAGCCGAGCCTTTTATTCGCCTGCGGGCCATCCGTCACTTGCAAAAAAACCGCATTGTCATCCTTGGCGGCGGCACGGGCAATCCACACGTTACCACTGACACAGCAGCTGCCTTGCGCGCTGCTGAATTAAAAGCCGATGCTGTGCTTATGGCAAAAAATGGCGTAGATGGAGTCTACGACGATGATCCAAGAACTAATCCAAAAGCTAAAAAACTAGACCACATATCATTTGACGAGATGCTCAGACAAGGCCTCAAAGTAATGGACCCAGCTGCAGTGTCACTATGTCAGCAAAACAATATTCCAATACTAGTGTTTGATTTTGCCAAAGATGGCAGCATCGAACGCATAGTCAAGGGACAAGAAGTCGGAACTATTGTCGGCAATGCCGTAAGAGTGTAATTCACATAGATAGGACAGATTCATGAGCACAACCACAGAAGTCTTACAGAACGCAGAAGAGCGCATGAAAAAAGCGCTGGTAAGCTTGCACAAAGAGTTGCAAACAGTGAGAACTGGCCGGGCCAATCCACAAATGTTGGACCGCATCGAAGCCGATTACTACGGCACCATGACTCCACTCAAAGGCCTAGCCAATATTTCAACCAGCGATGGTCGTTCGCTCACCATTCAGCCTTACGACAAGGGCAGCCTCAAGGCAATCGAGCAGGCCATTCACAAGTCAGACCTGGGCCTAACGCCAAACTCTGACGGCAACGTCATTCGCATCGGCATTCCGCAAATGACAGAAGATCGCCGTAAAGAAATGAGCAAAATGGTGAAAAAAATCGGCGAAGAATCAAGAGTAGCCGTGCGCAACATTCGTCGCGACAGTGACCAAGATTTAAAAAAGATGAAAGGTGCGCAGATTTCAGAAGACGAAATTAAAGGAAAAGAAGCGGACCTACAAAAACTTACTGACAAATATGTCAAAGATATCGACAAGTACATCCACGACAAAGAAGCGGAGTTGATGGAAGTCTAAAGCGGACTGTCAAAAGCAAGCTTAACTGGGATTGGATTTGGAGGAAGTAAAATGTGCGGAATCGTTGGCTATCTTGGCCCATTACATGCAGCTCCGGTTTTGCTCAATGAGCTCAAATGCCTAGAATATAGGGGTTACGACTCAGCTGGTGTAGCCGTTATTGAAAACGGTCGCCTTTGCGTTCTGAAAGCTGCCGGCAAACTTTCCAATTTAGAAGCGCTGCTAGACAGTAAACGCCCATCAGCAACTGTTGGCATCGGTCATACTCGCTGGGCCACCCACGGTATTCCTAACGACCAAAACGCCCACCCTCACACCGATTCTACCGGCACCATCGCTGTGGTGCACAACGGCATTATCGAAAACTACGAAGAATTGCAAAACGAGCTCAAAGGCCTGGGTTATCACTTCAACTCTGATACAGATACTGAAGTGGTAGCACACCTGGTATCACATGAATACGCCAAAGACAAAGACTTACTGAAAGCAATTACCCGTTCGGTCAAACGCTTAGTTGGTATTTTTGCTCT
>CALROJ020000037.1:0-64496 GCA_943369735.1 bacterium Ga0077546
AGCTTACATATTACCTGGTAAGTCAATTCAGAATTCGCCGCTTACAACCATCAACCATCAACAAACATTGGCCCAAACTACCTATGACAGCATCAATCATGACACCAATGCAAGGTTACAAACTCGCCATCGCACACCTTCTTGAAGCATTGACTCAATGTCGCGGCAACGCAGACCAAGAAGAACTGGGAGAACAAACGCTGGTCGAACCTGAGTTTTCACCAACAGCAACAGCTCTGCTAGACGAACTCGATATGGCAGTGGATGACATCGACATGCTCTCAGGCACAATGCATCCACGTGTAGCGGAAATCATCGCTGAGCTGGAAACTCTGAACGAACCAGGCATCGAAGAAATACTGGCATCAGTGAGACTGTCCTTGCCGCAAATCAGTGCTCTTGCCACATCCACAGTTGCCTACATGCAAGCCTATGAGCTACTTGAAGACAATGAGCTGCAAACAGCAGAGCAACTTCTAGACGATGCCCTAGAAGAGGCCGGTGAAGATATCGCCGATGACTTTCGCGAATTGGAAAGTGAATTGCATAGACAGTTGATTAATTACTCTTTCGCCCCCATAGGCGAAAGCAACACTATTCACTAGTTACTAAAAACTAGTCATTTAATATAGGAACGAATATGAAAACTGATTCGAATAACTCAACCGCTGCAAGCGGTTTAGCTATCTTCCGCTGGGCTACCAGTGCCACCCTGGCACTAATTTTAGCGAGCTTACTCGGCTCCGCTGTAGCCTTTTTATTGATCTTTTCACTGGGGCACGTGGAGGCACTCAAACCATTTATGCCATCGGTGAGCGAAGTATTGTTTACCCTTGGTACGACCGGCACACCGCTTGTACTGAGTTACCTCTACTTCACTGGGCGAACAGCTTTTGTCACCGGCTGGTCGCAAAAACTGCATCCTTTCTTTCACTTAGATAGCAACCTGCCCAATTTCCCCAAGGTACTGGGCTTCAACTATCGCCTTGTCGGCATGACCTTCAAGAAGATTGCGATGTGGGCCATCGGCGGCTTTGCCGTGACCTATCTCTTTGACTACGCTACCGATGCCTTCATCCACATCGGACCAACCGGTACCGAAGCCGCTGTATCATCAAATGTCGGCGCACCATCAGGGCCGCAAGGCATTGAACAGGTGCTGGCGCACATGTCCATGCCCAATTTTCTCATCACCTCAGTGCTTGTGGCATTGCTAGCGGCCTTCATGGAAGAGATGGTATTTCGTGGGGTTATCTTCAACCTATGGCGCACCAGCTTTGCCACCCAGGCCGAAGAACTAAGCAACAGCTCAAGCACATTTGGCCGAGCTGTTCACAAGTTCCTATCAGTCTGCGGCAGCTCAATAGCAATTCTCATTGCTGCAGCCCTGTTTGCCCTGGCCCACTTGAACTTAGATGCATTTCTTAGCGAGTTCTTCTTCGGACTAGTAGCCGGAACGCTTTACTTAGTGACAAGAACAATTTGGACACCGGTGCTACTGCATGTGGTGACCAACTCGGTTTTGCCAATAGTAATTTTAGTTAGCAGCATTGGAGGCAGCCTCAATAGCGGCAGCGATTCTAGCCAGCCGGCCGTCAAAACTCCAGAACCGGCTCATGAGCACGCCGTTCCTCTTGCCCCTGCAAATGGCCCTGCAAATGGCCCTGCAACGAGCACTGCAGAATCCCCCAACCTGGGTATTCGTGTACCAGGTATGAGAGAAGTGATTGAACCAAACGACGGTAAAAAGCAGGTCAGACCTTTAGTCGCTCAAATCACACAAGAAGACTTAAATAGAGCCGACTTTAACGCTAGCGGTAATGGGCTTGTTCAAGCTTGTAAAGCAGAAGAGTGCGCTTCACAGCTGGCAATCTTAGAAACTTTGGCCAAGCAATACCCGGATGTAGAGTTTAGCCAAGCAAACAGCGCCAACAACGCAGAATTTGTTGCCAGGCTAGAAATCGAGCAAGCTGGCATGGCCAAAGCTAAAGGCAGCAATGTCTCAGCCTCAATTGTCTATCCAGTTTATGTCTACGCCAATCAAGGCCTGCAAATCGCTCCAACTGGCACCAGTAGTGAAGCCGACGTCAAGAAATTTGTCGAACTGAACTACACGGTTTATGGCGAGTCTAATGAAGACAATGATGACCTGATGGACCAATATGTCAGTAAAGCTTGCAATCCAGAAAACCAAGGTAAATTTGATGGCAAAGCGCTCTATGCTTGCGCTTTTGATCTAGTTGCTACGACTGATCTATCAATCATAGACTCAGCAAAACGCGTTGCTTTCATTGAAAAATGGCAACATAAGTTTGACCGCAGCAATGTCTTATCAACTGAAGAAGGAACAGCAAAAGCGATACGCTCAATGCTGGCAGATCTAAACGAAATGCACACCAACTTCTTCACGGCCCAACAAGCGAAAGACTTAGACCAAATGTTTGACTCTAATTCAGCTGGCATTGGCCTCCGTCTTACTCGGTTTAACTTAAAAGCATCAAATCAAAGCTCAGCCGTTCAAGAACATAACCTCATGGGCTCAGATGAAAATCTAGCGCTCTCCAAAATCACTGACGACACGCCTTTAGTGGTCTATCCTGATCCAATTGAAGGTAGCCCGGCAGCAGCTGCAGGCTTGAAGAAAGGCGATCGCATTGTCGAAGTTGGCAACCCGGTTATTAACGCTGTTGCAAGCTCGGCTGACACTAAACCGAGCAATGGCCGCACTGTAAACGATGTAGTAACCGACATTCGTGGCTCGATTGGCACCTCAGTAGTCTTAAAGGTATTGCGCCCTAAAGGCTCTGATTTTGAGAAGCTGACCTTCACGGTTGTGCGCGCAAAAATACACTCAAAAGTAGCCACCTGGAAAAAGCTCGACAATGGCTTTGCTGCTGTCAAAGTCGAACTATTTGGCGACAACGTGTCAAAAGAGTTTAGCCAAGCACTCTATTCTGCCTGCACTGACAAAACTTTGCCTGAAGGTAAAAGTGCTCTGGCTGCGATAGTCAACAGCTACCAGCCAGAACAAGATTGCAGCCGGTTAAAAGGATTGGCCATAGACTTGCGCAACAATCCTGGCGGGCGCCTTGACCAAGTTGTAGAGATGATGCAAGCAATCATGAAAGACGGCATCATCGTTTCTACTTTGAACCGAGAAGGCAATGAAATTATTGAAGTGAGAGAGTCGGTCACTTCAGGTCAATTTCGGCGGGAGAAAGTCGTCAATGGAAAGCCCGTAAAAAGCTTTACTCATCCACGCTTCTGGCGCATCTTGCCCGAAAATCTGCCGATAGTGGTATTAATCAATGAAGGCAGCGCTAGTGCTTCCGAATTGATGTCGAGCGCTCTACAAAAGAATGGCATTGCCACTGTAATCGGTGCTCCAAGCTTTGGCAAAGAAGTCGGTCAATCAGTCAACCGCCTTGATTTTGGCACAAAACTGAAAATTACAACCTTCCGCTTCTTGCCAGCAGGAAGCGATCTCGGCGTAGCTGTCTTACCAGACTTTGAAGTTGGTCAAGATGCAGCGTTTATCAATGATCCGTTGAACGCACCAGACTTGATGATGCTTAAAGCACAAGAGGTTTTGGCTAAAGGCAAAGACGCCTTAGTTGAGGCCAAAAGTGCTGAAGTACTGGCTCGCAAAGCAGCAGCAGCAAAAGCAACCGCCGAAGTGCACAAACTGCGTGAAAATCAGGCTTTAGCTAATCAGAAATCAGGCAACCTGATTGAAGAGTAGCTTTAAGTCAAACCTTAACATCAACCAAAAGAGAACAATTATGACTACCCAACTCGTTTTACAAGCACTGATGATTTTCATCGGTTACTTTGGCGTCTCCCGCTTAGTAGCCATTGAGCACAGAAAATACGGCCTAGGCGTCTGCTTTGTCGTCAATATCTTGCTGATCATGTTGCAATCACACATCAGCCCCTGGCCCTTGGGCATGCCCATACTGCTGTCGTCTTATGTCGCTCTCGGCGTATGGTGCAAGGCTGTCTATAAACCCGACCTGCCTTCAAACTCCTAACTGCACGAGCACTTGGAGTTCTTTCTTTTAATCGAACTCTGTTCAAAACGATCGCTGACTTGCCTAGCTTACGAGCTTACCTAACTCAAAAGGACCGGCAAGTCAGCACCCTCACCTCAAAACCAGGAAATCGCATGAACAAACAGTTCGAGAAATTCATTTTTAGCGGCAGATTATTGCTAATACCAATGTATCTGGGCCTAATCATCACCTTACTTGTCTACGCCATTCGCTTTTCAGTAGAAACATTTGAGCTAGTCTGGCATTCCCTTGCCATGTCAGAAACTGACATGCTCATAGCGGTACTGCAACTGCTCGACATCATCATGATTAGTCACTTAATTGTGATGGTGATGATTGGCGGTTATGTACTATTTATTAGCGGCAGCGACTACGATGACGATCAAACGGCAGCAACACCGTCCGAACTACCAAAGCTAAAATGGCTTGGACACATTGATCCCGGTGCCCTCAAAGTAAAAATGAGCATGTCGATTCTAGGCGTCTCTACCATCCACCTGCTGGGCGCATTCATCAACGCCAAAGGTGAAAGCATCGAATACTTGATGAAACTGGTCGTAGTGCACATGGTCTTTGTCGTCTCCACCTTGGCTATTGCCTGGGTCAGTCGCTTTGCCTTCAAGCACTAATCTCAATTTAAAATCAACATCTATAGGTATTTATCATGAACAAAGTTTCTATGGAGAAGTTTAGAGCAACCTCCGGCCTGCACGGGCATAACGCTCCCTACCTAGAGGAACAGTATCAGCAGTTTCTCGCTAACCCCCAATCTGTCACCATAGAGTGGCAGCATTTTTTTAACAGCCTGGCCACCTTAGAGTTTGTTGACGGTGACATAGTTAACAAAGCAGAGGCTCGACCAAACGATGACACCATCAAAGCGATGCTGAAACAGTTGGCTGTGCTGCAACTGATTGAAGCATACAGAATCAGTGGTGTGCGCCAGGCTAAGATCGACCCCCTGGGTCGCAAGCAAAACAATCAACTAAAATGTCTGGACTTAGCTTCTTACAATTTAGCTGGCAACGAAGGCGAATTGACCGCTGCCACATTCTTGCCGGGCAACTTGCCAATCAAAGGTAAAGCCAGCCTGAAAGAGATTATTAGCACTTTAGAGCAGATCTATTGCGGTACTCTGGGCCTAGAGTACATGCACATCTCCAGCCAAGAACAAAAACTCTGGTTGCAAACACGATTTGAAGATTTGTCTGCCAGAAATAGCCTTAGCCTAGGGGAGAAAACCCGCATCTTAGAAAAGCTCACAGCGGCCGAAAACCTAGAGCGTTACTTACATACCAGATATGTCGGCCAAAAACGCTTTAGTTTAGAAGGTGGAGAAACTTTCATTGCCGCTCTCGACTACTTAATCAGCCAAGCAGCTGGTCAAGGTGTTAAAGAGTTGGTGATGGGCATGGCGCATCGCGGTAGGCTCAATGCTCTAGTCAACCTGCTAGGCAAACTACCAAGTGAACTCTATGGCGAATTCGAAGGAGCAACTGCCCCGGAAGGCACGCTACCAGCCGGTGACGTCAAATATCACAAAGGCTTCAGCTCTAACATTGATACTGTTGGCGGTGCCATACATGTAGCCCTGGCTTTCAACCCTTCCCACTTAGAAATCGTCAACCCAGTGGTGGTCGGTTCAGTTAGAGCGAGGCAAGAACGCAACACAGCGAATAATGCATTGGCGGTCTTAGTGCATGGTGATGCTGCTTTTGCTGGCCAGGGTGTCAACATGGAAACATTTGAGCTTTCGCGCACTCGTCACTATGGCATACATGGAACAGTGCACGTCGTCATCAACAACCAGATAGGCTTTACCACTTCAGACATACGGGATGCCAGATCAACGTTTTACTGCACCGATCTAGCAAAGATGGTCGAAGCACCTGTCTTTCATGTCAACGCCGACGACCCAGAAGCTGTACTCTACGCCATCAAACTGGCTCTAGAATATCGCATGGCCTTTGGCGAAGATGTGGTCATAGACTTGGTTTGCTTTAGACGCCGCGGCCACAATGAAGCCGACGAGCCTAAGGTAACTCAACCTCTGATGTATCAAGCCATCGACAAGCACCCAGGCACAAGGGCTCTATATGCTCAAAAGCTCATTGCTGAAGGTCTGGTAACCTCAGAACAAAGCGAGAAGATGGTAAGCGACTATGTTGCTTTGCTGCAGGCTGGCACATCTGTAGTCAAAGAAGTCATTGACAAAAACAAAGGCATGGTTGACTGGACGCGTTTTGCCCATGGCCAACTAGCTGAGGAGGTTGTAACTGCTGTAGATAAAGAAGCTCTGACGAAATTGGGTTTAACACTATCCCAGCAGCCGGAAAACTTCAGACTAATACCCTCAATGCAAAAGGTCTTGAACAATCGTAAGCTGATGAGCACTGGTGAGCTACCAATCGATTGGGCTATGGCCGAAAACCTTGCCTACGCTACCTTGCTTACACTCGTGCCCAATCGCGACTCAAAGCATTACTCAGTGCGCATCTCAGGCGAAGACTGCGGTCGTGGTACTTTCTTTCAAAGACTAGCAGTCTTTCATGACCAAGACCGCGAACACTGGGACGATGGTTGTTTCATTCCCCTGACTCAGTTGAGCCCGAGCCAAGGGAAGTTTGCAGTAATCGACTCACCCTTATCAGAAGAGGCTGTACTAGCCTTCGAATATGGTTATGCCACTACCGACCCCGATACTCTGGTGATTTGGGAAGCACAATTTGGCGACTTCGCCAACGGCGCCCAAGTAGTAATCGACCAGTTCATAACTTCAGGAGAGGTCAAATGGGGGCGTCTGTGTGGACTAACTATGTTTCTACCCCACGGCTACGAAGGACAGGGCCCTGAGCACTCCTCAGCTCGCCCTGAGAGATATTTACAGCTCTGCGCAGATGACAACGTTCAAGTAGTTGTCCCTAGCACTCCCGCTCAAATGTTTCATCTGCTCAGACGGCAAATGCTCAGAACCGTCAGAAAGCCGCTGATAGTAATGACACCCAAAAGCCTGCTGCGCAATGCCGCATCGACCTCAACCCTCGACGACTTATCAGCTGGCAAATTCCAAACTGTTATTGGCGACAAAACACAGACAGAAGAATCTCGTGGGCAGGTTAAGCGTGTCATTGCCTGCTGTGGCAAGATCTACTTCGACCTGGTGGCAGAAGCAGCAAAGCGTCATATCACCGACGTTGCCATCATCCGCGTTGAGGAGCTTTACCCCTTACCCGAGCAAGCAATCAAGGCAGAGCTAGCCCTCTACCGCAATGCCACAACCTTGGTTTGGGCCCAAGACGAACCGAAAAATCAAGGCTACTGGAGCTATTTGCTTGAGCCCCTGAGCACCTTGTTAGAAGAGTTAGATGCTCCCTGGCCTATGCGCCTACGTTATGCCGGTCGCCCAGCAGCAGCCTCACCCGCGGTCGGTTACCACGGCTTGCACGTCAGTCAACAGAATGAACTACTTGAGCGTGCGCTAGTGGGTTGATTGGCCAATAGGCTGAATAGCTAATTGGCCTTAGCTAAAGGCAACTAAAGCACAAATCACCGTTCTGCTTGGCTCTGCCAGGCAGACGGTCCTTTTACATCAACATTGAGAGAAGTATCAATATGGAAACACCAAAATTCAACTTTTCGAGCCACTTCAAACAAAGAATGATCCGTGGCGCCATGATTTTCTTCCCCTTCGCAGCACTAATTTATGGCTTCAAGCTAGCCCTAGGTATCGCTGATGGCTGGCTGGGAAGCCTGGTTAATACCATTTGGGGTTCCTTCAATCCTGACGCCGCCGGTATTTCGCACAATCCCGTTTTTAGTCTAATATTGGTAGCATTGCTGTTCTATTCGTTAGGGTCAATCGTCTCTTGGAGCATCGGCAACAGTGTCTTCAAATGGCTTGAACAAAAAATTCTCAAGATTCAAGGCCTGGGAAAAGTCTACGGCTCACTGCGAAAAATCATCGATATGGTGGGCAATTCAGACAGCACCAGCAAATTCAAAAGAGTCGTATTCGTTCCTTTTGTAGCAGGAGGTGGATTAACTATTGCCTTTGTCACCAATGAAATTACTAACACAACCACTGGAGCTCAATACGTCCTGGTCTTCATTCCCACTCCACCCAACCCAATCAGCGGGCTCGTGGTAGCCTTTCCAGCTGAAGCAGTAAGCGACTCAGACATGAGCATAGAACAGGCAATTCAGCTCTGCGTTTCTCTCGGTATGGCTGCTCCGAGCGAACTGACCTTAACCCCACCAGCATTCTGCAACTTCATACCGGGTCAAACCACTCAGTGTTCCCACAGCACAATGGTCCCCAAAGCATAAAAGCAGGCAACCCCTTACTTGAAGGTAAATAATGAGCAAAAACGAAAAGCAATTGCCACCTGCAAGCGACCCTCCAACTAACGATTCAACCACCGATTCAACCACCGATTCAACCACCGAGCTCGAAAAGCTCAAGGCTAGGCACGACGCAGTACACCACATGCCCACTTCTCCGGGAGTCAGCAGTCTGGCAACACGTGGCCAAACACTTGAAGATGACTGGATCAGACGTCATGAAAAAGAACAGGCTGATGCCGCCAAAGCCAGGCAAGAACGAGAAAAGAGGGAGAAGGAGAAGGAAAACAAGTAACACTGAGCAGAGCCTACTCCATGACCACAGCTGCAAGTGACCCGCTCCTTTTTCCTAAAGCGGCCTGTCTCAGCTAACGACGTCAGATAGCACTGACCAGTTAACTAGTCAGGCTCGAAGCAAGTGACTCATGAAGAGCAAGTAGAAGCGTTTCGTCCGCGCCATCTGAGCCAGAAGAAACTAACCATTTCGAGCAAGATGGCATTGCGTCTGGGCCCGAGGCTTCTATATGGTGAGAACTAGCCATTCATCTCTTCATCTTTTCTTAAAGAAGTTCCCTCCATTGTAAAACCACTGAAATTCACTCTTTATCCCCATTAACAGCTGCACCTCGGTGTGGCTGTTTCGGACATGTCTAGAACATAGATAAACAGAGAACGATGGCCCCGCGAAATGTGAGCACAAACGTGCCGCCACACATTTCATTTGTACTTTTAACTTTCAAGGCGCCGAAGCAATCAAGCATTGCTTCGAACGCTCAGAGGATACCCACATGAACGAGAATCAAGATCCAAATAAAGATCCAAACAAAGATCCGAACTCGCCTAGAAACTGGCTTATCGGATTAGCAGGCGTTGCTGCACTGTATCTGCTCTTTCAGATCGTCAGCCCTACTGCTCCTAACATGAACCCATTAATAGGCACTGCAGTTGCGACCTATGACGAAGCACTGAAAGCTGTTCAAAGTGACGACGCTGTAAATGCAGTAGTTTTCGGCTATGACACTTTTGGCAACGACATAGTCACTGTCGAATTTAAGGGCAAAGCATCTGTTACGGCAGGCACACCTCCAGGAGGCTATGACGAAATCAAACAGGCTGCCAAAGCAAGAAACATCGAAGTCGATGGCACCTATCAACCGCCCTTAAAGCCTGACGAAGGCAACGGGGGCTTTGTCTCATTTCTGGCTGGCTATGGCGGCATGTTCATCATCGTAGGCGTCTGGGTCTATATGATGACTCAAAACCCCATGGCCCAAAGTAAGAAGAAATCGCCTAAACACCGGATCTACCCCAAAGGCACAGTAACTGAAAAGCTCGACAAATTCGCCGGCAATGATGAAGCCAAAGAAGAAAGTGTTGAGATTATCGAATTCTTGCAAAACCCAACAGCCCTAGCCGAACATGGTGGTGTTGTACCGAGAGGGGCCTTAATGGTAGGTGAACCAGGCAACGGTAAAACGCTCTTAGCTCGTTGTATCGCTGGCGAAGCTGGAGTCACCTTCATCACCATTTCGGGCTCTGACTTTGTCGAAATGTTTGTTGGCATGGGCGCAAAAGCTGTTCGAGACCTGTTCAAAGATGCTGCAGAGCACGCACCATGTATCGTATTCATTGATGAAATCGATGCTGTCGGTCGTCAACGCGGCACAGGTATGGGTGGCGGCAACGACGAGCGCGAGCAAACGCTGAACCAATTGCTGGTAGAGTTAGACGGCTTCGAAAGGATGCCCGGGGTTTACGTCATTGCTGCTACCAACAGACCAGACGTACTAGACAAAGCTTTACTGCGTGCTGGACGGTTGACTAAAACCATCACCGTTGAATCACCTGATTTGCACGCTAGAAAACTGATTCTGGCAGTTCACAGCAAAGGCAAAAAATTCGGCAAAGATGTTGATTTCGATCACATCGCCAATAGCACCTGGAGCTTTTCTGGTGCTGACATTGCTGAGTTGATGAACCGTTGCGTTATCTTAATGCTACGTCGAGTTACTGCTGCCAAGAAATTAGGCAAAAAGCTGCCTGAAGAAGTCACTTCTGTCGATATCGAAGATGCCATCATCGAAGGAACCATGAAAGCTCTGGCATCAAAAAGCACATCTCGCAGACAAGACCCTGCTATCAAAACCATGCTCGCTTACCACGAAGGTGGCCATGGCGTGGTTGCCGAAGACGGTTATCAACGCTGGTTGGCTTCAGGTAAAGACTACACAAAACAATTGGGCAACGCCCTGCGTCGCTTAACCATTGTTGGTGCGGCTGGCACAGGCGGTCACATGCAAGCCACCCCTGATACAAGCAGCTCATTCAGAACTGAAGAAGCTCTGCTAGGTCAAATAGCTTGCGCAGTCGGGGCCACCATATCAGAACGTTTGTTTACTGGTACTGCCACCACCGGCAACAGCAATGACTTGGAGCAAGCCTACAACTATGCCAAGATGATGGTGACTAAATTCGGCATGTCTGACTTAGGTACCATTTCAGTTGGTGCTGATGAAGACAACCCAAACTTGGGTCGGCAAATGGGCATGGGCGCTGGCGCTTATGGTCTATCTGACGAGTCATCCAACCAAATCGACCAAGAGATTCTGCGTAAGTTAGCTACAGGTTCTCGCATGGCCATTCGCGCTCTGTTAGAAAGGGAAGAATTCTTACACGCCCTGGTGAAAAAGTTGGTAGTAGAAGAAACCATAGCTCGGGCCGAATGGCTAGAGTTGTGGAATCAGTTCAAACCAGCGGCAATTAGCGAAGAGCGCATCGAAGAAGAATTGCATAAATTCTGGCCTCGCTTTGTCGAGCTGTCGAGCAAAGTAGAAGCTTAAGCGCTCCAACAACACAAAGCTAGTAGAAGGCAGGGAAGCCACCTGCTAGCTAGGCATCCAAACCTTTCTTTTTTCAAAGAAATCAACAACTTAGTAGGTAAACACAATGTTTAATAAAGTAGATCCAAACGACCTGATGTTCGAAGGTAGCCCAGGCTATATTGCCGCTCATCAAAACGTTCAAACAGTCGGCACACTTGTAGTGGCTCTTGCCTTTGCTCTAGGCTACTGGCTTGGCGCCAAAGGCCCAAGTCTGTCCAAGCAAAACAAAACCTGGACCATCGTAGGCATAGCTCTTGTCGGCATTTTTGCTGGCACTATCTTAGGCCTTCAAGGCGGCGTCACCATAGTCTTCTGGGGTGGTATTGCTCTGGGCATAAGCTTCTTTCTGGGCAACCGCCGCTACAAGCAAAGCCTGACCAGTCAAGACAAATAGTCTACCTATCAACCGTTCACTAATGAGCCTGAAGGGCTGCTTCAAACAAGCAGCTCTGACGGCATACGAGGAATTATTATGAAAAAGCCTAACTTACCCAAATTGCCAGCTTGGCTGAAAACAACGCCAAAATGGTTAATCATGGTTGGCGTGTTTTTGGTCATATTCTTTATCGCCAATCTTTTTAGCGCTGGCCCTACCGAATACGATGCCCTGCAGTTTGCCCAAAAAGGCGACGGCATCAGAAGCTTCGATACCGCCTTAAGTCTAATCAAGAAAGACAATAGCGAGATTGAACGCATCACCTACGGCAGAGATACCTGGGGCAATCCAGTTATCACTATCAAACGAACTGGCACCACGCCAATGACTGCCGGTCTCCCTCCAGGAGAATGGCCCACAGTCAAAGCCCTGGCCGACGAGAAGCACATTCCTGTAGACGGTACTTACCAAGTGCCAGTAAAGGCAAAACAAGGAACATGGCGTGAAGCCGTCTGGACAGTCTTCGCCGCCTGGATTCCCTACTTGATTATGGCCGCTGTTATGCTCTTCTTGTTCAAGCGGTTCAATCCAATGAACGCGGGCAAAAACAAAACACCCAAACATCGCATTTACCCCGCAGGCACAGTAAAAGACAAACTTGACAAATTCGCTGGCAATGATGAAGCCAAAGAAGAAAGTGTTGAGATTATCGAATTCTTGCAAAACCCTACAGCCCTAGCCAAACATGGTGCTGTGGTGCCTAGAGGTGCCTTAATGGTAGGCGAACCTGGTAACGGTAAAACTCTGCTAGCACGTTGTATCGCAGGCGAAGCAGGCGTAGCCTTTATCACCATATCTGGCTCAGACTTTGTCGAAATGTTTGTTGGCATGGGGGCTAAAGCAGTACGTGACCTCTTTGAAGACGCCAAGAAACTGGCACCATGTATCATCTTCATTGATGAAATTGATGCAGTCGGTCGTCAACGCGGCACAGGCATGGGCGGCGGCAATGACGAAAGAGAACAAACTCTGAACCAATTGCTGGTAGAGCTTGATGGCTTCGATAAAATCCCTGGAGTCTATGTCATTGCTGCTACCAACAGAGCAGACGTACTAGACAAAGCTCTATTGCGTGCTGGAAGGTTAACAAAAACCATCACTGTTGAAGCACCTGATTTGCACGCCAGAAAACTGATTCTGGCTGTTCACAGCAAAGGCAAAAACTTCGGCAAAGATGTTGATTTCGATCACATCGCCAACAGTACCTGGAGCTTTTCTGGTGCTGATATTGCTGAGTTAATGAACCGCTCTGTTGTGCTAATGTTGCGTCGCGTTGCAGCCGCCAAGAAATTGGGCAAAAAGCTGACTGCCGAAATCACTTCTGCCGACATTGAAGATGCCATCATCGAAGGTACGATGAAAGCATTGGCATCAAAAAGCAGCTCCCGCAGACAAGACCCTTCTATCAAAAGAATGTTGGCTTACCACGAAGGTGGTCACGGCTTGGTAACTGAAGCAGGCTATCAACATTGGCTGGCTTCAGGCAAAGCCTACACGGAACAAATGGGCAACGCTCTGCGCCGCCTGACAATAGTTGGTGCAGCCAATACCGGGGGCCATATGCAGGCAACACCTGATACAAACAGCCCCGTACAAACCGAAGAGGCGTTGATGGGAAGAATTGCTTCTGCCGTAGGAGCAACAATTGCAGAACGCATGTATACCGGCACTGCCACAACCGGCAACAGCAACGACTTGAAACAAGCCTATAACATCGCCAAAATGATGGTAACAAAATTTGGCATGTCACCGCTTGGCGCACTCTCTGTTGGTGCAGACCAAGAGAACCCCAACTTAGGCAGACAAATGGGTATGGGCTCTGGCGCGTACGGTCTGTCAAACGAGTCTAGCAACCAAATTGACCAAGAAATCTTGGGCAAATTGGCCACAGGCTGTCGCGTAGCTATTCGGGCTCTGTTAGAGAGAGAAGAGTTCTTGCATGCTCTAGTTGATCTGCTGGTAGTGAAAGAAACCATTGCTCGGGCCGAATGGCTAGAGTTGTGGAACAAATTCGAACCAGCCTATATCAGCGACGCTCAAGTAGAAGCAGAGCTGAAAAAGCTGTGGCCTCGGTTCGAAAAACTTTCAGTTCGCAGAGCCTAGGCAGCGAGCAGCAAGACAGAACAAAAACCTTCAAGCGAAAGCATGGAAGCTTTCGCTTGATACAAAACTCGTGGAGAGATTCTTTCCACAAGAAACACTCAACAATCACAATCACCAACACACAATAGGTAAACACAATGTTTAATCAAGTAGATCCAAACGACCTCATGTTCGAAGGCAGCCCCGGCTATATCGCCGCTCACCAAAACGTACAAACAGTCGGCACCATAGTTATCGCCCTCTTCTTTGCCATCGGTTACTGGCTTGGAGTTAAAGGTCCAAGCTTGTCAAAACAAGCCAAAACCTGGACCGTTGTCGGCGTAATTGTTGCCTCTATTTTCGCTGGCACAATACTGGGCCTTCAAGGCGGCATGTACATCGTCTTCTGGGCTGGCCTTGCTTTCGGTGGCAGCTTCTTCATGGGCAACCGCCAGTACAAGCGCAGCTTGGCAGAAAAAACAGATAAAGAATAACCACTAATAACCGCACGTAATCACTTAAATTACTGAGCCGAGAACAAGGATGTTCTCATTTTTCGCCTTTGCACTTGGCAAGCGCTTGCCGTTGGCATTTTTTTTAAACAAGAACAATTAGGAACTAACATGACCGCATCACAAAACCCAGAAACAACTGTTCCCAACCCACTCTTAAGCAACAAACTCAATGCTCTACCGGCCTTTGAAAGCGTCTCTATCGCCCAGATGGAGCCAGCTATTGATCAAATTTTGGCAGACAATCGCCAAGCCATTGCCGCTCTAGTAAGCAACAATAAGGGCAGCTGGAATGACTATCTGACACTGGAACTTTTACTCAACCGCTTAAAGAAAGCTTGGGCTCTAATCAGCCACCTCAGCGGAGTGAAAAACAGCAATGAACTGCGCCCTGTCTACAATAGCTGTCAAGAAAAAATCTCAGCGTTCATCACTGAAGTAGGTCAAAATGAAGGCCTCTATAAGCTTTATACGACCATCAAAGAAAAGCACTATGACAGCTTAGATGTTACTCAGCGCAGAATTATCGATGGCGCTCTGCTTGATTGCAAGCTCTCCGGTATTGCTCTTGAAGGCATTGACCGCACCAGATTTGGCGAAATCAAACAAAGGCTCGCTAAATTGGAAGCGCAGTTCGGCGAGAACGTCATGGACGCTACTCAAGCGTTCGGCCTCGAAATCGTTGAAAGTGAGAAAGCAAAATTAGCCGGTGTGCCTGACTCTTCAGTGGCAATCTTTCAACAGAAGGCCAAAAGCAAAGGCAAACAAAGCTACCTGATTGGCATCGATGGCCCTTCGTTTTTGGCGATCATGACCCATTGCGACGACCGCGAACTGCGCGCTCAAATCTATAAAGCCTTCCAAACCAGAGCCACTGACCAGGTTGCCGAAACCAGTAAGTTCGACAATACTCCCTTAATGGAAGAAATTCTTACTCTCAAGCAAGAATTAGCCCTGTTACTAGGTTTCCAGAATTTCAGTGAGCTATCTCTGGCAAAGAAAATGGCCAAAGACACCACCGCTGTGTTGACCTTTTTAGAAGACTTAGCTGCCCGGGCCAAACCGATAGCAGTCAACGACCTCGAAGAACTAACAGTGTGGGCCAAAGCCAAATACCCAGAACACTTTATTGAAAATGCTAGCCTACTGCCCTGGGACACTGGTTACTATGCCAACAAACTAAAAGAAGAACGCTATCAAATATCGGAACAAACAGTCAAAGAATACTTTCCTGTAGACAAAGTCTTACCCGGGCTATTTGCAGTGGCAGAGCGTTTATACGGCATCACCATCAAAGAGCGCACTAATGTTGGCAGCGATAGAGTAGAAGTCTGGCATACAGACGTAAAATTCTACGACATCTTCAACGGCAGCGAATTGATAGCAGGCTTTTACCTCGATCTTTTCGCACGCGATAACAAACGGGGCGGAGCCTGGATGGACGAATGTGTCTGTCGCATGCAAACAGCTGAAGGTCTGCAATTACCGATTGCTTATCTCAACTGCAACTCTGAACCAGCTGTAGAAGATGAATCGGCCCTACTCACTCACACCAATGTGGTGACTTTATTTCACGAATTTGGCCATGGTTTACATCACATGCTCACTAAGGTTGACTATCTAACTGTTAGTGGCATCAATGAAGTACCTTGGGATGCAGTTGAATTGCCCAGCCAATTTATGGAATTCTTCTGCTGGGAAGAAGAAGGACTAAAACTAATTTCGGCCCACTACAAAAGTGGCGAAGGCTTGAACGAAGAGCTATTGCAAAATATGCTGGCAGCGAAAAACTACAACGCCGGTATACAAACGGTACGGCAAATCGAATTTGCTTTATTCGACTTTCGCCTGCACATGGTCACAGCCAAAGTTGATGGTGACAGTATACAAGCAGTATTAGACCAAGTGCGCTCTGAGGTAGCAGTGATGATGCCACCAGATTTCGTCCGTTTTCAAAATTCATTTACTCACATTTTTGGTGGTGGCTACGCCGCTGGCTACTACAGCTACAAATGGGCTGAAGTTCTAGCAGCTGACGCCTTCTCTAAATTTGCTGAAACTGGCATTTTCAATAAAACCACTGGCAACGAATTTTTGCACAACATTCTGGCAGTTGGTGGATCGCGCGACTTGATGGAGCAATATGCTCTCTTCCGTGGTCGTGAGCCTTCCATTGACGCACTGTTGCACTACACCGGCTTGAGCCAGTAATTGCACCAATCTACCCTTTACTTGAGAGGCACGTCTCTCAAGTTCACACTTTTCTGCCGATATTCGGCATAACAACTACTGAGGAATACTCAAATGGAAGAAATAACTTTTAGCACTATCTTGTTTTACGTCGGCCTGGTTTTCGGCGGCATCATGTTCATCATCGCCATCTTTTCATGTTGGTTTACCGTAGACCAGCAAACCAGACGCGTAGTCTCTCGTTTCGGCCAGTTCATCAGAATCGCCAGCCCCGGTCTGAACTTCAAAATTCCATTTATCGACAGTGTCTCTGACGAGGTAAGCTTGCGCGTAAGACCGCTTGACCTGACTGAATTGAGCTACACCGATAAAGGCACCTCTGTCACTATCACTGCCAATGTTCAATACTACATTGACGAAAATAATGAGAGCGTGATGTTGGCGTTTTATAAGTTAGCCAATCCTGACAGTCAAATCACGTCACACGTCTCTAGTGCCATTCGTTCAAAAGTACCGCACATGACACTAGAAGCAGTACAGAATAACCAAGCAGAAATTGCTAGCCACGTCAAAACGATTTTGACCGAAACTATGCGTGAATACGGTTACGTCATAAAAGACGTACTGATCACCAAAGCCGACCCAAACGAAACTGTTGTGGCCGCTAACAATGAAAAATATGCTTCAGAACAAGCCAAAGTAACTGCTGAAAACATAGCCGCTGCCAACTACACGAAAGTAGTAGAAGCAGCTCGGGCAGAGTCTGAAGCTATGGAATTACATGGTCAGGGTATCGCCAAAGAAAGAGCGGCAATCATTGAGGGCTTACAAACTTCAATCAAAGAATTTGAAAGTCATGTTCCTGGAACAACCGCAGCTGACGCTATGGGTCTAGTGCAATTTCAACAGTACGTTGATGCCATGACAAAAATGGGCACTAGCGCGAACGCCAAACTCGTCTTCATGCCTAGTGGTGGCGATGCAGTCAGCAATCTGATGAGTCAGCTGACAAACAGCATCATTGTCGGGCAAGAAGCGACTAAAGACAGCGTAGTTACGAAATAACAATAGATTATGGCATCGCACAGCGACTCAAAGATGCCAGTAAAAGGGGTGGTTTACGCTCTTCTTGCTGCACTTTTATTTGGCATTACCACTCCATTCGCCAAGGGTCTGCTGATTGAAATTAGTCCGGTCCTTTTGGCTGGACTTTTCTATCTTGGCTCTGGCCTGGGCTTGGGCATCTATCTCTTAACGACACATCTTACGGCCAAGTTTACTGGTCAGAAAAAAAGCAGTGAAGCCTCTCTACAAAAGTCAGACTTACCGTGGCTAGGCGGTGCCATTATATTTGGTGGCATCATCGCCCCAGCCCTGCTTATGTTCGGTCTAGCTTCAACCAAAGCATCTTCAGCCTCGCTCTTTCTCAACTTAGAAGGAGTGTTCACGGCTTTAATTGCTTGGTTTGTCTTTCGTGAAAACTTTGACAAACGAATCTTTCTCGGCATGGTAGCCATCGTCACAGGAGGCATCATTCTCTCGGGCGGTGAGGTCGATGCCACTGCTGCGGCAGCCAACTTCAGTGGTGTACTGCTAATAGTTGGCGCTTGCTTAGGATGGGCCATCGACAACAATTTGACCCGAAAAGTATCCAACGCCAACCCGGCTCAAATCACTTGCATCAAAGGTCTCTTTGCCGGTCTGGTGAACGTCTCCTTAGCGCTATTCATTCAAGCAGAAAGTGCTGCACTACCAAACCCAAGCGACATCTTTGCCGCCCTATTCGTAGGCTTTCTTGGCTATGGTGTCAGTTTAGCGCTATTTGTGCTAGCTCTACGCCATCTAGGAACAGCTCGCACAGGTGCTTACTTCGCCCTGGCTCCCTTTGTTGGTGCGGCAATTGCCATAGTGATTCTAAATGAACCAATGACCTGGGCATTCCTGGCAGCAGCTTGTCTCATGGCTGTTGGCTTGTGGCTGCACCTAACTGAAAATCACTACCATCTGCATTTACATCAACGAATGCAGCATGAACACAAGCATACTCATGACGAGCACCATCAGCATGCTCATGATGATGCGAAAGACACATCAGGCGGGCCTCATACGCATAGCCATACACATGAACCACTAGAACACCGTCATACCCACTTTCCTGATGCTCACCACCAACATGAGCACTAGCAACAACATCACATCTTTACTGACTGGAGAAACTTATAATGACACCTTTATCCAATCTCTCTCAATACAGCCCTGGTGAGCTAGAGGCAGTCATTCACCACGAATTGAAAGCCTTGTGCCTGTGTACCTACTATCCAACCTTGGATAACAACGTTGGCACACCGGCTCTGCCCGTCAAGCTGAAACTACCATCACGACGCTCTTTTGGTCGCCTCAGCGGCATCAATGGCACCGTCTGGTTATTCCGCTACGACAACAGCTATACCATCGTCTGCGATGCCCCAGTGTTACAGAACAAGCTCGAAGCTTTAGTGCTCTTGAGCGACAATGACATCAGTGTCTCGACACCAATCAAAGATGATGCAACGGCACCGCTTCTAGTCAAGTTCAGCAGCCACGAAAGCCTCACTCTCGCTGTCACCGTACTGCGACAAGCGGTGAACGCAATGATCACAGCAGCCACTTAAATTTTTCAATTCTCAGAGAAGCGCTATGAAAAAACCTATGAAAATATCGTATTCCAAATCGGTGTTTGCCACTGGGCTAGCATCGATTGCAATAATTCTCACACTAGTATGGATACTAGTGCCTAACAGTCATGACAAGACCAGAGCAGAACAAGTCGGGGTAAAGCCTGACCAAGCACAAGCACACACACCAGCTGTTGCAATCAATGACATACCGGCCGTGTGCAATCGCAACAACACCGGGCCGTTCAATGGCAAAGTGCTTTACGACTGTGTTTTCGGACTGATCGTTAAATCTGACCGCGCCTTCAACTTGATGACACCAGAGGCGCAAGCTACCTTCATAGACAACTGGCAACACAAATTTGATCTTGATAATAGTCTGACTACAGAAGACGGCACTTACCAGGCAATCAGTAAAATGGTGAATAGCCTGCAAGAGATACACACTGCCTTCTTGCCACCGGAAGCTGCCGCTCAATTAATAGAGCACAC
Organism: bacterium Ga0077546; assembly: GCA_943369735.1. Taxonomy (GTDB): domain Bacteria; phylum Cyanobacteriota; class Vampirovibrionia; order Obscuribacterales; family Obscuribacteraceae. The sequence continues at coordinate 19,642 of CALROJ020000037.1, forward strand.
CCAAGGCAACCTGGTCGGCATCGGTGCACCAATGACACGGGTTGGCATGCGTAGCAAGTTTAAGGCTCTCGGCGAAAATCCTTCACAAGAAGCCCTCGCGGCTTTGAGTAAAATTACTGCTGACACTTTGCTGGTTGTCTACCCGGCTCCGCCACATGGCACTCCAGCCGAACAAGCTGGTTTGAAATTGGGCGACCAAATCGCTGCTGTCGATGGTCATTCACTGATCGGTCAAACTATGCAAGAAGCAGTGACCTTAATCAGCGGTAAGAACCAAGCAGGTACCAAGGTTGTACTGTCAGTGAAACGGCCTGTAGCAAACAGCGAAAACACCTTCGAGAATATCGAAATTGCTATTACACGCGACGCCTTGCACATCAATCAAGTTAGTACAGAAAAACTCGGAAATGACTTTCTTTATGTCAAAGTAACTAGCTTTAGCAAAACAGTAGCTGCGGAGCTTAGCGATGCCCTTTACTTGGCGTGCACAGGCAACGCACTACCATACGAAACCAACGCCCTTCTTGAAGTAATTAAAACCTACAAACCAGAAGACTGCGCTATCAAAGGCCTGATAATTGACTTTCGCAACAATGGTGGCGGCGTCATGGAAGCGACCCTAGACATGGGCCAAACCATCATGGAAAGCGGTAATACAATTACCATTCAAATGAACGCTAATGGCCGCAACCTAGAAGTCAGACAAAGAATTGACGGCGACAACTATGTACAAGAGCTGGTAGAAAACGACGCTGTTGTAAAAAGTAAAGCCACCCCCCGCGTTTTTCGGGTAGTGCCTGACATTCCTATCGCTGTTTTGATCAACGAAAAGAGCGCTAGTTCTTCTGAAATTTTAGCCGGTATGCTTAGAGCCAATGATTTAGCGGTTCTGGTGGGCAAACCAAGCTATGGCAAAGAAGTAGGCCAAGCTTTCACCCCTATCGACTTTGGTGCAGCAGTAAAAATTACTACTCTGCGCTTTCTGCCTGGTGGTGTGCCTCTTGGTGTAGCACTGATTCCTGACTTTGAAGTGGAACAGTCAGACGCCTATTTGGATAATCCGACTGTGGGCCCAGATAACCAGTTAGCGAAAGCTATTGAAGTCTTGGCACAAGGCAAAGAAGCCATGGAAGAAACCATAGAAGAAAGCAAAACCGCTGCGGCTCAAGAAGCAAAAGCACAACGCAGTATCGAAGTAAAGGCTGAGCACGACAAACGTGATAGCGACAGATTGGCAGCTATGGCCGGCCAGTAAAACCGACAACACCAATAGGACGCGGTGTCATTGCTTTTTACCAGAGCTAAAACAAGGAGTTTTTAGTCTCTGGCTGCTTCACGAGAAAATACAATCATGGACAAAGAAATAATTAAGTACTTAAGTATCTATGCCTTTATCCCATTCTACCTGGCGGCTACCTATTTAGGAGCCAGGCAGATTTTTCCGGTCTTTTACGACCAGTTTGTCGGCCAAGGCATCAATTCAGTCTTCGCCTTTTTTTACGCCTGCTCTAGTGCCTTACAAGCCACTAAGTGGGTGCATGTTGCTTTGGTATTCACCGTCTTGCCATGGGCCTGGGCAACCAAATGGCTTATGGAACGCTTTGGCAAATAAATCACGCAACAGATTGGCCATAGTGGATAGACCGTAAAGGTCTGCCTAATGGCCAATCAAAGCTTTCAACTGGTACTTACCTGTACCAACCAAAAACCTACAACAAACAGGACAAAACCATGACTGATCAATACGATGAAGGCGGCGTAAAAACTGCCCTCGGCAATCACCGCACAGCTCTAATTGCAGTAGCTAGCACGTTCGTCTTCGGGCTGCTCTTCCACATGTTTACTTTCGCTGTACCGGCTGGTAATTCAGCTTTCTTAAACTTCATGGGTAGCATGAAAATCGAAAAGCGTTATGGACCAGGGCTGCACTTCAAATGGCCTCTGGTCGAATCAGTGCAACTCTACCCCTCGCGCACGAGTGCAGAGAATCACACGTCACAGCCACGCGACAATACCCAGCAAGTACTGACTGCTGATTGGAGTGTCGAGTTATTTGTTCACCCCGAGTATTCAGGTGCCCTGCTCAAAGAGATTGGCAACTTCGAAGCTCTAAAACAAAAAATACTTGACCCGTTGATTCAAACTTCAGCACAAGCTGAAACACCAACTTACTCGCCTGAAGACTTGGTGAAAAAACGACCACAGCTTGTCGCCAATATTCAATCACGCTTACAAACTGCCGTTGACGCTCGTTTAGCTGAATACAAGGTACCAGCAGGAGCTGTGCAAATTATTCAGATTGCCTGTCTTGATTTCAAGTTCTCTGACCCCTTCAACAAGAGTGTTGAAGCTAAAGTAGAACAAGAACAAAAGCGCTTAACTGCCGAGATTATCAAACAAATCGATATCATCCAAGCAGACGCTGACGGACAGTCAAAAGAAATCGAAGGCAAAGCTAAAGCCACCAGTACCAAACTACTTGGTGACGCCAACGCCTACGCCATTGAAAAGATGGGCGCTGCATCAAGGCTAAACACTCTGCTGGCGCCGTTCATACAACTGGAAAAATGGGACGGTGAACCAAGCACCACAGACCTACCAGAAGGCGGTCACACCTCGGTAATTCTGGCCCCAGCTAGCAAAAGCACGCCTGTCAATGCAGCGCCTGCTAACGACCAACCATCAAACTAAAAGAGGAGCCAACATGAATATCAATAGTAAGTTCTTAATCAACACGGGCTTGTATACAGTCGTTCTATTCCTCCTGATGATGTACTTCGGTCAACCGTTCTATAAAGTCAGCTTCGGCAATGTCGGTATCGAAACCTGCTACGGAGCCGTTCGCGGCGCACCACTAGAGGCTGGTACTGGGGTCAAACTTCCTTGGTGTGAAATTACTGAAATGCACGTACAAGCGCGTTCCATTTCAGATATCAAGATCAGCGCACCCACCATCGACCTGCAGCTGCTAGATGGCACTGCAACAGTGCAATATACGATCTTAGGTTCAGCTGCTGCTGAGACCTATCAGGTAGTAGGTCTTGAAGGGGATGTAGAAAACACCATTATTTTCACCGGCCTGCAAGAAGCAGCAAAGGCAGTGACAGCCCACTACACAGGAACAGACCTCTTCTATCAAAGAGAGAAAGCGCAACAGGACATGGCGCTATCACTGCAACACTGGGTAGACGTATCGGCCACAAAACGCGGCTATACTCGTTTGATTGAAATTCAAGGTATCCAGTTAACCGCTGCCCACTTTACCAAAATCTTCGAAGACGCACTACAAAACAAAGCTGTTCGGTCACAAGAACTCGACCGCGCCGATTCGAAGAGAAAAACACAAGTTCAAGGGGCCTTAGGTGAAGCAGCGAAGATTACTCGCAATGCCGAAGCCGAAGCCAACAACATCAGGCTCAATGCCGATGCTGAATCACAAGCGATGACTCAAAAAGCAGAGCAACTAGCGAAAAACCCTGAACTCTTGTGCTACCTGGCACGCTCAAAATGGCATGGTCGCCTGAGCGATACTGGTCACGGCAAAACACCGTTCGATCAACTCTGCGACAAGAAGTAAGAACTACTGACGCAAACCAGTTGGCAAGCAAAAACTCTTACTAGAAAACCCTAACCAGCAAGAGCAGCGCCAATACAGAGGCGTTGCCCTTGCCATTGTTTATCAAAAATTTTTGAGAGAAAAACCATGACCGTAAACAAAGTACATCTCGTTGTTCCAGCTTACATAGCAGGCATAGCTTTTGTTGCCGCAGCCACTCAGCTGTTACCACAACACATTGGCATGCCAATCGCAGCGTTGTTGGCTATTGCCATGCTCACCTACTTCTCACTAGCACACTGTAGCATTAACGGAGAAATCGAAATTCACATAGTTATATGGGCTATTGCTATCGCTATCGCCTGTGGGTTAGCTGCCACTATCTTTGCTGCAATCCCCGGACCGACAGTAAGTTTGATGGAAAATGTTACCTGGTGGCAATTGGCCTTTGTTGTTACTCAACAAGTTTTCTATTTTGGCATTCACGCCTTCACCTCAGAGAACTAAGCAAATTACAGACCTATTTGCTTAATAACCACGGAGAAACTATGTTCCAAGTGCAACACAACTTTAGCCGTGACGATCTCACACGCTTACTGAACCTCTCTCTAAAAAAGTGGAGCAATGGCGAAGCCAGATTTGAGTGCATCACTATCAACTGCGACGACGATGGCCAAGTATCAGGCTATCTGTTTATGCGCCCAGGTGTCGGTTCAGAGTTGTTTGACAAGAAATCTACTACGGTCAATTTAACTCACGAGCTAATCACTACGGCCGTCTATCAAGCAGCAAGTGATGAAGGCTCTCCCCTGGCTTTGAATAGCCTGGTCTTCAGCAACAGCAAAGACGAAGACATGGCCTATTCAACAGTTACAGCGACCGCTTCATCGGCCGATGAAGCAGAACAGACAGACAAAAATGGGCCAGCAGTGCCACCAACTCAATCAGGCATTGTTTCATTTCCTGCCCCTGTAAGCATCTTCTTCGCCAATGAAGAATTACAAGAGCTAGTCAAGGCTTCAGGCAAGAGAGCTGGATATGCAATTACCAATGTCTCGCTATCGGACAATGAGACAAACGGCGTGTCAGCGGACATAACCATCAAGACTGGCACAGCTAAAAACTCAGATAGCAGCAGCCTCACACTCTCGCCAACCCGGCTCAACGACACACTAGCCACCGAACTAACAACACGAGGCTACATCGTCGCTGACGATGGCTTGAGCCTTTTACAGGACGGGGAAGGTAGTGTCTGCGCCGCAGTCACGGTTAGCGCAATCCCAAACCCTTAAATCAAAACATAAATCAAAACCAGACAGGCATCACTATATGAAATTCATTGCACACGTACTCCTCTCAGCCGTTCTCTTCAGCTTCGTTTTTCCGGCAATTGCGCCAGGTATTCAGATGCACGGCAGCTTCGTCCCTGAAGGCATTATCTGCGGCTTTCTCTTCGCCGTAGCTGGCTGGTTTCTAAACATAATGCTACAGCTATTCGTCGTCGGCACCTTGGGGCTTGGCTTACTCATAATCTATGTTTTCCAGATCTTCATTCCCGTTCTGCAACTACAGCTGATGGCCACTTGGTTCCCCAGCTATCTCACTGTAATCAGCTGGGAGTCTGCCACCGTCGGTGGTCTCTGCATCTTCGCCATCAACTGGCTATTAACCAATCGCGTCACTGTCAAGGTCGGCTAACTATAGGTTCTACGCCCTCGTTAGTCAGCTGCTAGAAACTTAAACCCTAGGAATCTAAACCCAAGGAGTCACTATGGTAACCACCCTCACAATAATGTATTGCCTCTTTGTTCTACTGGTCATCTACTTCTGGTTTGTCGGACTTTGGCGGGCATTTCGAGCACATCCAATCTTGGGTGTAATCTGCTTTCTGATTCAGGCACCACTGGCTATATTCGGTGCCATTTATGTGCTTTTCCAGTACGACATCGCCGAAGAAATCGTAAAGCTATTCGATTAGAGTCAAAAGAAACTAAAAGCAGCCACTACTCTTGTTGCGCACCCCTTTGGTGGTGCGCAACTTCATTACAAAAATATCTGACCTACTGTTTCAGGAGAATCTATGAACAAAGACCAACAACACACATCCCCTATTTTAGAAGCCGATGGAACAGTAGTAGCCATTGCTAAATCGCTACTCGATAAGTCAACCAGCTATCACCTGGCGCTAAAGATTTTCGACAAAGGCATTAAAAACGCCTTTGAGATCATTACATTCTCAGGGATAAACCTGACCGAACTGCCCCTAGTAGCGGTTGGCGACAAAGTCAGTATTCAATATGCCTTGCGCCCTATCACCGCTTACGCCGACGAAAAAATACACGATGTCGGCACCAGAAACGAGCTGCTCGACATTCGCATTGACTGGCAATCAGCTTATAGAAACACTTTTAAATATGGAGATTACTCATGAACAAAGAAAATACTATCCTAACTTTAGCAGTGGCGGCTTGCACGTCTGTTGTAGTGATACTTGCTACCTCTCGCACCACCCCAGTGCTTATGTTTACCGCTGGCCTGATAATTTTCACGCTGATTCTAAACACCGGCTGGAAAGCCGCTGGAGTCGAAAGCTATCAAGGCCTTGGTGCCTGGTCTTTCATAAGCCTATGGCTTTGTCTAGCTCTTCTACTTTGGTTTGCATTCTTATCGGGTGGTTTCTGGCTTTGGATACTAGCAGCCGCCGCCATATGCGCATGGGTGACAACACCCTGGAAGCACGCCAAACGACCAGCCAACGAAAGCTAATCAACACACCCAAACTACAAGCAATCACGGAACACATATGAAACACTGCAAGTGCACCACAGCAATACTTTCACTATTATTGCTGGCAATAGCTGGTCCCTCTTTCGCCCAAGATAGCTGGCTGCCTTCTTTCAGAGAAGGAACATCTGTCTATCTTGCGCCAACTCTACCAGACGAAGAGGTCACCCTTTTCAATGCCCCCGGATACACTGAGGAGCTCAAAAGTGTTGGTAGCGTCAATGACCTGCAAATTTATGTAGTCGTCACCCGCAATGCTGGCAGCAAACTAAGTGAAGAAAACAAAGGCCCAGCCTTAGTGCGCAAATTGTGGGAGAGCTGGAATAATAATCCAAGCTTCAACGAATCAAGGGCACTAGTAATTCTGATGACCGCGCCGAAAGACGGGCCATTGCTTACTATTGGCGTTAGAGCCGGTAGCTACCTCAATGGCATTGGTATCAATCGAGATACGATGAATGACCCAACTGGCCCAGTTTTTACAGCAAATAATCAGTACCTGAGCACTAGCCCAGCGCGCGTGCCGCTGAGCATAGCTGAACAAATAAACACCTTGGTAGCAGCAGCCACAGAAGCTAAGCCAGAAGCTAAGCCTGTGGTTGAGCCTGAAGCCAGCCCAGAAACAAATAACACAACGGCAGTACAAACTATGAACATATTCGCAATTATCGGTTTTGGTGCCTTACTTCTAGTCGGCATACTTTTCTTTGCCATCTTCTGTGGCAGAAACAATAGAAAGAGTTCTTCACCTCGATCAGAGTTCGAGAATCGTTTGAGAACTGACAAAGGTAGCAGAAGCAAAACCGAAAACACTACCTCCGGTTCAACTAATGACGTATTGACAGCTTCAGCTGCTGCTGCTGGCGGTTTCCTTTTAGCTGAACAGTTGAGAAAGAAACCTGAAGAGCAGCGCAAAAGTACAGACAATACCAGCAGCGGCGATTCATCAACAATTGTTCCGGCTGTCATCAGTGACTCAACCACCACACCTAGCGGCGGCTCTACCTGTTCAACACCTAGTAGTTGTGGCGGCGGTAGTAGTTGTAGCGGCGGTGGTGGCTGCGGCGGTGGCGGTGGTTGCGGCAGCTAAGGCACTGTCTAGAGTGGCAATCATGTTTAGATTTTGGAAGTTCCACACAAGAACAAAAAAAGCTGATCCTCTGGCAACATGGAGACGTCTACAGGAATTTTCTTTAGACGAACCAAATGCGCCCTATCCGTTCTCACACCGCCTAGAAGAAGAGCAAGATTGGACCAGCGAATTTACAGCACGAGCAATCGAAGAGTACAAACGCTTCATTTTCTTAGCAGCCTTTGCCGGTCACAAAGTAACGCCCTCTTTTGTCACAGACGAAGTTTGGCACTTACATCTCATCTATAGTAATTCGTACTGGGATGAGATGTGTATCGGAATATTAGGCTGTTTGATTCACCACAATCCGGGCTCAGGCCTGGCTAGCGAAGAGCATATATTTCAAGCCCAATACCAGAAAACGCTGCAATCTTACCGTCGCTATTTCGACGAACCGCCAGCGCCAATATGGGGTCCAGAAAATGCCAAGCTAGTCAGGCCCAAAGGCCGAAAACGCCCCTTGTCTTAACTCGGGGCCCAACCATCTTTCAAGGCTAATCACAGATTTAGCTGGAGGTTTTTATGTCTACTTTAATTGCAACAATCGGCCTGGTATGGCTGTCGCTAACATGTATCGCGCCTAAAATCACCAAAGGCAACGTCACGGTTAGCGAATTTTCACTCTCACTGGTGCCACCAGCATTGGTTGCTTCACTTAGCATATTAATGCTGATATGTGCCCTTGGCATTGCCACAATTTTTGCCATGAGCATAGTTGGAATACCAATGAGCCTAGAACACGCAGTTGCCAGCCCAGGGCAATATGCCATTAATGAATTAGCCACTAACATGGTGGCAACAACAGCGGCCTTAGTAATGAGTAGCAAACTGATGCCATCGCTCATCAGTGTCACGAGTGGACGCTGGGCCGCAATTGCAAGCTTGCCAATTGCCTTGTTTATGACAGCAATCGGTCTAATGGCAGCAGTGCCTGTAATGGTTTAACGACAACGGTGAACACAATGCAACACGTACTAACTAAACTGAAACAAATTCTTTCTACATTTCAAAACTTTCTAAATTTGCTGGAACAAGCCGGTCTCTCAGACCTGGGTTCGGCAAAGGAAATTTCCTCTGCCTGTGAAACCTTGGCACGCAGTATATCTGTGGTTGAGGCATATCCATCTGAAGCCAGGCAAATATCGGCTTTGGGCCTTGAAATTGGCCCTATTCAAAAGGCAATTTCTCTGGTGCCCTTCGCAGCGTTTAACCTTATCTGTTCGTGCAGCTCGACTGTCAATGACGAGGAGCTGAAACAAAATATTGTTGATGCCTATTACGATCAAATCAATCCTCTTCGTTCAACTCAGATAAAGATTCCAGGGCATTAAAGCTTGAGCGTAGCCCAGGTTTGAATTCTTACAGGAGGAGGAGCAAATGAACAATCAGTGTCGAACAAATATTTCAGTACAGATTGCCGCTCCGACTAAAGAAGACGAGCCAGGCATTCTTGAAATAAACAACCAGAGCCTGACTGCTCCATTCACAGATGAATGGTATCAACAGCTCAGTCCCGAAGACGACAATTATGCCCTTGCAGCAAAGCTCAACGGTATCCTAGTCGCTTTCATCATTTACAAACTCAGACCCGAGGGCGGCTATGTCAGTTACATAGCCGTGCGTGGCTCACACCGAGGCTTAGGCATTGGCAGTTTACTCATTGCCGAAGCTGCCAAAGCGCTCCTCAAGCAAGGCAAAGAATTCATGCGCCTACACGTCAGCGTCAACGACAAAGGGGCTCAAAGCTTTTATGCCGCCCGCGGGTTTGAAGAAGCAGCGCGATTCAATAATTTTTACGGCACGGGCAAAGCTGCAGTTTTGCTCAAAGTAAAAATCGAGGACCTCAAATAGGTCTAAGCCCGCACAGAGATAGGCAGAGTCTTAAGTCTAGACAACTCTCTGCTCTTTCTTTCGTGCGCCTACCAACATCAATTAAAAGGAAAAAACCATGTCTACTAAAGACAAAAATTTAAATCCCACAGCCTCCACAAAGAAGGTTAACCCTGGGGTCGGCGCTAATAGCGCTGGTGACATCGACCTAATCAAAGACTCGATGGAAAAAGCTGGCAAAAGCGCAGAAGAAGTCGGCAGCGTAGTCACTATAGACCAAGCTCAGATTCACGCTGACAGCGGTCGTGCTAAACCTGGAGTGCTGCAACAAGCACTGTTGGCTCAAAGCGTTGACTTGCGTTTATTTGCTTGTCAGGCCAACAAGGCTGAACTGACTGACTCCGAAGCTGCTGCTGCTTTACTGGCTAGCATCGAGGTCGGCAAAAGACACAGAGACGCAGGCACAGTTATTGGCGCCGATGGTAAAGTCAATCCGGTGCTAATTGCCGAACTAGCCGAAGCTGGCTACTGGGGCTTACCTATTCCTAAAGAATACGGTGGCAAAGGGGCTTCGAAGTTCTTCTTAGGTCGTACCATGACCCAAATGGGGGCCACAGTCGCTGAAATTATTGGCGGTCTGCTCTCAATTGAACGTTTAATTGGCACAGCAGGGCCATTAATCTGGAAAGGCACAGAGGAGCAAAAAGAACGCTTACTGCGCCCTCTAGCTGCTGGCCATGTGCGTTCGGGCTTTGGTGGCACAGAACCATCAGTCGGTTGCAACATCACCAAAGCAGCCACTCATGGCGTTGTCGATGGTGATGACATTGTCGTTTACGGCGAGAAGTTATTCATCTCAAATGCCTGGTATGGCCACGAAATTGCACTGTTACTGCTGATTGAAGGCAAACTGAGAGTGCTTATCACCACCTTGCCAGAAGAAGACAGCGATGTGTTCTCTATCAATAACTACGGCATCCACGCTCTGCGCTATATTCACAACAAAGGCCTGAAGTTCAACGGCCTGCGTGTGCCCAAAGCTAACTTGTTAGAAGGAGACGGCCTAGCCATCATCTTCCACGACTTAGACGAAGGCAGATTCGCTGTGGCCACCACTGGTGCAGCAAGAATGCGCAGAATCTTGGCCATGTGCGTACAGTGGGTAAACTACCGCGATACTTTCGGCGTTCTCCTAAAAGATCGTCAATACATCCGCTACAACCTCGCTCTGCAAGCCGCCTACATCGCCGGTGCCGACGCCTTGGTCGACTGGTCATCCAGTTTGATTGACGCTGGCTATCAAGGCGATGTCAGCTCAATGATTGCTAAGACCAAAGCGACAGATTGGCTGCGTCAAGTTTCAACTGAGCTTGGGCTGTTTACCATCGGTGGTCGCTTCACTTTGCACGGCAGCACCATCGGCGACAATTTAGCTGACGACTTAGTCACTTCTGTTTACGAAGGCCCTAACCCTATGCTGGGAATGGCTTGCGTTAAGTCGCTAATCAAAGCCTTTGGCGAACCGTACTTGGGCCCAGTAATGCAAGAGTTCAAAAACGCTGGTATCGACCCCAACAAGCTGGTTTTCAACGCTAAGAGCTTTGCTCCAACTTGCAGCTACTTGCTAGCCAACACAGGCAAGCTAGTGAAAAATCGCAAGAAAATTCTGGCGGCAACACTGAACATGGCCAAGTACCTCAAGCAAATTCGCTCCACACCAAAGGCCAGTGATAAATTTGCCTTTGAAGGATTGGATAGCCGCTTCGAAGCCCACCGTAAGTTTGCCGACAAAGCTTGGTTCAAATGGCGTAAAGCGTTCATCTTCAACGTTTTGAAATACCAAGAAAGATTGGGCGACAAACAGCTGACTATGCTAGAGAGCATCTATGAACCAGTAGCCAGCATCACCACAATGTTCTGTGCTATTGCCGCTTCGCGCGCTGCCAGCCAAGCCGGTGACCACGCGACAGTGGCCGCTCTAAATTTGCTTTGCTTAGAAATGCGCTGCAAATTAGCTGGCGAAAAGCATACTGGCAGCCAGTATGAAAGAGCAGTTGATGAAGTAGCGACCTATGTATTGGCAGGACAGTTTCACCAATTAGATGGTGTACCTGCTGGCGAAATTCAACAGCCCTACAAATAACACAGTCTTTCTTCCACACCTAGCAGGCGATTGGTATCCGATCGTCTGCTATTTCGCTGGCCAAAAACCACTCTCACCTTTACTCACCAGGAGAACGATCATGTCTTCAAACAACAACGATGCAACCAAGCGCAAAGTAGTTTTGGTTGCTACCAGTCGCACAGCGATTGGCAAAATGGGCGGAGCATTGCGCCGACACAGCCCCGCTGAAATGGGCGCCCACGTGCTCAAATGTGCAATCCGCAAAGCAGGTATTACTAATCTTAGTCAAATCGACCAGATTGTCTTTGGCCATGCTGTGCAAAGCTACTATGAGCCAAACACAGCTCGTATAGCGCTACAGAATGCTGGTCTGCCAGAAAGCATCAACTGTTACACAGTGCATCAGCAGTGTGCCAGTGGTATGAATGCTGCCTTTCAGATTTGGTCTGAAATAGCTCACGGCCGCAACGAACTTGGCATTGCTGTCGGTGTTGAATCAATGTCATCACCGCCTTTAATCGTCAACGGCGCCAAACGCTATACCGGTCTCAACAAATGGCTGACGCAAAGCTCGCCTAAAGCATTGCGTAAAATCTTCAAAGTCTTTGGCCCACTGCCCTTCTTCGGTCTAGCGGATAGCGGCCTTGGCCCTGCCTACTTAGCCAAAGATCCGGCCAAGCTAAACATGATGAAAACGGCACAGATTGTCGGCAACCTTGTTGACATTAGCCGCAGCGAAGCCGACCAGTTCGCTGCTCGCTCGCATGCCAATGCCCTAGCCGCAATTGCTTCAGGTCGCCTCGCTCACGAAATTGACCCAATGGTAATACCGGGCATGGGCGTCTTCGATACCGACGAGCATCCTCGTGTCACCGACATGAAGTCATTGAGCAAACTCTCGGCCCTAGCAGGAACTGGCTTAATTACTGCCGGTAATGCTTCAGGCATGGGTGACGGTGCTTGCGCACTAGTTATGTGCACAGTAGAAATGGCAGAAAAGCTTGGCCTTGAGCCACTGGCTGAAATTGCCGACTTCTGCTTCACCGGTCGTGATGCTGTTTCTATGGGTCTCGGCCCGGTTGAAGCGGTAAGAGAACTACTAGCCGCCAACGGCCTGACCGTAGATCAAATTGACTATTGGGAACTGAACGAAGCCTTCAGTCACCAAGTTCTCTCGGTGATGAAGTGCTTAGGTATTGACCCGAACAAAGTCAACGAAAACGGTGGCGGCATATCACTGAGTCATCCGCTAGGCATGACTGGTGCTCGCATCATTGGTGCAGCTGCCTGGGAGCTAGCGCTCAACGGCGGAAACTATGCCGTTGCCTCACTCTGCGTCGGTGGTGGCATGGCCGGTGCAGTATTGATCAAACCTTATACAAAAAACTAGGAGACTAAAATGACTACCCCAGCAAACAACCACAGCAAATACTTTCATATCGAAAGCAAAGCATCAGGTGTAAAAATCTTGTGGCTAGATGTACCGAAAGTGAATGTCTTACAGATGGCCGTATTGCAAGAGCTAGATGGCATTCTTGATCGACTGGCTAACGACCCAAGCCTCAAAGGTTTGGTCATAACCTCGGTCAAACCGGGAGTATTCATCGCCGGTGCTGACATTAACGAAATTCGCGGGCTACAAAGCCAAGGCGAAGCAAAAACTTACCAGGTAACCATGGATGCCAAACGTATTCTGGCTAAACTGCGTAGCCTTGGCGTGCCTTCTGTGGCTGCTATCAATGGCGCCTGCAAAGGCGGTGGCCTCGAGCTAGCTCTATGGTGCACCCACCGCCTAGCCGCAGATAACCCCGCAGTAGCATTAGCACTGCCTGAAGTTAGACTTGGCATTTTCCCAGGGTTTGGCGGTTGCGTCTTGCTACCTCGCTTGATTGACACAATCAAAGCAGTAACAATGATTGCCACAGGCTCAGATGTTGGCGCCCAAGAAGCATGGCAAACGGGTTTGGTCGATGAAGTTGTCGCACCAGAAGAGCTGATTGCCAGAGCAGAAGCAATTGCCCTTGGTCAAAGACCGCTGGCATTTGCCGTACACGAAACCTTCGTAGAAGTAGCTAACATGGCTGGTGCACATGCTGCTGCTACTGTCGAAGGCAAAGTCTGCACTCATCAAAAAGCTAGCAAACCGGCTAAGAAGAAAGTTCCATTTGGTGAAAAGCTGGTAAGCGCGATTTTGAACATAAATGAGCCATTCAAAGCAGACCGTTTCACCGGCCTGCGTCGCTTTGTTAGCTCCAAAACCCACGGGTTTGCCAGCAAACAAGTATTGGCCCAAATCAAGAAGAAAGCCAAAGGTTATAGCGCCCCGGGACAAGCAGCATTTGTCACCATGCGAGCATTGAATATGCCACTGCAAAAAGCACTAGAACTAGAATCAGTCTATTTTGCCAAACAGGCGCAAACTGCCGAGTCAGCCAATCTGGTTAGCATTTTTCTCGACCGCAGCAGAGCTAAGAAATTAGCCAGCGGCGCTACCCCGGCTCGGGTCTCCGAAATTGGAGTGATTGGTTCGGGCATCATGGGGGCAGAAATTGCCTTTGAAGCAATTTGTGCATGGCAAATTGAAAAAGTTGTGGTGATTGATATCAAGGACGAATTTTTGGCAAAGGCCAAGGCTAACATTGAAAAATTGATGGCTGGCCGCGTCAAATCTGGAAAGTACATGAAGTTAGAAGCCGATATGCAACTGGCTAAACTAACATTTTCGACTTCATACAGCGACCTGGCTAACTGCGATGCCATCATCGAAGCCGTGCCAGAAAAAGACGAAATCAAATTTGCTACTTACAAGCAAGTTGATGAAGTTATGGCTAACCGCAGCAAACAAAGCCCTTGGTTTCTGTTCTCTAACACCTCAGCACGCGACTTAGAAGTACTGGCAACAGGTGTAGCAAACCCTGCCAACTTCAGCGGCATGCACTTCTTCAACCCCGTGTCACAGATGGCCGGCGTGGAAATTCCAGGCACCTCTTCAACCTCAGAACAAACAATGGCCACAGCCATTAGCTTGGTAAGCACACTAGGCAAAATTCCCCTGCCCTGCAAAAACTACCCAGGCTTCATTGTCAATGCGATTCTGGGGCCGTACCTAGCCATGACAGCGCACCTGTTAGCTATGGGTGTGGCACCAGCGGCAATAGACAAAGCGATCTTGAACTTTGGCATGCCTATGGGCCCAGTAGAGCTAATGGACTATGTTGGCTTAGATGTTGTAGCCAGCGTCGCTAAAACGCTTTCTAGCGCCCACGGAGAGCGCTTAGCTTTACCAGCTCTTGACCTGGTTGGTAAGTTGGTTGAACAAGGCTTCTTGGGTCGCAAAGGCAGCTATGGTTTTTATGTCTGGGAAGATGGCAAAACTGTCAAAGACGCAAAAACACGCAAGCCCGTCTTAGGTGCGCCATACCGCAGCATGGCAGAGGCTCACAACTTAGGCAATACGCCAATGGCCGAAGAAGCCATCGTCAAGCTCTTAATTGGCACGATTCAAAACGAGGCCGTAAGAGTATTAGAAGCAGGTGTAGTTTCCGACCCGTTCTTAATTGACTTGGCCTTCGTCATCAGCACCGGCTTCACCGCTTCTTTAGGTGGTCCCTTGCGTCTGATTGACCAACAAGGAGTGAAAACCTTTTCTGACCTAAGCCGCAACATTGCTGCTAGCGCAGACTTACCAGGTCAGTCATGGCGTAAAAACTTTGTGCCTTGCGACCTGCTCGCTGAGCATGCCGCCAACCGCACAAATATCTATCCTGCTGATAGCAAATAAGTCAGCAAGTAGTTACTTTCCCACCCACTAAGAGTAGTGGCACACTTAATCTGCTCGTGCCTGGAAGAAGGACCACCCCGGCACAGAGCAATTTTCATACAGGGACATTCACATGTCTTTTGACCAAAACCGCAACGATACTGTCAGCCTGCTAATTAAGCTCCGTGCAAGCCAAACGTACTTTAAAGGCACAGTTGAGCGAGTCGGAAGCTACACAGTCGACGGTATGACCAGATTCGTATTTACAATCAAATGGGACACTGGTGAAACAGAAGTCTACAGCACCGTGCCAAATGCAAAATACTTTAGCGAAGTCTTGCAATTTAACGACGACCAAAATCAAATGATTCTAACGACCTCGCTGGCCTATGCCTCACAAGTCAAAGCTGGCGACAAAGTGTCTATCTTAACCGACAACGATGTTAACAGAATTATCCATTTCATCGAGACCGTAGCCCCGAGCGAAGAAGAGGCACGCGAGCTGGATAGAACCTAAAAGTCTATTCGGCTAGTCGTCACTGGATAGTGACGTTTAATTTTATGGCCCTGGGTCAGGAAACAAAAAAAAGGAACAGCCAGGAACAATCAGGCGTTCTTAAACTTTTAACTAGCTGGTGCCACGGAATTGAGAAGGAAATCTTGGCACCGGCTACTTTTTAACGAGGATACAATGAAATGTTTTAGAGTAGCTTGTAATAAGCATCACCCCAACATGGCAACGTGGCTGGCCGGGGGTTTTCTAGCAACACTAGGCTCACCACTAGCAATACCATTGCTTAGTGGTAAAGTCGCTGTGGAGAATTTGCCGACAGCAAATCAAGGATTATTCCTTGAAGACAGGGGCTCTTACATGGTCACTTGTCTGCAGCTGGCGCCATGGCCAGACAGCATTTATGCCTTGGTTGATGCCACTGTCAAGCATATACCTGACTGTTTTGAAGCCGGTAAGCCAGGATATAGTTCAATTTTGAAGCGTGCCTCTATAGAAATTAAAGAGGGTCGAGTCTGCCTGATTCCTGAGCATTCAGAAAACACAGCTGATCAGAATAAGGCACTGGTTCTTATAGATGCTGGCCGAGGCAGCGGAGATTATCTCAACTATCAGGTTGGCGACGCCAAAGTCTTTCACAGCATTGAAGGACGAGACCCGATAATACTAGCGGCAATTTCTCCTGGTGAAAAGATAGTCGCCGTTCGCAGCAATTGGCGCTGGCAAAACATGCTCGGCATCAAGTCGCGCAAAATCATCGAACAAATTGACATTGGCTTCGACGGCGAAAACATTCAATTGATCAGCCGCATTGGGTCCAATTTATAGAAAACATTAGGGTAACTACTAACAACTTTTCAATGGGAATAACAGTATGACTTCAAACCAAGCAGGCATTGAAACTATCAGCACACCGACAAACAACAGTGCTGCCGCAATAGCCGAACAACTAGGTGCTCACATTGCTCAATGCGATATTGCCCAAGCACTGATCAGCAATTGCTACAAAAAGCAGTCTGGTTTTCGCCGCGCCAATATCGACGAGACTGTCATTGACTCACTCAAACAGGTACTGCAGCAACTATTAGAACTAGCCACGGCCTTAATAGACCAAGCCGAAGGAGCTGTCTTATACGTCAACGAGCCCTCAATGGCATCACTGAATGAAATTTTCAACTACGTCACCACCGGCGACTTTATCGAGAAAATATCAACAGACAAAACTTTCTGCGGCAAGCATCAACAAGCGCTGGAAATCTTTAGCGAACTGCTAAGCCGCGAAATTGCAGTCCTTAAAGCTGAGGCTGCACTTGCCAAGCTCAAAGTCACTCGGCGGCAAGCACGTGACAAGCTCCAAGCTAAGAAGCGCGAAACTGAACGCTACGCTGTGCTAAAAAGAAACTGTACAATCAGCGATGAAGCATTGACAGCCCAACTCTCTGAGTTTCAAGCTGGCCGCCACCACCCTGTCGACCACATTACAGACGACACTATCCTCATCGGTAGCCGCGGTATGTCAATACCCTTCAGCCCAAAAGATGCGCAGCAAGCCTTTGACATATTCGAAATGCCTATCATTCCACCCCCTCAATCTTAACAACCATTTGCAACGGAAACATCATGAAAGAGTTACTAGCCATAGATATCGGCAATAGCAACACTAAATATGGTTACTTTGTAGACGATGTCTTGGTAGAGCGGCACTGCTTTCCCACTGGTGAAATCGAACACTGTACGGCTGCTCTAATTCGGGAAAAGACATTCCCAATTGCCATATCTTCAGTGGTGCCAGCAGCAGAAGAGACTCTCCGCTCACTGCTTAGCAACCATGAGGTTATTTCAATAAGCGCCGCTGAGCAACCTTTTCTCACCGGAATGGCCTCAACTATGGGAGCCGACAGAGTTGCCGATGCTGTAGCCGCCTGGAAGATTCACGGTAAAGGGCGTCGACCAGTGATAGTGATAGGACTAGGCACAGCGACAACAATGCTCGCTATTTCAGCCAACGGTCATGTCGAGGGCGGCTTCATTGCACCAGGCCTAGGCCTCACCCTTGCCTCACTCCATCAGCAGACAGCCCTTTTGCCTCTGCTCGATATGGCTGGCCAGACCCTTGAACTAGGCTATGACACCGAGACGCACATGCGCAACGGTGTCTTTGCTGGCCATATTGGGCTAATTCGTGAGTGGCAAGCACTAGCCAAAGTACAGCTTGGCAAGAAAGCGCTAACAATTGCCACTGGAGGCTGGAGCGAAGCAATATCGGCTGCCAGTAAATCTAGCAAGAAAGTGTTCGACATTGTCGACCCCAGCCTAACACTCAAAGGCATTCACCTTCTGGCCGCAGCAAAAGCTTCGGCTTAGAAGCTCATCCAAATTTCAATCGTAAACCTATGTCCTTCAAAGAAAAGTTCAAGAAGTGGGCTGGCGAACTAGCAGAGGAAGGTGCCGCTGAAACAGTCACCGAAATCGCCATCGACCAGCTACCACCAGTGCGAATTCTCTCACTCGTCACCTATGCTTGCCTGCTGATCTCGATAATATTTGCTGCTATTGGTTGGTACTTCCAAACCTTGCATATGCTTTCATTCACCCTGTCTGGCCTGGCAGGTTTTACAGGAGTGGTGCTTTATATCATTCGCATGTATGTAGTGACAAAACTGAGCAAAGTTTTGCTCAAAGGCTACCATCATGTCAAAGGTCAAGTGCAAGGTCACCTGCAAGAACACATGCAAAACGAAAATTTGCAAGACAAAACAGGCGACAAACTCAACTCATCCACAAATTCCCCGGAGAATTTATGAACACATACGCCCCACGCACCACTAAAGAGACCACCTGCAGCAACAGCCTAATGGCAAAAGTAATGATGCTGCTATCGGGCTCGCTGGTAATCAGTTCAATTGGCTCATACATGGGTCTCGGCATTACCTCAGGTTGGGTTCTACTCGGTCTATTCGTCGTGCTTATTATCGGCATATTTGGAGTAGCTGCCCTAGCTGCTGCCTCACCGGCTCTCGGAGTGGCTGGCTTAGCAATATGGACATTTCTCAACGGTCTAACCATTGGGCCAGCCGTTAACTTCTATGCCGCTGAAATTGGCTGGCAAACAGTGACGTTCTCGTTTATGGGCACAGCGGCAATCATGGCTGTTCTCGGCTGCTGGGGAGCTTTCTCTGGACGCGATTTTAGCGCCTGGGGCAAATGGCTTTTCGTCGGCTTACTAGGACTAATTGTTGTTGGCATCATTGGGATGTTCACGGGCTTTGGCCATTCATTTAACCTGCTCTTTTCAGTTGCAGGTATGGTGATTTTTGCTGGCTACTTTGTCTTTGACTTCTTCCGTCTATCTCGTTCTGAAGACAACGATTTCAACGCAATAATGATCACAATGAACATCTATCTAGACTTCGTCAACTTCTGGTTGTCGTTAATGCGTTTCATCGCAGAGGCGAAAGACTAGCCACAAGCAAGCTTTTCAAAGCAACACGATCTGACAACAGCCTGATAGCAACGTGCCACCAAAGGGATTTGGTGGCACTCAATCACATAAACTATTCAATCAAGGAGTAAAATGGCCCGTCATCGCAATAAGCACAAGTCTTACGCCGACCAATCTAGACGTCGCCGCAAGCTCATTTACATTAACATCAAGAATCAAATCAGACGCGCCCAACCAGTGCTTGGTGGTCTTTTCTATAGCCAAGACCACATTCATGGTGAGAACGGCTGGATTGACTGCTACTTTCTTGGTAAAGAGCCGCTCACTTTTTACAACTGCACACTAGAAACAGCTCGCTGTGCCTATGTAGAAGCAGTTCAGGAGGCCGCCTGGGAAGCAGCTGAAAAATTGCTACCTTACCATAGCAACTTAATCGACAATGCTTATATAGACAGTGAATCAGGTCTCTGGACATCAGAATTAGAGCCAGAGAGAGCAGAGGCACAATTTGACGGCTTAAGCCGTTATGACTGGATCAAAGCAGAAGAAGTGCGAATTGCCAACTCTGGCAGCATAGTAGTGCATGAGCAAATCAGCCTGCGCTACGATTTTGCCTGTGGCATTGGTCTAGATGCCACAATCAATGTTCCTTACCTAACAGTTGAGACAATAAACACATTCATAGATCAGTTTTTAAACCAATCTGTCGGCAGCCATGAAAAGTCTTTTTCACACTCTGAACCACTCAGTTTTGCTCACAATCAAATTGAGCGCTGGGGCATTGAATCTAATGCCATTGTCGAACCTTGGTAAGAGAACCAATAGCTGCGAACTAACCTGGAGAAATTCTCGATATGTTCACACAACCTAATTTCGTTTTTTCATAGAGAACTCCCATAGCTAGAACTACATGGGACGTTCTCCTCCACCCGCAGGAGACCGTTGCGGCCAAAGGAAACTCCCATGAAAACCCCAATCAAAAATAACCAGCAACTTCCTTGGTATGCACTGTGGTGCATTCAAGCCCACGGCAATCAGAAGTACGGCAGAAAGCCATACAGCGTTCACCTTGCTGCTGTTGCCAAACAGGCAGTTCGTTTCGGTTTTACCGACGAGCTGATCATCATGGTTTGCTGGCTTCATGATGTGCTCGAAGACTGCCCCAATGAGACAGTCACTACTCTACTGGCCGCTGGCTTTCCACCAGAAGCGGTGGCCGCGGCCTATGCCCTGAAAGACGAGGAGGGTGCTACCCGCGACGAGAAGAAAGCAAAGACCTTGCCGAAGATTGCCGCTAATCGTGTGGCTGTGATCGTCAAGCTTTGCGACCGTCTCGCCAACGTCATCATGAGCCGTCGCAACAATCAGAAGAAGTACAACCAATACCAGCATGAGCAGGTTGCATTCAAAGCAGCGCTCTATCGGGCTGACGACATCGAACTTCAACCGATGTGGCAACGCCTTGAGCAGCTTCTTGCTGCTTAAGATTGCCGCTACAGTACGAGTACTTGGCACTGTCTCACCAGAAGCGCCATCAACCGTTATGGTTCGACGGCTCGCGCTAGATTTAACAGTGTCTCAAGGGTCAAACTCAAAAGTGCACTGCTTACACCAGCCAAGCCATGGCAATTTCTTCTAGCTAAACAACACTTTACAACCGACGATTGTATCGGCACTGGCCTGATAGCTAGATTTAAGGTCTACCCATAAATCACAGCACCACTCTTCAAAGCCCAACAAAACCTCAATCAACAAACACACTAAGCACTTCGTCATTGTTCCACTGCATTTTGCTGCAGTGGAAATTGCATTTGCTTGTGTTCTTGCTGCAATTCTGGCTTCGGCCATCATTGCAGTTTATCTAACGGCTCACAAAAGTGAATCTTGAAGTCGCTCTGACTTTCAGCTTTCACTGCGAGGCCATTTATTCAAATCACAAATTCAGGAGTTCTGAATGAAATCAAAAGCTAGCTTTAAAAACTTGCTCGTAGCACTGCTCACCACTATCGTTGTCTCCGCCACGGCCCAAGCCGCACCAAAAGGTGCCGCTGGAAACAACGTTGATTACATCCCTTTTAAACCTCTGACCGAAGCCCTTAAGGGTGTGAAACTAAAACCAGTAAAAGATGGTCCAATCAAACTGCCGCTAATTACCTGGCCAGGCGACGTTGCCACTATCGATGCCGATTCAGAAGGGCTGTTTAAGAAAGAAGGCCTCAATGTTGAACTATTTGTAGAAAACGATTTTGCCAAGCAAGTCAAAGGTGTGCTTGAAGGCGAAACGCCCTATCTGCGCTGCACAGCTGGTATGTGCAACGCCGCTGCTGAGGTCTTCAAGCAAGCCAACACCAACCTCTACCTAATCTATCAACTAACCTGGAGTAATGGCGGAGACGTGCTGGTTGTGCGCCCTGGCATAAATAGCCTGGCCGACTTGAAAGGTAAAACCATTGGTATCCAGCTCTACGGCCCACACATGGACTACCTGACCACAGCGCTAGCTAAAGCCGGTCTTGAGCCTAAGGATGTCAAAATAAAATGGTTAAAAGAGTTGACCATCCCTACCTATGACACAAACGGCAAAGTAGTTGATCCACGCACAGCCTTTGAACAAGACTCGTCTTTAGACGCAGTGATGGTAATTAGCCCAGACGCAGCCGCACTGACTGGCGGTGGCAATGCTAGCGGCGGTGAATCTGTCAAAGGCGCAAAAGCACTAATTACATCTGCCATGTTTAACCGCGTCATCGCCGACACTTATGCAGTGCGGGCAGACTGGTTCGAAAAACACACCAGCGATGTACAAAAATTGACCCACGCCTTAATGCTTGGCCAAGAACACTTTGACTCTTTGATAGCCAACAAAGCAGACCAAAAATACACTCAGCTTATTGCTAAATCAGCTGACTTACTGTTTGGTTCACCATCTGCCACTACCGATGTTGAATCATCTTTGGCTGACTGTCAGTGGGTTGGTTTTAGTGGCAACGTGGCTTTCTTCACTGGCCAAGGCACCACTCGCAATTTCGAGACACTGTCGAGCGAAATTCAAACCAGCTTCGTTCAACTGGGCTTACTCAAAGCTACTGCCCCACTGAAAAAGGCAAGCTGGGACTACACTCAATTAGCCGTTGGTCTGCAACACGCCGACAGCACTCAATTAGCTGCAAAACCAGCTTTTGACGAAAACAAAGTAAGAGCCAAAGTTGAACATCAGATTGCTACTGAATTAGATTCATACAATCAAGTTGGCGCCTTGCCTCCGTTTGAAATCTACTTCAAACCGAAACAAGATGACTTCGCTATCCAAGACTATATGGACGACTTCAAACGCGTTCTAGACCAGGCTCAAACTGCTGGCGGTATAGTTTTCGTGATTGAAGGTCATAACGCACCTGATGCTTACAACAAACGCAAAGCCGAAGGCGCTAGCGCTCAAGAACTAGCCGAAATTCAACAAGTGGCTAAAAACCTCTCCAAAAAGCGTGCAGACAACGTCAAAGCTTCATTCATGAACTTCTGCACCCAAGAAGGCTACAGCTGCGATCCATCTCAGTTTGTCACTGTTGGCCTCGGTATCGTCTCACCAAAATGGCCAGAAGACCGTCCAAGCAAATTGCATTGGGACCAAAACCGTCGCGTTGTCTTCCGTCCTAAAGCTGTGGAAACAGAATTAGACGAATACACACCTGGCAAATAAGGAGCGCTGACCATGAGAAAAACCAACTTAACCAAGCTTGGTCTGATTCTGGCAGGGCTCTTACTGCTAAGCGGCTGCGACGCCTCACAAGATCAGAACAACAGCGCCACAACGCAGCCAGCCATAGCGGTAACAACAGCTCCGGCTTCAGACCTGGTTCTGGCCCAAGCCGATGCCGATAACCAGGCCCAAGCAGTGCTAGACCAGGCGCAAGATGCAGTAGCATCAGCCAATTCAACTGCCCGCAATTTCTATGTAGTCTTTGATGGCTCCGGTTCAATGAGCGGCAGAGCACCAGGCGGTGACAAATTTAGAAACAAGCTAGCCGGTGCTAAATGGGCTATGCATCAATTTGTAGAAGCTCTACCTGACGACGTCAACTTGGGCCTCTATGTCTTTGACGCCAAGCACAACGGTGAAGTGCTACCCCTGGCAGCTAATAACAAAGCTGAGTTTCTAAAACTGGTAGATGCCGTAGATGACGGTGGAGGTACACCCCTAGGTGACTCTATTGAAAAAGCTGTGAACACCCTGAAAAAGCAATACGAAAAGCAATTCGGTTATGGCGAATTTCGCTTGGTTGTAGTTACCGATGGTGACTCAAGCGACTCACTAACCACAGGGGTGAAAGCAGCACAGAAGAACAACTTCGCCATTTATACAGTCGGTTTTGGTATAGGCGAACGTCATGAACTGCGCAAATACTCGCGTTTCTATAAAGATGCAGTCAATGCTGACGAGCTAAAGGCAGCACTGACAGAAGCCGGTTCAGAACTTGAGCTCTACGACCCCGACAGCTTCCCTTGCGAAGCAGGCGGCAAGTAGCCTTTTAATCACTAAGACTAGAACCTTTTATTATGAATCAAAATCGAACAGTAATAGCCGCCCTGCTCATTGTGGTGGTTGGTTTTCTTTGTGTGGGAGGCTTCAAACTTTGGCTGATGTATGAAGAAAGTTCAGGCAAAACAGAAGCCAGTGAAGCTAAGGTAGAAAGTACCTTAAGAGTATGTGGCGACGGTTATCTAGGCTACTTTTTCGTCGACTCACCCGAGCTGAAACTACAAGCAGCTCGTCGTGGACTAGGAGTGCAATTTGTCGTTGACAATGGTAACTACGCTGATCGTCTGCAGAAGTTTGCTAGTGGTCAGTGCGACGCTATTGTGCTGCCCATCAACAGCTACGTGCAGCATGGCCTGCCCCACAAGTATCCGGGTGTAATAGTTGGCGCCGTCGCCGAGAGCAAAGGAGCTGATGCCATTGTTGGCTTCAGCGACAAATTGCCCACCGGTAAACTGGCCGACCTCAATGATGCTTCGCTACAAATCGTCTATGGCAAAGAAAGCCCATCAAGCTTTCTCATTGACCTAACCATGGTTGATTTCGACCTCTTCAACCTGCAACGCTCAAACACCTGGCGTCAAGAAGTTGATGGTTCAACCGCCGTTTACGAACGGGCGAAGAATCACCAAGGTGATGTCTTTGTCATGTGGGAGCCCGATGTCTCTAAAGCTCTACGCGACGTTCCCGGTCTCAAACGAATTTGGGGCTCAGAAGGATTTAGCGGCTATATCATGGATGTATTTGTCTTCAGACGCGAAATAGTCAACAACAAAGCAGACCAGGTGATTACCTTTCTGGATGCTTACTTCTCGACAATGCGTGCCTACAGCAATGATCGCCCCCGCATGATTAGCGATATGAAAGTAAGTACTGGTATGAGTCAGGAAGAAGTAGAAGCAATGCTCAAGCTAATTGACTGGCATGACGTCTACCAAAACGCCAGCACTGACCTTGGTATTAGTACCACTGTTGGTGCGCAGAATACTGACGGCCTGGCCAACTCAATAGCCAGAATTACCCAAGTACTGGTCAAAACGGGAAAGCTAAAGAGTGATCCACTGAGCGATCCTTATAGCATTATAAACACCACAGCCATGAAGGCAGTGGTGAATAAAATGGCCAGCCCCAATCAAGCCAACGCAGTTAAACATGAATTCAGTCAGCTGCCAGATCAAGATTGGGACAAGCTCGAACAAATCGGCATGATGAAAGTTGAGAAAATCAAATTTCAACAAGGCACTTCTGAGTTAGACCAAGCCGGTAAAGATCAAATTGATCAAATTGCCGCCCTTTTGACCAGCAACTATCCAGACCATCGGGTTGTAGTCAAAGGCCACACTGGACCAGGCAGCGATGAAGACGCCAATATCACTCTCTCAAAAGAACGGGCTGAAACTGTCGTACAAAGATTGATTGGTACCCATGGTCAATCAGAAAACCGCTTCCGCGCCATCGGTGTTGGCTCAGCCGAACCACCAACAAAGCGACCAGGACAAAACGAAAGAGACTATCGCTATAACCTCCCTCGTGTGGAGTTCATTTTATACAAGGACCACGGGTCCTTATGACATTAGTGAACAGAGGAGAATCATATGTTCAACTTTTTTACCCATGCGCGCGCCGACCCGGTCAGCGAAAAACCTGGCCTGGACGATTTCAATAGCGGCAAAGTAGCCAGAGCAGTACAACTTGAATGTCTCACTCACATTGCCACCATCATTCCCTTTGCGGTCTCTTTGGTGGCACTTTTTTGGACCTTCCTAATTGCTGCTTCTATGGGCTCCGTCGCACTTTTCTTTGCTGGCATTTTTACTGGCACTAGTGCCTACATCTGGAACTACTTTGTCAACGGTGAAAATAGAGTCAATGCCCACTATGCCAAGCTAATGGCAGAAAGGCGCAGCTTGAAGATAACTGAATTCCAAGACTTCATCCGCAACAGCGAGGCCGATAATTTCGATCGCGGCGCAAACGAAGGCAGAGAACTGCTCAAAGTCTTCAATGAATTAATGACCTACATTGCCAAAAGCAAGCGTGCCTCTTCACTGAATGGCTTTCGCTTCCGTGCCGAAGCGGCATTTGAGCAAGGTTGCAGCGTACTGGAGCATGCTTACGAAGTCTTCAAAGCACTGCACACAGTCGATGTTAAAACCATCCAAGCAGCAGTAACTGCACTGGAAGAAGAACTGAAAGGCCTGACTGATGACGACGATAAAGCCATGCAAAATCGTCAAATTGAGGCCCACAGAAAACAACTAGATTTTTATCACAAGAAAGAGAAACAGCTGAAAGAGCTACTCACACTTGTAGACGAAATCGAAGCGGCCTTACAAACCACTTATCTCGGCTTACTAGAACTAGGCAGTGAAGACCCTATCGCTTTTCTTAGCGAAGATGGAGACGCTGCCAAACAGCTAGTATCGGCCTTCGAAGCGGCACAACGGGTCGAAGCAAGACTGCGGGGCAAAGACGAAAACTCTGCTACCGCCAATGAAGAAATGCAGAAGTATATAGCAGCTGCTGAATAGCACTCCAATACCTCTGTTCCACAAAATACCCAATCAATCCATCAATCACAATCCAAGGACACATCATGAACATTTTCGCAGCAATTTGGCGCTTCATTACTTTTCAAAATCTGCGTCAAGGCGCAAAAGTGCAGAACGCCGGCGACGCCGTGTTTACCAAAGACGCAGCCGGTCGTGCCGCAGCCTTTGACATCGAACGCGATCGTCTGGTGACCGACTACAACGAGTTTCTAGCAGCACTAAGCGAAGCCGAACTGGCTGTAGAACAAAAAACCGGCCGCCTCGAAAACATGAAAAAGCAACGTCAAGAAGCGCAGAAAGCACTTGACGGTGCAGTCAATGTTTACACCCAGGCCAAAGCGGATAACGATACTGAGAAAGCGGAAAAAGCTCAAACCGCTGGCAAGGAATATCAAGCCAAAGTAAAACGGCTGGAAGAACAAGAAGCAACCCTGCAATCAGAAATTGAAGCACAACAAGCGAGCTTCAAAAATCTGGAACGTCAGCTGGCCAAAATGAAAGAACGGATTGCCAGTCTGCCTGCTGATAAAGCTGACTCGATTGCAAACTATGTTAGCAACCAAGCCTTCATCAAAGCCCAAGAACGTCTGGACGGCATCCTTACTCGTGCCCAAGAAAGCCCACTGGATGCAGTGCTGAAAGCTGACCAAGAACTAGCAGCAAAGGCAAAAGTGGTAGGCAAATTGGCTGGTCAAGACAAGTCTCTGGAGCATGACGAATATCTGAAAGCAGCAGAAGGCGAAAGCGCTGATCAAGATTTTGCCGCTCTTGTGCAAGCCAAACAAGCAGAAAAAGCAAGTGCCACAGGCACCACTGAAGCTGTCACAGAAGAACGCCCCAAAATCTGACTGTAAAAGCACGTTCTTCGCAGCACTTGCAGCAACTATTACCACAGGCTGGGGCAATCGCTCCAGCCTATTCGTCGACAAAATTCACGACAAAATCAACTCAGGAATCACAAATGAAAAGCATCGTAAAAAACAAACTGGCTCTGACAATCACTGCTGTTCTGGCTCTTTCATCAATGGCTTACACAAGTACAGCCAGTGCCGATGATACTCAAGCTGCACCGAAACAGTGTACTGAACGCAAACAGTTCACTCTGGCAGTTTCAATCTACACAGGTTGGATGCCTTGGTATTACGCTCAAGAGCAAGGTCTGTTGAAAAAATGGGGTGATGCTTATTGTATGGACATCAAATTAGAGCCTATGGACTACGGCCCTAGCATCGATACTTATATTGCCAGCAAAGCACAGGCTTTGGTTGTTACCAATATAGACTTACTGACTGCCTCAGCCACAGTTGGCAAAGAAAGCACAGTGATTGGTGTTGGTGACTTCTCTAATGGCAACGATAAAATGTTGACCAGAGGTCTGGCCTTGAACAAGATAAAAGGTCAAAACATCTATCTGCTGGACAAATCAGTTTCGCTCTATTTGGCCTGTCGTGCCCTAGAAAGTGTCAATCTTTCAGCTTCTGATGTCGCCATCGTCAATACATCAGACCGCGACATTCAACAAAATTTCATTGCTGACAAATCGCAAAAAGTAGTGGTGACATGGAATCCAATGGCAATGGGTCTGGCCAGCACACGCGGCATCAAAACCGTTTTCGACTCCAGTCAAATTCCTGGCGAAGTGCAAGACTTGCTGGTGGTTGATACTAAAACAATCAAAGCCAATCCTGACTTTGGTCGCGCTCTCACGGGCATCTGGTATGAAGTAACTGGCACTATGACCAACCGCGGCAAAGCAGCCAACGAAGCCATTGCCGACATGGCCAGACTATCTGAAGTTTCGCCAACCGAGTTCAATGGCCAGCTCAAAACCACAGCGATGTTCTACACCCCCGATGCCGCCATTACATTCGCGGCATCAAAAGAATTGCAAGAAAAGAACGCAAAAGTTCGCCAGGTTACATTTAGCTGCGGCATGATGGATGAAAAAATTACATCAGTCGACACAGTTGGAATTGAATACCCTGACGGCACTGTTCAAGGGGACGCAAACAACACTTTGATTCACTACACTGTCGACTTCATGCAAGAAGCAAAAGACGGCAAACTGAAACGCTAAAGCTTCAAGGTAACTAAAAAGAAGGGGTAAAGAAGAGAGGCCAACAGCTGAATGACAATCAGCTCAGGCCTCTCTGCTTCTATTACTAATCCCATTTCAATTTCTGTTTCGCCTTTAAAGCCCTTAATGTCGCAACCAGCCCTGCTGGTTGGACCTTTTTCAACTAAATCTATGGAACTTCTATGGCAACTGTTTTTCGCTCAGATTCAAAAATATCAAGGCGGACCAAGTGGATACTTGGCCTACTGCCGTTTGTTTTACTAATCGCGGCCTGGCTCTGGGGAGCCCATTATTTGCGCTACATTGAAACAAACTTTCCCGATATCGAAGTAGCGGCATCCAAACTAATGCCACTACCAGGTGAAATGTTCGATGGCTTGATGCGTTCAGCTACATCAGACCGCAATCACGAGGTGCGTCTAGTACTAGACTCAATGGCCTCGCTGCAACGCTTTGGCATTGGTCTTGCCATCGTTTCTCTCGGGGTAATCGTCGGGCTCTACATGGGCACTTTCCCCATAGCCGAAGCGTTGCTCTATCGTTTCTTCGTCTTCGCCGATAAGGTGCCACCACTGCTGCTCTTGCCTGTACTGGTAATTGTATTGGGTGTGGGAGAAGAATCAAAAATTGCCTTGATTGTGCTTGGTGTGATGCCGGGTCTAATTTTAGAGGCCTATACTCGCATCAAGGAAATTCCCCACGAACAATTATTCAAGGCCCAAACCCTTGGTGCTACAGAAAGTGAAATTGCCTGGCGCATTCTCTTTCCCCAGATTTTACCCAAAATGATTGGCGCCCTACGGTCAAACTTCAAGTCAGCCTGGGGCTATGTCATTGCCGGCGAGACTATTGCCGCCTTGCATGGCATTGGTTATCGCGTCTATTTGCTCAAGCGCACAGCCTCAATGGATGTAATTGTCCCTTATGTGCTGCTCGCCACACTATTTATGTTCTTGCTGGATTTTCTCTTCCAGTGGTTAGAGCGCCAATGCCCAGGTGAAGAAGGAGCCAAGTAATGATTACAGAAATTGAGACAGAAGCCGCACCTACAGCGCAACCAGGCTATCTAATTGACGCTCAGTCAATAACGGTAAGCTACGACAAAGACCATGGCAAACAGGTCATTCTCAACGACATAGACCTGCATGTTAGCAAAGGAGAATTTGTTACGGTGGTGGGTGCATCAGGCTGTGGCAAATCAACCATGCTGGGCCTAATTCTTGGCTCAGCCAAACCCACATCTGGCACAGTAGCTGTGGCCGGTAAACAAGTCGAACGTGTAGATAGAGATAGAGGCATTGTCTATCAAACCTACACACTGTTTAAACATCTGACAGTACTCGACAATATTGCTCTGGGCTTGATGTTAGAGCAAACCACTGTCATAGAAAAGCTACTGGTTTCGCCCTTGCTATTGTTAGAGAGCATCTTTGACTCACTCTTGCTGCCGCTGTTTAGAGCCATTTCAAGCAGGCTCAAGCAGGCAAGCGCGACGGAGGCAGCACCAACAGAACCACTAGCCTTCTGCCGTGCTCTCAACTGGTTGCACTATTTCAAAGTACGCAAAGAAGCAAGAAGAGAAGCAGGCGAACTCTTGCTCGACATTGGCCTAACTGCTGCCGACGGCGATAAATATCCAGCCGAGCTATCTGGTGGCATGCGTCAGCGTGTAGCTATTGCTCAATCGGTAATCATGCGCCCGCAGATATTACTGATGGACGAGCCCTTTGGTGCCCTCGATAGCAACCGCCGCAAAGTGATGCAAGACTTCATTCATGACCAGTGGAAGAAGTATGGTCTGACTATATTCTTCGTCACCCATGATCTGGAAGAAGCCGTCAAACTCGGTACTCGTCTGATTTGTCTATCGCAGTATTGGAGCGGACCAGCTGGAGAACCAGCGGTGGGCGCCAAAATCGTGGTGGACCGCAAAGTAATGGGCGGCGACATTTTGCCTACAACTTTTGCCAGACAAAAAGAGTTCATTGAGCTGGTAGACACCATTAACACAATGGGCCTTTCCAAGGCAATTCTACCCATGGCTGACTTTGATCTTTCGCATCCTGACGCCATTACCGATAAACACAGCGAACAGTTAGCAAACACTATTCAGGAGCATTCATGAGCGCAACAACAGCAACAATAGCGCCAGGCGACAACACTCTTGCCCGGCCGCAGTTTATCAACGAGGTCAGCGCCGCCTACTCTGACCGGGGTAAGAGCGTCATGCTACTGACCGGTAACACACACGACCTCTTCTACTCGAAGAAAGCAGATCGCTTCGTCGACCTTGGTTTTGCTCTTTACCACTATCTAAGTGAAATATTCACTGTTTTGCGGCTAGACATATCTACTGGTCTGGGCGGCTATCTGAGCGATGATCTCAAAGCCCTCCAAGATACAATCAACAAAGCAGACACCGCCGCCATTTACGACGACGAAAAAGTTGGTGACATTCAACGTAAAATGGCTGCCACCAGACACAGTCCGCTGCCAGCTTTGGTGCACATGCACGAAATACTGCAAGCCGTAAAGAAAGTAAAAGTAGATTTGAAAAAATCGGCAAAACCAGTTTGCACAATTATCCGCTTTGCTGGCTCGCTCTTTCCCTCTGGCGACTTCGACAAACTCTCTGAAATCGACAGGCAGAGACTGGTCACCTTCCTCAACTTAATCGAATCACAATGGTTCAAAGAAAGCGGCAATCTACTGTTATTGATTGCCGACACCAGAAGCGAAGTAAACAGTCGCATTCTCGCTCAACCATCGGTGCAAAGCATAGAAATTGAACTGCCTGATAAAGAGCGCAGAGCAAGCTATGTCAACAGTTTTCTCGCTAATAAAACTAGTCAGATTAACTTCACCCCCAGTCTGGATGCCTTTGTTGAAGACACAGCTGGGCTGACACTAACAGCCCTGTTCGACCTGCTAGAAAAAGCCCACCGCACAGCCACGGCCATAAGCCGAAAAGATATTCTGGCCCAAATCAACACTGTAATGAAGGCAGATCTTGGCGACATTATCGAAATCAAGATGCCAGAGCATAGCCCCAAAGACATTGTTGGCTACGCCCAAACTGGTGCCATCATCAGAAACATTTTTGGCCGCTGTGAAAAGAAAGAAACAGCAGTACCGGCCATTCTTGTCTCTGGCGCCAATGGAGCCGGCAAAACCTATCAGTTAGAGGCCTATGCCGCCGAATCAGGTCGAGTGGTAATCGAACTGACAGGACTACGCGGTATGTATTTTGGTCAAACAGACTCGTTCTTTGAAAAGCTCAGACTGCGGCTAAAAACCTACGGCAAAATACTGATTTTGATTGATGAAGCACACACCCAAATGGGTTCTGTACACAAAAGCGACACCCACGAAACCGAAAAACGACTGGCTGGCAACATCATCAAAATGATGGGCGACCCGGCGTTGTTCGGCAAAGTACTCTGGGCACTTGGTACCTCTCGTCCCGATGAACTTGACCCTGACATCAAGAGTCGCGCCCCTATTCAAATTCCGATCTTTGATTTAGACGGAGAGGAGCGCCAATCTTATGTATCAGAACTCTTCGCCCGCGCTGGTGTCACTATCGCCCCAGAGGAGCTAGAACAAGTAATGGACACAACAGCCAATTACTCCAGCCGCGACTATAGTTTTCTCGTGAAAGAAGTAAAAGGCTCAGGCCAGAAATCGGTGCTTGCTACTCTCCAGGTCTGGCAAGCGAGCAGTTCAATTTTACGCCAACGCGCCATGCAAACCCTGATTGCCGCTCAGCACTGTAGTTATCCAGCTCTGATGCCAGACAAACTTAAAGAAATGGCCAAATCAGGAGCACTCGACAAAGAAGTTGAACTGATGAAAGCCCTTCTTCTCAATTAAATAGGAGTACATACGGTGACACACACAAAAGTACCAGATGAAGATGAACGGGCCGAGCTATTCAAAATGGCGTTGCCCGAGCTGCTAGATAACCAAGCAAACGATCTTTTCGAACGTTTCGAAGCTCAGGCCTACAGTTGCTACGCTGGCATAGAGAAACCAGGCGAGCACGACAACCCCCATGGCCAAAAAGTTCTGCGCGTAATTCCACCAGATAAGCTCTGGCCAGACAAAAACGATGCCCTAATTCCGCCACTGGGAGAAGCCGCACACGATATGCTCAGAGCCTTTATCTTAGGCGAGTACTACCCGTGCATCGGAGCTAGAGCAGCCTTTACCGAAGGCACGTACCGACTAGGTTTTTACAAGCATCTCGCCCATCTCAGCTCAGTAGCCGCCATGGGCCGCGATCTCAAACGATTTGTCGGAGAGTATCAAAAAATCGGCCGCTACAATACCTTCGTTGCTATCTTCAAATATCCACAAATCACCACCGAAGATCATTTCGAGTCATTACTCTGGAAGCACCTACAACTGCTTCACGACCACGACATCGACCACTGGGACCCACACTACTCTCCTAACCCAGAAGACCCTAACTTCGCCTTTTCATTTGACGGCGAAGCATTTTTTGTAGTCGG
Source organism: bacterium Ga0077546 (assembly GCA_943369735.1). Lineage (GTDB taxonomy): Bacteria > Cyanobacteriota > Vampirovibrionia > Obscuribacterales > Obscuribacteraceae. The sequence continues at coordinate 52,462 of CALROJ020000037.1, forward strand.
CATGCACCCAGGCGCTTCGCGCTTCGCCAGACGTTTTGGTTATACAGTGTTGGTCTTTAACCCTGAGTCTCAGATTCGCAATCTCAAAGAACACGATAAACTGGCACGCTTCTCTGAGGTGGTACGCACACGCGACACTCTCTTTCAAGGCACACTCAACCCATCGCTACCGCTAGACGGCAGCACCACTGGCGGTGAAGCCCAGGTCTACTCAGGCAAACCTCACCCGGCGGGCAGTAAGTATCAATGCCCCTTTCATCCAAGACCAGAAGTGACCAAAAACTCATCGGGCCAAGAGGTCCACGACCATGAAACAACAAACAACAGCTCTTGAGCTTAAGAGCGGAGGAACCCTAGTCATCATCGACATGCAAGCGCCTTTTATAAGACACTGCACCAACCAACAATTCATTGCCGCCGTGGTAGACCAGGTCAAACTGGCCATATCACGGGGCTGGGGAATTGTAATAGTCGAAGTTAAACCCTGGGCTTACGGGCCAACAATCAAAGCAATTATGGAATTGCTTGAAGGTCAGTACGACCGCTATAAAATTGTCCAAAAAGAAGGCGACGACGGTTCTCAGCATGTGCTTGAGGTCTGCCAAGCCACCCAACTACCCGATCTGTTTTTTCGGGTTACAGGAGTACTGATTGGTGCCTGTGTAAAAAGCACAGCCTGGGGTCTTTGCACACGAAAGCACGACTGCTTCGTGCGCGTGATCAAAGAGGCCTGTGCCACCAACGGTGACACTGCCGCTGCTTGGGCCGCCTTCAAAGAAGGGCCTCGAGTAGTGGTCAGTTCAAATTCTATTGATAAAAAACCCAAACATCAGATCTTGCAGCAAATCAAACTGAAGATCACATTTTTATTTTCTCTATTAATGGAGACATTGTATGAAACGTTTAAATAAACAAATATCAGACAACTTATCAACCATCAAAAGTCTTGTCTGCCCCGTCCGTCAGTTCGACCAAACCGACATATCTGTACCAGAAGCTTGGCTTTCAGTATGGAACGAATTTGGTGTCTGGCAATTAGTTGATTCACTTTACGGCGCAGCAAAATTTGCCGCCAACGGAGGTCAAATAATAAAAGAAATTGCCGACATGGCTGCCCATCACTGCCACGACAAGCAAGGCTGGACCGCTATGGCAGTAAAAGTTCGCAACATCATCAGCACAACCGCCACTTCTGATATGGATGAAGAAACGGTTGCTGCTCTAACTGCCGCCTATGATTTTTCCATGGCTGCCGCCACAGAGAAGAAACAATGGGCCTTGCAAGCTTGTGCCGCCGCTGCTGCTGCCAGAGCTTTCGGATGGTCTGCTTACGCCAAAAGTTTTTCAGTCGATTTGATTTACAAACAAATCAGTGCTGAAACAATCAGTGCCCAAATGGAAGAGTTTCTTAGCTTGCTCGCTAGCCATCAAAATGACGTCCTAAGCGTTCATAGATGCGCTGCTTGATTCTAAGTAGCACTCCCGACCAAATTTCTATCATGAACGAACTAATTGAAAAAATAGCACCCGAATTACTGCTGTGCGAGAAGCCGCAGCCCAGACGGCAGCGGCCGTTCGCTGGACTGACACAGCCACACCCAAAGCAGCAGCTGCTGCCCTGTGGGCTGCGGCTACTGCCGAGGCTGATGACGGCAATATCGAAGCCTTGACTTTCTGGAAACACAGTATTGCTTGGCGAAACAAGCAAATCGAAATTGTTAATCCGCTAGCCGATAAGTTCCTTCAAGTTTTGGAACTTGCCCCTGTCACCTGTTGACTCACGTCATTAAGTGCTTGCTCCTAAACTTCTTACCCGAGGATAAATATGAACACAACAACAATTTTCTTCAGCTTGTTTGCTGAACTAATAGCGGCCGCAATGGCTGTGGTCATCATCTTTCGTCAAGCGCAAAAGATTGATTCGATCCATCATTCGAAAGGTCAACATCTACGCAAAATTGGTGCTCAAGTCTGTGTATTCTCAGCTCTCGGCATGTGGCTAAGCTACTCATTTGCCTTCAACGCAGACAATGTAATTTTCAGTACCATTGCCAGCATAATGTTCATGACATTCATGTATCCACTTGTGGTCTATCGCTGGACTAGCAATTCGTCCAGTGAACCACACTCTGCTTACGAAGGTAGCAGAACGTTGACGACAATGAGCAATCTGGGCGAATCAATGATTCTCCTTAGCGTAGCAACTTGGGCTGCTTGCATGAATTCCACTTACAGCGACCTCGCTCTCATCACTGGTGCTGCCGTTGGATTAAATGGAACCGGTTTGGTATTTTTTGGTCATTTCCGCTTGGTGCCCGTACTCCGGTGAGAGCCCCAATTGGCTGAGATAGGCTGAGCAAAATAGATTGCTTCCGATAGGCAATAGCTAGCAACGCTAGTGCCACAAATTATTGAATTTTGGAGAAAAATATGAATGCCCATATCCATCAAATTTTGTTTGAGAATGAAAACGGTCGGGTTTTACGCTACGAGCAAACTCTTGCTGTAGAGGTTGTCTCTGGTGCCGACAAAGTCGGTGCGAAACTGTATACAGACGCAGACAAGGATCAAACTTTGTTTTTTTTAAAAGCGGCTCTAATCAAAATGAATGACGATGCAATCCGCAGCCGTTATGACTAACGTGATTGTCTCTGTTCGACAAAGTAAACGACCGCTCATGCTCAAGCTCAGCAACCCAGATATTCAACACTGAATACCAGATTAACTTGATGCTAAGAGTTAGCCTGGCCCTCCTTCCCCACAATCAAACAACTTCAACAACAACTCAAATCGAGGAATCTCATGAACCTAGACAATCTGACAAAAGACAAAGACAAAGCCATTATTGACTCAATAATAGAAACTGTAACAAAGCAGTTTTGCGGCAAAGAATGCAAGATTTGGCTCTCCGGTGTTTCGCGAGACGATGCTGAGAAAGCAGCATCTAGCCTACGCAAAGACAACCTGCATTGGAGCTTTTCGGTAGAAGCTCACGGTGCTAGTGGTACTTATCTTGTGCTTAGCCACTCGCGCCTAGCTCAATCCGGTGACATTGGCGACCACTAAACTTGTAGTTCCGGTTCAACAGCAACCGACGTAAACTAAAAGAGGTCAAAGACAAAAAGGAAGAAGCATGGACGCTTTTTCCCCTCCCTTTCCATTTTTCCGGAATGATAATTGACCAGTCTACTAAACCAGGACAGTCTGGTTGGCCTAGCTCTAGGAGACTTATTGTCTTGGGCAAAAGCGTACTGCAGAAGAGGACAATTTGCTTGGTGTCTCACCTGGCAGTTGCTCCCACTTAACGAGGAAGCTAAAGAGCTAATCAGGGCGACAGCCACACTGATTAGATTAAGGAAAGAATGCCAACGAGTGTGAGACTCGAATAGTCATCCTGCTAGGGTGAAGGCGCATTTTTTCTTCCAAAACTGAGCTATCCGAAAAGCCTAATACTCAATACCTCAGGCCAAATACCTCCAAAACTAGTTGATTCGTACAACGTGTTTGCTGCTGGGGTTATAGCCGGACGCTCTCCCTTCAACCTATAAATTTTCAAGGAAAACAGATGAATCTTGTCAATCAAGACAATTCAACCGTCCCCACTTGCAACGCCAAGCTTATCGCCTGGGTGAACCAAATTGCGGCTCTCTGCCAGCCCGCCAATATTCACTGGTGCGATGGCTCTCAGAGCGAATATGACAAGCTCTGTGCTGAGATGACTGCCTCGGGCACACTGATACCGCTCAATCCCCAAAAGCGCCCAGGCTGCTTTCTCGCTCGCTCTAGCGAAAACGATGTGGCCCGCGTAGAAGAACGCACCTTCATTTGCTCTGTCGCAAAAGAAGAGGCTGGGCCAACTAACAACTGGCTTGCACCAGATGAAGCCAAAGCAACATTGACCAAACTATTTACCGGCAGCATGGCTGGTCGCACCATGTATGTCATTCCCTTCAGCATGGGCCCTCTAGGCTCAGATATCGCCCACATCGGTGTAGAGATTAGTGATTCACCCTATGTTGTCGTCAGCATGCGCACCATGACGCGCATGGGCAAAGCCGTTCTCGATGTGCTCGGTGCCGACGGTGAATTCGTTCCTTGCCTGCACTCAGTCGGTGCTCCACTGGCTACCGACGAAAAAGATGTGGTCTGGCCATGCAACGACACCAAATACATTTGCCACTTTCCTGAGAGCCGCGAAATCTGGTCTTATGGTTCTGGCTACGGCGGCAATGCCCTTCTCGGCAAAAAGTGCTTTGCTTTGCGCATTGCTTCGACCATGGCTCGCAAGCAAAACTGGCTGGCTGAACACATGTTGATTCTCGGCCTTGAATCGCCAGAAGGTCAGAAAATCTATGTAGCCGCGGCCTTTCCTAGCGCTTGTGGCAAGACTAATCTGGCCATGGTTGTTCCGCCTGCTGCTCTGAGTGGCTGGAAGGTTACCACCATTGGTGACGACATCGCCTGGATCAAACCTGGTGCGGACGGCAAATTCTATGCGATTAATCCTGAAGCCGGTCTCTTTGGTGTGGCACCTGGCACCTCAGAAAAGACCAATCCAAATGCCATGGCCGCTCTTACCAAGAACTGCATCTTCACCAATGTCGCACTCACTGCCGATGGCGACGTCTGGTGGGAGGGCATGACAGAAGAGGCACCAGCTTCTGCCATCGACTGGAAGGGACAGCCCTGGACACCCGACTGTGGTCGTCTAGCGGCTCACCCCAACGCTAGATTCACAGCACCGGCTACTAATTGCCCTTCACTCGACCCCGCCTGGGATGACCCCAAAGGTGTGCCAATTGCTGCCTTTCTCTTTGGCGGTCGTAGGCCCACTACAGTGCCTCTAGTAACTGAAGCAGCAAGTTGGGAGGACGGTGTCTATCTGGCCGCCACCCTCGGCTCAGAAACCACCGCTGCTGCAGTTGGAGCAGTGGGTGTGGTGCGTCGTGATCCGATGGCAATGAAACCGTTCTGTGGTTACAACATGGGCGACTATTTTAGCCACTGGCTGAAAACTGGTAAGTCTGTGCCAAAGCCGCCAGCCATCTTCGCTGTCAACTGGTTTCGCCTCGATGCCAACAAGAAATTCTTGTGGCCTGGCTTTAGCGATAACCTCAGGGTGCTCAAGTGGGTCTTTGAACGGGTGACCAATCCGTCTGGCGACAATTACAACAAAGCTGCCCTTGGTCTGGCCCCCCGTCAGCAAGACTTAGATTTGAGCGGCTTATCTCTGAGCGATGAGCAGTTTGCTCAACTAATCAAGCTCGATGCCGCTGAATGGCGTCAGGAAATTGGCTCACAAAGCGAGTTCTTCGCCAGCCTGGGCAACCACTTACCCGCAGAGCTAGTCGCCCGTCAGACGGCTATTCTCAGCGCCTTTACTACAAACGTAGCCCCAACTTAGACTTGAAATTTATGAATATCAAAACTCCACGTGCCCCTCCAGCAGGCAAGGCAAGCAACGTTACACGCCTGATTTCTGGCATTTCACTGAGCGCATCCAAAATTGCTAGATTTCTCACGGCAATAGCTGACAAACTACGACCGCAAACAGAACAAGTCACACCAATCGAGCTTTATCACTGCACCTGGGAAACCGCATCCTCGATCGCCTATACCATTCACAACCTGAAAGAGTGGAAGACCTGGGAACACAAGTTTGATCGGCAAATTAAAACCAATGAGGATGCCATCAAGTTCGCCAACGAAATGCTGGCAGCGCTTGGCGATCAATACGCCATTCTGCTTTCACCAGCACAAGTAAAGGCCGAGCAAGAGCGCGCTAGTGGCCAGTTCACAGGCATCGGAGTACAGTTCGAAGCCAAGCTAGACTCATCAGGCAGGGCCATACTGGCCCCCGACCCCGAGGGCGGCTTTATGGTCAGCACCGATAGCAATGGCTACCCGCTTATGCAGGTGGTCAGTGGCCCAGCCCAGCAAGCAGGTATGCAAAACGGTGATGCAGTCGTTTCTATAAAAGGTGAAACAGCTAAGAACATTACTAGAGCCGGTTTAATTGACAAACTGCGGTGCAGCAGCGGAGAAAAGATTGAAATAGTAATTTTGCGAGATGGACACATTCGCAATATCAACATTACAGCCGGCACCGTCAACACTGATGTAGTGACATGCCAGGTACTAAAATCGAGCAATGGCCAGTCAGTCGGCTACATCCGCCTCGAACATTTCTACAAGCTTGAAGCTGCCAGCGAAATGATAGCAGCGATAAAGAAACTAGCTGTCGACAAGCTGATCATTGATTTGCGCTACAACCCTGGTGGCGACATGGATGTACAACTGCAGCTAGCCAGCCTATTCATCAAGGATGGCGTGCTAGTCTCGTGCCGCGAGCGCATCAGCAGCACCAACCATGAGTTGAGCGTTTACTCTCTTAGCCCCAAGGGCCTCAACATCAATGTCAAAGACGAAGCAAGCGGCAAATATACTAATCGACTCTTAGAGCGCCTAGAAGCCATTGCAGCAGACAGCGAAATAGCCATACTGGTCAATAGTGAAAGTATGTCAGCTGCCGAAATGTTTACGGCCGCAGTGCAAGATAACAAGCGAGCTATCGTCATTGGCGAAACCACCTTCGGCAAAGGTATTGCCCAGGCAGTGCTACTGATGCCCAATGGCACCCAAATGCGCCTCACTAACCAACGCTACTTCACCCCCAATGGCCGATGGCTTGGCGATGGTGGCAACACGAGCGAAAGTTATGGCATTGTGCCAGACCATATGGTCAAGCTCGAAGACAGGCCAGACATCATACTTGGCTCGCTCCACGACAATCAACTTACCTATGCGCTAGAGACTCTAGCTAGCGCCAGCTTCAAACTGTCCCAGCAGATTGCCGAGAAAGCGTTACCCTTAAGCACCAACACAAAACTCAGTGTCCCAGACATTTTGCCAACAACCGTACCAGAAGCGCAAGCCTAACCAGTCGACCTTTGGCAATTGTCAAGTAGTTTTGTTGCAACTATATTGAAGCACCCCAATAGCGCAGTTTAGGTTGAGTAATAACCATTTTTCCTCAACCAACCGCCGAGAACTCTCATAACCTTTCAAATCACCGCTATTTCATCACCAACATCAAGAGCAGCTGCATCTAATTGCAGTTGCTTTTGAACTTTCTTGCTCAGCAGTAAGAACAATTCAATCTTTTTTAAATCAATTAAAAAACAATGGACACTATAAAACATATTCAACGTTATGAACTAAAAGATGCTGTCACAGCGACTTTCCTCTCTGCCATGACGGCTTCGGCCTGGGGTAGATTCAATGACGCTGCAAATGCAAAAGACACCACCACCATCAGTGCTATAAGCGGAACAGCGACCTCCCTAGTCGGCTATCTCTTCGACGGCGCTGATTCTGAAAGCATCAAGCTAACAGTAGATGTTGAGCTCTCTGGTAGCCAGTTCCCGTTCGAGGGTGGCACTTACAGGCAGCCTAATTCTGAGCTGGCAGAAGAGGCCTTCAACTTGTTCAAACAAAAGGGCCAAGAAGCACTCAGCGAACAATCAGAACTTTTCGAAATGGCCGAAATTCTAGCCACAGGCAAGGGTCGTTACAGCGTCAAAATCAAGGTCACTACGCGCTTAACCACCACAATCTCAACAGCGACTAGCATCCCCGATCGCTGATAAAAAACCAGGCTATTTAACGCCTTTACCTTTACCTTTACCAAATCTGGAGACTTTACTATGCTCAATCGCATTTTAAAGCTGTTCGGCACTCCCTTCGTGGCCCTCGTGTTCATGATCGGATTTTCCACAGCATCATTCGCGGCCGGCCCAACCTGGCTGCCCAAGGGCAATCAATTCAAACCCGGTCAACACGTGTATCTCGATCCTAAGCTCGAATCTGGTGGCAATCCTGTCAACCTCGACGGCTTGGAAGCTCAGCTTAAAACAGAAGGCGCCAAGCAGGGTGTCGAGTTCTTCTATGTCATGGTCCTCAAGGGCGATGAAGCAAAGAACCCCAAGGTTCCCTTTGCAGTCGAACGTCTTGATGATCTAATCGGTAACTGGAGTGGCCAGAAAGGCTTCCCCACCAGCAAGGCCGTGACAATTCTGGTCGTTCGACTTGACAGCGACTGGACCAAGAGCTCCTACGCCATCAACACCGCTCCGGCTCTTGCTCCTCTTGGTGTCACCAGCGTCAACATGACGCCCACTCTCGACCAATATGGCAAGAATCCCAATGGCGGCAACCCCAACGCCCTCCTGCCTCGCGCCCCGGCCGATTTCGGTATAAAAGTCGCTCAAGCAACCAACGCCCGGCTGGTGCAATACCAAGCAGACCTGAAGCAGGCCGAAGCCAATCGCTTGGCTCAGATCGAACGCCAAAAGCAGGAAGCTATTGCTGCTGCTGAGCGCCAGAAGCAAGAAGCTATCCAAGCCGAGGCTGATCGCCGCGCTCACGAAAAGTTCATGGCTGAACTACCAATGAACCTGGCAATGTACGGCACCCCATCAGTCATCGTCATCGTGCTGCTTGTGCTCATCCTTCTCTTCGCTAGTAACAAGAAGCTGGCAGTCAGGGCTCTGGAAGACTGGAAGAAACAATTCGAGCCTGGCAACCAGAACTACCTAGAACTGGAAAAGGCCTATTGGGGCTTTCTCAAGAACCAAGGCGACCAATGGTCGAGCCGCTTCAAAGATGAGACCCTGGCTCGCTTCAAGGTGGCAGTGCAAGCCTACGCCGACCTGTCGGTGCGCATCAACGCAGCCCTTACATTGATGTCAGATTCTGAAAAGGACATCAAGTCAGCTAGCATCTTCTCGATTGGCAAGCTCAAAGGCGCTGCAGCGCGTCTGACAGTGACTCCAATCAAGATCACCGGCGAGACCCTACCAATCGAACAGCGCAGTATGTTCGGTTCAATCGTGGCTGAAGCCACCTACGCCCCTGATGAACTACTGGACAATATCGCCCAGCTGTTCGACACCGCCAACAAAGACTGCGCTACGATCAAGAACGCCATGGGCGGCGCGCAGCAGAACAAAGAAGACATTGAAGGATTGCTTGCTTCGGTGGCAGCTACCCGTTCGGAACTAACTGAGAAGGGCCTGAACTTTGCCCCCTACGAAATAAGATTCACCCAGCTCACCACAGCCCGTGACGAGTTCTTAGCGCTAATGATTGCCAACCCGCTCCAGGCCTTCGAGAAATCGGAAGCTGTCGAGCAAGGCGTGGAAGCTCTGAAGGTTACTCTAAACAGGGCGATCAGCCTCAAGGTCAGCCTCGCGAGCACCACCAAGCTGATCGATGCGGCTCAGGCCAAAATTGCGGCAGCCCGCAGTAAGCCCGCCGACTTCGACTACCCTGAAAAGCCAGCAACGCTAGAAAAGTTTACTGGCGGCAATTTCAATCTCAGTGAAGAAGGTGCAAACCCTGATACTCAGATGGCTGAAGCCAAAGACCACCTGCAGGCCTGCCTGGACAACCTCCTAGCTGGCAAGCTGGACCTGGCCAACATTGAAAAGGCAACAGCTGAGAAGTCAGCAGCCGAAGCCAGCACCCTGGTCGATACCATTTTCGCCGCCCTGGCCTTCCTCAAGCAGCAAGTACCTGTGGTGCGTGGTGCCCTGAACAAGCTCGGCGAAGAGTTACCTGCTTCAAAAGAAGATGTGGCAGCACTGAATGCTGGCTTCCTCACCAAGAACTTCGAGGGCGAGCCCAAGAAGTTGGATACAGGTAACAGCGTATTCCAGAAGACCGACGCAGAACTGGCGAAGATCCGCAAGGCCTTCTTCGAACAACGCTACATGGCCGCCCGTGCCGCCCTCGAAAAGACTGGCAGCGACATCCAAAGCGCTCGCAACGGACTGGTGGAAATTCACACCCGCCTGGGCCAGCTGATCGAAAACCGCCAGCACGCCAAAGCAATTGTGCAGGAGGCCACACAGTTCACCGGCGCTCTGTCAGTAAAGCTAAGCACCAACGAGTTCACCACCTCGGCCACCACCGACGGCACCTACGCTCAGCTCAAGCCAGTTCTTCTCGGCCAACAGCAGAACGTCGCAAAAGAAATCACCGACTGGCCAGAAGCCGCTGTGGCGGCTGACAAGCTGCTCAGCGACCTGAAGGCTGTGGACAAGGCCATCGACAACGAGAAAGCCGCCCACGAGCTGGCCCTATCGCGTATCGCTACACTCTCGGGTGCGATGCAGTCGGCCAAGACCACCCTGGCCATGCGTACCACACGTCAGCCGGCTCGCACCAAGCTCGAAGGCGCTATCGCCGCGCAAGCCCGTGTGGAAACCAGCGTCACTGTGGCCAAGTCTGATTGGAATGCTATCGTTCGTGCCGCAGAAGCCGCCAAAGTTCTTGTGGACGACGCTGTCAAACTGGCCCAAGAAGATGCTCGCGCTGCTGCAGAAGCGGCCGAAGCAATCAGCGATGCCGAAAGCTACATCGATGGTATCGACAGCAAGTCGTATTCCGAAAGCCGCTCTATCGGTCACTCTTCGCAGTCGTTTGGCTATGGAGTCAGCGCCGATGTCTCATCTGCTCGCAGCCGCCTCAATCAGGCCAAGCAGCAGTTGCAGGCAACCGAGTACGAAGCAGCCAAGGCCTCTGCCATCAGTGCACGGCAGGCAGCCAAGGATGCCGATGAGCAGGCCGAAGCAGAAGTGACAACAGCTATCGCAGCAGCGGTTGCTGTGTGGGAACAGGCGGAGCGTGAGCGCCGTCGTCGCGAACAGGAAGAACAGGATCGTCGGGATCGTGAGCGTCGTGAGCAACAGCAGCGCGATGACGACGCCCGCGCCGCAGCCAGTCGCAACAATGACAGTGGCTTTGGCGGCGGCGGTGGTTCGAGCGGCAGCGAATTCAGCGGCGGTGGTGGCTCTAACGGTGGTGGCGATTTCTAAGTCACTATCTCAGCAAAAAGCACTCCAAAATTCAAGCTTTTACAAATGAACACGGCAGGCATCGACTCTCGAGGAGTGAGTCGTTAGAGCCTGCCGATCGAGCATACCGTAGGTATCTCAAGTTAACTCCTCTATCTCTTTCAATTCGCCAATCAAAGGAAATTACCATGTCAACACTCTCAATCGTCATTCTGCTCGTAGTCGCTGGTATCGTTACCGGTGCCATCTTCTCGCCAAAATTCCGTCAGCTGCTGCGCATCCGCGGCGGCAAAGCTGTCGATGCTGGCACCACAGCTCTGGAAAAGGAGCAAGATCAATACAAGGTACTTGTCGCCAAGATTCCCGCTCAACGCACATCGGTTGCCACCACTAAAGCAGGTGCCGTGATTGCGCAGAAGAAGCTGACCACCCTGACCAGCAAGCTCAGCGACATCGAAGCCGAGTTCAAGCAGGCTGATGCCGTCCAGGCGCCAGCTGATGTCGTCGCTGCCATCGAGGCCGACTACGCTGCTACAGAACAGGCCATCGAAGCCCAGAAGGTAATCGCCAGCGAAGCGGCCCAAATCGCTGAAGAAGCCCTCCAAGCTCTCGAAGCCACCACTAAGGCCCTGGGCAAGTTCGCGAGTCGCATCGAACAGGACAGCAACAAGGTCGAACTGAAAAAATCGCTGGAAATGGCCGCCGCCGCTCGCCAAGAGCTGAAAGACATCCAGACCGAAATCTCTGGTGCTGGCCAAGCCTCCTCCGAAATCGACAAGGAACTGGAAATCGCTCGTGCCAAGAACGACATGAGCAAGGGCTCCAGCACCGACCAGGCTCGCGAACAGCTCGCCGAACAGGTCGCTGCCAGCGCCGCCGGTGCTCGCCTGCGCGCCAAGCTCGGCATGGGCACAGCTGCATCCAGCACGGCCGCTCCAACCGAAACCAAGTAAGTCAACAACCGGCAAGGCACCCAACTCAACTATGGGTATGGGGCCTGCCTTTCACAACCGTCAACAACCAATCTGTCATCACCCAAAGGAAATTACCATGTCAACACTCTCAATCGTCATTCTGCTCGTAGTCGCTGGTATCGTTACCGGTGCCATCTTCTCGCCAAAATTCCGTCAGCTGCTGCGCATCCGCGGCGGCAAAGCTGTCGATGCTGGCACCACA
>CALROJ020000038.1:0-63588 GCA_943369735.1 bacterium Ga0077546
ACAAAAATTGCCGAAAGTAGCGATTGTCAATCGCAAAACAAAAGGCTATCAACAAAAAAGGCTTTCTTAATAGCCTACCCCTTGCTCTGGCTAGCGATGTACTTTTCTCTAGCACCCAATCCAATCGCCTTATTGGAACTACGCTGGCCGCTAATTCTTACTGGACTAGTAGGAGCAATCATCGGAAACCTAAGCGCCATTGGTGGCGGCTTAGTATTTATCCCAGTCATGATCTTTGTTTTCCATCTGCCCCCTGTGGTCGCCTTAAAAATTGCTCTTGCCACTCAGTCATTTGGCATGACTGCAGGTGCTATTAGCTGGCTGGGTAAAACACCCATTTGCAAGAAAACACTGTTCTTTGCAATACCAGGCTTATTAGCTGGCGCAAGCATAAGCTCACTATTAATTCACCCAAACCCTCTTCTGATCAAAGGACTGTTCGGCCCTGTATCTATAGCTCTCGGATTACTAATAATCTCTACTAGCTTGGCACAACAAAAAAGCAGCAGCGAAACTATTGATCTGAAATGGGCGCTGCCGCTTCTGGGAGTTTCATTCATTGGCGGCTTGATATCTGGCTGGGTGGCGGTAGGCGAAGGCGAGGTAGTTGCTGCTTTTCTCATGCTAGCCGCTGGGATAAACAGTCGAACCAGCATAGCCACTGGCGTATTGTTGCTTGCCATCACTTCTATTTACTTAACTCTCATACACCAGATTTTTCTCGGCGGCATACCGTGGGACTACGCCTGCTTTACGATTCTCGGCTGCGTCTATGGCGCTAGCCTGGCTCCAATTCTTGGCCGTCTTATTGGAGAGCAAAAACTAAAAATCACCTTTGCCTCAATCGCAATACTAGACGGCTGCTTGTTTATCTATCAATGGCTGAGGACTTAACAACAATAGGACGTAAGAGCAAACTGAATTTCATAGCGAATACAACTCACTGGAAATTGCAGCCGCTTAATGATAATGTATTATCAACAAGAAAAAGAGGGCTCAAATATGAGTATTGTCATTGGTCGCATGGAGTTCCAGGGACCAATTCTAAATTCACAAGGTCTAAAGAATGAGCCTGGGCTATTTGCATTGCTTTCCAACGCCAAAAGAGGCACTCGTCTGGTTGCAATGTATCACTCAAGTTCTATTCGCACGACTATCGAACGACTAGTGGAACGAGCAGAACCAACTGCTACAAACAGATTTTACGCAGTGCTTTACACCCCAGGGCTTGACGAAACTCAGCGACAACTAATTTGTGAAGACGTCAGAAGAGAGCACCAGAGAAGCCCTGCAGTCTGGTAGAAAACTAGCGCAACCGACTCAACGGAGAGATAAATGATAATCGAGTTTAAAGGCGGCCCTTTCGACGGTGATATTGTCGGCGGTTTCAACAAGGCAGTTGAATTCATGGTCGCCTGGCACCATCCAGATAGGCCTGTTTATGGTCGCCACTGTTGCGCTTGCTGCGCTGAAACCCTTGAGATGATCGAATATATTTTCGTCGGCTACGAGCCTGTTCTGCGCATAGAAAAAGAAGCGAATAAATCAGCAAATCAGCCAGTACGGCGACTTCTATAGTAATAGTAGGACAATTCTCTCGGACGATATGGCCGGGGAATGTCAGCGCTAATAATCCGCTCACTCGCCATCCGCGCACCGATAATGTTGCGAGAGACCGGGCCGATAACTAATTCTGCTAATGCTCCGGTAACAAAGAGCCCATCAGACCAACGCAAATATTTATCCAAGACGGGAAAACCACAGGGTGCACAAGGCAGATTCATCTCGTCTATTGCTTGCCGAACTAATGCACCACCAGGCAAACAGCGCTCAAAACCAGTTGCCAAAACCACCAGGTCGGCCTCAATTAAACTCTGATCTTCAAGAGTAAGGCGAACTGAGCCGCTATCGCCACTTGCAGAAACCACCGAATTCTCAACAAACAAAATGGTTTTGCTTATCATTGCTCCATGAGCCTGGCGACGAACATCTTCTGGAAAAGAACCCCAATGCCGAGCACTATCTACCCTTCTGCGCCGCTCAACAAAGTTAGCTTCACGAGCAAGAAGATTCAAACACTTCGGTCCTAGCCAACAGGGGTCTGCGTCAAACTGCTTGATCTTGAACTCCCGGGAATGCAACAGTGTAACTTGACCGGGCCGCTTCTTTGACAGTGACAGAGCCACTTGCATTGCGCTAATCCCACCACCGACAACGACTACCTTTGACCATTCTCTGGCGGCAGCGGCTGCGAAGTCTGGCGAAAACACATGAACAATTGGTGATACCGCGTGCAGCTCTTTAGCCCATGCCGGAATACTAAGGCAATCAGCCATGCCAATACCAAGGATGACACGCTTAGACTCGAATTCACCTTCTGTAGTAGTGACAATATAAGATTTACCTTTCCTACTCAGAGAGAGAGCACTGGCGTTGTGACGCATAGAGGAGAGATTGCCAGAATCAACTACATGATCACAATGAGCATTGAACAATCGCAGCGATGGACGCTTGTACTTCGAATAAAACTCCGCCGCACCGCTCGCTCGTTCTCTAGCAAAGCGCTTTAGCGCGCCTGAACCAGCATCAAGGTTATGCTCAGCCGGCGAGCGCAAAAACTCCATTCCCGTATTTTCAGTACAACGCTTCCAAACAGCAAGAGGCCGATCATGAGGATCTATCACTAAAACCTTCTCGGGGTTAGCTCTTCCAGCCTTCAAGATCTGGTTGCTTGCATAAGTACCATGTATGCCACCACCGACAATCACCCAATCAAGCACCCTTCTTCTCCCGCTTCCTTACACGCTTGATGCGATAGCGCTCAAGCACTCTGTCTATGTCATCAGAGGTGTATCATCATAGATGATAATCTATTATCATTAAGAAGGCAAGCGAGGAGAAACAATTCCAAATGGCCATAGACTTGCTTTGCTTCACGGCACTCGGGCTGGGCTTAAGGCACGGCCTAGATTTTGATCACATAGCTGCGATTGCAGATTTAGTTGGCTCAAACGCAGGCGATGCTAGCTCTACTCAAAAGCCGAAAGACAAGAACCATTCTGTTGCAAAGATTCAGTCATGTCTGATTGCTATTTCCTATGCTTCAGGCCACGCTGCAGTTGTAGCAATCCTAGGGCTTTGCGCACTGCTATTCTCGGCAATACTACCAAGTTGGATAGACCCACTGATAGAAAAACTAGTTGGTGCATCCCTTATTTTTCTTGGCAGCTGGATGCTTTATTGCCTCTTTAGAAAAGCTCAAAACAACAATAGCTTAGCCATTCCAAGCAGAGGCAGATTGCTACTAGATCTAATTTTGGCAGGCAAAGAAAGGCTTGAGCGAACACTTCTGGTCCACCGGCAAATTTCTCACCCACATAAGCCCACTCAACTATGTAATTGGCAGTGCGCGCTAGCGATTGGTGCTCTCCATGGAATTGGAGCAGAAACAGGTACGCAAGTGATTCTGCTTACGTCAGTAGCCGGCAGCAACAATTTAGCAGCCAGCTTAATGATGTTGAGCAGCTTCATAACAGGCATGCTGGCTTCGAGCATCATACTCGCAACTATAGCCAGCGAGGGCTACTATCGCGCGGCTTCATCTAGAATTTGGCTCAAAGCAATAGGTTCACTGGTGGCCGTCCTAAGCATTCTCATAGGCACCTTACTGATCAGCAACAAAGCAGAGGTAATACCAAGCCTTGATTCGCTACTCCAGAGATAAGCAGGAACAATTTCTTTACTTCTGCTCTAAAAGACTAATGCTCATCACATTCGTCTACTTCCGAGCCGCCAAAGGCATCACTGAGCATTTGCCTCTGCAACTTTTCAGCAAGAACCTTAGCCTGCTCTTCAGTAATCTCTGCAATAGCCAGATGCACTTTTTGCTGACAACTCACAGCATTAGGACCAAGCAAAGCCACCACCGTCTCAAGAGGCGGGCAACCAGGCTCTGTGCACTTTAGCTCAGTCACCAAAATACTAAATTCATCTGGCACCAGAGCAAACTCACGAATCCAGTCTTTTACAATTCGCGTCTTCTTTGAACTACCAGTGCCACTCAATCGATCAAACACACCACACCTCATCGCCAATCAATACTAGTGGCGCAAGTCAGCTATACCCTGCGCCACACTGCGCCAAGCCGCAGGCATACCCGAAAGCAGGCACAACTCACGCTCCGGCATCTCTTGCAAACAACTTACACGATATTCCTTGCCTAGAGCAGATTCAACACTAGCCTCATAGGCAGCAATCCAACTAGCTAAATCATGCAAATGGCCTAACGAACTCTGCCAAGAACGCTCTCCCTTTTGCTTTACAGGGCGAAGTTGATCAGGTGCCCATATCCCTTCTTTCAACGAGGGCAACCTAATAGCAACAGGGTAAAACCGATAGCGGTTAATATAAACTCCAATATTGGCGCCTCGACCTTTACCGTCTAGAGAAGCAATAGCAGCTCCAAAACCCCATAACAGAACAGACTTACCACTTTCTAAATCAGAAAAATAACAAGAACTTCCGCGCACACCACTGGGGGGCTGAACCCGTTTGAAATTTTGCTCTAGCAACAAATTACCTTGTTCTCGCCTAATATCACAGCCCCAACACCAGCATTGAATATGCATTAAACAAGTGGCAAAACTCTGGTCTGAATCCGACAGATAGCTAGTGCTCAATTGAGCCACCAGAAAGCTCTTTGTCTTCTCGATTGAGTTCCGCGATATAGCGACTAAAGTCTTTGTAAGCCAAATCTGGCTGCCCTAGCTCCATATAGATAACAGCCCGTTCTTGCAAAAACTCAGGGTCACTCTCGCAATCTATTGCCTTAGTTATACAAGCTAGTGCCTGAGGCAGGCTACCACACGATTTCAAAACGCGGGCTTTTTCGACCCAAGCTTCTACCATAGACGGATCTGACTCAAGACATTTATTGAAATCGGCCAAAGCAAAAGCTCCTTCACCTAAGCGCTTAAACAACATACCTCTTGAACACAAAGCATCAGCATGAGCAGGATCAACCTGAATTGCTTGATCATAGTCACGAATAGCTTCGCCGAACTGCTCGAATTCTTCAAAAATAAGCGCTCTGCTGTACCAAGCATCAGCAAAACCAGGCTCTATTTCAATAGCCTCATTGTAATCATCAACAGCTCCATTGAAATCCATTAGAGCAGCTCGCAGCTGACCACGAGCATAATAGGCAATGACAAAGTCTTCGTCTTCATCAAGAGCATTAGTGTAGTCACACAAAGCCTCAAAATGATCATTCAAACCTTCGTAGCAAAGACCACGGAAATACATAGCTAGCGCACAATTTGGCTGTTTCAAAAGACGAATAGTAAACTCATCTATCGCCAATTGATATTCTTTCTTGAGAAAATATATCCAGCCACGATAATAGTTAGTTTCAGAAAGCTCTGGCCAAGACTCTAGCACCTGGGCAAAACCAGCCAGCGCCTGATCAAATTCATCGACAAGCATTAACTGGCGAGCCGAATCAAACGCCGCAAGAGCCTTTGCGTCTTCAGTCTTTGGCGCATCAAGAGTCTGTTTACTCACAACTATGTACCCGTGCCAGCAAACGGAAGGAAACCAATCTCGCGGGCTCGCTTAATTGCTTTTGTCACCATACGCTGATTTTTGCGACTGCAACCAGTAATGCGAGCTGGCAAAATTTTGCCATTTTCCGACAAAAACTTACGCAACAAATTGACGTCTTTATAGTCAACCCGCTCAATCTTGTTCGATGCAATAGGATCAACTTTTGCCCGCTTCGGCATAAGCCCCCGCGGCTCTGTTCTCTGTACCTTTCCAGCCATATTCACCTCGATTTATTTTGCTGCCGCTAAATGACTTATAGCCATATTCTCTTGCGCCACATCACTCAAAAATTTGATATTCCAATCAGGGAACGAGTCGGGCAGATTCTTCCAAGCATCAACCCCGGCAATCATTTCCTCATTAGTGAGCAAACAAGCATCCAGCTCTTGAGTGAGCCATTGCTGATCCATACCAATACCAATCAAAACCAACTGCTGGCGACGATCACCAAAGGGCTCTTCCCAGCTATCGTGAATATCGCGCAGAAGCAATGAATCTTGCGGCCAACGTTCTTTATCCATAGCAGCAAAGAACATTGCCCCAGGCTCAATACGACAGGCACCACCAGCTTGCGACCACTCTATTGAATAGTCCATACGGGTAGCAACCCAAAGAAATCCTTTTGAGCGGATAACACCATCCCAGTCAGCATCAAGAAATGCACGCAAGCGCTCCGGATGCATAGGACGACGAGCAGTGTAAACAAAATTAGTGATACCGTATTCAACAGTCTCAGGAGTATGAGTACCGCGCAATTCCTTAAGCCAGCCCGGAGCCTCGGCTGCACGATCAAACTGGAAGAGACCTGTATTTAGAATTTTATTCAGATCTACCAGACCAAATTTCGAACGCACAATGCGAGCCTCAGGATTGAGGTGCTGCAAAATTTTAGTCAATCTATTTAGATCATTCTTCGAAATCAGATCAGTCTTATTGACGATAATCACATTGGCAAATTCAACCTGGCTAATAAGCAAATCGCTTATGGTCCGAGGATCTCCCTCATTCAACTCTAGACCACGCGACACTAAGGCCGCGCTCTCCATATAATCATCAAGAAAATTCATAGCATCTACTACTGTAACCATGGTATCGAGGTGAGCTACTTCTGAAAGCGAAACACCGTTAGCATCAGTAAAGACAAAGGTTTCAGCAACCGGCATCGGCTCTGATATTCCGGTAGACTCAACCAACAAATAATCAAAGCGACCTTCACTAGCTAAGCGATTGATCTCGACGAGCAGATCTTCTCGCAAAGTGCAGCAGATACAGCCATTCGACATCTCAACCAGTTTCTCGTCAACACGACTAAGGCTTGCACCTTGCTTAACTAGCTGCGCGTCGATATTGACCTCACTCATGTCATTCACTATCACAGCGACCTTGAGCCCATCTCTATTAGAGAGAATATGGTTGAGCAAAGTCGTTTTGCCTGCACCAAGAAAGCCAGACAATACAGTCACCGGTAACTTTTTCATGGAACCCCACGCATGCAAACCAAGCCTAAGCAAAGCTACAAGAGTCAAGGATGACAACCGAGAGCCTGGTGCCATCCTCACCGGACAAAGATCAGAGCCAGATCAATTTCCAAGTTTCTCTTGCAGCGTTCATAGCTTTACTGATAATAGATTATCATTATCATTAAGTCAATATTTTTGTTAGCGCGAACAAGAATCACAAAATCCGTACAGCAGAACTTCATGTCGTTTTAGGGTAAATCCATTAGGCACAAGGTTCTTTACGTTGAGACCGCAGCCGTCTACATCAAAAACTTTCTGACAACCACTACAAGAGAAGTGGTGATGATGGTGACCGCCTGGTAATTCATATAAAGCAACGCCGCCTGGCATATCAACAACTATAAGTTTTTTGTCGCCCACCAGCGCCTTCAGATTTCTATAGATCGTAGCAACGCCTAAGCCCGGGCAATCACCCTGAGCCAGGTCAAGAATCTCTTGCACCGCTAAGGGGCGCTCAGCAATCTCAAATGCTTTAAGGATGGCCTGCCGTTGCTGTGTATTGCGCTCCATAACCACCTGTTTGCTTACTTAGCAAGATTACAACATCCAGATAATTGTTCAAGCTCAAAGAGGGTTGACTTCCTCTTAATGATAATCTATTATCACTGACCTTGCCAAAACTTTAGCCTTGAAGACCCTCTATCTGCACAGGGTCAGTATCTTGCTGGAAAGGATAAATACTTAGAAATATGAAAAAGTCAGACCGAATAATAATTAAGATGGCCTGCGGCCTGATGGAATGCAACCACTTCTACGTGACAACAAAGAACAAGCGCAACAATCCCGAACGGCTCGTACTGAACAAGTATTGCCCCGGCTGCCGTTGCCACTCAGAATTTAAAGAAACAAAAAAATAGGTTCAATCAAATGAAAACACTGCCAGTAACAGTCTTATCTGGTTTTCTCGGCGCCGGCAAAACTACTTTGCTCAACCATGTACTCAACAACCGCGAAGGTTTGCGTGTAGCGGTCATCGTCAACGATATGAGCGAAGTAAATATTGACGCGCAGCTAATTAAGCATGGCGGTGCCAGCCTCAATCGCGTCGAAGAAAAATTAGTTGAGATGTCTAATGGCTGCATTTGCTGCACTCTGCGCGAAGATCTCTTGATAGAAATCTCCAAACTCGCTAAGCAAGGAAAATTTGAGTACCTATTAGTAGAATCTACCGGCATCTCAGAGCCTCTCCCTGTGGCTGAGACCTTCTCTTTTGAAGATGAAACTGGTGAGAGCCTGGGCAAGGTTGCCACATTAGACACCATGGTTACAGTGGTTGATGGCTTCAACTTCTTACGCGACTATGAAGAAGGCGTCGAGTTGAAAGACCGCAACCTCGGCATCAATGAAGACGACGACCGCAGCATATCTGATCTGCTTGTTGATCAAATTGAATTTGCCAATGTCATCGTGCTCAACAAAACAGATCTGCTTGAGCCAGAGAAGCTGCAGGAGCTTCATAAAATCATTGCCCATCTCAATCCAGAAGCAAAGATAATTGAGAGTGAATTTGGAAAAATAAAGTCAAGTGACATCCTAAACACCAAGTTGTTTGATTTTGAAAAGGCTTCAGAAGCGCCAGGCTGGATGAAAGAAATGCGTGGCGAGCACATTCCCGAAACTGAAGAATATGGCATCTCTAGCTTTGTCTATAAAGCACGCCGTCCTATTCACCCAGAGCGCTTCAGAGCATTCTTAGACAAAGAATGGGATGGTGTAATTCGCTCAAAAGGTTTCTTTTGGTTAGCCAGCCGCATGGATTTCGCCTTAGATTGGTCGCACGCCGGGGGCTCATGCCGCCTGCAACCAGCTCATCAGTGGTGGGCTTGCATCGATAAAGCGGAGTGGCCAGAAGAAGAAGATTTTCGCGCTGAAATCGAAGAGGAGTGCCAAGGAGAGTACGGTGATAGACGCCAAGAGTGCGTATTCATCGGTATTCACATGGAAAAAGAATGGATCGAAAACGAACTTAATCAGTGCCTACTCACTGACAAAGAAATGAAACTCGGACCTAAATCGTGGGCTAAATACAAGGATATGCTGCCCAGCGAATGGACTGTTGCCGAAGTGATCTAGAAAACACTAAGAGCAGGACAAAAAACAGGAGAATTCCAAGTGCAAGAATCAGACTGGTTAAGTTTTGACGATGCGGCGAGATATCTAGGATTACCCAAATCAATACTCTATACACTCTTAGTGACAAAGACGATTTCCTGCAAAAAAGTCAGACGCAAAAATGTGTTTGAAAAAGTCAGACTTGATGATTGGCTGGAGACAGCAGCTACAGAGTCAACTAGAGGCCAGTTGAGCGACAGTGGTCTTGGCGCAAAAGTCTAAAATTTGAGCATCTAGCTGCTCAAGCTTTTTACATAGCGAGGCAAAGTTATCACTCAACTCACCTCGCTCAACGTGCTCATCTTGAGCATTACCAACAATATTGAGAATGTCCAAAATAGTGATGAGCTTACTTGATCTTTTCAAGGCATAGCCACCATTTACACCGCGATTGCTAGTGATAAAACCAGCAGCTATAAGCGGTCTTATAACCTTAGGAATGTAAGCTATTGATATCTTTGTCTGCTCAGAAATCTCCGAAGCAACAAGCCTCCTTCCCTTATTTCTGGAAAGCAGCACAACAACTCGCAAAGAATACTCTGCACCTTTAGAGATCAAGACAACTCCTCCAGCTTATCATCACTGATTAGCGCGAATAATACTCGACCACTAAGTTCTCTCTGAAGCTCTGATCTAGTTGATCTCTTTCAGGAACTTGCAACAATTTTATCGACAGTTCGTTCTTCAGCACTTCAACCCAATCTGGCTTAACTTGCATGTTTTCGAGTGTGATGCTTTGAATAAACTTTTTACTCTTCTCGCGGAAAGTAACCACATCCCCGGGGCTCAGCCTGGCTGATGCTACATCGAGCTTTTTACCATTTACCAAAACGTGACCATGATTGATTACCTGCCTAGCCAAATCTCGACTAGCGAAAAGACCAGAACGAAAAACTATGTTGTCTAACCGCCTCTCAAGCAATTGCAAGAGAACAGTGCCAGTGGCAGCTTTAGCTCTTGTAGCTTCCTCATAAAGGGCCACAAATTGCTTCTCTGACAACCCATAGGACCAACGAATCTTCTGCTTCTCTAAAAGCTGTGTTCCATAGTCAGAGACTTTCTTCTTCTTTTGACCATGTTGACCTGGTGGATACGGTTTCAGGTCATCAAACTTAGTGTTACCGAACAAGTTAACACCGACAGCTCGACAGCGTTTTGCCTTAGAGTCTGTATATCTCATCAAGTTTTCCTCGCGACAAACGGTAAAGCAAATTCATTTACTCTACGGCTAAATTCAATCAATCAATTTAGTTAAGGACAGCCAATATAGCTGGCCCCATATCAGTGATAATACATTATCATTAACGACCCTGAATTTCAAATGCTTTTTAAGTCAAGCAAAATCAATTTACCTGATGCACAACCAATGGCAATAGTAGTTGCCTGCGGCTGCCACGCTATCGCACTAATTTCACTATCACCAGCAAACAAAGCAAGGGGTTCGCTCTTGCTCTTGCCTGCGATATTCCAAATTATCAAATTACCATCGAGGCCTGAACTGGCCAAGCGCATATCATTAGGGGCAAAGGCCAAGTTCGAAATAAAGGCTTGATGCCCTTCTAACATCAAGGGCTTACTACCACTAGGACCTTTTCCACTAAAGTCCCAGATTACCACCACTTCACTGCCACCTGTGGCCAAATAGCGCGAGGTGCTATCCCAAGCGAGTTCTCGCACCTTTGTCGCATAACCATTCATAAAAAGGTCATCACCACTCGGCAGCAACCAAATATGGGCAGCACCATCCTGACAGCCGCCAGCCACAGTCTTGCCGTTCGGACTATAAGCAATATCAAGAATAGAACCCTTCCATTCAAAGAAACGCTTAGGCTTAGCCTCCGAGTCGGCCCACAACCTTAGCCCTCCATAACTACTGGTGGCAAACAGATTTGCCATAGCCGGATTCCAGGCGATACCGGCAATGGTGCTACCGTGTCGCGTAAACTCAAGCTCGACATTGCCTGCAGCATCCCACAAACGTAGATCCTTTCCTGCAGCAGTTAGTAAGACATCACGCTTAGCATTCCAAGCCAAATGCTCCACCCAACTAGAGCCATGATCCATTTCAGCTACTTGTCTAAAAGTACGATTGCCAGCCTCATAAATGCGAGCCTTGCAGTCTTGACCAGCACTAGCTAAATACTTTCCACTAGCCGACCAACCAACTTTAAGCGTGCCAAGACTATGGGCCATCCAGCGCGAGACTACTTTTCCATTAACATCAACAACAGAAACCTTACCTTCAGCGTCGCCACAGGCAAGCATGGAACCATCTTGAGACCAACTTAAGTTGGAGATATAGTCACCACAATCAAGCTGCCAAGCTAAATCTAGATCTTTTACTTTCTGAGCAATTGACTCTTTACCAGGCATGAACAAAAGCCCTCCGTTAACTCAGCGCGATTGAGATTACGTCCAATAAAAACAAGTTGGTTATTGCGCGGTTCATCCCCCCATTCTTTGTCTGGCCGACCATCAAAGAGCATATGCACACCCTGAAAAACAAAGCGTTGAGACTGCTTAGCGATGCTAAGAATACCTTTCATTCTAAAGATATCCGTGCCCTTCTCACGCAAGAGCACCCCCAGCCATTCGTTGAATTTCTTTTCGTCAAGATCGCCGTCACAGGTTATGCCAACCGAACTTACTTCGCTGTCATGGGTGTGCCCAGCGTCATACACTTGAGCACAAATTGGCATCAAAGGCTGGTCTTCAAAAGATAATGACATAGCAAACTCTTCAGGCTTATGCTGTGCGAAGAGCGCATAACGACCAGCTGGCACCACAACTTGAAAGACCTTGCTGCCCTCACTGTCAAGATTCAACTGATAAGTCTTAGCGGCTGTATCGATGATAGCTCCAGCACCAACCTCTAGTTTATCCTGAGAAAATTTAACAACAGCAACTTCTAGCAACGATTCGATCACCATCAAATCAGGCTTTCTAATATGCTCATTAGCCACTGGCAATAACAGCATATTCATAGAAGGATCCGGGCCATCTTCTAGGTAGAGAGTCGACGGCCCCTTAAAGTCATAGAGACCAACCCACTCAAAGGGATACTCTGGATTTAAAAATGTGGGCTTAACAGCAAGAGCTCGCTCAAGATCAAAACCACGCACACTAAGAATCTTATCCATATCTAGCTCAGCGTTCTGTGTGCGATAAATTTTAGCCATGGCGTTCATTGCACGCATTTTCTCCTCCAACTGATTCAACTCTTCTTCACTAACTAAATCAGTCTTATTGAGAAGAATGACATCAGCAAAGGCAATCTGTTCTTTGCACTCTGTACTCGAATCAATATGCATAGCAACATGCTTTGCATCGATCAAAGTAATGATGCCGTCAAGCTCTAATGACTCTTGAATCTCATCGTCCACAAAAAAAGTTTGAGCTACCGGTGCTGGATCAGCCAAACCAGTTGTTTCTACTAAAATATAGTCAAATTTATCTCGCCGGCGCATGAGATTACCAAGTATGCGAATCAAGTCACCACGCACGGTGCAACAAATACAACCGTTGTTCATCTCGAATATTTCTTCGTCAGCTTGAACAACTAAGGCATCATCGATACCGATTTCACCAAACTCGTTTTCGATTACAGCAATACGCTTACCATGGTTCTCAGTCAATATTCTATTTAAGAGTGTGGTCTTCCCTGAGCCTAGGAAACCAGTCAAAACCGTCACTGGCACTCTATTTAACTTATCTACGTTAACCATCTGTTTTCACCCTGTCCGCACAAACTAACCGGCCAAACAATTTGCCCGGTCGAACAAGTGGTAATGATAACCACTTATCAATAAGTCCGTCTAGTATTCGGAAAAACTACGGAATTCCTCGAAAGCTTGTGCCTGTCCAAATTTGCTATACTGTACCCCAGTATAGTATTTATTAGAGTTCTCTTATGCACACTAAAAATGACAAGAAAAAGTTGCTTAACCGGGTCAGTCGCATTCGCGGTCAGCTCGACGCCATCGAAAGAGGGCTGGAAAAAGACGATGACTGCTCAAAAGTACTGCAGACAATAGCGGCCTGTAGGGGAGCCATGAACGGCCTAATGTCAGAGGTCTTAGAGGGCCATATCTTGTCACACTTAGTTGATGTCGACGACCCCAGCCAGCCGGAAAGAGTCGAAGCTGCTTACGATTTGGTAGATATCGTACGGAGCTATCTAAAGTGAGCACCACTTCCGTGCAGCAAGAATCGACAAGTTCATCAGAACATGCCATCGATACTAAAAAGAACTGTGAAAACCTTACCCCTGAACAACTGACCCTGTGGGCCAGAGTAGAGCGCGAAGATCTAGAGCGCATATCAATAGTTGCCGCACTTATAGCAAGCTCTTTTGCCCTGAATTCTCTTGGTGATTTAGCAATTGCTATTGGCTCCGTCCACTGCTTAGCAAGTAATCTAATTTTGCTAGCCGCTGGCATAATTGGTAGCAAACCAATTTTCTCTGAAGCGAAAGAAGCAATCGTAGAAAAGCGCATGAACATGGAACTTTCTATGGTAATCGCCTTGACCGCAGCTCTAGCAATTGGTGAATTTCTCACGGTTGCCTTAATCATTCTCTTTGTACTGATAGCGGAAGAAATAGAGAAGCTCACTTTAGAGAAGGGAAGACAATCAATCAAAAGCCTTCTTGGCGATCTTCCCCAAACAATATCTATCGAAGACCCAAGCAATGGCACAATTACCAACATAGATATCAAAGGGGCACACCCAGGACAGATAGCCGTTGTCAAACCAGGCAGCCGCATTGCTATTGATGGTGTAGTTGTTTCAGGACACTCCACCGTCGATCAATCAAGCATTACTGGTGAAATGCTACCAGCTATAAAAACTAGCGGCAACCCAATCTATGCTGGCACAATCAATCAATCCGGGGCGCTCCGGGTAAAAATTGAATCAACCGGTAGAGAGACTGCTTACGGCAAGCTTCTAAAAACAATAGAAGAAGCAGAAAAGTCACAAGCTCCAATCGAAAACATAGCCGACAAACTTTCTGGCTATCTTGTCTATATTGCTCTAACGTGGGCGGCAGTGACATTTTTATGCACAAAAGACTTGCCAGCAACAATCTCAGTAATCGTTGTTGCCGGAGCTTGTGGAGTCGCAGCCGGCACACCACTGGCGATACTAGGAGCGATTGGACAAGCGGCACGTGCCGGAGTTATCCTGAAAGCGGGCCAGCACTTAGAAACACTAACTAAAGTGCAAACAATAATCTTCGATAAAACCGGCACACTAACCACAGGCAAAGCAGCTGTAACCAAAGTCTTACCCACAGAAGAATTTACTCAACAAACCCTGCTCTCAGCCGCTGCGACGTGCGAACTTTATTCAGAGCACCCACTGTCAATTGCAATCAAACTTAAAGCCAGTGAAGAAAATGTCAGGAAAGAGGCACCAGAAAAGTTTAGCTACTTGCCTGGCCGAGGCATAATTTGTCAGCGACAAGGCCACCAAATAATATCTGGCAACCGAAAGCTTTTGGCAGAGAACAACATTGACTTCAGCGCTTCAGACTCACTAACAGAGGGCTTCAGCACTGGCGAAACAGGTGTACTGGTAGCAGTAGACAAGAAATTAGCTGGTTTGATCTTAATCGCCGACCAAATTCGTCCAGAAGCCCATGAAACAGCTCTGCAACTCAAAGCCTTAAACATTCGTGCGGTTCTCTTAAGTGGTGACAGTGAGCAGGCAGTAGCAAGCATCGCCAAGCAGATTGGCATCGCCGAATACAAAGCGGCCATGCTACCAGCAGAGAAATCAGACTACATAAAACTCGAACAGAGCCGTGGTCAATCAGTGGCAATGGTTGGCGACGGCATCAATGATTCCCCTGCCTTAATCACAGCCAACATTGGTATTGCCATAGGCTCCGGAAGTGACATAGCACTAGAGTCAGCCGATGCAATGATTGTCAAAAACAACCTTCTCAACCTGGTAGACACCATAAAAATTGCCAAGCGATGCTATAGCATCATCTGGTTTAACTTTGTTGGCACCATCATAGTTGACCTAGTAGGCATGGCCCTAGCATCTAGCGGACATTTAAATCCACTAGTAGCAGCGCTTATACACGTTGGCTCTGAGCTTCTATTTATTTTCAATTCAGCGAGGCTCTTGGCTCCAAGTCGAAAACAGACAAGACCCAAGAAATGACGAAGCTCTAACCAATAGCTTTACCAGCAATGTTGAAATTCCACATGAAAGGCTGTCTATTGGTGCCATCTTTACGTTGGTAGCCTTCATACTTTAAGTGTTTGTCTTCAAAACTACCAACTACAGAAGAAGCGGCAGCAAGACCAAAAGCAGCCATACCAGCGTATCTGACTTGAGGAATCTTGGCCAAGAAACCAATGCTCAAGGCTAGGCCACCGGCACCAAAACCGACGTCTTCAGCCGCTAGACGACCATGCTGCGATTTAAAATCGCCAGCACTGGCAGAGCTATAATTACTCAAATCAGACGGCAGATCAATCAACCGCTTCACGCCATAGACGGCAGGTGCCACGCGATTGACATAGGGCAACATGCTTCCGCCAATCATGGCATCAACGCCCAGAGTTTTGACTGGATTAATATCAAAATCGCTTTTCTTGCTGTAGAGAAAATTGAATTTGCCGTCCATATTGAGCAGCTGAGCAACTTTGTCTACCGGTGTAGCCAGCGAATGAGAGTCACCAGCACTGTCTGTGACAACACCGACCAATCTGCCGTTTCTATCGACCTGCATACTGCCAGATTGACCAGGCAAGATGCCCTGAGTGCTCGCCAAACGCTTACCCAGAACATAATCTGTAGCGTCTAGCTGAAGCTCTTTAATGCCCGTATCAAAAGCGCCCTGCAAACCAGCAAATGAGCTTGTACTGCCCATTTTGAGAATATTTTCGAACTTAGTCACACCCAGGACATTGCCGACCGACATTACTTTCTCTTCGTTCTTCAGCCCCGGCGTACCCAAGGTGAAAATCGTTTCCCCAGTCAAGTCTCTATTGGAACGATCCAGCTCAATTGCCCGGCTAGGATCAGGAGCCAAACCTTCAACTTTCAACAAAGCCAAATCGTTGATATCGTCGTAATTGGTAATACGAGCATCAAGTAGCTCACCAGTGGGCATTTCAACTTTTACCGAAGTCGAATTCTTAACCACATGCCCGGCTGTGACAATCTCATCGCCGTTGCGCACGAAGAAGCCACTGCCAGCATCAGACTGAGAGCCTCTTTCTGTTTTAATTTTGACAGACTTGCCTAAGAGATCTTGATAAGCATCTAAAACAAGCCCTTTGCCACAGTATTCATTGCGCTCTACGCCGCCACCGAGGTTAACCTCGGGCACAACTTTGCAAGAATCACTATCACCGACCATGACACACCTGGCTATGTTCTTATTTCATACCCTAATCATAGACAATAGCCACCCCACGGTCATTGGGGAAATTACGCCCAAAATCTCAAAGCCAAAGTTTAAGCTTAAATCTTGAGCGCAAAATTAAAAGGCAAATGTCAAAGGTAAAGCTGCCAGACTAAAGCGCCCGCAAGCGATAGCCCACTCTCGAAATATTTTCAATTACAGACTTGGAGAGATCATCGCTTTCATCAACCACCTTGCGAATACGTCTAATGGCCACTCTCAGGCCTTCAGGGGTGGCGTCAGAATCGTACTGCCAGACCCGCGATAAAAGAGTATCAACACCAAAAATCTCAGTAGGGTGGCGCATTAAAAATTCTAGCAAGGCAAAATCCCGGGGCAATAGGCGCAGTTCAGTTTCTCCGCGAGTAATGCGAAACTTAGTCGGGTCAAGGGTCAAATTGCCATGCCTTAGAACATTAGCCTGAGAAAGCGGTGGGCGCCTCAATAGCGAGCGAATGCGCGCTGCTAGTTCCTTCAGATTAAATGGCTTGGTAACATAGTCATCAGCCCCAGAATCAAGCCCTTGCTCTTTCTCGGCAATCTCACCCTTGCCAGTGAGCATGATTACTGGTGTGTTTCCTCCAGCCGCCCTGAAATTCTTGAGAATATCGATGCCGGCCATTCCGGGCAAATCCCAGTCGAGCACAATCACATCGTACTCAGTCATTTTCAAGGTGTCGTGACCATCAAGGCCGTCGTTGAAAGTCTCAACCGTGTGGCGCTCAGCGGTAAGACCATCACCGATAGTCATTGCCAGGTCTATATCGTCTTCAACTAACAGTATCTTTGCCAAGGGTCACGCCTATCTTTCAAGCAACACGGAGTATTTTACCCTATCTGTTTTACCCAGTAAGCCATTGGGGATAAGAGTCACATGCGCTTGCATCTCTCGCTAACATCCAAAGTTCTCATTTTTGTCTCTGTGCCGCTCTTGATTCAACTGGGCCTAATCGCCTCACTTGCGTCTCTTCAGAGCCAGGCCGAGCAGGCTCTGAGAATCTCAACTCGCAGCGGAAAAATATCAGACGCAATCAACAAAATTACCAATGATGCTTTCGAAATTTTCACCGTTTACGGCAATGAAAAATCACTACTAGAGATTAGTTTCGACACCCGCACGGCCCAGCAAATGATGGAGCGCGTCCATGCAGACTACAACGTTCTGCGTCAATTAACCCAGGACCAACCAGAAATCACAAAAGCGATAACGACCTCCGAAGAAGCCTCGAACCGCTGCATGAGAGTGCTTAAAGACATCAAAACTTCCTTTCTTAAAACCGGCGGCGACGGTCGAGACGAGCGCAAAACAATGTGGCACAAGCTACGCGAAGAGATGAAAGGTATTCTCTATAACGAGCTGCTCACTATTGGCGATGAACAAAAACGCCTCTCACAAAAGGCCCCAGAGGTACAAGCCGAATATCGCGAAAAAGCGCAATCAATCATGATTGTTATCGGTCTATTCGACTTAGCTCTGGGCCTAGCTTTAGCTCTATTTTTAACAAAGGGAATCACCACAAGACTACACCGCGTCAGTGAAAACACATACAGACTAGCCAGCGGCATGCCACTGCACGAGGTAATGCGCGGCAGTGATGAAATTGCCAGACTAGACCAGGTCTTTCATAAAATGGCCAATGAAATCAAAGAGGCTTCGCGCAAAGAACGAGCAATTGTCGAAAATGCCCGCGACTTAATTTGCACCATCGATACCCAAGGACGCTTTCTTGCAGTCAATCAAGCGGCTGAAGCATTTTTTGGCATCGCGCCCCAAGATTTGCTGGGCAAACACTTTATTGATCTTGTAGTCGGTTCAGACACAAGCAAAGCCTTAGACTACCTAGAAAAACTAAAACAAGACGATAACTGCAACTCCACACCACTCGAAATCGAGATGCGCAGCAGTTCTGGTGCCGCAGTAGAGACTCTTTGGTCAGCCCACTGGTCAGACGAAGAAAACTCATTCTTCTGTGTCATTCACGATATGACCGATAGGCGCAAAGCCGAAAAACTCAAACAAGAAGTAATGGCCATGATCACCCATGATCTGCGCACACCACTTTCAACTATCAATAACGTCCTAGATTTTTTCGAAAACGGAACATATGGAACATTTGACGCCAGAGGTCGCAACTATGTGTTGATGGCGAAACGTAACGCCGATCGCATGGTTGCCCTCATCAATGATTTGCTCGACATCGAAAAAATAAAATCAGGCATGATGCAGCTTGAGATTGATACAGTCTCACTAAATCGTTGCTTCAGCGACTGCCAGGCCGCCAGCCTCGGCCTCGCTGAAGAAATGGGTGTAAAGCTAGAGTTTGCACCCACTGACATAGCTATAGAGGCTGATGAGCAAAGACTCGACCGCGTGCTATCAAACCTCGTGGCCAACGCTATTAAATATTCTCCCAAAGGAGCAACCGTCAAAGTTAGCGCTGAGCAACAAAGAAACGCCGTTGCTGTAAGAGTAGAGGATCAAGGACCTGGCATACCTGCGGATATGCTTGAGGCAGTCTTCGAGCGCTTTCAGCAGGTCGGCGGCAGCGCCAAATCAAAAGGGGGCTCTGGCCTTGGCCTTACTATATGTAAGGCAATAGTGGAAATGCACGGCGGCAAAATCTGGGTAGAAAGCCGCGGCCAAGGCAGCACATTCATTTTTACTCTGCCGACAAAGTAGCAATTAAGCCGAGACTAATAATACGGCCGAGACTAGTTATAAGGCAGAAACATTCTAATCACAGTTCAGTAATAAATTCCTTCTAGATTTGTTCTCGTAGCGCAGGCCACAAAGGCTCAATCAACCCCCAGGCCGATGAACCTGCAAATGAACCAAATTACTAGAGGTAGACAATCATGGTAAGAGTAAATAACTTGGCTGAAACCAATTCTTCAGACAACACCGCTGTCAAAGGTCTTGAAAATAAATCACAGCAATCAGAAAAATTTGGCAACATCGCTGTAGATTCATGGAAAGATTTGGAGAAAAATTACAAAGACAGCACAGGCAAATTCGGTAAAAATGGCTCTAGCAAAGACGGCCTAACCAAAGAGGACCTGAGCAAAGATGGTCTAAGCAAAGATAATTCAGTCCTGACTTTCGATGACCCCTTCAAGAAAGGCAAGAGCGACAGTTCATCAACACTGCAAGAAAAGAAAATGATGAGTGATGAAGACGCCATCAGAAACAAGAAAGAACAAGCGATTGACGACGCTAACATGATTCAGAAGAAGAAAGAAGCAGCAGGCGAAGACGGAAACATGATCCAGAAGAAGAAAGAACTAGCTGACGGTGGAAAATTTGGTGGCAAGGTAGAAGGCGGACTTGATTTTGCACCGGAAAAACCAAAAGTTCCAGCTGACGGCGGCTTGAAAGAAGGCTGGGATAAAGGCAATGAAATTACCGGCAAGAAACCACTCGAAGGTGGGCCAAAAGACAAAGAATTCACTGGCAAAAAACCGCTTGACGGTGGACCGAAAGACCTAAGCTTTGACAAAGACTTCTATTTGCAAATGCTCTAATTCTGATCCTGTTTGCGAAACTAAACCCCGAACTTAACCCCGAACTCAACCCCAAAAGAAGATCTCGCCCGCCAGCGAGGTCTTCTTTTTTTGGCACGTTATACTAATTCTCTTCAAAATCGCTTTTGAGTTGTTCTACTAAGTCGCGAATACCCTTCCAGTTAGGGTCGCTAGCATCGATAGCTGTGACACGTTGTAAGCAGTCTTCAGCGGCACTAAAATTTTCTTGGATGGCGTAGACACGGGATAAATGCAACCAACCATTGATGTAGTAAGGGTTGATCTGAACTGCTTTGATTAAAAGCTCCTGGGCCTTTTCCAGACGCCCTCGTTTAATCAAAAGCGAGCCAAGATTGCCGTAAGGCCATTCAAAATCAGGATAGTCTTTGACGAGATTCTCAAACATTCGCTGAGCCTCATTCTCGTTGACAAACATCTGATTATAGCCCTGTATATTGAGCTGTTCAGCCATGAGTGGCACAGGATACCGCGGTATTTTAGAACGCAAAAACGATCTAGATTTAATGCCTACCGGGCCGTCACCGTCAAGCTCTATGGCAGTCGTCAGGGCGTCGCGAGCCTGTTCTGTCCATCCGACCTGCTTGTAGCGCACAGCTAGCTGCCAGTACTCTTCTGCTGTCAAATCTTCGGGCAGTTCACGCGGCGGCGGTTCAGCTTGTGTCATGTCGGCCAAGGCTTGGCGCAATTTTTGCACATATTCCTGGGCCTCAGCCTCAGACAATCCAATTGAAAGCAACTGCTCTTTCATTGCCGTAAGCGGCTCATCGCTATCCGCATCGTCACCAGAACTAGAGCCTTGTCCAGATCCTTGTCCAGATTCTTGTCCAGATCCTGGCTTCAAGTCGGCACCGGTACCGAGCTTGTCATTCTTATCAACGGCCTCAATGGTCAATTGCTGCAACAGCTTTAGCAAAGCCTGGGCGAAGTTAGCACCAGCTTGGTGACCCAATACATACTGGTCATGAGGACCTACTACTAAACTCTTTTCACTTTCACCAATTCCACTAGCACTTACTCCGGCATCATCAGCACTTGCTCCGGCGTCATTGCCACCTGAAGCACTATCGCTACATCCATCACTACCTCCATCGCTAACCCCATCGCTAGCTGGCGAACCCTGATTAGATGCCTCTGGTTCATCGCTCAACATCGACTCTCGCAGGCCTGCCGCCTGCAACTTCTGATCGTTTTCCGACAACCGTGAAAAAGCCTTGGCCGCGTGATTGTGGCGGCCCATTAAAGTGTACAGCGCAATCAAGCGTTGATATTCCCGAGCACTAAGCCCTTCAGGCACTTCTTCGGGGGGCTGACTCATGCAAAAGAATCCTTGTAGGACTTTGTAGGGCCAAACTAGTGGCTAATGGCGACCAATTCTCAAACCGTGCATTGCACTGTGAATAGAAATTGCTGGTCGAGGTGACATTTGCCCACTACTAGCATTTACCCGATCTGGTAAAGACCAATACAAAGGCTCGCCGGATCTTTGAGGTTGGGCCGCATCAGTGCGCTTCACATGGTTTAAAACGGGATCGCCCTTGAAGAAATCAGTGCCCACTTCGTAGAGTGCGCGGGCGCCTACAAGGCCATAGCCAACCATCCGAGTCTTAGGAATTAAGCTAAGCACGCCACCGGTAACGGCAGCGGCGTCAATTGCTGCGTCTTTAATATAATCACTGCGACTGCCGTAGAGGTCGCTGCTTGTAGCCAACTTCAAATCGTTATAGAGATCAACAGAGTAAGCAGCGCCAAGCAAGGGGGCGGCTAGGGGTCTGAACTTGTAGCCAAGACCCAACAATGCAGCATCTTTGCCCACAGTGAGCAGTGGATTGCGATCAAAGTTAGTTTGTTGTTCGTAATTGAAAGCAAAGCGGTTATTAGGGTTGTTAAGCAGCGAGACGACATTTTCGGAAGGCACAAGAAAGGCCTGGCCAGGTCTCTCCTGCGAAATATTAGTGGCAACGCCGATTGCCTCTCCCTTAGCATTTTGCACTACACCGCCAGAACTACCATGGTCAATGTGGAGCGTAGCAGCCACTCTAGAGGCTGCCAAATACTTCTCGGCCTCGCCATTATAAGCTTGGCCAAAAGCATCTCTTCCGTAGAGAACCGGAACAACATTGCGCCATTGATCGGCTTCATACTTCGGTATCACCCCGCCGTAGGTGCCCATGCCCCTAAAGGCACCCTCAGAGACCTGTGCTTGCTCAACACCATTAGGGTGACCAACAGCAAATAACTTCGAGTACGGCTTGAGATCAGCTGTCGAGCCAAACTTAACCGCCCGCGAGCTGTCGGCGTTCATACCCTCAACTTGTAGCAGAGCCAGGTCGCTAAACTCGTCAACCTTAGTGACGCGGGCCTTGAAATGCTCTCCGCTTGGGGTGGTGACATCAATTGACCGCGCATTGCCTATGACATGCAGGTTGGTGACAACTTCATTGCCAGAACCAACGATAAAACCACTACCGGTGCCGCGAGGGCCTTCAACACTGCTAGTAGTAATGCGCACAGTAGCTTGTTTGGCATGCTCAACCGCCGCATCTGAGATAACTTCATCTACCAGCTTCGCACCGCTCAACCTGGCCGCCATATCGTGGATATGGCCGGTAATCTCTCCCGTTTTCAATTGTAGGCGGTCGTCTACCATTGGGCACTCTTTAGTCTTTGGTGCTTAGTCTTTAGTCTTTGGTCTTTAATCTTTGACCTTGGACATTAATCTCTGCGCGCGTTCATGGTAGTTGCAAACAATTTCCAAGTCAGTGGGGAAAATACGAAAACTTTTAAACTATCACGTCTTTTTCACCTTCTCTTTCATAAAGTAATCTCAGCAGCCACCCCTGCGCCACTACTCTGGAACGGAGAAAGCGAATGTCAATCAGCCCACCCTTAGAAAGCCCTGCCATATCTTATGCTCCGGCTGTGAGCGCTCCACCACTAAGCATCCCAACACCAAACACCAATGAAAGCTGGAACAACTTCAAACTTCCCCAAGAATTTCTCTCTAATTTGCGCACATTTGCCAATCCCAGTGAGACCGAAGAATTTAACCTGAGCCCATCCGGTGCGGCCGCACTAGACACAGCATTTAACGCCGAAGCCAAAACCACCAGCAAATCAGGCGATCACTTACTAATTCGCGGCAATGATCAACTCGACGCCATCAGCAAGCACCTAGACGCCGTGCCATTGAACAGAGTAATCAGTGGTGATCTGGTTGTACTGACCGGTCGCCCTGGCCGCCGCGAACAATGGGGCATTGTCACCGAAGGAAAAGATGGTCAACTTTTTGTTCACCATACCGACAGCCGCTACTGGTCAAAAACTTCTCTGACAGAGCTAGCAGAGGGCTCTCGTCTGTTAGAAGCTTATCGTCCTCAAGCCAAGCTCTAGGATTTTCTTCACCAAAGCTATAGGATAGTGGAAAGCTATTTGAGGCTGTCCCTATGCAGACCAGGCAACTCACAACGGCAACCTGGTTGGCTTCGTGCAGCCTCTTCGGCTCTTTAGCCGTATTGCTTAGCTCGTCTATATTCTCTCCAGCGTTGGCCAAGAGCCAAAAGCAACAAGCCTCACCGCTAAAAACACCAGCCCGATATAAGGTGTTAGAGTGCCCTGAAAAATTCTCAATTGGCAGACTGTATGTTCTGAGCAATCTCGACCTAACAGCCCAAGTAATCGATACAGCTACAGCAACTGTTCGTAAGCACGCTCAAGGACGACTAAGCATCCCACAAAAAGGCTATACCTTCTTGCTAGGAAACTACGCCCTAGGTGAAAATCTTCAGCCCCTGCAAAAATTAAAAGGTGACGATTTGCAGGTCTTAAGACTGAGCAAACTAACTTTCAATCAATCAGATCTTCAATACCTAACTGGGCTTACAGGTCTTCAAAGGATAGAACTAGACTCAACTGACGTGGGCGACGAAGGGTTAAAAGTACTAGCAAAATTACCCAATTTAGTCTTCATAAGCATAACGCGAACATTAGTAACCGGTAAGACCTTAGCCGATCTAGGGTCAATGAAAAAGCTGACCGTTCTGCAAATAGGTCATAATGCTCTTTGCGATGGAAATCTCAAGGGTTTGACCGCTCTAAAAAGCCTAAAGAGCCTTCGCCTTCAGGCCTGCCAGTTACGCGACAAAGATTTAGAACCAATCGGTCAACTGAAGGCCCTAGAGTCTCTGGCTTTGCATGAAAACAAATCGCTCACCGACAACGGTATAAAATACCTAGCCAAAATGCCGAGTTTAAACTATCTAGATGTCTGCCAAACCAGCATCACAGCTAGTGGCATTAAATCTCTAAAAAATTGCCCGTTGACTGCAATTCACGTAGAAGTTGGACAATTGAAAAAAGAAGAAATAGCACAACTACAAGCAATTTTCCCGAAAGCTAACATAGCCGAAGAAAACTCTGAAAGGCGACTAGACCCAGTACTGTTCAAGCCTCTTCACTAATGCCAAGTAATTCATACCTAATCCATTAAGAGACGCTGCCCACGGCCTCCACGTACCACTTTCCGTTTTGAACTCGCAGAGTATAGAGCCAATCAGAATTGTAACCAGCAAGCCGAAGCATTTTCACTCTTACTTTTACCAAGTCGCCCTGCCGCGGACCTACAGAAAAATCACTGTCTGGTGGCGATGTCGTCAGCCAATGGTGGCGCGACACCGAAGTAATATAGGCAGACTGCTTATTGCCAAACTTGGCCTTGTAGGCTGGTGCCAGGTCATCCCAGGCTATATCAAACTCTTTGAAAGCAATAGCGCGAAAATGATATTTCAAAAACTCGCTTGCTGTTGTATCGCGCACCGAGCGGATTCTATCCATAGATGAACTAGATGAACTACTAGACGAACTAAATGACTCGGTAACACGAGGGCTGCTTGTTATCGCTGACACCGGGGCTACCACAGGCTTTGGTGCTGGAGTGCTAATGGCAATAACTTCTGGACGCCTGGTTGCTTCAGGCGCAACATTCGGCTTGCTCGTCAACTTTTGATTGCTTAAGACCGCCTCAAGATCAGGCAGACCCGGGCGCGGCCTGACTGGCTGACAGGCAATGACTAAGTCTTTGCCTGACCATTTGCTTGACTCTAAAACTGGAGTCTGCAGCACTCCACGCTCTTGCACGACCTCTTGCTGCACTTTATCTTTTACAAAGCTGAAGACATCTGAAACATCACTAGAGTTGCCTTGCTTTTGCAAACCCTCAATTAAACTTCGAGTAAAAACAGAATTGGGATATTGCTTAGACTCCCACGAGGTCTGATTCTTATCGCTAGAACAAATTACCAATTGTCCGGAGCCCTGGGCAATTGTGGCAGCATCAGCATTAGCTTGACGCACGATACCTTTACTCTCACTGGCACCACCAGCGTGGCAAGTGTCCAGAACTACCAAAACGCGGTCGCTATGCACTCTTTCGCGAATAGTATCGGCCAAATGCTGCATCGGTATTCCAGTCGTAAAAAGCTTGGTTGGATTAGTATCGTGAGCAACAACATAGTTGACGCCGCGAATATCAGCGTCAGACGAGCTACCGTGACTAGAAATAAAAATCACGACAAGGTCATCGGGCAGAGCTGCACGCGGTAGCCAACTATCGCCGAGTTGATCGAGAATATTCTCTTTAGTGGCTCGTTCGTTGAGCAAAAGCCGAACATGATCTTTGGCAAAATTGCCTTTACTAATCAAATAATTGTAGAAATCTTGGGCATCTTTGGCCGGATAGCGCAAATTCAAAGTCGGGTCAGAAAATTTACTAATGCCAACAACCAAAGCCCACTTATCAGTCACTGGTCGATTGGTGCCAGGTCGCGCAGAGCCATCAGCCCCTTCAGCCCATGCCTCAGAATTCCATGCGCTGGAGGGCCATGCCACAGACCCAGGCACGGCCAGCAATACCGCGGCTGGGCCACAGGCAGCCAACAAAACAGCGAGCTTCAGGGCAAAAGCCGCAACCTTACTACTTTTGGCAGCTTTACCATTTTTGGCATTATTGCGATTCACCAACGAAAAACCTAGACGTGCCAATTTAGTTGTGCACCCTCCACGAAACTGTAATATAGAATTCCACAACTAGACCCAGGTGAAACCGTCAATATATGTCACCAGAAATGGCAGCAAAAATGTCAGCAGCTCCCTTGATAAAAACAGACCGACTATTGCTGCGCCGTTGGCGAGAAGCCGACCTGCATCCCTTTGCCGAACTCAATCAAGATGACCTTGTGATGGAACACTTCCCCCAAAAGCTCACACACCAAGAAAGCAATGCCATGGTAGAGCGCATAGAAAGAGCGTTTGAAGAAAATGGTTTTGGACTATACGCTGTTGAATTAAGCGCCAACGAAGAATTTATCGGCTTTGTTGGTTTGTCTGTGCCACGCTTCGAGGCATCTTTTACACCTTGTGTAGAAATCGGCTGGAGACTAGCCCAGAAGCACTGGGGCTATGGCTACGCGCCCGAGGCAGCAGAAGCGGTTTTAGCTGACGGCTTTGAGCGAGTAGGCTTAAAAGAAATAGTTTCTTTCACAGCTACTTGCAATAAAAATTCAATGCGCGTCATGGAAAAAATCGGCATGACTCGCAAACCAGAAGATGACTTTTTGCATCCATCTTTGGCCGATGGGCATCCACTCAAACCGCATGTGCTCTATCGTAAGAGTAGAACCATCTAGTGGCTACAGCAATTACGCGCATATGAACGACTCCTACGGCAAAAGCATAGAGACTGGCAACCAGAGCGGATTCTCCAACAATCCACCTTGGTGGTTCAAGACATTGTCTTGGACCTACCCGCTATGGACAATCTTCGTTGTGGCCCTTTTTATGCAGGGCCTCGATTATTCACTCAACCTCTTAGGCTACCCATTATCCGCACTAGTGCCCTCCAATGCGCTGCCGCAATTGTTTCTAATAATTCCAATGGTACTTATTGCACTTTCTTTTGTTTGCAACAATTGGTTTAGAAAAAAATGCATATACCTACTCTGCATCAACTATTTCTGGCTCATCTTTTTAGGAATGCCGACACAGGGAGCTCTCTCTAGAGCCGCTTGGCATATCTGCGGCAGACCCATTCAAGGCACGCTAAAAGAGGCAGAGAGCTGCCCAGAAGGAAAGTTTCTACCAAACCGCTGCAACCCGGAACTCAACATCCGCGCTACTTTGCTCTTAAGGTTTATGAACGAGAAACAGATTTGCCAACAAGCTAACCCAGCGTTTGTCTTGCGCCTACTGGTTATTGACCTTGACTGCGCCCCAATCTGTTACCGCATAGAAAGCTCTCAAAACGGCGGCACACTTTACTACAAAAGACTCGATCACGAGCCAATTGGCGGTTATCCTGAGGGCCAAGGCAACGCACTAGCGACCAACTCTTCCAACAAAGCTTTATTTATTTCTCCAGTGCAATTGACACAACTTTCAACAGCACTGGCCGATGCTAAGAACTTCTACAACCAAAACAAGTTTCACACTGTCGAATACGAAGAAAAAGAAAAACAATATTTGTTGGAGTTCCAAGTAGAAGGCAAATACTATTACTACAGCTTCTTGGAAGACGAACCACGACGCTCAGACGCGAGAGATGCAAGGCTAGAGCCAGCCTGCATCCAGAAAATCAAAGAGATTTGCGAAGACGTCGTTAGGTCGAACTAGAAAGACACTGGTGAAAAATGTTGAAATCTATTCAATGCCTTTTTCTTATATCTATCAGCATCGCAGTGCTGGCCAAGCCCGTGTTAGCAGAAGAACAAAAAACCAGTAAAGTCAGCACTGAACATCAAACACTAAAACTGTACAAAGGTTACTTTCCTTATCAGGCCTGCCTTCTGGTCACCATCAATCAGGTAGTAAAAAAGCCTGATCGGGTATTGCTGTTAAAGGCAACGGTTGAAGATGTTTATCTTGGTAGCTACAAAAAAGGTTCTCAGTTTGCTGTTTCACTTTACTACGATGATGAAGGTCCGAATTCATTTTCCTTTCTGTCAGCTCAGAAAAACGCAAGGCAGATTATTGCATTTAACCACTGGCCAAAAGATGCTGAGAGCTTCGATGAACTAGTCAAAGTGTCCAAAAATCCGATTGGTGATCTATGGCTACCCTGCGCTGGAAGGGGTTTTCATTCGCAATACAT
Organism: bacterium Ga0077546; assembly: GCA_943369735.1. Taxonomy (GTDB): domain Bacteria; phylum Cyanobacteriota; class Vampirovibrionia; order Obscuribacterales; family Obscuribacteraceae. The sequence continues at coordinate 28,346 of CALROJ020000038.1, forward strand.
CGCGCTGTTAAAATCAATAATTAGGGATGCGCCGACACAGCCAGCTCAAAAGAGAGCCGCCTTTCAAAAATTTCTTGAAACGAAGTGGACTACCGATCGCATCAATGACTTCTGCAGACCTGAAACGAGAAGAACCTACGGAGAAGCAACCTGGCACTCTGCCAACTATGGAAATGATTGGCAGAGTAGCCCCATGCATGCCGACAAAAAAGCAGAGCTTGGAGGAAAGACAGTGGATTGGCAAGCATCAGCCGATAATAATACCCCGACTTTTTACAACATAATTGTCTTCTCTAAACTTGAAAGTGTGGCCTGGGATCTGGAGCATACAAATCCATCTTTAGAAGTGTGGACAGACGAAAACTTCCTGATACATAGAGTAGGTTGTTCAATCAACCAGGCGGCATGGGCTCACTGGATTCTCAACCATGAACTTCATCCCTCATCCACAGAATATCATCATTTGATTCTCGATCGCTCAAAAGAAACTGTTGTAAAAGACAAAACTGGCAAAGTGACTAGCTATCAATGTCGTCTAAGTGACGGCACAACGCTAACCGCCATACTCACAAAAGACAAATCACAATCGATAGATAGAATCCTCATCAATGGTAAATTGGACTCTGGCTGGACTGATATGTACAAAAACAACCTGAGCAATTTGGCTAAGTGCGATAAACATTAATCGAAATACGACCAAAGCCTCTCTAGCACTAATCCTTGATTGATTCCACTATCCTTACCAATGATCCTATTTCGGTAGTTCCCAATCATCTCGTAATCTCCCCATTGAACAATGGTTCGCCAAAAATACAATGGACGAACGCATTAACCGGAGAGACGTCATGGCTCAGCCTCAAGAATTCGAAACCGCTCATCGAGAAATTGCTGGCAAGCCGGCCGCTGCCACCGACGCAACGCTCAAGCTGTTTGACGAATCACAAAAACTACTGATGGAGTCATCACTGGTGGGCAAGGTTACCGCCTCTGTTTCGGAGGCACCAGACAAGAGCCAGACTCTTACTCTTCACTGGTTTGATCGTGAGGCTAGGTACAATCAAGCATTCATGGAGCCAGGAAAAACTTATGAGATTACAGCCCCTATGGCTGGATGCAAGGGAGATCCTCGTTATCTAGGAATATATGATAGCCAAGGAAAACAAATACTTGATGCCAAATCAATCGGCAATATAACCATAGTCGACAAGTCACCAATCACAAACTCTGATTTGAGCAACGGTCAATTACGTTACACAGACAAGTTCCAATCATTGTCGTGGTGTGACGATAAGGGCAAGTTTACCCAGCGGTCGCTGGCTCCTAATCATGTCTACATGGCCAGCGACAAACCCTGGTCGAAGTAAGGCGGAAAAGGCCCAATCATAGAGCCTCACAAAGCATCGAAAAATTTGCGCATGGCTTTCACATACATTTCGGCGTCAGTGACCGCTACATAACAATGTGCTGAATCGGGCATGAATAGTGACGTTGCCGGTGCTGAAGCAATCTTACCCAAAGTCATTCCCTGCGAAGGCGAACAAGTAATATCTTGACCCTTGGTGAGAATGAGCAGCGGTGGATGCTTTCCTTTTACAAAAACAGAATTATCGTAGCGCGGCTCAGAAAACATCTGGGTAGGATAAACATTGAGCATCGGTATCCACTCTTTCAGCGTTACTTCAGGAGAGATAAAGGGTGAATCTAAAATCACCCCATCTACAGGCACACGAGCTGCCACATACGCCGAGACCCCGGTGCCCATCGACATTCCGTAAAGAATTATAGGAGCAGCTAGCGATTGCCGAGCAAACTCGTATGCAGACAAACCGTCATTACCAAGCTTCTTGTAACTTGCCGTTCCTTCGCTGTGACCAAAGCCTTCATAATCATAGACAAAAACGTTGTAGCCCATAGCCAAAATTGTTAAGGCTGGCTTGCTGTTTACATAGTTTGTCAGGTTAAATGAATTGCTTGGGTTGATAATCACCGTCCCCTTTGCCGTGCCAACTTTAGTCTTGAAATAGACACCATGCAGCAGTATTGGCGGGCCGGGTCTATTCAAAACCGGAAAGAATTTGTGCTCGCCGACACAATCACCCATGATCATAGGCTTGTACTCATCGGAAAAATCTTTGAAAGGATGAACAGCCAAGAACTCGTATAGAGGCTCGTTTAAGGCCGGGCAAAAGCCAGCATAGATGACCGCGACGAAAATAAACAAGAAGGTCCATAACTTCTTGCCGCGCGATGTTTTCTTGACTGACTTAGGTTTGCGAAAGGTTGTGAGCATTTATTCCAGCGTTGACTAGAGTAACAGTGTCTAGACTGACAATGATTATTGACGCGAGCGACAGCGACGCATGCCGAAGGGAGACTCCTGCCTAGAGCGCGAAGCGATACTTATCTAGCCTAATTTTTGACGGCCAGATGAATTACCCGAACCAATCACTTAATGAAGTGTTGGTTCTGGTTCAACTCCTTCAGAACTTTGATTTGATCCTGCGGATAGAAGCAGCGGCCCTTTGGCACAACCAAACCAGCCTCTTTCGCAATATACAAAACGAAAGAAACGCAGTCATGGCTGCCGGCTTTGAAGTTAGCAGTGTCCCAGCGATCTCGCACAATCAAAGTATGATTGAAAGTATCAGGGCTCACCACAGCTGTCAAACTGTCTAGGTTCCGCTGATTGTACATCAAGGCATTTTGATGCAGCATACCTGGAACAGTTATAAAAACTGAGAATACTTGGTCGTTGAACTTTTGCGGTATGTAGCCCACAGAGCCTGATGCCAGTGGCAATGCATCGGCCTGCTCAGTCCAATTGACATAAGCGTGGCCAGGAAACCCCACGGGATTACTCGCTAGCCCTGCACAAAACGAAATATATCGAGCTGATTGAGATTTATCTCTGCGCAAATCAACCATCAGTTTTGGCGAAGCTGGAATACGATACCAAACAGCCCACCATGCGGTGTAAGCAAGCAGAAAGCAAAATATCAGTGCACCAGCCTTGCCCACCCTGCTAGCTGTGCCAAACTTGCTAACTCTGCCAGCGCCAAATTGCATTCCAAACTTTCTAAAATTCAATAATCGAACCTAATTCGCTTTGCTTGCTGATCGACTGTGTATCCACGGTCGAAGACTTTGGGACCAATTAGCGGATGAGACAATCCATTTTCGTAACTGACTGGCACAGACATCTTCGTCATATGACCGACCTCCATCCTCTCGGCTACTCCGTAAAAGCGATTGTGACTAGTGATTCCTAACTGCTCATGCATAGATGGGTGAATAACCAGCCCTGGTCTAGCGCAGCCTGTATCAAAGCACGCCTTAATCGGATGCCCATTTACCGTAATATCAACCAGCATAGTATCTCCCAACCTCTCAAAAGGAAGGGAGAATTTATCATTTCGATCACGCTTAGCTAAAGCCAAAGCACCACCACTGGTGGCAATCACCGGTTCATCTCCTTCAAACGGGGCCTTAGTCAGCCGCAAATAATAATCATCGACTTGATAGGAATATTCTTTGAAGAAATTTTGACCGATGACGCTGCAGCCTTTCTCATTGATAAACCAAGTATCAACTCGCCGTGTAATGTCTTGAATTGATATTTCAGTTTCAAGCATTTTCACAGAAACAATGCCGTACACCCGAGCCACAGGAACGACCTTAGCTTTGGCCAACTGGTCGCTTGGAATAAGATCAGGAAAATCATAAAGACTCAGGCCGCACTTACTCGCCCCGGTATCAAAGATAACCCGGCAGTAACGCCCGTTGATTTTGGCTCGTACCCACAAATGACCGTCAGCTCGCTCAATTGGTATGCGGGTCTTCTGTGGCAGTTTTTCCCATTCGGCACGAGTAAGAGAATTGCCGTGCTGGCCAAGATCAGCCAAAATTTTGGCGGCAAGAGCTGAGCTAGCCTTATCTCTCTCAGCGTCAGCGGTCTTTCCTGTCGGGCTCTGCGAAGCCGCTGCCCCCGGTCCACCTAAATAGTTAGACGCTTGCTTAGCCTCGGCAGAATTCGGCCATATTTGAATCAAGCGTTCAAAGATAACTTTGGCATGAGATGTATGACCAAGCTGGATGTAACAAAGACCTAAGTAATAGTGCGCCGTCGCCCCTTGCTTTGAGTCAGCCAGGGCGCGAAAGGCTAATGAGGCTGCTTGATAGTCTTTCTTCTGAAAGAGAGCAATGGCTTTGGTCATTGCATCTTGAGCGAAGACAGCTCCGCTAGAAAGCAAGAGAGTGAGCGCCAGAGCACAGGTCACTGCCCCTGAGCGCTTGAGCTTTCGGCTTACATTTTGGAAGATACCAGGAAAATTAGCCAATTGAGCCGCCGTAAATTGGGAGATATTCTTCTACTTCAAATTGTCTACTATTGTACGGGGAAATCACACTATTCGTGCAATTAGGGGCCTGACTCTAGCAGAGCAGCTGGAGGCGAAACAGGAGCTGTCGCTGGCGTCTCACTGCGCTCTACAGGCCGATACAATGTACCAGATGAAGGTGGTGCACTTGCTCCCTCCTCAAACTGAATTTTGCGCAGGTACTCGCCATAGTTTTCTTCCACAGACCTGGGGGCAAGACGATGGCCACGAACTGCCACTTTAGCCTTCAGACCCACATTGACTTCATCTTTGGGATGCAACACTAAATCGCTGATGGCATCAACAACAATATCGGGCTCGTGCATCGCACCCGGATTAATCTTATGCCCCGTGTAGTTAGCGCCGTTGGTCCAAAACGGCGTATTGGTTGGCAACGGATTGACTGTGCAAACATGAATGTCTTTGAGCTTGTCTGCCTTAAGCTCGGCTCGCAAAGCGTCATCAAAACCAACCACACCAAACTTGGTGGCACTGTATGTAGCGTAATAAGCGATTGGAATTTTTCCCGCCATCGATGCCACGTTGATAAGAGTGCCGTGGCCCTGCTTTTTAAACTGACTGACGGCAAAGTGGCTGCCGTTCACAACTCCAGTCAAATTAATATCAATCATACGCGCCTGATCGGCTAGAGGAATATCAGTAAAGCGCCCGAAAGCACCGACTCCAGCATTGTTTATCCAAACATCAATCTGATTAAACTTAGCCAGCGCTGCTTCAGACAATGCCTTCACTTGCTCAGCCTTACTAACATCAGTGGCCACCACCAGAGTATTCGGCCCGCACTCTGCTGCAATCTTATCAAGCACATCGCCCCGGCGAGCAGCCAAGACGACGTTTGCGCCCCGGGCAGCAAAGGCACGGGCCGCGCCTTCACCAAAGCCGCTAGAAGCCCCTGTAATGACGATTGTTTTGCCCACAAGGTCTCTCTTAGCGGCCTTGGCCTGCCCCCTGGCTTGAACTTTGACTTGAGCCTGTTCTTTGACGCTGTCACTCCCAGATTTAGCTGTAGCTGCATTAGGCCAAAGCAAATAGCCAGCCGCGAGAACGGCGGCCAATATAACAGCAGAAGTAGGCATCAGAGTCGATGTCTTCATGAAAGTAGACGTGTTCAATAAATCTCCCTGGCCAGTCGAACAGCAAACCTAGACTATTGCCCGAAGCGTCTATCATAACCCCTCGGCCCAAACAGTTAGCCAACTGTTTGCTCGCATCCGATTGCGACCAATCTGACCGATAGAATCGGAACTAGTGACCTGAGACTAGAGCCCAGAAACTAGTAACCCGGGGCTCTTAGTCTGAAAATTTTGGCGCCCGACCTAACTATTTGTAAGCGACGAGGCAAATAAGTGACAAAATCTCGATTGAAATTTGTCTGCATATCAGTTGCACTAATAACTTCAGCCATATTTGGCTCATCTTTCGCAGCCGTCTATTTCACACTTTCGCCAAAGGAACTGGCACCTTACCTGCTCTTTCCGCAAAAGATAAGCAACAGTTACAAAGATATCTACCTTAAACCATTCGGAGTCGCTGGCGAGAGAGTAAGCATACCAATTACAACTGGAGGTCATCTTAGCGGCTTCTACTTCCCTCGGCCATCGGCACCATATACAGTGCTTGTTAGCCATGGCCAAGGCCAAATGTCAAATCAAATTGGCCTCGCTCATGCAGCACTGGCCAGCAATCTCAACGTGCTTATTTACGACTATCAAGGCTATGGCGAAAGCACGGGCAAGCCCAGTACAGCCAACGTGCTTAGCGATGGCATAGCGGCATTCGACTATCTTGTACACAAGAAAAAGCTTAAACCAAATCAAATTATTTCAATGGGCAGCTCAATGGGAACAGGCATTGCCGCCAATACCGCCGTAAACAGAAAGTGTGCCGCAGTGCTTCTAGTTGCGCCCTATGCCAGTCTCGCGCAGGCAGCCCGCGACAACCTCAGCTTTTTCAAAATCTATCCCTCTTTTCTCTTTCCGCAGCCTGACCTGACATGCCTGCCACTGATGGCGAGTAATAAACAGCCGATAGTGATCATTCACGGTGCTCTAGACCAAAGAATTCCAGTAACCCATAGTAGACAATTGGTCGCGGCATATAAATCAAGTCATCACCTGAAAGATCAAGCAGAAGACCAACTGAAAGTCCTAGCGCTAGGTCAGCCCAGCAAGCAAGACCAGGACTCGAACCTCCGCTATGTCGAGCTTGCCAACTGCCATCACGGCGACATTGCTCTCGACATACTCACAGACGAACTCAATGGCATAGTTACCCGACTAGAAACATCGAAGAAAACGCTCTTATCAACAAAATAGGCGACGGCCCAAAAATCACGGAGCTTCTATCTTTCTCGGCTTCCCGTCTCTATCTAACGATATCGAGAGATCAGGCAAAGTTATGCCGCTAAGCACAGGCTTGCCGTCGACAAATGAAGACCATGCAGTCACAGACTTATCGCCACACTTATAAGTTGTATTGCTCATTACTGGCGTCGGCACAGGGTTATCTGAGTCTAAGCGCAAGACTTCACTGCGCGGCCCTTCAGTTAAAACAAGAGTGTTGGCGATACCGTGCTGCTGTTGCACGACCGCCTCAGCACCAGGCACAGACTGATCAACTTTAGTGTACTTGTGCGCAGCCTCCAGCTCCTTCGCTACCGCTGGCGCTTCTTTCATCAATTTACTGCCCACAATGTGACTGCCATTAAGCTCCTGCAGAATTCCGACAAGAGCATTGGCGTCAGCGAGTTTTGACTCTTCGCTTAGCCCCTTCACAGCAGCTTCAATGCGGTCGCAATCTGACATTGTGCAATAGACCTCAAAATTGTAGGTCTAGATTAGCCGCCAACCGCCACGCGGACAATACGTAATTTCAACCGCTTGGGCAAACACACGAGGAGAACTAACAACCCAGCTTAACCGCATGCAAATCAAAGCGCTTCCGGGCCTCTGCCACTCTGTCGGTCTCACCTAGCTCAACCAACTTACTCAAATACCAGCGCAGAGCCCTGACAACATTAGGATGCTTTTGACCAAGCTGATACTGCATGGCGAAAATGCCATCCTCACCCTGGGTCAATAGATCTTCAATGCCTTCTTGCCGACAAACACTATAAATCATGCTGGCACGCATGTATTCAGAAGTTTCGTTGCCAACGGTAAGCTCAAGTAACTCCATAGACGAGAATAGCAAGTCTCTTGCATCGGCTAGCTTGCCATCAACTACATACATGACAGCCAGATCACTCATGACATAAGCTAGCTGCACAGCACCGTCTCCATCTAATTCTTGGAGAATTTGCATGGCTTGACGCAATTCTCGTTCGCAGCTGGCATGATCGCCCAGCTCCAAATAGACTTGAGCATGGAAGCGCAATGCTACAGCATAAAGCTCTCTCAGAGCCGGCTCGCCAGAGCCAGAAAGAGCATGCATTGCCTGTTCTAAGTGTTTCTGCGCATCACTCAACTTCGCAGTGGCAATGTACAAAGCTCCAAGGCCTACGTGACAAGCGTTAACGGCGAATTCGTGTTCTTTCAGTAACTTGCCCTGCTCTATGGCCCTAAACAAAAGCGTTTCGCACTGGCGGAACTCGCCCTGTTGATAGGCGCCTTTAGCCGCACTGATACGAGACTTCCACAACTTTGTTGGGTGGTCAGTCGATATCATTGCGTCAGTTAGACGTTTTTGAGACATGAATTGAACCCTCAAATGGCTAACAATCAAGACCCACGGGGTAGTAAAGATACCAGAAGTTATGTCTATTTATCATTACAACGAGCTAACTGTGAGGAATCGTGATCATTTATCAGGCTTCAAATTGAATTTCCCTCGTTCGCTCACCCTGAATGGCAAGCGGGGCGTACTCAAAAGCCTCACACTTGATCAAAAGCAAAGGCCTATCGATGGCGCCCAAAGCACTCTCAGGATCAAGCAAAAAATCGCCGAAGGCCTTGCGTCCACGGGAAATCAAACCAGTTAGTAAGTTTTGGAACTCCAAATCACTCCAACCCTGATTCACAACGAAAGGAACTTGCGGCAGATTGCTCGCTAAAGCATGCTGTTTTATTTCCAATTGCAAGGAGGCAAACTCTGCAAGTTGCTCATCCGACAATGCTGCCAAGGCATTCCAATAGCTCAAGTAATGGTCTTCGAGGAAATACGGCGTCGACGAATCTATCAGCGCCGAATCAACTATTTCCCAAAATTCTTCTTCGGTCATTCGACACTCAACCATCGCTCAAAGCATGGTCTATTCTAGCAATTCAGGCTATCCCAAAATGATAGAATCTCCCGACCACATGAGGAACCAGAACAATGGGTTATTGGGGCGAAGCACCTTGGGAGAATGACCAGTCCGCCGACTACTTTGCCGAGGTATTTGAAAAAACCAAGATTCACGAAGTGATTGCTGAAACTCTCAACGAGCCTGTTACCTATGAGAATTGCGATCAAATTCGCGGAGCAATAATGCTTTTCATCCAGTTAGGGCACAATTTCATTTACGATTATGGCTCATACGAGGACCACCTTGAGCTCTGTCTAAAAAAGAATGAGGAGCTAACAGTCTACTGGAAAGAAGAAGATGGCTGGGACGGAGAGGCAGAATTCGGCAACTGGCTGCAAAAAGAGCGAATGATTCTCGAGCGCCGCCTAAGCAATATTGGAGTTCATGCCAGCAAGCGACCAGCGCTATCGTCTGACTTAATTTCCTGGTGGGCCAATTGGATCGATTAGTTAAGCCTTAACCTTTTCTTTCCCAAAACAGGACTATAACGTAATTACGAACGTTGGAGTCCTAATATGAGTATTGTAATTACCCGCCTTACCGAAGTAGAAGTGGCATCGCCAGATTCAACGGAAGTGCTGTGGTTGTCAGAATCTGAGATTGAGCTGTTAAGCAATCGACTAGTTGAAATCGTCTACGAAGAAATGGCAAAAAAAGAAAACAATCTTGTCACCAAATTAAATTATCCAGCCCGTTAAATCAAAAACTTCAGCCCGGGTATATTGGCCCAGTAACAGCAGTTGTAGACTGTCGCGGTAAGGGCTGAGAGGTATTCATGGGCAAAACTATTGGCAGGCGAGCATTGTTGACTAGAGCGCTCTTCCTCGCTGTAATACTAACGACCCACTCTGCGGCATTCGCGGCCAATATAGACAGTCCCTCACTAACAGCAGACTTTGCCGCACGCGACGCTATGCCTGAATCACGAGTGCCGAAATCAAAGTGGTACGAAAAGGGGCGCTTCGACTCGTGGGGGCCTCACGCTTCAGAATATCCGGCTGCAAACATACCCAGTGGCTGCGACCCTGTTCAATGGCAACGGGCGCGGATTATTGCTGTGGCACAAAAATACATTGGCCTCCCCTACAAACATCATCACATTCCCGCCTGGTCACCTGATGAAGGACCGGGCCTAGACTGTTCCAATTTTACGGCTTGGGTCTATAACTACGGCCTTGGCATCAAATTCAATAGCGACGTGCACAAGCAAGCTGACAGCCCAGTCTCACCAGGGCGCAAGCTTAATCCCGGTGAACCCTTTGTTGCCGGCGACTTACTCTACATACTCAAAGGTGACCGCTCAGAAGTTTCGCATGTAGTGATCTTCATCGACGAAGGTCACGTCATCGATTCCCATGATGGCAGCGTGCAAATACGTGAGTTTAAGGGTTGGTATCGCACGCACTTGTCGCATGCTAGACGGATTATTGAATAAGTCGATAACTACATATCAAATTCACTGCTGAGTCGAACCACCGGTAGCGCTGGCAGCACCGATACAACTCATCTTCGATGTAGCATTTGGCCCCAGACCAGTGCCAACAGGCAGCCAGACTTTGACCCGACAAGCAGATGGTAAGTTATCACCGACAACACTGTCATAGTTAGCATTTAAAATTATCCGAGCTGGTGCCACAGTCTTCATCACAGGGGCTGAAAGTGCTGCGATTTTAAAACTCAAATCGCTATCTGCACTAGGCAGCTTAGCGTCGATATCGTGTTTGTAGAGCTTCATTCCGGCAGTGGTAGCATAGCTTTGCTCTAGGTCGTATGATTCTAGCTCAGAAATATTTTTGAGCATTTCAACGTTTGACTCAGTATTGACCACGCGTCCACACTGCCAACCAGCCAGCAAAGGCTCTTCAACCTTCATCCAAGGCAGATACATGGCATAGGTTTTGTTGATCTCTTCAAATTTCTTTTCCATCGCCAGCTTAGCTTCTTTCTTTGCCACTATTGAAAGTTGCTTACGTTGAGCTTCAAGAGTCTTGGCTGAATCACGCGACTCATCTAAAAGCTCCTCTGCCAGCGAGGCTAAGCCAGGATACTTCTCTTTGCACTCGTCAAACTGTTGCCGTCCAGAAAATACTAATTGGCGATTGCGAGCAATCATGTTGTTCATTTGCCCAATGCGATCTTTATCGTTCAACTTGCGAGCTGCTGCCAGAGCCATTTCATTAGCTGACGCTTGCAGGCGATTATGTTCAAAGAAAAGGCCGCCATAAGAATAACCAATCAAGAGCGAAACGGCCAAGAGACCAATCACTACCATGGCCAGCACCAACACAGAACCGTTGCTGTGCCTCATTCGGCGATTAGAATTACCATTGAGTCGAATCTTGTTTTTTCGAATGTTAGTGCAAGCGCTCATCTAAATTCCTTCCAATGCTAATTGCTGTTAGCGATTATTCGTTAACGAAATACTGAGAAGTAATAGGATTCCTGCTGAAATTTTCCCAGGGTGATGAGGTATGCAAATGCAAAGTAATCGGACTAGTAAAACCGGGCAAACCGGCAGCCGAACTAAACAGTGGAGCAATCGAACAATCAGCCGATAATTCCATACTATAAAGACTGGGTTGAAAACTACCATCAGGCAACCATTCTGCGGGAATGGGAACACCGTTAGGCACAGAGATTTGGCTTGAGCCATCTTTAGAAACAATTGTCAGCTTCAATTTTGGATTGGCAATAGTGACAGAACACTTTTCCAGAATTGAGGTAAACCAAGGGTCTTGAGTAAACATAGCGTAGGCCTCAGTGCGTTTTTCGCAGAGAACCACTCGGTGAGACATTTCTGTCATTGCCCCTTCAACAATTAAATAGCGAATGGGGATAATGGCGATGTTGAATAGCGGTGCGAAGACGAAGGCTATTAGAACAATCAAGCCGACAGCAAACTCAGTAATGGCATGACCGCTGGCTTTTCTCTGCTTTGCTCTGCCGCTTCGAGAATCGAGGCTTCCTGGCTTAAGGTTTCCGCTGGTTTGAATGCCATTCATGGTCAACACCCTTTTTGCTAGTAAGAGCAATACTGCCGCATTAGCCGATTTAGGGCGGAAGGCTTGAATTTTGCTGGAACTAGATGAGAACGTGAAAAAACTTTACCAGAGGCTTGCCTAGCCGGTGACAGATCTTTTTTCACAACTACCACTAATTAGTGAGCTCTAGCTGTCATAGATCAACAAAGAGCTAGGTAACCTTGAAAGTTAGACAAAGCCAAGTAGGACGAGAAAGATATGACTAGAGCAACAGAGAAGGCACTAAGGCACCCAATCACAAGTCGGCCAAGAAAAGGGCAGGGCATCGTCGAATTGGTCACCGCCCTTGTCTGTCTCGTACCCGTAGGGCTCGTGCTAATAGACTTAGGCATAGTCGCTATTGGTGCTGGAATCAACGACTCTGCCTGTCGCGACGCTGCTCGCGCAGCAGCATCAGGAGCGCCATCTGAACTGACCCTAGGCGAAAACCGAGTAATCGGACCAGAGAAATCACCTTACCAACGGGCCCAATCGGTTATCAAGAAAATTTATGCCACCAATGTCCCAGCCAAGATACGCCCAAACATTGAAGCGATTGAATCGGTAAAAGACGTTCCCCCAACCGAATCTGGTGGGGCAGTTGATGGCGAAGTCAGCGTCAAAACCACAATAGATATTTACCCTCCCTTTATAGTTGGCACAATTGTGGGAAATGGCGGCATCGCTCTTTCCGCCAAACACATTGTTCCAATTACTTATGTCATGCCAGCCGCAGAGCCGTAAGCCAGGGCCACCAATTAAAGTAATCGCGCTGGAGCGAAAGAGGGTCCACAAGAAGAAATAGTAAAAGGAAGAGGCAGACACCAATTGTCTGCCTCTTCCTTTTACTCTGCTATCAACTGTAGCCTTGTTGCGTTTCTTAGTCTTGTTGTTTCTCTTAGACTTGTTGCTTTTCCTAGACCTGCTCCTTTCCTTAGACTTGCGGCTTGCTTCCTCTAGCGATACAGCACTGTCTTCATGCCGTCCTGCTCGGAATAAATATTGAGAATTAGATCAGCACTAAAACCGCCATCATTCTCATCAGCGTTAGCAGGCGCTTCTTGAAAGCCGCGACTAATTATCTCGTTAACGATATCGGTATAAGATTCGTTTGGTAAGCGCACCTGAACTATTGGATTCTTGTTTATAAAAGTATCTATAGCTAAGCGCAAAACAGCATTGGCGGCCGCCTTACGCTCTTCACTAGAAGAACTACCAGCCTTGTGCTTTACCTTTAGGCAAACACCTTCACCCTGAGGCAAATCGAATTTACGTTGCTTTTCCATGCCATAAGCCTTGCCGCTGTTGAACCAAAGATACTCATAAGCTTTCTTCTCGTCTTCTTTGCCTGGTGCATAGTAAGCAACTTGCACTTTCTCGACCTTCTTGAGAGTAGAGCCTTCATACTGAAACTGTCTTTCCAAAGCCTTTGTCTCTAGCTCCACCACCCAGTCATAGGGGTTAGAGACCATACCATCCGCCATTACCTGCGGTGCACACGAGAGCGCTAACATCAATGCTATTGCTAACGAAGGAATACCCGCTAGATGGCCAATACGCGTTGTTCTCAAATGTCCTGTTATCAAGCTCACTGATTTCAAACTCACTGTTCTATCCTCAAAACTGCCACTTCTAAATTCTCAGGATGCCGCGCTTCTCAACTTCTCTTCTTTTCTTCCGAAAGGAGAGGATCCTCTTGGACCCTCTCCTCCTAACACTTCACGATGAGAACTAAAGACCGCCAGTAGCTAAATCTACGGCTTTCTTAGCGTCGGGCATACCCCAACCGAAGTAGGGATTCCAACCAGGAACAGAGTTAACGCAGCTGGCTTTGAGAATTTGCTCGACGGCCACGTTAGGCAAAGCAGGGTTTCTTGAGAGGATGAGAGAGGCTACTGCAGCCACAATCGGAGACGAGAACGAAGTACCGTTTACAGTTCCTTGTGTGCCATCAATGTTGGTGACTACAATTCCTTTACCTGGTGCGGTGAAATCAACTGATGTACCAAAGTTTGAAAAGTCAGCTAGACTGCCGCTTGAGTCGATGGCAGAAACGAAGTTGATGTATGGGCAATTGGGAGTACCGTCGAAAATTCCGTCGTTGCCAGCAGAAAGGAAGAGCAAACCTTGACGAGCATAATAGTATTCAGAAAATATTTTGTGCAAAGGGGCATGTATTGCGGCATTGTGGAAACCGTAGTAGGGTCCACCGTAGCTAAGATTGACGATTCTGGCACCAGAAGTGAATACTTTAAACATGGCGCAGGCGATAGATAAATCGTCTGTCATAGCCGAAGTACCAGGAGCACCATCGGCAATTCTAATCGGATAAACACTTCCAGCTGGCGCAATACCAGCGGTTACTTGCGAATTGTTCATGGCGGCAACCGCGCAAGAAGCAACCCATGTACCGTGTCCATGCTGGTCTGTATTGGCTCCAGATGAAGCTTCTGCGGCGATGGCTCCCGCTAAATCTGTCACTCCTGGCAAACTACCAGAGGCCATTAGAATGCCACCAAGGGCCTTAGCAGCTGGTGTGTTGGCATCAAAGCCTTTTTCAACTTTGCCGCTTAGATCGGCCACGCTGGCTTGGCAACCAGAGTCAAGAACAGCAATCTTGGCGCCGCCTTGCCCCTTGTCCCAGGCTTTGGGGCAATTCATTGCCGACAAATGCCATGAAGTAGCAAAATTAGGGTCGTTCGGCACCAAGTTGGCACTATAGCGATAGTTGCGACCGACAGCAGTAAAGTGCTTCTTGTCGCCAGTCAATTTCTTTTCAGTTTCTTCGAAGTGACCCTTTTCAGTTCTAACCACCAGCATCTTCAGGCGACCATCACCGAGAGTTGCAACAACTGTTCCGTGAACGCCTTCTAGTGCTTCTTTGATGTCATCGCTTTCAGCCTTCATGTCAGGGCAGATAAGTAGAGTGTCTGGCTGCCAGGTGACATTAGGTCTGACCTGTTTCTTCAATGATCTATTAGTAGGGGTTTTCAATTTCATTTCTGAACTGAGAGCTGGCAATTGCATCGCTCCCAAGATCATTGAACATGACAGAGCTGTGGCAAACAGCCTTTGACTTTGCCTGGACACCAATCCGGTAACTTTGCTAATCATCTCTTTGTGCTCCATTGGTAAGTTAGGACTCCCCTCCGTACGAGAGCCTCAACCGAGCACACAAAATAATTAGGCCGGTTCGTAAAATGCCGACCTAATTATTGCGATTACTTAATTACCGAGGTGATTGCCATTGTTATAGGCGCCGTTTACGGCGTTGGGATCAATTCCATTTGGATAAGCAGCATTCTGGCCCGCAAGATTGTCCTGATTCATGTTTCGATGCTTGCGCCCACCGTGCCCACGCCTACCACCAAGGAGGCTGCGTGAGATACCTCTAGGCATACGGCCAAGGCCGCGCATAACACTTCTAGCGCCCCTGCCACCGATGCGGCGATGACCACCCCGCCGAGCCTCAGCTGGCTCAATGGCAATCATTCCTAAAAGCATTAACAGAACGACAAATAATGAAACGGCTTTATTCATAAACGCTCTATTCACTCCAGCGCTAGCTGCTCTTTGAAAGTTACCTTTGGAAGTTACGATAACAGCTTCAGCCTCCATCTAGCTTGCAACAAGAGGTGCTTTACAAGGCCGCACCCAAACTGTACAATACTTTATGTACAACTTGGGTGCTTCGATGACAGACATCACACACACCAAAAACCTTAAGAAGCTCGGCAAGACACAGGCGCGAGAGCAGTTTGCCCCGCTCGTTGAGTCTCTTTCGAAAGTCGGTGGCGTCGTTGAGGTAACAGACTACGGAAAAGTAGCTGCTGTCATGCTTGGCTACAAAGACTATCTCTGGCTGCTAGCCCAATCAAACCAACCATTCAAACCTAGTCGTCAGCTAGCTGGCTCCGCTACGCTTGTCGGTGATTTAGAAAAAGCCAGCAGCGAAATTACTGAATCTGTCTTAGACTCGATTACACGGTCAGCGAAAGAGCTATGACCGTGCCATTGCTTGTTACTGACACGCACCCACTGGTGTATTACATAACCGCACAATTTCGCAAGCTACCAACCAAAGTGAAGGGAGCATTTGACAGCGCTGTAGCTGGACGCTCCGCAATTTTCATTCCGGCAGTGGTTCTTTGGGAACTCTCATTGCTTATAAAAGCAGGTACAGTCCGACCGGCAATCCCACTTGAAGAATATGTTCAAGCGCAATTCTTTGCAAAAGCAATATCAATTGTCGATCTTGAAACAGAGGATATAATCCGCTCGCACAATTTGTTGTTCAGCAAAGATCCATTTGATGTCTTGATAGTGGCTATGGCTCTACGAATTGACTGCCCACTAATTACGGGAGACGGACTAATTCACGAAACTAGACCCTGCGCAATCTTCTGGGACTAGAGCCACGGCCTTCACCTTAGCCGTACCGGTGCTGCCGTGAGAAGTCTTGGCGTTGACCGATACAACTGGATCAAACAGCGCCAGCGCATCCTCTGCATACTCTTTGCTGAAGCTCTGCATCTCTTCTAACGTCAAAGACGAAAGAGAGACATTTTTCTCGCGGGTGAAAGCCACAAGAGCCGACACCTCTTCATGGGCTTTTCGAAATGGCACCGCTTTATTGACGAGATATTCCACTAGATCTGTGGTGATCATATCGGGGTCCGAAGCCGCTTTCAGCGTTGTTGCACTGTTAACGGTCATACTATTGACCGCCACTGCCATGACATTCAAACATCCAGCAAGCTCTTTGCTAACCTTAATTGCCGGGGGTTTTGTCTCTTGCAAATCACGGTTATAGCCCAGAGGCAAGCCTTTCAAGGTGGAAAGAATATTGATCAATTCACCCATCATTCCGCCAGCCTTACCGCGCACAATCTCGACAGGATCAGGATTCTTCTTCTGTGGCATCAGACTTGAAGCAGTGGTGACCGCATCACTAAAAGTGACAAAGCCAAATTCACGAGTTGCCCAAATAACGAATGTCTCAGCCATCTGACTTAAGTGCACCGAACACATCGATGCAGCAAAGACATACTCAGCTACGAAATCACGATCGCTCACAGCATCAATTGAATTATTGAAGCAAGTAGGCATTCCCAAAAGCTTGGCACTCAAATGTGGATCTATTGGAAGGCCTGTGCCGGCCTGGGCGCCAGCACCTAGAGGAGAGACCGCCGTGCGCTTTTCTAAATCGCTGAAGCGACCAAAATCGCGCTCAAGCATTTCCATAAAAGCATGCATGGCATGGGCAAAAAGCACTGGCTGAGCTCTTTGCAGATGAGTGTAGCCAGGCATTACAGCCTCGATATTATCAAGTGCGCACTTAGCTATTGCTGACTTGAGCACAGTAATTTGCGTCTTGTGCAAAGCAATTTGACCAAGCACAAACAGCCTGAGATCAAGAGCCACTTGGTCATTTCTACTGCGGGCAGTATGCAACCGCAGAGCATCTTGACCAATCAACTGCTCAAGGCGCTTCTCGACATTCATATGAACATCTTCGAAAACAGGATTGAGCGTAAATTTGCCCTCTTGATACTCGGCCAAAATCAGCTTCAATCCGTCAACAATATTTGTACCCTGGGTCTCCGTGAGGAGACCCTGCTGGCACAACATAGTGGCGTGGGCGATACTACCTTGAATATCAACTTCAACCAAAGCCTCGTCGGCATCAACTGAATTGACAAAGGCAGTAACGGATTGATCAAGCTGTTGCGTGAACGCTTTTCTTAATACTTGCATTTTTCTGGCTCCAGGCAGAGAGTCTAAGACCGTTGATATTGATGAAACCGCCAGAATCAGCGGGGTTGAAGCTCGACATGTTCTCGAAGCTAGTCATTTTCTCGCTGTAGAGAGACTGCTCAGATTTTCTTGCCACAACCATCGAACTGCCCTTGTAGAGCTTGATTTTAGCCACACCAGTAACACAAGTTTGCGAGTCTTTGATGAAGTTATGCAGCAGTTGGGTTTCAGGAGCAAACCAGAAGCCGTTATAAGTAAGCTCAGCAATTTTGCTTACCAAAGACTGCTTCAAGTGCGCTACTTCTTTATCGAGAGTGAGCGACTCAACAGCCTGGTGAGCCTGCAAGAGAATAGTCACACCTGGAGTTTCATACACGCCTCTAGACTTAATGCCGATGAAACGATTCTCGACCAAATCGATCCGTCCGACACCATGGGCTGCAGCGATTTCATTGGCTTTTTCTACCAACTCAACCGGCCCTAACTTCTCGCCATCGATGGCCACCGGCACACCTTGGACAAATTCAATTTCTACAAATTGAGCTTTATCTGGAGCTTCTTCTGGGTTCTTTGTCCACAGATAAATATTTTCAGGAGCCTGTTGCCATGGGTCTTCTAGAATGCCACCCTCATAGCTGATGTGCATCAAATTAGCGTCCATTGAATAAGGCTTTTCTTTCGTGATTGGCAGAGGAATGCCATGTTTCTCAGCGTATTCAAACAAATCAGTACGGCTCTGATATTCCCACTCACGCCAGGGGGCGATGACACCAAGTTGCGGAGCCAATGACTTAACTGCTAGTTCAAAACGCACTTGGTCATTGCCTTTGCCTGTGGCGCCATGGGCAATGTAATCGCAGCCTTCGCGCAATGCCGCTTCAACCATACCTTGGGCAATACACGGACGAGCAAGAGAAGTGCCCAGCAGGTAGACAGCTTCGTAGACAGCATTGGCTTGAATTGAAGGGAAGATAAAGTCTTTGACAAACTCAGCTTTGAGATCATCGATGATGCACTTTTCAGCGCCGGTCTTTAGTGCTTTTTCATGCACTGCATCGAAATCTTCTTCTTGACCAACGTTGGCGCAATAGGCCACAACCGGCACATTGTACTTCTCTTTGAGCCAGGTCAAAATGCAAGAAGTGTCGAGTCCGCCGGAATAAGCTAGCAATATTTTCTTCATTGGGTTCTCCGAGTATTTGTGGGTTTGGATTGAATGTTGTTTCGAATTTTTCTTGAATCTGAGGACTTGTTATCGCGTCAATCTGAAGGACAAATTTCGCATGTATCTAAATTCTCTCTTCTACAGCACCAGTGCCAGAATGGCTTTCTGAGCATGCAATCTGTTTTCGGCCTGGTCAAAAACTACAGAGTTTGGACCGTCAATAACTTCATCTGTAATCTCTAAACCGCGGTGAGCAGGCAAGCAGTGCATAACAATGGCATCAGACTTTGCGTGCTTCATCAGCTCGGCATTGAGCTGATATGGAGCAAAGATCTTTTCTCGCTCTTTGGCCTCAGCCTCTTGGCCCATTGACGTCCACACATCTGTATAGACAGCATCAGCATTGGCGACTGCTTCATAAGGGTCATTCGAAAGAGTTATTTCAGCGCCGGAAATTTTTGCTAGCTCCAATGCTTTCATCCAAATCGAGGCCTGGGGCTCATATTTGTGAGGGCAGCCCATGGAGAAATCGACACCGAGAGTGGCCGCTAACAGTAAAAGAGAATTGGAAACATTATTGGAATCGCCGACATAGGCCAGTTTTATATCTTTGATACCTTTGTGCTCAATCAAAGTTTGGAAGTCAGCCAGGGCCTGACATGGATGCTCTTTATCAGAAAGACCATTAATCACTGGAACATTGGCATTGGCAGCTAGAGCCAAAACTGTCGAATGCTCAAAAGTGCGAGCCATTATGCCATCAACCCAACGCTCAAGATTTTTGCCTACATCGGCGATTGTTTCGCGCTCACCAAGCTTGGTTTCAATATTGATGGCGTGACCACCCAGTTGCGTCATTCCCGCTTCAAATGTCACTCTTGTGCGCAAGGATGGTTTCTCAAAGAGCATCGTCAAAGTTTGGCCTTTGGCAAAGAGGGTCTGTGTGGCATCAAACTTATTAGCTTTGAGCTTTGCTGCCACATCAAGAATCAACAATAGCTCTGCGGCGCTCAGTTGCTCGATACCAATAATGTCTTTGCCCCGCAAGCTGTGCTCATCAAGGACAAAGGCCAAAGGAGAAACGCCTTCAGGATTAGCCATGCGCTGCGGCTTGCCAGATTTAGCAGTTACTTTTGCTGTATTAATCTCGGTTTGAGCAGTTAGGGTCATTTGTCTTTCCTTTTACAGTGGGTTGAGCGATTGGCTATGGGCAAACATTTGATGGGCTAAAGCAAAAAAAATCCCCGGGCGATTAACCCAGGGATGACAGTCTTGTTGCGCTTATTAGCTTATTAGCTATGCAAGTCGATGCCCCGGGTTCGGTGAGAACTCGCGGCGGCGTCGGTCAGCGGCGTTAGCTATAAGAGTAGTAGAAGCAAGTAAAAGCATTTCTGCGGTTGCATTCCAAAGCGGTAACTTGTTGAAGGTTAACGGCGAGCTTCTACTTTGTCAACGATCTTTTTCTTCAATCGCCATTTTTGTTGCGAAATAAATAGTGACTGGCGAAATCCGCTATTTCTACTCTCGCGCTATCTCTCCGCGCACAGTTTCCAAAGCTGTCATATTTTTTGAAGAAAAAATGACAACTTTGAAAAACAAAAAACGATGATTCGAACTAGCTAGGGTGCATTCAGATTAAGGCGTGTTCAAATCGCAATCAGCTACCCAATTGCCGTGGAAGCCGAAAGGCACACGCACAGGCAGATGAATAGTAGCGACTGGAGCAGCCTCAAAGTCCTGCGCGTCTAAAATCACAACATCAGTTCTGTTGGTATTTTGATCATATACATAAGATAAGAGCCAACCCTCATCTTCAGCGATTGCATTTGCTTTGGCCACAAAAACCGGCTCCATTGCCGCTCTTCCTAAACCAAATTCATGGGTCAGAGTCTCACCACTGATCAAATCATGTTTGTAAGCAGAGCCAAACTTGAGATCACCAGTGAATTGCGCAGTATAGCCAAAGCGATAATTCAGGCCGACTCTACTATCGTTCAAACGCGGAAACTCCACTGATTGCTCAGCAAGCTGAGTTTCAGAGAGTTTGCCAGTTTGCAAATCTAGCACCCAGCGCACAAGAGTGAAGGGAATTTGGTCGCGCTTAGCCGCTGCAGCATCAAAGTAGGTCGAGTTCTTAACCACGTCAACAACAACTCTGCCGCCGTCTTCGTAAGCATTCATAATGTGATAGACGTAGCATAATGGCGCTTCAAACCAGCGCATCGCAGCAACATCACCGCTGCGGGGCAACAAGCCAATACGCGCTTGCTGCTTGCGATTCCACACATACGGAAACTTACCACTGACCGCAGCGACAAGATCAAATGTCATAGGCAAATCAAGCACAACCACAAACGATGGCGTGATAGCAGTATCGTGAATCATTGGCTGATGCGGCGCGTCAATTTGTGCAGCGTTGCGAGACCTTCCTGCTTTATCCACAACCAAATATTCAATGTACTTCTTGCCAGGTTGATAGGCAAGAACATGCAATTCGCCGGTAACTGGATCGCGGCGCGGATGAGCACTGAAAGCGCCTTTCAATGTTCCATCGAAATCGCTATAAGCGGTTGTCTGCAAATTGCCATCTAGTTTCATCGGCAGAGCGCCAGCCTCAACCAAGGCATAAAGTTCGCCACCAATGTTGAGCACATTAGTGTTCACACTTCCACCGTGGGTTTTGCGCGGGTAGGGCAATTGCTTGCGCTTCAAATCGCGAGCAGCGTTGTCCGTCAAGACATAGTTGTTTCTGTACCACTCAGCCTTGCCGCCCTTCAAACGCACTCCATGCACCATGCCAGTGCCCAAAAACCAATGATATTGCTTAGGATTCGGCTTCGACGAAGGGTTAGGGCCGATACGCAAGAAGCGACCCTCTAACTCCTCCGGGATAGTGCCAGTGACCGCCAAGTCAGATATGAAATTCTCATCAGCTACCGGAGCGAAATTAGCCACGAGAAAAGGATTTGCGGCCAATTTGTCTGCCAATTTGTCTGTCAATTTATCGGTGGACTTTTCAGTAGTCTTCTCGGCGGCTCTATCCACTGCCTTCTCCTTAATTGCCATACTCATTACCCCCTAGCGAAACTGGCCGCTTACTAAAACTCTTCAAAACTTGCTATCAGAATCTGCCACTGACAGACTTGATTGATATAAGACTACTCCTATATCAGAAAAGTACAATACTAGGCACATCCAATATTACGATGGTTTAACAAAATGCCCCGGAAGTTATCGAACCAAATCTATCGAGCGAAAGCTGTAGCCTTGACCTAGCGCTTAGCGGCGCGCTTAGACTTCTTCTCCATGGCCCTGATTGCTTCAATAGCTTCATCAAGCCAGTCTATGTACGCTTGCTTTGATTTGAATCCGAGTTCAAGAGTTAGGCGACCAGCCAACTGCTCGTAGTCAGAACACTTTGACACAGCCGGAATATCAATGGCTTTTAGTGCAGCCAAACATTCCTCATGCTTGACCTTGGCACTCATGAGCACAGCAATCATAGTTTCGCGATCAATGAAATCGCTAAAGAATAACTGCACCAACAGCGGGTCTCTGTACATTGGCGGCTCTATCACTTCGCTCAACCACCGCTCCAGCTCTACTTTCCCTTGCTTGGTAATCGTATAAACTTTGCGATTGGGGCGATCAGACTGAAATTCAATTTCGCTAGTAGCAAAGCCCTGCTCAACTAGCTTGTCGAGGGTCTTGTAGATCTGTGTTTGGTCCGCTGGCCAGAAATAAGCAACACTTTTGTCGAAGTGCTCGTTTTTAAGCGTGTATCCAGTTTGCGGTTGTTGGCGCAGAAAGCCAAGAATCGCGTGCGACAGTGACATTGAAGATCTCCCCAAACTCAGACACTAATAGGATACCTCCTATATAGGTGAATGCGGAAATAGCAGCAATAAAATGGCTCAGAAGAAATCAGGGGTAACGATTGATTGACAGGTCTGTTGCCTAAAAGAACTTAGAATCAGTATCTTTCCAAACAAACAGGCCCATACAAATCCCAAAAGGCACAAAAAATAATCGTCCCCATTGCAGATCTTCAGTCATTAAACAAGCCAAGGAACCCCCAAACATCATAAAAGGGAAAACCTTCACCAATATTAGCGGAAACCCAAATTCAGGAATCTGGCTCGGTGCCAACAACTTGACGCCCTGCTGCGATTCAATCAATCGCATAAAACACCAGCTTTTCACCACAAAGAAAAGGAACGCTGGAAAAACAATCAATTGACTAATTTGCGGCAAAAACTGACACGACCAAACCATCACATCCGTTGCCAGGAAAACAAAAACATACGGCCCAAACTTGGGCAGCCCTTCTGGCTGCAATGCATATAGTTTACGGCCGACTCTCTCAACCTCAATCGAAACTATTTTCACCAGCTCGTTTGCTTTTTTCTGCACTAGATAGCCTCAAACACTGGACTGATTATCGGCCTATGTGCTTGCCAAAATACCAAGCTCCCAAAAGTACAAGTGGAACACTCAGTACACGCACTGGTTGGGGCATCTCCCCGTAGAACACAGAAAGAGCCAATACCCCAATTCCAATCGAAAATGCCAACGCAAATTTGCGCCTAATAAGCTCTGGTTCATACTCTTCTAATTGCTCATAAAGCTTGCGTGTTTGACATTGTGAATGCTGGCCAGACTGACCAGGACGACTAGGCTGACTAAGTTGGCCGTCGGCCTCCGCCTTTGCTACAGCTATTTCAATTGCCCTCATCTGCCAATATCCAAATAAAACAAAAATCAGATAGGTCGGAAAAAGAATAGCGAAGGTCAGGGGTGAAATGAAAAGGCTCAACAAAGTAAGAAAATTAATTGAAATCAGGAAGAAAGTTGCAGCGCCAAGCCGAATCCAAAACCTGAGCTTTGGTGGCTTAGGTGGCCTAGAACCAGGCGACATGTGACCGACACCGACGGTGAGACTGTTCAAGATCCGTTCGGCTCCTAAATCCACAACTCACCTCGTGCGCATCTACCCCTCGCTTACCTTAGCAAACAACAAATTCAGACTTTCCGCCATAGTTGGGTGCGAAAACATCACGTTAGCTAAGTCGGTGTATGGCATTTTCGCCAGCATCGCCACTTGAATCACAGAGACTATCTCTCCACCAGCTGCCGACAAGATTGAGGCTCCAAGAATTTGCTTGGTCTCTGCGTCTATCACTGCCTTAAGCAGACCCTTTGTTTCCTTCTCGGTCTGCGCGCGGGGAATAGTCTTAGCTTCAATCTTGGCCACCAGTATCTTGTGCCCAGCTTGCTTAGCTTCAGCCTCTGTCATTCCCACTCGGCCAAGTTCCGGATCGGTAAAAAGTGTATAGGGAACGATTCGACCGTCAGTTGTGCGGCCCGCCCCATGCAAAGCATTGTCACGAAGGATACGATAATCGTCCCAAGAGAGATGGGTGAAGAACGGCCCACCCTTGCAATCGCCAATGGCGAAGATGCCGGGAACACTTGTTTCTAGTTGGCTATCAACCTTGACGAAATTGCGTGAATCTAAAGCCACACCAGCAGTCTCTAACCCAAGATTTTCAGTATTAGGAAGACGACCAGTAGCAACCAACAAGTGGCTCACCGACAGAATTCCTTTAGCGCCAAGATCAATGTCAGTATTTTCGCCATTTTTCCTCAGCAACTTAATTGGGGAGTCAAAGAGAATCTCGATTCCTTCATCCAGCAAAATCTGCTTAACGCACGCACCAATCTCTTCATCTTCTCTCGGCAAGAAGTGATTTCCGCGCTCAACAATAGTAACGCGACTGCCTAAGCGCCGAAAAATCTGAGCGAACTCTAGAGCAATATAGCCACCGCCAACGATGCCCAAATGTTCAGGCAACTTCTCCAGCTCCATGATAGAAGTGCTGGTCAAATAGCCACATTCTTCAAGACCTTCATACGATGGAATCAAAGGCCGGCTGCCGGTATTGATATAGATTTTATCGCCACTAATTTGCCGCTTGCCACCACTATTCAATTCGACTTCTATTGACTTAGCAGAAACAAACTTACCTTTACCATAGAAAAAATCTAAATTATCTGTGTAGTCAAAGAGCTTCCAGTGGGAATTGACCATTCCTTCAACCACCGCCCTCTTGCGCGCAAGAGCAGCTTTCAAATTGGCATCACGGTCTTTGCCTGCATCTTGGATTTCGTCAGACCCTGGCAAAACGAAACTAAAACCCTCTTCAGCAGCCAAACGAGCGGCGTTCACCAGCTTACTCGAAGCAACCAATGTTTTTGTGGGAATGCAAGCAACATTGATGCACGAGCCGCCAATCATCTTTTCTTCAATTAGCGCGACACTCACACCCTTCGCAGCCAGAGCAAGGGCCAAAGACTTTCCACCCTTACCGCCACCCAGGACAATAGTGTCGTAGTGCTTAGCCTCGTTTTCATTAGAGGGTGTTTCATTTTTTCTGGGCACAGCCATTTTTCGCTCTTCTCCTGGGGCTCGAACATCCAGGTATTGTAATACTTTAAATTCTCATGTCGGGGAGCAAATTACTGGGTAAAAGAAAAATGGCGCGTTTAAATTACTGCTTCAAAGTTCTCAGTTCAAAGTGGCCTTCGCCAAATTCCGAATTGCGAATCCAGTTACCACTTCAGAGGAACCATGACTCCTGCTAGCCTCCGCCAATTGACAGCCCTGTTCTTAGCCAGCTCTCTTGCTACCGGCCCTGCCTTTGCCTCAGCCGAAGACATCGATGAAGTGCGCCCCCACGGATTTACCCCTAGCGAACAAAGCAATGCAATGCACATCCCCCGCGCAAACCGGCGCGAAATGACAGCTTCATCGCCAGAGGAAGCCCAAAAGATGGCAGATACAATGAAAGCGGGGCTAGATGCTCAACACCAAAAATACACCCACAGGCAAGACGGATTCACTCACACAATCGTGGTTGAATCAACAAAAAAGACCGTAGTTATAAAAGCGAACGACCCCAATGCTGCCAAAAAAGAGTTGCGCACGGCACAAGCTCTGGCCGAACTATTTCCTAAAAACGAGCAAATAGCCTCACTATTGAGTCGCCTATACGAAGATGATAGAAATTGGTCAAAGGCTCTAGAGTACTTCAGAAAAGCCAATGCACTAAGCACTACAGACTCGCTAGAAAACGCTGTCAACAAAATAGATAGCAACCCAGCATCAAGAGAAGCTAGGCTACAATCGCACTATGCCTACTTTGAATTGATGATGAAGCACTATGAAACTGCCATCCGAATGCTTACAAAATCGATTGAGTTGAAGCCAGATTATGAGACAAGCTATTTCAATCGTGCCAAAGCCTATCGCGCTTTGCACAAAAACGACTTAGCCGAAAAAGACGAGAAAAAACTAAAAGAGTTAATGCAAAATGGAAACAGCAAGAACCAATTGGCGCAGCTAAACTCTGACGGCACTTGGGCACTACTCATGGTTGAGTTGTACGCATTAGAAGAGGCCCTCCGCATTGCAGACACAACCCTTTCAAAAGAGCCTAATTCGGCTTCGGCAATTCTTGCTCAAGCTAGAGCCAATCTTCGCCTAGGAAGGTACGCTAAGGCTCTCGCCTCATACAAAAAACTTGAAACACTAGTAAAAGATTCACCAGATCTTAAGGCCGAAACGGCTGCAGCCGCCAATCTTGCGAAACAAGGACCTCCACCATATGGCGACCTATCGGCAATCAAGGCCCTTCCACAAGCACCGTTTCCAGATCGCGGTGGTGGCTTTTCTGGCCGTCACAACGATCGCGGCAGGGGCAGCCGCGATCGCAGTCAAAATCTGAACCAAACTAGATTTACCGCCCCGCCCCCAATCAGCAAAATTGCGGCCGACCATAAAGGCGACTATCGCGTCTATGCAGCCATCTGCACCGGGTTGAAAGCAAAGTCGCAAATGAAAGAATTGGACAGCGAGTTAAACAAGATGCTGTTGATCGTTCCCGACGACACCAAGGTCATAGAAACAAAAATAGAGGCGGCCGAAGCCTTGCGCGACTGGTCAGGCGCAGAAAAATACTGCAATATCTATTTGAATCAGCTAAAACACGGCAAAAACGGCCCACTTAAAACCGACTTCGTGCAATACGCCTTTGGTGTGCGAGCTCTGGCCAGACGCGCCCAAAAGAACCTGGCTGGAGCAATAGAAGACGGCACAACAGTGATTAAACTTGCTCCTGAATCAGCCATAGCCTACCGCGACCGCGGCGACTGCTACAGGCTGAGCGGCAAGTATGACTTGGCTGTGGCCGACTACACAAAAGCTATCCAACTGGACAGCTCAAAAAGCAGCAGCAACTACTGGCGCCGGGCCAAAGCCTATGAGAAATTGAACAATGCCAATTTGGCCAAGCAAGACTTAGAAATGGCCAAGAAGCTAGATATGGCACAATCTAAGATTTAAGTATAATAATTGACTATACTGCACAGATGTCGCCCGTGAATTTTCGACAGCCACAAAATCGCGCAGACTAGACCCACCCAGTTAATGCCGCCCCCGTTAAATCCCCCCTTTTACACCCACCAAGTCAAATCCAATTAGAGAGTCTAAATGAAAACAAAAATCAGCAACACCATAGTAATGCTTGGCCTCCTAACTGGCCTTAACAGTGCCTTCAGTCAATCAGCCCAAGCAGCTGAGCCAGTTTGGAAAATCAATCCGGAAGCATCTAGCATGAACTTCAAGCTCAAGAACATGGGCCAGCCCGTAGATGGCAAATTTGGAAAACTATCAGGCGACGTCACTTACGACGGCAAAAACTTGGAACAAGCCACAGTAAAAGCCAAAGTCGACACAGCCAGCATTGATACTAAAAACGAAAAACGCGACGACCATCTGAGAACCAAAGACTTCTTCGACGCCACTACATTCCCAGTCGCTGAATTTAACTCTTCAAAAATCGAAGTCGACAAAGGCGGAAATTTCAAAATTTTAGGCACACTCAACCTTCACGGTGTCTCCCAACCAGTGACCTTAGCGGCTGGCCCCCTGAAAGAAAGCGTTGATGGCGCTGGCAAAAAACATTTGCTGGCCAATGCCACGACTGAAGTTGAACGCAAAAAGTACAGCATCGGCGGACTGGCAGCTGCAACCATCAGCAATGAAGTGGCTATCAATCTAGTAATTGATTTAGTGCAGCAGTAGCATTAGCTGTAGCAGAAATTTGCTTGGCTCACTGGCTCTTCGCTGGGCTTAGATTGCTGTTCTCAGCTCGCCATTGAGCGGCTTATCTCTTCGCGTCTTCTGCGCCCAGCTGCCGAGTTCTCGTAAGCACGCCAGGCGCTGTCAGTGTCTTTGGACAAAGTCAAAGCAGGCATTTGCTGATCATTTGAGGGGGAAGATTGGAAAATGCTGTTCCAGAGCTTGAGCTCTTCGCTGAACTCTCTCTTACTAACAGGCATGGGAGAAATATTAGCCATCATCTCTTCGCCCAGGCGCTCGCGAACTGACTCGAAAGGGGATTTTTCAGCACCGTGATTTGTAGGGTTTGCCATTGTAGACTCCATTGGTAAAACTGACGCCATCAGTAACATCGATGCCATTAGCATCATCGATGCACTGTTCTATCCGCACCCTAAAATTTCTCGACATTGAAAATGGCGAGGGAAGATTAAATCAATGGGTGCGGAGGGATTGATGACTAAGAAAACAACATATACACAAGAGTTCAAAGAAACAGCAACTAAGCTGGCTGAGATTCAGAAGATTCATGCAAGCTCTCGCGGCAACTATGGTTCACCGCGGATCTTGAAGAAGCTTCGGATGGTCAATGCCATCACGCATGGCAGCTGATATCGCTGTGAACGCATTCCGAATGGCGCTGTTCAGACAAAAGCGAGAAGCACCAGAAGTGGTGCATTCAGGCAGAGGCAGCCAGTATGCTAGCGACAATTTCAGAGGGTTCCACCGGAAAGGCAATCCGACTAACCAGCACACTTTTGTTCGATACTATCGCCAGAGCCAGAACAGACTTCGTTGTGTAAACCGAATTGAACTATTCTCTGGGCAGAGGTCCGCTACCGGGCCCTCGTTAGGTGCTACACAAATCCAGATAAGGTGACGGCTCAGTCATAAATTATTTTCTACTGGCACTTGACACTATGTAGACAGGTCTGTATATTTGAGACATGAGCAAGGCACGAGCAAACAAATCCGACGCCCGTAAGCGAATCGTGGAGACAGCCGAACGGCTGTTTTACGCCGAGGGGGTGCGGGCTGTCGGCATCGACCGGATCATTGCCGATGCGGAAGTGGCGAAGATGTCCCTGTACAACCACTTTCCCTCGAAGGACGACCTAATCCTTGCGGTGCTTCAATATCGGGAGGAGAAATTTGACAGCATGTTCGAGAATTGGATTAGTCACCACGTTTCCAAAGGAACGGACCGCCTGGAAGCGTTCTTCGCAGCGCTAAAGGATTGGTTCGAGAGTCCCGGTTTCCGAGGTTGCATGTTCATCAACGCCCGTGTGGAACTGGCGGACGCAAAGCACCCGGCCTCGAAGTTCTCGGCGTTGCACAAAGAGCGATTTCACCAGATGCTCCAAACAATCATCGAGGAATCGGCGGGAATGAAGTCGGCTAAAACCATGGCCCCGGCGATTTCTTTGCTGGTTGAAGGAGCGATTGTCACCGCAGTGATGGCACAGTCGTCGGAGTCCGCTGATGTGGCGAGAGAGGCGGCATTAGCATTGGTGGCAAAGGCCAAGAGGAAGTAATCGAGTCCACTCTCTTTTTTTTGCAAAAGAATAAACAGACCTACCTGTATAATCCGTCAAAAATCACCTAACCAAGGAGAATCAATCATGACCACGCTGAGAAACACCACAGTTGCACTGCCGATCACACAGGTCTTGCACCGTACAGTGAAGATCGACGGCCTAGACATTTTCTACCGAGAGGCCGGTCCCAAAGATGCCCCCACAGTGTTGCTTCTGCACGGTTTCCCGACTTCCTCGCACATGTTTCGAAATTTGATCCCTGCTTTGGCCGACAAGTATCACGTCGTGGCTCCGGACTACCCCGGCTTCGGCAACAGTTCGGCCCCATCCATCAAGGAGTTCGACTATACCTTCGACAACTTGGCGAACAT
Source organism: bacterium Ga0077546 (assembly GCA_943369735.1). Taxonomy (GTDB): domain Bacteria; phylum Cyanobacteriota; class Vampirovibrionia; order Obscuribacterales; family Obscuribacteraceae. The sequence continues at coordinate 58,060 of CALROJ020000038.1, forward strand.
AATTGACAAGTTCACCGAAGAGGTTGGACTCAAGAAGTATTCAATCTATCTGATGGACTATGGTGCGCCGGTGGGGTTCCGACTCGCATTGAAGCACCCGGAGCGGGTTCAATCGCTGATCGTGCAGAACGGCAACGCCTACGATGAAGGCATCGACAACGAATTCTGGAAGCCAATCAAGGCGTACTGGAAAGATCGGAACACGGACAATGGCGACGGACTGCGTTCGCTGTTGACTATCGATGCAACCAAGTGGCAGTACACTGCTGGCGTTCGCAATATAGAAACGATCAGCCCTGACACATGGGGACACGTTCAACCGCTTTTGGATCGTCCCGGCAACCAAGAGATTCAACTGGCGTTGTTCTTCAGCTATGGCAGCAACCCGCCCCTGTATCCGCAGTGGCAAGAATACCTTCGCAAGCACCAACCGCCGACGCTTATTGTCTGGGGCAAGAACGACCCAATCTTTCCTGCTGCTGGGGCGTTCCCCTACAAGCGTGACCTGAAGAACTTGGAATTCCACCTGCTCGATACGGGCCATTTTGCCCTCGAAGAAGACGGAGTGGTAATCACCACTTTGATCCAAGAGTTCCTCGGCAAGCAACTGATCAAGTAGTTGGCGCAGCCAAGTGTTCCCATGAAACTTTGGAGAAGACCATGCTACGCCTCAATTCCGTCAATCCGCAAATCGCTCAACACCAAGGAAATGGTCCATTGAGCGAACCGTGACCTGTTTTCGCGACACCTGCAAGTTCGGAGGACTCCTGCCATGCGATCGTTTTCCAGCGACGTGGCCTTCACTAACACGGTGAAGGACATTCAAACGAAGAAAGGCTCTCGGTCAAGCTATGCCCGAATGGAATCTGGCGGGAGCTGGGAGACGACCGTCACCCCGGAATTGGAAGCGTTCCTCGCTGAACTGGATATGTTCTATCTCGGAACAGCAAACGCCGAGGGGCAACCCTACATTCAATATCGGGGTGGTTCGCCGGGCTTCCTCAAGGTGGTGGATGAGAAAACCTTGGGCTTTGCCGACTTCGGCGGCAATCGTCAATACATCACGCTGGGCAATCTATCCGATAACCCGAAGGCGTTCATCTTCCTGATGGACTACACCCTCAGCCGCCGCATCAAGCTGTGGGGCAACGCCAGTGTGGTGGAAGACGACCCGGCGCTGCTCTACCGACTGCATGATCCTTCGTATCCCGGCAAGGCTGAACGGGCCATCTTGTTTGAGATCGAAGCATGGGACGTGAACTGCCCGCAACACATTCACCAGCGGTTCTCGCAAAAGGAGGTCGCTCCCGTAATTGAGCAGCTGCAGGACCGCATTGCGGAACTCGAAGCCAAACTCAAGGCGCTCGAAACGAAAGAAAAAAAATGACAGAGCCATTTCCCGAAATCAAACTACCCCTGCTCGGAGTTGAACTCGACTCCGGCGACGTCAACATATTTCCCACAGTCGCAGCCGCGCAAAGTTACATCGAATCATACGACCTAGAAACCTGGCAGGTGTTCGGCGCCGACGGCATGGTGTTCGCCCTAACATGCAATGGCGAAGGACAGCTCGTCACCATAACACCCACCGGCGAACACGACACTATAAAACTGAGGGAGTTCATTCAACGATATTTAGGTGTTCTCGGCTACAAAGCAGACACTGAGAGGGCAAAACTCAATACGATTCTAGACACCATAACTCGTTTTTAAAAATGTCCGATTTTCTCAAGAAAGTTGGACATTTTTTGAAGCCGCATTACGTGAAACTCATTGCGACTAACCGTTGCCAAAAAGGGAAGATTTCTTCGAAAAAATCTTCCCTTTTTGAACCGCGCAAACAGCAACAACAATATCAACAACGAGAAAACCACAACCCCAAACTTAACCTTGAGCCAAAGCAATTCTGGGTACATTCAATGAACAGCCCTAGGAGCACAAGATGAAATTGCAACGCGCTACGACCCTTTCACTGCTCACGCTGTTAACAGTAACCACTCTGACCACGACAAATGCCTCTCCTGCCCAAGCATGCCCTGGCATTCAGCCTGAATTTTCAATTATCACCGGCACGCCATGCAAGATGCACCAAAACTGCACATTTGACTGCAACGCTACCACTGAAGAATCAGCAAAAGTCATGCCGCACGCAGCGAGATTCTACGCCCAATGCGGCGACAAAAAGGTCGCTGCCCACAACTTCATCGGCGCCATCGACGACTACACACGCGCCACTGAACTCAATCCTACCTTTGCTAGAATTTACGCCCCCGAGACTGACAATTTTCTGGTCAAGAGCAATCTTGAGCAGCTACTAGCTGACTACAATCGTGTTTTAAAAGCCGAGCCGAACAACCCATATGCTCTAGCTCTGCGCGGCGAAATCAAATTCAGCCTTGGAGACAAAGAAGGGGCCCAAGCTGATTTCAGAAAGTCTATTCAATACAAAAGCGATCTCTACTTTTCCAATCTAAGGCTTACTGAAGCAAGTCTTTTCCTTGGCTCTGAGAATATCTCTGAAGGTATCTCATCAGCAGATTTTGATACGGCGCTGCAGCTCTTTCCAGACAATGCCCGCATGCATCACAACATGGGTCTTGCCCTTGGTCGGCTTGGATTTGCAGACATGGCCGCCGCTGAGTACAAGGAAGCTAACAAACTCAGCCCTGAGTGGTCACGCCCCTATTACATGATGGCTTTTGCTGACTTAGACCGGGGCGACAAAGACGCAGCCATGGCCGATCTTAACAAATGCATTAAGTACGAACCAGACTGGGCTTGGGCCTATGTCATCCGGGCCCAGCAAGAATCCAAAGCGCACAATTATAAAGCAGCAATAGCAGATCTAGACCAGGCCATAGAGCTTGAGCCTGATACAAATTGGTTAGAGACATGCCACGCGCGGCTCAGAATCTCATCCGGGGACACACTCGGAGGCGTCAGCGAATTCATCGGTATTGCTAGCAGGAGAAGTGAGTTTCATATCCTTTTGGCCATGTGGTTCATTCTTGGCCAGCTCAAGCTGGTTAGCCTGGGCAGAGAAGCAATTAGGCGCAAACTGATAATCAACGAGTAGTTGTTCTCAGAGTAATTGGTATCGAAATTTCAAGAATTTACTTTCTGTTTCAAAAAAACTGTTGCGAACACTGAAAACATCTGCTACAAATTAAGTATCGATGTCACCACTGTTCATTGTGTTCAATGTACTGTTCTGGTCCGAGTTCGATGTTCTGTCCAAGTTCGATGTACTGTTCAAGTCCGATGTACTTTTCGAGTTCGAAGTACTGTCCTTGTAATTGTTCAGTTCATTTTGATGTTCATGTCCTCCTTCATGTTCGTGTTCATGTTCCTGTACGTGTTCGATTTCGAGCTCGAAGTTCACTGTCCGTGTACTTAGTTCGTGTCCGATGTACTTAGTTCATGTATTTAGTTCGTGTACATAGTCCGATGTATTTAGTTCATGTATTTAGTTCGTGTTCGTGTTCGTGTTCGTGTCCGATGTACTTAGTTCATGTTTTTAGTTCGTGTACATAGTCCGATGTATTTAGTTCATGTACTTAGTTCGCGTACTTAGTTCGACGTTCAGTTCGATGTGGTGACATCGATACCAAATCTGTTTTGTCCTATGTTTTAGTTCAAACTGTTCAATGTTTTAGTCCGAACCGTTCAATGTTTCACTACACAAGGCACTCTGGTCACGTCCAGGGTGCCTTCCTCTTACTTTTGCAAAGCTTCACTGCGGCGGAGCCTTTACCTCAATCAAAACATCCTTAGCTGTCACAACCCCAGACAGATTTTTCAGATCATTGCTGGCAAGATCCACAGAACATCTAACTTTATACCGACCGGGCGTGGCTAACCAGAAGGCGACAGGTTTGTTGTTAGGCGTTTTATAATCCAGATTGCCATCATAGACAACAACCTTCATAGCCTCACAGGTGAACACTTCACCAGGCTTGAGTGTTTGTTGTTCCGGCACAACAATCTGATTGAACTGCGAGATAGACAGAACAACGCGTTGACTATCTTTCAAAATCACAGGCTGGATAATCCACGGTTTCATATAAGTAAAGCTCACAGTGCTTGCACTGCGATTTCTAATCGTCAACTTAGTATTGAGAACATCACCAAGACGCAATTCCTTGCTGCTAACTTCTGCTTCAAGGCTCAAGTATTTGCTTGCTTGCATACCGCTAGCAATCCCCGCTGGTATCTCAAGCTGGAACATTGAGGTTAGAGCCACCGCCATAAATCCCAGACGAATGTAACGACCAATCACTACTCACCTCTAGTCACCCCATGCCCTCTCCCAAATGTACGCGCTTTTGACTAGAGGTAAACACCGAAACACCTGAACCCTTGAACACCTAAACCCCTGAATCTCCCGGCAACGTGGCCTTTACCAAAATCTTAAACTCGCTACTTAAACACCTAAAACCAAACCCCACAAGGCTTTTCGCGCACTCGAAGCGGTTGACAAGCTACTGATAATACAGCGCCAGCTTGTATTTGTCAGGCATAAGAAATATAGTGATAGTAGCTTATAGCTTGTCAACGGCTTAAGGAGCCACGTTAGTGCGTCTACGAACCTTTTTACTAGTGGCATCAGTCATCCCACTCTCAATTGCAACTATCGCACTGGTTCCATCAGTGCGGACAAAGCTGTTCACGACTCAACTTTGGCCTTGGCCCCTGCCTTTCGACACCAACGACGACGAGCTCAACATGCTGCAAGACCTGGTTGAGCCCGGCGATATTATCGTTGAGGCCAACTTACACAGCTGGCAGTGGATAGCACTTTGCACTTCCACCCTAGGCTCTTCATGGGTTCACACAGCCCTTGTGGACGATGAAAAGAAACTTTTGACCATGGATGGCGTTGCCGTCCAAACTGACTTCGGTATTTTCAAAAAATGGTCAAGCACCCGCTTGGCAATTATTAGACCGCCTTACAGAGACAAGAAGCAAAGACACACAGTGATTGCTTCAGTCAAAAAACACCTCGGCAACGCCTACGATCACACATTTGTTAATCCAAACGGCTATTGCAATGGCTTGGTTGGCGCCGCCCTAAACGCCGTGGGCATTCCAGTCAAAACCGTTCGCACTTGGGGCAAAGACGTCTACTCTGCCCACAATTTCTTCAAAATTCCAAACGCCACTGTAGTTTGGAATAGCGACCACCATCGGCCAAAGCCAAAGAAATTAAGAAGCAAAACACGCAAACTCAATTTGCTTGGGGCATAACCTAAAATAACACTAGCACTGGAATCACTCTAAAAACTCTGGAGATTCTTATGCAAAACAGCCGCGCAACCAAACAGGTACCGGCTTCTGCAGGATTACGCTTAGGCGAGCTGATTGGCGGACTTGGCCTATTAGGTAAACGCGAGCTCGCCGAAGCTCTCAAAGTAAGCCACGAGACTGGCCTGCCCTTGGGCAGAGTGCTGGTTATGTCTGGCTATCTCAAAGACGACATGCTGGCAGCGGTGGTCGACGCCCAGTCGATGATACGCGAAGGGCTTATCG
>CALROJ020000039.1:0-61735 GCA_943369735.1 bacterium Ga0077546
AGGCGTCATGAAAGTGTTGCTGGAAGAAGGCATTCCTATCGATATGATTGCCGGAACCAGTATTGGTTCTGTGGTCGGCGGCCTATACGCAGCCGGTTATTCAATCGACGATCTCGCTGTCAAATTTGACGATTCTGAATTGATGAAGAACTTTATGACCGTTGGTATAGGCCTGAGAATAGCGGTGGCGCCAATTATGTTTATGCCTCGACTGGTTGGCTACCACCCATACGATGGCCTATACAGAGGCGTCAAATTCCGCAACTATGCCAATAAATTAGCTGGCGAAAACACCGAGATCAGCAAACTATCTATTCCTTTTGCCGCGGTAGTAACCGACCTAGTCGATGGTAACAGTCATCGCCTCACATCCGGTGATCTAGGTACAGCACTACAGGCCAGCACAGCAGTTCCTGGCTTGAGAAAGCCTGTAGAAATTGGCGATCATCTTTACTGTGATGGTGGCCTGATCAACAACTTGCCCGTCAATCACGTAAGAGAAATGGGTGCTGATTTCATCATCGCCGTCAACATTGACGAACATTTACGTGAAGTACCACTAAAAACCTTCAGGAAAGCTGGTTCCGTCAGCAAACAAGCTCTAAAAATTCAGCTCTATAACATTGATAAAAAAGCCAATGAAACAGCCGACATAACAATTCACCCCAATACTGACGGCATTTCACTTATTTCGCGCAACAGTAAAGACGGTAACCGCGGCTTGGCTAGTGGAATAGAAGCAGCCCACCAAGCAATGCCCGAGCTTAAGCGCAAACTGGCTTTACTGGGCATAACCCCAACTAAAATGGTAAAAGCAGACTAGCTCAGGAGGCAATAATCATGGATTCAGACAAAAAAAACCTAAAAAAATCGCTCCAAGAATCTCTCACGAAATCTTATCCAGATCCTGAAAAAGTGATTGCTCTCAAGCCCGAAACCCTCGGCCATCATATCTTGCATGTTTTGCACCTGACAAACGAACCAAACAAGAGACAAGACGTAGCAGAGCATCTGGCATCACACTATCATCCAGATTTTCAACACGATGTAAAACACGCAGTTGACAAAGCCTTAGGCTGGCTTGTAGAGCAGACTTTGCTCGGAGCCACTCCATACGACCAAGATCTACTTTACGTTACCACTCACGGCAAAGAGACTGCTGAAGGCTATCAGCCAGAGCATCCTTCTAGCATTGGCTAGTTTAGACGGTCTCGCCAGAAGTTTAGTTCTAGAAACTGAGCTCTAGAAACTGAGTTCTAGTTACTCGGTTCTGAAAATTAACTGCATGAATGTCAATACACAACTCTTGCCTCGAGGGCTCATGAGCTTACCTTCAATAGACGACTGGCTTACTCTCAAAGATTGGCAATTCGAATTGCATTTAGAAGAAGGCGACAGCCACAAGCACCACTGGGTGTTTTCTCCCGAATTAGCTGCCATAAATGTGCTTGAGTCGATTGAACTGCCTGCTGAATTTTGCCTACTAATGACTCAATATGACGGTGATAACGCCAGTTACATGTATGGTTCGCTTCCTGGCTGGATGGTTTGCGGCAATGCTTGCCTTAGCCCCCAGCTGAGCAAACTGCCAAACATTCATGACGGTGCCGATTACGCCCTAATGATAGTCGACAAGCAAAAAAACAGGAGCGAGCTTGAGCCGCTTTTGTTGGGCTTTAAAGACCACTACGGCCAGCCCACAAGCGATCAGAACTTCGAGCTATTTGAAAAGAAAATCGAACAGATTAATCCATATCTCTATCTCTCGTATGCTTCAGGCAAGCGCGGAGACGGCGTCTTTATCATTGCTCGCGGTCAAAAGACACTTGCTGCATTTCTCAAAAGTGAAGCAGCCTCTTCAATTGCCGAAACATCACGACAACAAATCACTAAACATAGACAATTGCTCTGGCGTGCCCTTGGCCCAGAATCTGGACCAGAAGACTGCACAGAAAAAGAGTGCACAAGGCTGCGTACGCCTGTAAGTAAAAAATGCTTCCTTCACTTGAACCCTTAGTTAGACATGCTTGAAGAGCATTTTTTTACCTGTCCATACTGTTGGGAGAAGATATCCATGTTGCTTGATCTCACAGGTGGTGGACAAACTTATGTTGAAGATTGCGAGGTCTGTTGTAATCCAATTAGTATTTACTACGAAGTGGAAGATGGCGCTATTGGATCATTTCAAGCCGAGACCAGCGGCCAGATCTAGTTGCCACGTCACCGACCAAAGTCTTCAGGGCAATAAGGCTTGGGTAACTGCAACCTTAGTCTTACCCGTGCTTAAATCAAGAGCTATTTCTATGGTTCCAGCCTGATTGCGCCATGTTTTCGTAGCCTGATCGATCGAGCTTAGGTGCAAGGTATCATCAAAATCTGGACCAATTATGTCAATTTCACCATCAAGGCGAAAATGGAAAATCACCTGACTGTCCTCGTTGGGACCAACTCTAAAAAATCCACCCTGGTCAGTCGTTTGCGTAAACGAGCTATCGGCCCCAAAAACTGTTAAATCACCGTTGAGGTGATGAATTTTTCCGGCACCATCACCAAAGTCGACCCGAACATCTTGAGCCAGCCGGCGACCAAACAAAGAAAAGTCGGATTGCCCCTCACTTTGCACAGAAGCAGAATGATTGCCGTAAACAACATCAAACAAATTGTCGGCTAGATTCTTAACCGCACCACCAGAAGCCTCTTTGCCTTCCAGTTCGTCAGCTAAAGAATCAAAACTAAAACTTAGTGATTGCTTACCAGATTCAGGTTCGGCCATAACTCCAGCCACTCACCAATACAGCGGTACCCGCTAGACTTCTCATGCCCAATCATTAAGCACTCAAACCGTTGAGCGCCCAAGCTAGCAGCTACCATTATAGACTTCTGACTGAACTTCTGACTGGCTCAAGCGCTAGCTTGACTACCCAAATGGCTATCGCTCTCACTACCCGAACAATCCTCGGCAAAGTCTGTTGAAAGGCAGAATTGAACATTGCGCTTTTGCAAAGTGGCGCGGGCTCGGTGGCAGATATAAGGATTTGAATCTTCAAGCAGCGAACTCAAAACTTCCATATTGACTATGTAGCTCTCGGCCACGGCGTAACGCACATCATCGCAACTGTCTTGCGCCAACTTCCAGTGCAAATCAGTTGATGTCTGATGATTGTCCACGACAGCAGCTCGAATCTCCGGGTCGGCATGAGCAGAAAGTACAGTCAAGAGCTCAACTGACACACGAGGGTGCTCTGCCGCACGCCGGACCAAGCCGCGGCAACCAGTACTGACAATTATTTCGAGATCTTGAGTTGGTGTATCTGGGTCGTTAACGGCCATCCACTGCCGTCCTTTTAGCTCTTTGTCACAGTTGGATGCTGAACTATCGTTTGGGGACATCTGGGCCTCATCGGAGTGGTTACAACGGGATGCCCAAGACTTCCTAATAAATGCCCAAAGAGTCGGACCAGTAACAGCTCGCAGCTCTAACACTGCCTAAACAATTTGAATCTCACCCAAAACACCACCTATAATGATGCGAGAAATGATTCGGGAAAAGATTCGGGAAATGAGCGCGATGTGGGCCAACATAGCTTTTGCTTGTATCTATATCTCAACAGTAGATCTAAGAGAGCCTCTTGCCTAGACGGGTTTACCAATAATTATCCTCTGTAAACCCCAGAATATAAAAAGGAAACCTTCGTGAATAAAGGCTCTAGAGTAAGAATTTTAGGAATTGCCGCACTAATTTCCACGACACTTGCGCTGCCTCACTTACTCGCAAACTCAGCGCTAGCAGGCGATTCAGGTAGTAGCGCCGACTCGGTCGCCCCACCTGAACTAAACATAGCAAAACTAGTTCCGCAAGTAAGCCTGGCAAAGCCCACGCCAATTAATCTCGAAGGCGATACGATGACGCGCTATCTGATTTCAGTTGAAAATTATAAAGCATTTGACAATAGCCTTTTCCAACCAGCAACATACCTAAAACCGCTAGCAGAGCATCTCAACTCTTCACGCGCCTGGGTTTATGTCAAAGACCAAGATGGCAATCCGCTGCAAACATTTGGCACAATCAATAATAGAGAGCAACTAAAAAACCTTTGGTTTGCAATTGAAAGCGGAGCTACAGCACCCAGCCAGGTATATGTAGATATCTGGGATAGACAGACTGACACTCACTTCAAGTCGATCCTCCTGAAAATCGAAAGTAAATAATTAGCAGCAAAAAAATAGTCAAATTGAGCGTTGACGAATTTTGTCGAAAAATCGGCCTGCGCGTATAGATAGTTTGTGGCAATCAAAGAAGTGCGTGGCACTACCACCTATTGCAAATCATCCCCTTAAAACTCTCAGCACTAAGTGAGGATCTCACAATGAATTCATGTCTCATTACCACTAACGAAAAATCTATCTACAAAAGGCAAATCAGCGAAGAGTATATTGCCTCCAACAATCTCACTCCCGTTGCGACACTAGCCATTTTAAGCAAGAGTTCTAATCTAGAAATTAAATTGGCTGTGGCCGAAAACCGCAGCACTTCACTCTGCACCCTTCTAGAAATGGCTCGAGACAACGATGCCGACTTGCGTTTTACTATGGCCGAAAATGCCAACCTGCCAATCGCGGTGCTGACTGTATTAAGCGAAGACGACAATCCATATATCTCCTGTCGAGCACAACACACTCTCGGCCTGATTCGACGAGGACGCAGAACTTCTGAAACAAACGTCATTTCTATCACAAGCACGGCCCACGGAGCAGCGCATCGCGGCTTCAGGCGCTTCATTCAAACACTGACTCGCATCGCCAAAGTCTGTTAACAAAATTAGGAAACAACAGCTATCAAAAGGCTCATGAAGGCTCATGAAGCGGACCAATGGCACTGCCGGGTCCGCTTTTTCGGTAAATTTAGGGAAAACCTAGCAAAACCTATACTGATATATAGGGAATCCTGCAAACGCAAGAGTGTTGTGCCGTGAATAATAGAGGTAGGCACCTCTCCCGTGCTACTACAGGAACTTAATCAGGATGAAGAAAAAGCACCCTGATGTCCAGGGAATTAAATCGCTTCCAAACCTTACCAGCCAGCTCGCTGGCGCCGCTCTCTCCGATCTATTCAAAACGGTCAAGCAAGGCGAGAGCAAGTCTAATGAAGAGTACGACCTTTCATTTCTCTACTCCTTTCATTGGGACCAACCAGATAAGCAGATCAAGGAGGCGCTCAAAGTGCTACTGTGCAACCGCGAAAGCGATTATCAACCGGAACAAGGCGTGTCGAAAACGAAGAAAAAGACTGGCGAAAGACAGTTAAATACTCAGGCAGCCCTAGAAGCAGCGAAGATTCGTTGGTTACTGGCCATCAACCCAAACACGCCACCACCAGTGCTGGAACACCTCACACGCAATGCGAATCTCCAATTGCTCGAACGTATTGCCGAAAATCCGAGAACTCACAGCACAACCTTGGCGCGACTGGCTACACATGAGGATGCTCAAGTTCGCGCCGCAGTTGGTGAGAACATCAACACATCAATCAAAACCATCTGGAAGCTAGCAAGGGATCCAAATCCCGATGTGCGTCATCGAATTGCCGAAAGCTACACGATACCAATAGCGGTGCTGAGAGTCTTGGCGGAAGATGAAAATCCATATGTAGCGCACCGGGCACAGGTGACATTGTTCCGCATTCTTAGAGAAGTATCTCAACTTAGGACGGCCTAACCCATTCACAACTGACGATAAACACATTCACATATGCTGGTGCATATTAAAAAACCAACCAAGAAACAGCCTCATTTAGAGGCTGTTTCTCTTTGTATAGAAGGAGAAAGTAGCGAGCGCGAAAAACCCCACCGAGGCTGAGCCCTGGCAGGGTTTTTAGGATGACACCATTTTAGAGTTACTCCTAATAACATGCCCAAGCAACTAGAATCAATAACGCTGTAAGAAAAACAGAATAGACTTTTAAGAAAGGGAAAAACTGCCAGGCTTACGCCACCGAATAAGGTGGCGCGACTATTGAGTGTGAAGCTCCTGATGCTTTCGAAACTGGCACTCTAAGGCCGCACAATGCTTAGAGATAAGATGATTTGGTTTGTTCGTAAAGAAGACGAAACAAGGCAACTTTGTATCAAATGCTGATTTAACCTCTACTAGCTTACATTTCTCAGCAAACAATGCGGACCAGCGCCAATAGCCACAATTACGATTATCGAAAGTACCGAAAGCGACATCTTGCTGTATTATCAAGTTCCCCTTGCCGCTGGGACCTCTTACAATATCAGCAACACCAGTCTTACCCGCAGAGAAGCGACTGACGACTTCTTCTCTATGTGGGATGCCTTTCTGGTCAATAAAGAGAACAACTAGACTAGAAAAAGGATATCCACATGAGGCATTGGGAAAATGAAGCAAAATATCTAACTTCCCGTTACCATCAACGTCTGCAACATAACAAGAGCCTCCAAAATCTCGGGCCTCTGATTCAGAAATCCTCCAAGGGCTACCTTGGCTATCGCAGCCGCTAACACTGAATTGCCCCTCACAATTGACCGCCACGATACCAGGAAGTACTTCAGCCTTCCAATCGTGATCGAAATCTAGGGCAATAACTTTCTGAGCAATTGGTTTGGCTGACAGCATTTTTTCCGGCAAGTAATCTTGATAGTAGGCGAAGCCAGCTTGAGCGCCGCCAACCACAAGCATTACAGTGAGCAAAAGTTTTGCTGCGAACCGATGTAACAGTCTTAAGTTAAGATGTAATGGCCTCGTATTAATCAGAATCATACCCTTAGTCGCTCCGTCTGCTCGTTACCTGAAGGCACTTTCCGTTAGCTAAAAGTACTACCAACTGACAGAGCAAATTAGACAACTAGCTCTGCATTGATAAGGTAATTTCGAACCACGAAATTCGATAGAACTACTGATTCGTTAGGGAAAGTCAGTATTAAGCATCCTAGGACGGCGGCAACATCATCATCACTCTAGACGGAGAAACGAAGTTTAGAATCTGCTCGTAGCGAATTGGAGCATGCCTCAGACAAGCCTGGAGCAGAACTCCTGGTGCCCAACGGACTCGATCCGAGCTACACCAAAAGGAAGCCAGATAAAGCTGCAAACACTTTTTACTGATACCATGAAACTCTCTAGAAATAAGTCCAACAAACTGCGAAACAGCTAATTTGAGCCTTGCCGGTGCCAGGTCAAAATCGCGCGCAGTCGCACTGTAATTGAATTCAAACGGCATAGATTCTGAATGACCCAATGAGTGCTCCGAAAAAACCTCCGGAGCATGCGCAGCATCTTGATCTAGCAACTCTGCTCGAGGATGACATTGAGCCGGTGTCTGCCGACTTCTTTTGAAGATTATCTGACTGAACCAACTAGCTGACACAGTCTCAGCCTCAGGCATTTCATCGCAAATAACCAACGCCAACGTTTTGTGGATATTTTGGGCCGTGCTTGGAGCAACATCTACAAGCCTTGACAAACGTGCTGCACTAATAGCAAAACCGTGATCTTTGAAAAAGATTGCGGCTAGCCAGGCTCGAAGGCGTACAACACCATCCAAAGCAGTGCCGGAAGTGAACCAATAGTCCGATCTGCAAGAGCGGCACGTATAAAAGCGCGCGCCTCGCTTATGGCTGAAATGCAAAATAGAACAACCACAAATTGTTTGACTAGACTCAATCAGCGATTGATACAGTGCATCGGCCGCGTCTTCGTCACTTTTTATGTCTCGCTGAAACGCGCTCCAAACTTCCTCAAATTCTGAGTCAAGTCCTATATTTGTCATAGCAAAACCTCCAAGCCCATATGTATAAACGTCATGACTTAGGAATTAGTTCAATTCAGAATATTGCTTACATTTGCTGGAGCGATGTCGGTCTGACTAATTCGGACACGAGCTGAACCGATGTCGGTCTGACTAATTCGAATCCCAGCTGTACCGATCGTATTGCCTCAATTAGAAATCTAACTATTGGCCGATGTCGGTCTACTAATTCGGATCGCAGCTGTACCGATGTCGGCCTGACTAATGCGGATCCCAGCTGAACCGATGTCGGTCTGACTAATTCGGATCCCAGCGGTACCGATGTCAGTCTGACTAATTCGGATCCCAGCTGTACCGACGTCAGTCTGACTAATTCGGATCCCAGCTGAATCGATGTCGGTCTGACTAATTCGGATCCCAGCTTAACCGATGTCGGTCTGACTAATGCGGATCCCAGCTGAACCGATGTCGGTCTACTAATTCGGATCCCAGCTATAGCGATGTCGGCCTGACTTCTACGCCTTATTTAGCACGCCATCTCTGACGCAACAGCCGATTCAACTCAGCTTGAATCTCTCCTTCGGCAAATTGCGACTGCTTCATCGAAGTTTCTTCGATCAAATCTCTGTCCTCAGCCTTCTCGTAGGAAAGGGGCTTAAGAATACTCATATTCCACTTAGTTGGAAGTGAGGCCAGATTGAAGGGAAATGGCAACCAGGGGAAGAATGGAGTAATCGGGAACGAAGGAAGATTGAGCATCTTCGCGATTGAATCCAAGTTAGTCAGCACTGGGATTGCCTCATCGCACCCAAGGGTAGCGATTGGGAAAATCGGTACACCTTCTTCAACAGCTGGCAAAAGCTTGACCCAGTCAAACTCAATCAAACGCTCGCGTGCCGAGAAAGGGCGAGCTAGACCGGCGGCTCCTTCAGGAAAAATGGCAACAAGTTCGCCCTTGGCAAAGAGTCGTTTCATATTAGCTGAAGAAAATGGCACGAAGCCTAGTTCTAAGAACGACGCAAAAAGCCTCTCGTCTTTAATCCAATCCATATCAGCAACGATATGAACGCGGCGGGGGTTGACACGAGATGACATCAAAGCATAGAGCAACATCGTTGCTGGCCAGGGCAAGAAGCTCCCAGAATTGCCGACAATTAGAGCTGAACCTTCTTTGGGCAACTTCTCCAAACCGTTGAACTCTACCCGCCACCAATCGTGAAAGAGGAAGCTCAACATCGGCTCCACTCTGACAAGGGCTCTCACGTCAAATCCGTGATACTTATCGCTCTTGGTAGCTTGTTTAAGAAAATCGCGGTAGTTTGATAGAAACTGGCTCACAATAAAATCCTCGACTGAAATACAAACAAAAGAAGTTGCTAAATTACGATTAGGGCAATTCACCATCCAGTTCAGCTTCGTCCCAACCAGTTAAGGTTGAGCGACGCTCTCTTAGTAGCTTATTGAGATCGCGCTGAATCTCGTATTGAACTTCTCGAGTAAGCTTCATTACGAGTTTACGATCATTGGCTTTTTCAGCCGGATAACCAAGGTTGATAGGTTTATGAATATTGATCATCCAACGCACAGGTAGAGGCATAAACATAAGCGGCGCAGGAAGCCAGGGGAAACCCAGTGTTACAGGGAAGAAAGGCATCTGCAAGAAACGCGCTACTTTATGCAAATTGACAAATTCAGGAAAAATCTCGTCACCACCAACGGTGGCAACAGGAATCAACGGACTCTGAGTAGCTATTGCCAGTTGAACAAACCCTGGATGGAAATCAAGAACGCGATAACGCTCATTAAAGGGTTTGCCAACGCCCCTTATGCCTTCCGGATAAATGCCCACTAACTCCTCAACATCGAGCAGTTTTTGTGCATTGTCTTTGGTCGCCCGCACTTGGCCAGTTTCTTTGACCCAATTAGAAAGTCCCGGTAAATGGAAAAACCAATCTGTACTGAGGTAGCGAATGCGCCTCGGATTTTGATGCAGATTACACATGGCCATGGAGATCATGGCACCGTCCAGGGGCAACAAACCAGAATGATTGCCGACCAGAATAGCCCGGCCGTCACCAGGAATGTTTTCGATGCCGCGAATTTCCACCTGGAAATATTCTTCATAGAGAAAACGAAATAGTGGCTCCCACTTAGCAAAAGTCTCAAGCGAATAGCCAAACTCATCCTCTTTACCAGCATAGCGCTCGTAATAAAGAGGACAACGATTAGAGAAAGCCTTAACAGGGTCTTTCAACTTCTCAAGAGATTTCCAAGTTAGCTCTTTCACTTGTCTCACTAGCGTCTAACGATACGTCCAACCAACCAGAGAAATCCTAGAACTCCAGGACCAAAGGAAATAACCAAAATAAAACGCTTCAATAAATCGCGAAAGGCATCCTTAGAGCGCTGAACAGCCTCTTCGCTGCTAGTAGTCTCAGAGTCATCCGCTTGAGTTTCAAAGTCTTGCATCAATCTACTCCCACCTGATTACTGGGCAGAGGCACCGAGTCTTGACAGCCCCGAATGCTTCTCCGAATAGGAACTTTCCATATAAGGATTAAGTATAGATAGTGAGAAGCGGATCCAAAGCGGTACACACAGAAGCCTTAAGAAACATTTACCGCAGCCTTTACTGGCCGGAGACAGTGCGTTTCGCTCTTCAGTGAGATAATTCACTTAATTCCTCAATGTCCAAACTGGAGAAATACGATGCAACCCGATATCAATCAAATGATGCGCTCAGTGCAAAAGGCTCAACAAGAGCTATTAAAGGCTCAAGATGAGTTAGCCAAAGCCACTGTAGAGGGCTCAGCTGGCGGCGGAGCAGTCAAAGTTGTATGCGCTGGCAACTTCCAGTTTCAGGCAATTAAAATTCAAGCTGAAGCTGTCGATGTAAACGACATGGGAATGCTCGAAGACTTGATTCTCACAGCAATTAACGACGCCACCAAGAAAGCTCAAGAAATGGGCGAGAAGAAAATGGCCAATTCAATGAAAGGCGTGAGCCTTCCACCAGGTCTAGGCTTCTAATCAGGTCTAATCAATGTACTTTACCCCGCCACTGGCGCGGTTGATTGAAGAATTTCAGAAATTTCCAGGCGTTGGGCCAAAATCGGCCCAGCGCATGGCTTTTTTCGTGCTCAATATGAGCACTGAAGATGTAGGAAAGTTTGCTGAAGTAGTGGTCGAAGCCAAAAACAAAGTCAAACATTGCAGCAAATGTTTTCACTTATCGGCTAATGACCCTTGTGAGATTTGCACAAATGAAAAACGAGATAGCGACACAATATGTGTAGTTGCCGATAGCCGCGATGTAATTGCCCTAGAAAAAACCCGCGAATATCGGGGCTATTATCATGTCTTGAGCGGACTAATTTCACCGCTAGAAGGCCGCGGCCCAGAGCAGCTGCGTATTCGCGAACTAATCAATCGGGCGCACAATGAAGGCGCAAAAGAAGTGATCTTGGCGATCAACCCCACTATCGAGGGGGACGCAACGGTGCTCTATATCAGCAGTTTTCTCAAACCACTATCAATCAAAGTCACCCGCATTGCCTTTGGTCTGCCTATGGGCTCAGACCTCGAGTACGCAGACGAAATAACTCTCACCAGAGCAATGGAAGGCAGACGAGAGATTTAGTATCTAATCGACTAAGAATTAGGTGGGTTAAGACTTATCACCGCCCACTTGCGAACACGATAGCCCTAGCTTCAATACCAGTTAAGCTCTGAAGAACTCTGTCATTGTTTGTGCCACTTTGGCGACAGACAGCCCAACTATATCTAGCAATATTGGCCGAGCACCATGCTCAACAAATTGATCAGGTAGAGCGACACAAGCAACTTCTGCTAACTTTGCCCCGGGCTTGCTGAATCTCAACTTAGCACCATACTCGAGCACAGCTGAGCCAAACCCACCAGTCAGAACACCTTCTTCCACAGTAACTATCCTGGCACCAGGCTGACTCAAAAGAGAGGCCAACAACTTTTCATCGAGTGGTTTGATACTGCGAGCATTGATCAACGTCGGCTGGATGCCAGCTTCAGCAAGCACAACAAGTGCCTGCTTGGACGTCTCGACCATTGAACCAGAGGCGAGCACATAAAGGCCAGCGGCTTTGTTGCCTTCGACAACCACTTCCCAGGTAGCAGGATCTATCTCCGAAAACGGCTGACCATCACCTTCTAAGAGCACAGCATCAATTGCTTTTTCACGAGGAAAACGAATCGCTACGGGCCCAGAAGCTTGCTTAATCGCGGTATAAACCATATTGCGCAATTCAAGGGCATCTTTCGGCGCCCAGACACGGAAATTTGGAACAGTGCGGAGCCAAGCGATATCAAAAACACCTTGGTGTGTTTCGCCATCTTCCACTAAGCCACCACGATCAATACCGAACAATACTGGCAAGTTCATAATCGCTACATCATGTACGATTTGATCCATTGCCCTCTGCAAGAAAGTTGAGTAGATAGAGACCACCGGCTTAAGGCCAACCTTGGCCATGCCACCAGCCATGGTGACAGCATGCTGCTCGCAAATGGCTACATCAAAGAAACGATCAGGGTAAGCTTTGCCAAATTTGACGACTCCGCTGCCCTCAGCTGTAGCGGGAGTGATTGCCACCAAGTTGGGCTCAATCGCAGCTACATCAATCAATGCCTGGGTGAAAATATCAGAGTATGTCTTAGCTTTTGGCCTAGCCACAGAAGTAAGAGGCTCGACACATTCGGTCAGAGCAGGCTCAAGAGCAAAGGCCGGAACGCCGTGATACTTTATAGAATCAGCCTCAGCAGGTGCATAGCCTTTGCCCTTCTGAGTGATGAAGTGAATAATTTGAGGTGTTGATTTCGATTTGGCGTTGTTGAGAGCACTAATAACAGCAGAAACATCGTGGCCGTCCACAGGCCCAGAATAGTTTATGCCTAGCTTCTCAAAAACAATTCCGGGTGTGTCAAAGCGGTCTTTAGCCTGCTTCTTCACCATCTCGATCAATTCCCAAACCGCTGGATTAAGCTTGGCTTGATCAAGCTTATTCTCAATGAAATCAATCTGCTTCTTAATATCTTTGTAGAAGAACGTCTCTTTGATGCGCTTCATGTACTTGGTCAGACCACCGACATTCTCTGAAATTGACATTTCATTGTCATTGAGAATGATGATCACGTCTTTTTGTATGTGGCCTAGATGATTGATAGCCTCAAGTGCCATCCCGCCAGTTAAGCCACCGTCACCGATGACAGCAACGACTTTGCCACTCTGCTTCAGATGTGCCTTAGCCAAGGCCATTCCCACAGCCAATGAAATAGATGTAGAGCTGTGCCCGGCGACAAAAGCATCGTGCTCGCTCTCTAAAGGATTGATAAATCCACTCAGTCCTTTGAACTGACGAAGCGTATTGAATTGATCACGCCGACCAGTAAGCATTTTGTGCACATAGGCCTGGTGCCCAACATCCCAAAGGAAAAGATCTTCGGGCGAATTAAATACTTTATGCATGGCGATTGTGATTTCAACAACGCCCAAATTCGAAGCCAGGTGACCGCCGGTCTTGGCCAAACCAGTGATTATCTCTTGCCTGATTTCACAAGCGAGGCTATTGAGCTCTTCGCTTGTGAGCTTCTTCAACTCAGAAGGAGTGACAAGTGCGTCAAGGAAAGTAGTAGTCGGCTTTGCTAGCGTATACATTTGTTTAAGACTTGTAGCCTCGAATTCCCCGTGCAATGGGCTGTTCTGGGTAAATCATAGCAACCCATTACAACCTTAGCGCATAATATTTTCAGCCATTTTCGAGAAGAACTTGGACATATGCCTAAGAACCGGCCAGAGTTTAACTTTCAGAGGCCAAAGCCTGAACAATAAAGGGTTTTCAGATATTCATAAACGGACATTCAAATCAACAATAACTAATCTAGCCAACCTTGATCCAATATCGAGCCAACATCGATTAACCCGTTCTTATCCAAGATCTTACATTTTCAGAACGCTCTTCCCGTTTGTGCTTACAAGAAAAAAGGTGCGTGGATTTGATTCCGCGCACCCTTTTCTTGAGCTTAGCCGCAATAACTAAGTTGCTTGAGCTACCACAATTTTGTAGGCATGCCCCTTGATCACTACTATCACCTGTTTACCAAGAGCGAGATAGCGAGTCATGTTAGGCACTGTGCGAGTTAAGGCGAAATAACGCTCACTGCCAAATTGCACTTCATCGACTCTCTCATTCTTGTATTCACTATCAGTCCAGTAACCGTTTCTAAGATAGAAGGTTTTCTCTTCAACAGTCTTTACTCCGAACTCACTGCTCCTTTGATCAAAGGCCAAGCTCTTCATTGCCGCCATTTTCTTTTCGCGCTCCACAGCTTGCCGACCAGAAATTGGAGCAGCGGCGATTTTTGCACTGAGCGAATCACGACTCTCCTCCATACTTTCTCGAACCCACATACCGCCACGATCCTTGTCGCCGGCTTTCAGTGCCGGGGCAGAATGTGCCGCCTGCATTGACGCAGCGCGGGAACCTCTTGGCGATTCGTCAACTATAGACAACCGTCTGGCACTCTCTTTCCGCATCCTGCTTCCACCGGCACCACCAGCCAAGTTCGAAAATCCCCGACCACTTTCTGCCATTGGCATTGGCCGACCAACAGGAATGTTATTAGCTAGACGATGATTTTCATTAGGATCAGTAGCTAAAAACGAAGTGAAGGCTGAGATGATTCCATGCTTCTTCGACAAGGCAACGATTTCATCAACAACTTCTTTGGTATTACCATTTTCTTGAGCCACTTCAGTGAGGTAGGCAATTCTGCGCATGGCCCAGAGTTTAGGCAAGAAGCTATGACCAGTTTGACTAGCTTCAAAACCAAGGGGGAAAGTAAAGGCTTTGGCCACACCATTTATTTTGCCACTTACCACAACACTGGCTTGACCTGAGCCTTTATAGCGTCCCAGCAGTAAAACCTGAGAGCCGGCGAAAACATCTTTGACTTGACGGGGATAAGTGTCTTTAACAGTAATACCGTTGTAAGCAATACTGACGTCGGAAAGTACCGGCGATTTGATTTTATCGTAGAACGAAGACAAAGCTGTCTCTAGATTCTCACCTGGTTCTAGATACTGCGAAGTACCATGATGAGCCTCAGAAAGCTTGTTGAGCAGACGAGTATTGACGTCATAACCCACTCCAAAATCGAAAAGGCGAATGTCTTTCTTGTTGGCCGCTAACTTCAAAATGTTGGCAGTGGCAGTTTCACCTACAGTTGGCTCTCCATCAGTCATCATCACAAGATAGGCAGGGCGAATAGTTTCTTCTTTGAGTAAGCTAATGCCTGTATGCAAGGCGTCACCAATATTGGTACCACCGCGGGCCTCGAGATCATCAATGAAAGCTGCTGCGGCCTTCTTGTTCTCAGGAGTAGCAGCGGCCAATGAACTTCTGAATGACTCAGCATCGGTACTGAAGTTAACCAAGCCAAAGCGATCGACCGGAGATAGCGAATTAATCACATACTTCAAGGCCTTCTTACACTGCTCCATCTTTTCGCCCTGCATCGAGCCCGATGTATCAGCCACCAGCACAATATCTTTGCCAACAATTTGGCTAGACTTAAGCGGTGGAGACAAAGTCAAAAGAAAATATCCATCTTCGCCTTCTAGCTTATGGGTAAGCACACTAGCGGCCATGTCTTTATCAGAGACGCTGTAATAGAGCAGAAAATCTTTGTCCGGCACTGAGTCTTTGGCAGAATAACTGATCTTAGCCTTGCTATTCTCCAGCCGATCTACCACCACTGTGTGGGACGGCGACCAGATTGTTCGCAGGCTTTCTCTGCTTTCTTTACTGTCGCCAGCCTTAACTTTGCCGCTCATACGTACAGAAATTTTAGTGTCGTCTATCGAACCTGCTGCCTCGCTATCACTTTTGAGAGGAAAGCGATACTTGATCAACCCACTTTCTGCCTTCAAAAGCTGTGTATATTCCAATTCAACTTTTTTTGTACCATGGGCAGGAATTGGGAAAATGCGCGCACGAACGGTCTTATAGTCAGCATATTCAAGCAAGCCAGGGTCGACCATTTGCCGGACAATTGCTTCGTATTGCTGACGAGCTTCGTCAGCAGCCAAAATCTTGCCTTCCACCGGCTTACCATCTATATGAAGGGAAAAGCTAGAAAAAGTTGTGTCCTCTGGCAACGGAAAGAGATAAGTGCCAGCCAAGTTCTGATCGGTTTCGTTGATGAAAGTCTGAGTAATGTATGTTTTGGCTACCTGGTCAGTAATATCTACCTTGATATCTTGCGACTGCATACGCAGGCCATGAGAAACCCCTCCTTTTAGAATAGTAGGAGTATTCGGAGCCGGTGTAGGGGCTGGACCAGGGTCAAAAATAGGCACGATCCGTCCGCCTCCGGGCCTAGTTCCCGGTCTAGTTCCTGGCCTAGTCCCGGGTTTGGAGCCTGGGCGGACAATAGGAGTCACTCCACCAGGGCTAATAGTCCGAACTATTGGCATTGATGCTATGGGGTTAAAACCGGGATGAAAAGCTGGATCGGCAATCAAAAAACCTGCTGCACCGGCCTGGGGCGCAAGCAACAGGGAAGCCGACAGACTAAGAATAGCTGCAAATTTAAAACTCATACAATTTTCTCGCTATGCAAGGCCACTAAGTTTCGGGTCTACCTAGATATGGAACCATCAAACGTGGAACCAACTAAATACGATTTCCTGGCCTGACTTAAATGTAGCTTTTGGTCAGACAAATTTCGGCCGGGCCAGCCACCATCGTCACCTGGGGTATAGCCATCAGTAGACCCAGGGTAAATACTGAATCACCGAAAGACCTGAGGCTCAAAGAGCCAGGGCGAATATAGTAGAAGTAAACGGAAAGCCCAGACTAATCTCAGGCTTTTTCCTAGATATTTGCCAAGCCAGTCAGGCTAGACTACTCTTGAAGCAAATCTATAAGTATTAGTTTTGTTTCGAGGAAAGCAATGCGGCTTCGCCTAATTAGAGCTCCAGGACCATCAGCACTGAGAAGAGATGGATTGCTCTTTCAGCGCCTGACATGGGGCGCTGCGGCCGGTGGCCTTGCAACCATCCTACTAGCGGAGTCTCCTGTGCTCGACACAATGGAAATGAACCTACTTGAATGGCGTTACAAAACAGGTTACGAGCTTGCTCGCACCCTGAAACTAGTGGCGCCTGCCTTGGGCGGGGCGGCCGACTCTGAGACTAGAGCACAAGACATAGCCATCCTTACTTATGACGATGACGACCAATTCGATCTCGAAGGCGAAGCAATCGAAGGGGGGCCACAGCCTGTACAAGCAGTATTGGCCAAGCTTATACCGATAGTTGAATCTGGTAATCCACTACTGGTAGTGCTAGATATAGACTTGAGCGGCAAAGCTGACCCATCTCTGGTAAAAGCTTTAAAGCAATACCGCAATAACATTGTTCTTGCTCTTTCTGGCAACTTAGACAATCCCAATGATTTTCCTGCCAGTGAATTACGCAAGAGTGTATTAACTTGTGCTTACGATCATCTTATAAAAGAATCGAGCGGCTTGGTTTGCCGCATGCCTATTTCAGCCAATATTTTCATGCCGTCCGACCGCTCCAGTGAAATGTCTCCGGCCTTAGATATACTGCCCCAAGGCCTAGCGGAATATACCCGCGGCCTATCTGCATCTGGCGAAGCTTTCGAATCACTGCCAGAAGTCTTGGCACCACTGATGTCATCGAGAGTAGGAGTAGGTCCTTCAAAAGCACAGATTTCTTCATTTACAAAAGAAGAGCTACCAATTTATATTAAGTTCTCCGGCACAAAATATCCCACTTACAAAATCTCTCAAATCATTCGCGATGCCATTGATCCCAGTGTTTTTGCTGGAAAAGTAGTGATGATTGGCACCAATTTTAGTCAAAAAGTAGACAACACGCCGCCAGTGCGCACTCCTTTGCAGGCCAAGGCACCAAACGTTCTCATTCAAGCAGAAGCAATTAGTACTCTGCATAATAATGAAGCGATCGTATCGTTTCCTCGTTCAATACTGCACCATATTTTGCTATTGCTAGGAGCAGCGCTGGGTACGGTAGCCTCCGTTCTACCAATGGGACGACGCACAGCCGCCTTTCTCTGCACGGCAATGGTGCTGATGCTAATGACACAAATTGCCTTCCAGTGGTTCAATCTACAGTTTCCAGTTTTGCCACTACTAGCAGTGCTAATGCTCACCTATATCTTTGGCACCCTAATTTACCTTGATACCGACTTACGCTTGCGCAACAAAGAGCTAGCACTAGCCCGCGAGAACATGCAAGTGCGCGCCGAAGAAGAGCGCCAGCGCATCGCTGAAGATTTGCATGATGAAACGCTACCAGCCCTTTCAGCCGTAGCCAGAATGGCTGATCGCCTAGCCCATGCGCCAGAAATGTCTGAAAGTTCAGTACCTGTAGAAATGAGAGAAAAGCTTGATGGTGCCATTTCAGAAATGCGCCGGGTAATTAACGACCTGCACCCTTCTGTGTTGGAGACCATGGGATTCAAGCCCGCTCTAGAGAACCTACTCGCTATTCTGTCGCGAGAAAAACTGATCCACGTAGATTTTGTCGACGGTGACACAGAAGACGACTATGGCTTTAATAAATTTACGCGCTTGCAGCTATATCGCATTGTCCAGGAATCATTAAACAACGTACAAAAGCATGCCCACGCCAATCTAGTCAAACTCACTATTGGCGCAGACGGCGACAATCTCCGTATCACAATTACTGACAATGGTAAAGGCATAGACTTCAGCAGCATCCGCAAAGATGCTCATGGTCTAGTCAATATCAGACAACGAGCACAGCTCATCGGCGCCCAAGTAGAATGGAAGAAGCCTGAGAGTTTTGACACAGGCACCCAGGTCAGTTTGTCCATTCCGATTTCAAAAGAGGATAAAAATAGTACCTAATATGAGTATATTGATTGTTGATGATGAAGAACGCGACAGAATTTGGCTAAAGAATTTGCTTACGCAACATCTAGGAGCGCCATACGCTGGCGCAATCTACGAAGGCCATGATGGTCTTGAAGCTGTCGAGCTGAGCCAGAAGTACAAGCCCCAGCTTGTATTTCTCGACATCAAAATGCCACAACTTTCAGGCATAAAAGCGGCCGAACAAATCCTCAAGCAGCTTCCTGAAACCGGCGTGATAATACTTTCTAACTTTTCAGACGAAGTCTATGTTCGTCAGCTCTGGAAAGTGGTGCCGCCGAACGGTGCTTTCGGCTACGTTTTAAAAAGCGCATCTGACGAGCAAGTAGTAGAAGCGGCGAAGGCTGTTCTCTCTGGTGACTGCTGGGTACACCCAGGTATCGCCCGCGTCATTCAGCGCACACAAAACCGAGCCACCTCTTTGACACCAGCAGAATATGAGGCTCTCATTTGTATTGCCCTAGGAATGACAGACCATGCCATCGCCAGAAAGCTTTACTTGACTGAAAAAGCCGTACAATCAAGGCTAAAATCGCTCTACGCCAAGCTCGGCATCCCCGGACGCAGCGAGGGCCATGAAACTGAGTTCAATCAGCGCTGCCGTGCTGTTTACCTCTCTAATCGTCGCGGTTTGATCAATCAATCAGAGCTTGACGATTGGGAAGCCAAACTATCTGAAGGCGCACCAACCTAATAGATGATGAAACCCATGCGCAATCGAGAAACAAATCAAACCAGCACTCCCAGACTAGCTCTGACGGTCTCCCTTGCGTGTGCGGCCATATATTTGACTGCACTGGTAGCACCAGGTCAATGCAAAGACAACAGCTTGAGATCAATAAAATCACCATTAAAGACTAGCGAAGTATCGCAATCAAGTTCAGTAAGTTGGTCAAGTTCGCCATTAGGAGAATTCTCCCGGGCCGAATCTGGTGTCAAATTACTTGTGGGCATTTTTGCCAGACTCGGCAACGAGCCGCAACTGGCCTTAAAGAACGACAGTCGCTTATTGGCAGCAAGCAAAAACAAGTCAGGCTTTGACCGCGACAGCCAATCGCAACTGCTTGCGGCCGTTCAAAACAATGCTTCAGCTAATTTCCAAAGCCGCAACAACCAATTTGGCAATTCCATAAACAATCAATATACAGATCCAGCTCTAGCAATAAGACCAAGAACAGTTAGCCGAAAAACTGCAGCCGACAAGTTTATACCAATACAAGGTGTCACCATTGCTATGGCACCCCAGAAGAAATCATTTTACAAAGGCGAAAGTCGTGACGAGAAACGCGACGAGAGAAATTCAGCAGCCGGGCTCGGGGGAGCAGCTCCCCAAGCAGAGAACAGCAAGAGCGAACCGGAGAGAAAGAGCGAAGCTGATTCATACAATAGTCTGAGAAGTAGAGATGATTCCTCGGTGAAGATATTTGCCGGTCCATCTAGCACCAGCAATGCTTTGCCAGCTGGGGTTGGCGAAAAAACCTACATTCGCGAGTTTGGCAAAGCAACTAACGCACCGGCCGCACCGGCAGTAGCAACAAATAGCAGAAGTCTAGAACGCGGCATCAACGTAATGGAAGAGTCTATCATTGCAAGCAGAAGGCAGAGCCCACTAAAGGCAGAAGAAACGGCCAATGGTATCATTCGACCAACCGAGCAACCAGGTCTTTTTAAATACGTGCGAGAGCATTTGAAAGAGACACCCAAAGACAGCCCAAGAGAAAACGCAAAAGAAAACAACAAAGACTTCGCCTCCTCTGGCCAAAGCGTAGCTTCACTCGATCAGCTCAGCGAAGGCAAAGCCACCTACAAACAGAAACTCAAGAGTGCCAAATTACAAAGCAGCTCTCCCGCTTCAATTGTCTCAGACAACGAAGTAACATTGGAAGCCCAGCAAGATGGAGCGGCACTACAGATAGCCTTCTTGCCACCAAGCACGGTGCACGGCATAAACGGTCTACCGCTAGGAGCAACCGAAGCCGATACCGCTAAATTTTTCAAAAATCGAGGCAATCTCAGCCGCTCGTTTATTTCAGGCTGGAAAGTCTGGACCCTCTTAGACCAGCAGCAGAATCCGATACTCCAGGTCTATTTGCGCAACGGACGCACCGAAGCCTTCCGCATTTTCAATCAAAGCTATGTCCCAGCCGGTCTGGGTGTCGCTATTAATGATGAACTGCCCTCTATGAAAGGTAAATTTGGCGAACCAGCTTTTATACTAGAAGAGCCCGGAATAAAGCCCCAGTTAGCCTCCCAGCAGTCTGCCATGGTGGCAAAAAACTATGTCTATCCAGTTTCACAAGTGAGCTTCCAACTGGTGCGCTCAGGCCCAAACTCCCCGCAAATTCACAGCCTTCTGCTTTTTCGCTACCTCTAGACCTCTTGCTAGTTTTTGCTAGCTCCTGTCGAAATTTCGTAGTTTCACCCGCTGACAAGTAAATAAGCACATGTTAGTCTGAGCAATGTCAAGCGGGGGTGAGGCATGGTCCGAAATAACGATTCGAGTGCAACCAACGATTCAAAAACCAACCAGCTAGAACTAGCAGTAGATAGCAGCCCAAAATTCTACGACCAACTGTTCAGACTAGACAATCCGGGTCTGAAAGCGGTGCAGTTCAGCGACACTCCTTTAGAGAGAAGTGAAGAGGCCGAGGGCAACGAAAACGAAGAAACAAGCGGCAGCCTAATTGACGCCTTGCGCCAGACTAAGCCCGAGGATCTTTCACCCAATCTTCGCTCTATGCAAGGTCTAGTGGAGAATTTTGCCACGGCCGAAGACAAGGCGAAAGCTCTGGCACAGTTTCGCGGAGCTTTTGAAAAAACAATCAAGAACTCAGATGACGACCTAAACACGGCCACAGATACATGGAATAAAGAAACACCCAAGCTCAAGCCCGAATATCAGGCAAAAACAGACCGTGTCAAAGAAACCCAAGAAGCGCTGTCAAAAGTAGCTAACGGTATTCCTGAGCAAGAAAAAGCACACATGCAAAGTGTGGTTAGACTTTGGAGCATGGGCGAGCAGAACAGCCCGCAGTTACAAAAGGCTCTCGAAGCAGAGATGGGCCAGGTCAAAGGCCTACCTCAGGCCGTCAAAGACAGCTACCAAGCAATAACAGAGGCTAAGCCCATAGTCGAACAAGTGGCAAAACTAGAGGCCGCAGTAAAGCAAGCCGAGGAAGATCGGGTTGTTTCGCGTATGATTTATGCAGAGGTTCTTGATGAAGGTGGAGACAAAAACGGCGCCAAGCAGATGCAAATAGAAAGCATGGCCATCCAGATGAATGTGCCCCTAGAGCAAGTTAAGGAATTGCTCAATCGCCCGGGGCAGAAATAGACTCTATAAAGAACTCTAGAACCGATAGCTAATGCCAAATCTTAAATTACATAAAGGGCCCAAAAACTAAAAAATGCTGCCAAAAGCTGAATTACACGTTCACATTGAGGGCACTTTCGAGCCCGAGTTAATTTTTGCAATTGCTGAACGCAACAAACTGACTGTGCCCTACCCTAGCGTAGAAGCACTTAGAAACGCCTACCAATTCGAAGACTTGCAGTCTTTTCTCAATCTTTATTACGCTGGTATGAACGTTCTCAAAACTGAACAAGACTTTTTTGACCTAGCCATGGCCTATTTCGCTAAAGCCAGTGCCCAAGGAGTAGTTCACTCTGAATTATTCTTTGACCCGCAAGCGCATTTGGCCAGAGGCATCCCCTTTGAAGTAGTAATCAACGGACTAGACCAAGCCGTAAGACAGTCGAAGCAAACTCACGGGCTCTCAAGCGCTCTAATTATGTGCTTCTTACGCGATCTCAGTGCTGAATCGGCCATGGCAGTCTTTGACCTTTCTCTAGCTCACGGTGACAAGTTTGTCGCCGTTGGCCTAGATTCTGCCGAAGTCGGCAATCCACCGTCAAAATTTCAAAATGTTTTTGACAAGGCTCGAGCCGAAGGCTTTGTCACCGTCGCCCACGCAGGAGAAGAGGGCCCACCGGAATATGTTTGGCAAGCAATCAATTTGCTCAAAGTCTCACGCATAGATCACGGAGTCCGCAGCCTAGAAGACAGCCTGCTGGTAGAAACTCTGCGGGAACAGGCCATTCCCCTGACAGTTTGCCCGCTCTCAAATGTCAAATTGAAAGTCTTTTCAAGCATGGCCGAACATAACATCAAAAAGATGCTCGACCTCGGGCTCAATGCCACAGTAAATTCAGACGATCCTGCTTATTTTGGCGGCTATGTCGACGATAATTTTACCGCAGTCAGAGCGGCACTCAATTTAAGCAAAGCAGAAGAAATTCAGCTCTGCCGCAACTCTATTAATGCGGCCTTCATCGACGCCAGTGAAAAGGCCCAGTATTTAAGCCAACTAGAAAAAAGCGCCGTCTAAAAAAGTAATATAACGCTAGAATGAAGATTCTCCAGTGAAAGTGACATGAAGTCTTATCTCCCTCTTTATCTCAAACACCGCCCACAGGCGCTCGGCGACCTCGTAGGCCAACAGTCGGTGGTCAAGACCCTAACAAATGCTATCGACAACGATCGCATTGCCCATGCCTATCTATTCACCGGCCCTAGAGGCTGCGGAAAAACTTCCAGCGCCCGCATTTTAGCGAAATCACTGAACTGCGAAAAAGGCCCTACGGCTGAGCCTTGTATGACCTGCACTATGTGCATTGAGATCAAAGCCGGTAATTCACCGGCAGTATTAGAAATAGACGCGGCCTCAAACAATTCAGTAGACGACGCCCGCGTTCTCATAGAACGAGCACCTTTAGTAGCTCAAGGTGGTCGTTTCAAGCTGTACATCATAGACGAATGTCACATGCTGACAAAAGAAGCCTTCAATGCCTTGCTTAAAACCATTGAAGAACCGCCACCCAACGTAATCTTCATATTAGCCACGACAGAAGAGCACAAAGTTCCGCCTACTATCATTAGCCGCTGTCAGCGTTTGATGTTTCGCCTGGCCAACCACAAGGAACTTTCACAGCATTTGCGAAAAATTGCTGATGTTGAAAACATTTCAATTCTTGATGAAGCCATCGACCTGATTGCCAGGCGCTCTGGCGGCGGCTTACGCGACGCTCTTGGTCTACTTGACCAGGCCAGCCTGCTCTCATCTCCAGAAAAACCGGTTTCAATAGTTGACTTGCTCACTTTACTGGGTGCCATAGACGAGGATGTCTTAATCAAAATCAGCGAAGGTATTCGCGATCGAGATGGCTCAAGTGTTTTAAGTGCTCTACACAGCTTGTTGAGCCAAGGCAGAGAACCGTCCCTGGTGGCACTGGAATTATCTAAGCACTTCCTCAATATGGCTAAGGCCCTTCACTTGGGCGGAAAGAAAAGCGCCACTGACGGACAAGGAAATAGCGAAACAGATGGCATACCGCTGATCAATCAGCTGATTACTGGCACGCAAAATTATATAGATCAAGTGATTAAGCTAGCCCCAGCATTCGAAGGGGCTGAGCTAACACAGATGGTCGAACAGCTGGACCGCCTCGAGCAAAATTTGCGCCGCTCCACGCAACCAGCCCTCACCCTTGAAGTTGGCTTACTGGCACTTTGCCACCGCCACGACATTCTCATGGTCAGGGAACTATCAGCGCGGGTACAGCAGCTAGAAAGTGCCCTAGCTGGTGGCAGTTATTCTCCACCAGCCCATCAAAATGCAGCGCCACAGCCAGCAGGGCACAACACCGCCACCACCAATAGTGCGGCACCGCATCCAGTATCGGCCCCTATTCCAACGCATACTCCGGCTCCCGTTTCGGCTCCGGCTTCTTATCCGGCTCCTGCTTCTGCTCCGGCAGTCACAGCATCAGCGCCATCAGCGCAGGCTATCCACCAACCCCCTCCGGCACATTCTGGAGAACGCGAGACTGTGCCAGCCGCTCCGACATTTGAAAGCCCTGACAGCCAAGCAATTGACAGCCTGAACATTGAGAGCCCAAGGCCGCCTCAAGCAGCCATCCCTCAATTCGAGATGGCTGTCCCTGTTCGCTCGGAAGCAATCGACGAGTTCTGGTCAAACCTCATGGATTACCTGCAACAAAAAAGCATTCCTACATTTAGCATCTTCAATCAACACGGCTTTGCCCTCTCACTAAAAGAAGACGAGTTTGTCATTGGCGTGCGCAAAGAACACTTTGTCAGCATGCTAGAGCGCAAACTAGACCAAATCAAAATAGCTATCAAAACTTTGACCGGCAAAGAAATGTTTGTAAAAATCAAAGTCATGGGCGAAGAAGTAGGCGCCCGAGCCCCGCAGACAGCCGGTACTGCCAGTGGGCGTGAGAGCGAGACGGCCGGCCGAAGCGCTGGTAGTCCTCGCGCAGCCGACGAGCCAAGTGACCCGGCACCCTTCAGACCCTACGTAGCCGACGCACCGCCACAAGCCAACAACCAAATTTCTCAATTGAGAGAAGAACCAGCACCGCCCAAATCTAGACCAGAGCCTACACCCGAACCTAAACAAGAACCTAGACCTGAACCCAAACCTGAGAGCAAAGAGTCCAAGCCATCCACTAAATCTTCCTCAAAACCAGAAGCTAAGGGCGAGAAAAAGCCCTGGGTACCAAGAGACAAGGGTAAAGAGGGGGCTTGGCAGTCAGGCGGACCAGCCAAGCCAACGCCCGATTTTGCCGGAAGCGGATCAAACGCCCGGGGTAGCGATGAAATTTTGATGGTCAAAGAAGCCTACAAACTATTTGAAGGCCCAGGCTCGAGATTTATCGGTTAAAAAAGTAGTAGTAGCAGCAGTCAAATGAACCAAAGCGGAGAAACTTGTCAATATAGTTAACGAATCTCAAACTTGTCACTGAATTTAACTTCATCTTCGCTAAATTCGGCCGCGCTCAAAAGCTCTGGCTCAAGCCACTTGACCTCGACTCTATCCACGATTGCCGATGGCGGTCCTTGCTTACACCAGGCGATCAAGCGATTGAGAGTGGGCTCAGGGCCAGCTGCCAGCACCTCAACAGTGCCGTCAGCTTGATTTCGTACCCAGCCACAAAGGCCCAATTGTTGAGCTTCTAGCTTAGTACTATGCCGATAAAACACGCCCTGTACACGACCAGTTATTTTCAAGCAAACACAGCGCTGCATATAAAAAGCAGATTCTCCCTTTTAGTGGACTGTTTAACAGGCTAAAATGTAGGGACTAGTCTAACAAAAGGCGCGCAAGCCTATACAAGACAGAATGTTTTGACAAAAGCTTTTAGCACGACATTAGCAAGAGACGATAGAACGACCAGATGGCCAAGGAAACTGAGAAAAATCAAGAAAAGTCTCTACAAGCCATTGATACGGCTATAGCTTCTCTGCGCACCCAAGACTGGGATCTCAACCCTTACTCTGTGGCAGCAGCAGCAGAACTTGAACCCGAGGATGTTTTCAACAACAAAGCGGCCATGGACAAAATTATGGCGGCTCGGGGCGATGGCAGCACTTACAGCCATGACGCTGTTCTGGCCGGCCGGTGCAAAGAACTCGAAGCAGAGCTAGATAATGCCGCCTCAATCAACCAAGATCTATACGACCGCGGTTCTGAATTAGCCGAAAGAGTCTTGGAACTCGAGGCCAGCGTGGCCGAACTTGAGCAAGAGGCTGAAACCCTAGCCCTGCAATTACAAAACTCTTGGTCTCTTGGCTATCAAAAAGGTCTTGCTGAAGGACGCGAACAAGCATTGCTACCACCAGAGCAGCGCCTTGAAAGCCAACAGAAGCCCCATCAGAAGCCTGCCTCTAAAACCGGCGAACACCCAGTGGTGGAAGCAGAAGCCAATAAGTCTGAAACAGAAGCAACTAAATCTGAAGTAGAAGCAACTAAATCTACAGCAGAAGCAACTAAATCTGATTTATCAGCAAAAATTACAGATGAAGACTTGCCAACAGAAAGTCAGCTTAAAAGCTCCCTCAATCAGCAACCAATGGCTGAAGAAGCTCAGCCCGGCTTGTCGACGCCAGCCGATCCAGTTCCAGCAAAAACAGCTCCAGTACAACAACCTGCAGCCGAACCAGCCCTCGCCATTGTTGACACGGCCGGTTATAACGACAGGGTCTACAACGCAGTAACTGACCATCGTTCACCGATCTCGGTTTCAGAAATTTATGGCGCGCTGAGCTGGAAGCAGATTGAAACGGTTTACCAGTACAGCACAGTGGCCGGTCGGCCCAATACAAACCTCTATTTTGAACCACTGAGCAGTGAGCCAGAGCAAGAGAGGGCAGCCGCAGAGCAACCAGTAGCTGTAGAAGAACAACCAGCGATAGCAAAAGAGCAAGCAGTGGCGGCTCCAGAGCAACCAGTAGCAGCAAAAGAGCAAGCAGTGGCGGCCCCAGAGCAACCAGTAGCAGCAAAAGAGCCAGCAGGCGCACCGGCCAAGAGTGATGAAGAGAGCGCCGTCAACAGCAGAAGCGCCCAGACGAAAGCGGCCTCAAAACTCCCCCACATTTCATTCGATCCACCCGAGGAGCCAATCGTGGGAGCCCCCCAAAGTAAGCCTATAGTCAGATCTTCAGACATGGGCGAACCAGACTTTATTAACCAATATGATGGCGGCTTAACTGGCGAAAATTTCCCCAGCCTAGATTCTTTGCAAGCAGCAGCTGCAGCTAGAAAAGACACTTCCACTTATGACAAACTCGATGCCTTACCGGCAAAAGACGGCGAAGTTCCAGACATTCTTGATCTCGATCAACTAGATATATTCGAAGGCATGGAAGATATAGATGAATTGAGCAAAATCGAAGTGATCGAAGATGTTGTTCTAGCCGCACCCAATGCCAACATTATTAGCCAGAGTGAGACTGCGGCAATGCCCAAGGTGTCAGGTGAAGACTTGCGCGACTTGATCAAAACCAGAATCAAACAAGCCCAAGATCATGATCCGCACCAACAGCATTCGCTAGATCAGCTATTAGACGCGGCCAATGCTCCCGGAGTACACGAGGCGAGCAGCGAAACTTCAAACCCAGAGTCAGTCAAATCGGCAGCCCCGAGCGCAACAGAAGAAATACCTAGCACTGGGGCGATTGATCTAGAAGCATTGCGACATGGCGCACGCAACAAATTTGTTGGGGGCAAGTCACCATCTACTTCTACGCCGCCAAATGCATCCGCTTCTCCTACCGGCGAGACGGCAGTGCCCAACCCAGGTCCAGCAGCTGCGGGCGCACCGACACCACGAGTAGCACCAATCCCAGCCGACATTCGTAAGCATTGTATGATGCTCGGAGTTCGCGCCGATGAGTTGACAGTAAAAATCGTTATTGAGGCCTGGAAAGCGCAGATCACTGCACCAGGCGTACACCCCGATCAGGGAGGCGATACAGAAACTGCGGTTTATCTCAATCTCGCCAAAGACTCTCTGATCAAATACATAGAAGCCCAGGCGCCTAAGCTGGGTAAAAAGTTCGGCCAACCAAGCCAAGCTAGGGATTCACAAAGCAAACCGTTCACCATGCGCCAGGGTCCGGATAAAGATACGGACAAAAAATAGAACAGCATGTCTAAACCAGTTGTAGCAATCGTCGGACGTCCAAACGTTGGCAAATCAACATTCTTCAATCGTTGTATCGGGGCAAAATATGCCATCGTTGACGATTCTCCCGGTGTCACCAGAGATCGAATTTATCGTGACTGCGACTGGAATGGTCGTGAGTTTCTACTCGTTGATACTGGCGGCATCCAAGGTGAAGACGGCAACACTGATGCAGTAATGGCCGGAGCAGTGCTCGACCAAGTGCAAGAAGCGCTAGTGCAAGCTGACGTTATTGTCTTTCTCGTTGACGGCAGACAAGGCCTAACCGGAGCTGATGAAGAAGTAGCAAACATAATTCGTAAAGTGAAGAAACCGATTCTGCTTGCCGTCAACAAAATTGACAGCATGAAAGACAATAACAATGTCATGGAATTCTACAAGCTCGGATTAGGAGAGCCAATGGGGCTCTCGGCTATGCAAGGCAGTGGCGGTGTAGGCGACTTGCTTGATGCCATTGTTGAGAAGTTTCCAGAGGGCGCTGGCAAAATTGTTTATCCAGAAGAGGGTGAAGAGGAAAAAGATCCCAATACTTCACCTTACGCCATTGCCGTAGTTGGTCGCCCCAACGTTGGCAAGTCATCACTGACTAACGTACTCTGCGGTACTAAACGAGCAATCGTGTCAGAGGTGCCTGGCACTACCCGTGATGCCGTCGACACTCCAATTAAAGTACACGGTCGCGAAATTACCTTAATTGATACGGCTGGCATTCGCCGCAAATCAAGAGTCGACTATGGCATCGAAGCCTTCTCTGTGGTGCGCTCACTCAAAGCTATAGACCGCGCTGATGTCTGTGTTTTAGTATTAGACGCCAGTATCGAGATTTCAGATCAAGATCAAAAAATTGCTGGCAAAATCGAAGAAGCAGGAAAAGCTGCCGTTATTGTTATCAACAAATGGGATCTGATAGAAGACCGCTCGTCTCGCTCTATGACTAACTTTACCGAAGAAGTAAAACGCCAGCTACGCGCCCTTTCGTATGCAGAAGTCGTTTTCACAAGCGCCACCAGCAAACTACGGGTGCCCAAGATACTTGAAGCATCAGCCCGTGCCTACGCTGAAGCACACAAGCGCATAACCACCGGGCTTGTTAATCAAATAGTCAATGAGAGCGTTGCTCTCGTACCGCCACCCGCCTCCAAGCGTGGCAAAAGACTCAAGGTCTATTACACCACCCAGGTCTCAGTGGCACCACCGACATTCCTCTTGTTTGTTAGCGACGGCAAGTTGATGTCTAAAAACTACGAAACTTATTTAGAGCGAAAATTGCGCGAAGCCTTCGGTTTCCACGGTGCGCCAATTAGAATATTCACGCGCGCAAAAAAAGAGTCATGATTTATGTTAGCCCTAGCTCTCATTCTAGTCACATATTTGGTGGGCTCAATTCCTACCGGATACTGGCTGGCTAAAGCTAAGGGCATAGACATTACTAAGCTAGGCTCTGGTTCTACCGGCGCTACCAATGTCTGGCGCTGCGTTGGTAAGAAAGAAGGCGTTCTAGTAATGATTCTCGACGTGCTCAAAGGCTACCTACCTGTCTTTGCTACCATTCAACTAGACAAGGGCGCTCAGGCTCTAGAGTGGACTTTTTTCGGCATGCCGCATCTGATACCGGTCGTAGTGGCAACTGTCGCCATCGTCGGCCATAGCAAATCAATATTTCTCGGCTTCAAAGGCGGCAAGAGTGCGGCCACCGGCATGGGCACTATGATTGCCTTTTGCCCGATGCTGGGCATCTACACCTTCGGCACTTTCTTAGCCTTGGTATTCAGCACTAGACTAGTATCGCTTGCTTCGTTAAGCGCTGCTTTTGTCAATGTCATATTTATGTGGTGGCTAAAAAACCCAGAAGCCTACGTACTCTATGCTGTAATCGGCTGTCTATACGTTTGGCTGCGCCATGTCTCTAATATCAAGCGTTTGCTAGCAGGCACCGAGCCTAGACTGGGTGACAAACCAAAAGAGTTGATTACGAGTGAAAGTGTGAACATTGAAAAATAAATTGCTAGCAAGTTCTCTTTTTGCTGTTCTAGCATCGGCTAATCTAATGGCTCAAGCTATTAGCCCGAAAGTGCCGACAAGCTCCAAGACAACAGCTGTAGCACTAAAAGAGAAAGCCAAAGAAAAGTCATTTGTCAGCGATCAGAGACCGGCCACTCTATCTAGCGATGAAGCAATTAACATCGCTGTTTACAAAGCAGCCAACCGCGGCGTAGTTAACATTGCCCCGGTGGCATCAGCCGAAGACTACATTCTCAACCATACAGCAGAGGGCTGCGGCTCTGGTGTAATCATTTCGCGCGACGGCAGCATACTAACCAACTATCACGTGGTTGAAGATTCTGAACACGTGCGTGTCACTCTCTGGGACGGCAGTAGCTACCATGGTGTTGTGGTTGGCGTGGACAAGCAAACAGACTTGGCCGTAGTCAAAATCAAGCCATCCGAAACTTTGAAATTGACCATAATTCCGCTGGGGGATTCATCACAACTAGAAGTAGGTCGACATGTCTTTGCCATTGGCAATCCGTTTGGCCTAGACCGCACTATGACCGTTGGCATAGTTTCTTCCTTGGGTCGCACCATACCAGTAGCTAAAGGACGTCTAATCAAAGGCATTATCCAAACCGATGCCGCCATAAATCCAGGCAATTCAGGCGGCCCCCTGCTCGACAGCCTCGGTCGGGTGGTGGGAATTACTACTGCTATCTATACAAATAATGGACTGAGTTCAGGAGTCGGCTTTGCCATTCCTATTAACATTGCCAAGAACGTCATCCCCCAAATTTTAGATTACCATCGCGTCTTGAGGCCTGAATTAGGTGTTGAAGTCACCCCCGCAGGCGAAGTCGGACTGCGCGTTTTGAAAGTTGCCAAAGGCAGTCCGGCTGATAAAGCGGGGCTCTCGGGCGCGAAAATTGTGGTTTACGATATTGGAGCTGGTCTGGTTCTGCAAAAGCCCGATTTGACTGTAGCCGATATTATTTTGGAAGCTGATGGAGTAGCAACAAACACCGTAGACGGCCTAATGTCTTACATTGAGAGCAAGAAGCCTAACCAAGTGGTTACACTGACAGTGATTCGCAACGGACGTGCAATAAAAATTCCAGTAAAATTAATTGGCGGTGTGTCAGACTAGAGCACTCAGCTATCAACAAGTTTGTTATCAGGGACCACCAGTACGGAGAGAAAGCAGAAAATTGTCAAGAATTCTAGTCATCGAAGATGACCTCTCAATCTCTGAATTAGTAAAAATAAATCTAGAATTACTTGGTCACCAGGTAATCACAGCACCAGATGGCATCAAGGGTTTGGCTATGGCCACCCAGAACCGTCCAGACTTAATTGTGCTCGATGTGATGATGCCTGACCTCGATGGCTTTACCGTCTGTCAGCGCTTGCGGCAGAATCGTGAGACTAATCCTATTCCGGTTTTGATGCTCACAGCTCTTTCAACCACAAAAGACAAAGTCGCTGGCTTTGATGCTGGTGCCGATGACTATCTAGCAA
This sequence comes from bacterium Ga0077546, assembly GCA_943369735.1. Classification (GTDB taxonomy): domain Bacteria; phylum Cyanobacteriota; class Vampirovibrionia; order Obscuribacterales; family Obscuribacteraceae. The sequence continues at coordinate 31,808 of CALROJ020000039.1, forward strand.
AACCTTTTGATATTCCTGAACTGCAGGTGCGCGTTCGTGCCCTTCTGCGCAGAGCTGGCACATTGCCGCACTCTTCATCGCTGCCTGAAATTCTCACCGCCGGTGAGATCACACTGATTCCGGAGAACCTCCAAGCTAAAGTCGGCCCGCGTATAGAAAAGCTCACCCCGACTGAGTTTGAAATTTTGCATTGCTTGATGCAGCACCACGGTCAGACAGTCTCAACCGGTAAACTGCTGGAAGAAGTCTGGGGCTATTCACCAGACGATGATGTCGATACTATTCGCGTGCACATTCGCCACTTGAGAACACGCCTAGAAAAAGGCGAGCGCAAGTATATAAAAACCGTATACGGTGGTGGGTATCAGCTGGTGGCCGAAGGCTTCACCAAAGACAAAAATGGTGAGTAAGTTCTCACTTTTGTCTATTATGAGATAAATAGCCAAAAAGCAGTCAAGAGCCAGAGATCGTGAGCCTGCGTCATCCTACAGCTTTTAGCAAAGCCATACTATAAAGCTTTTAGGTTAAGAGAATGAGCAGTCGCTAGACATACTGGAAACCTAACCTTTATCATATACTGCGAGCCATTGATAACGTCATCAATGGTCGTCATAATGGCGCTTTCGCGAATTCTTTCTCGAATCATTACAGCAAGCGCATTAGAGTGAAGCCTTCAAGGCAACACAATTGAGCAAGGAGAACCTAGCTTGTTATTCAACAGTCTGCAGTATCTGGTCTTTCTGCCCGTGGTGTTTCTGCTTTACTGGGTGTTGCCTCAGCGTTTGAGGGTGCCACTACTTTTAGTGGCGAGCTATGTCTTCTACTGCTCTTGGCGCCCAATCTATGGTCTATTGATTTTTGGACTGACCCTGGTCACCTTCCTCTTGGTTCCTTATATAGAGAAGGCAGCCAAGGCCGAAAACGGTAAGCATATCTTCACCGCCAAAGGCTGGCTCGGTGTTACCGTGGCAGTCAACTTGATTTGTTTGGCAATTTTCAAATACGCCTATTTCACCGTTGGCACGGTGAAGCAAGGTCTCTCGCTGGCTGGCATTGATTGGAAAGAACCCCACCTGCATATCATTTTGCCGTTGGGTATTTCGTTCTTCGTTTTCGAGTTCATTCACTACGCTGTTGAAGTCTATCGCGGTAAACCAGTGGTTAAGAGCTTCTCAGCTCTAGCCCTTTTTGCTGGATTTTTCCCCACCCAAATCGCTGGACCAATTAAGCGCTATCAAGACTTTGTTCCGCAGTTAACCGAAAAATTGAAGTTCAAATGGGAGTATGTCGACGAAGGCATGCAGATGATTCTCATGGGACTGGCTAAAAAAGTACTGTTAGCTGATAACCTCGCTTTAGTTGTACAGGCCGGTTTTGCTCATCCAGAAAACTTTTCATCTGTTGACCTCTGGCTCATTACCTACGCATTTGCTTTCCAAATTTTCTTCGACTTCGCTGGTTACACCGATGTAGCCCGTGGTTCAGCTCTCTTGTTTGGCTACAAAGTACCTATCAACTTCAATTTGCCTTACATGGCGGCCAACGTTGCCGATTTCTGGAACCGCTGGCACATCAGCTTGTCGACCTGGTTGAGAGACTATCTCTTCATTCCATTGGGTGGCTCGCGTTGTGGTCGTATTCTCAACTACAGAAACCTCTTCATCACCATGGCCTTAGGTGGTCTCTGGCACGGTGCAGCCATGCACTTCCTCGCCTGGGGCGCCTTCCAAGGTGCAGTATTGATTATGCACAAAGAATATCTGCGTTTGCTTGACGCCATTGGAGTCAACAAATTCTTGGCTGCATCTAAAGAATCAGGCACTATTGCTCACAAGCTCTACCACTGGTTCTCCATTGTCGCCACATTCCATATTGTCTGTATCGGTTGGGTACTCTTCCGCGCTGATGATATGAAAACCGCTGGCACAATCATCTACAAATTGGTCATGGCCCCTGTTGAGCTGTTGCACTTCAGCGCTTCGCAACTAGCCATTCTCCAAATTCGCGATCCAATTATCTTCCCAGCATTGCTTCTGCTCTTACCTGGTTTGATGATCTCCCAACCAATCATCACCTGGCTCAATGACAAGAAGTTCTATCAAAGCCCACCATGGGCAGTGCAGGTAAGCTTAATGGTGGCATTGATGTGCTTGCTGACAATCTTCTCCCCAGACAGCTCGCCACGGTTCATCTACTTCCAGTTCTAAGAAGTAAAGGGTTACTGTGGAATCCGCAACCAAAACTAAGATAAGTGCAGTGAAGCCAGCCAGAAGTCGCTTTTTAGTGGCTCTGGCTAGCTTTGTTATGCTCTCAGCCGGCCTGGCTCATCTTTCTTTTGGTCAGACCAAACCGACAGACTTCCCTGTCAACACCTGGACGACTTGGGCGATCAAAGACTTCCTCGCGGAGCAGAAGAAGCCTGATGTCGTCTTCATGGGCTCATCTTTGATGTTAGTGCCCCTCGATGGCACCGACGCCGATCACCTCAATCGTCGCATCGATGGCTCAGCTCACCATAAGAGCGTCTATTTCGAAGACAAGTTCAAACAATATTCAGGGCAAAAAATAGCCAGCTACAATTTTGCCCTACCTGGCGAAATGCCTTCTGATGCCGCTTTGATTACACGCTTTTTGCTCAAAGGCGAGAAAGCACCAAAAGTTTTGGTATACGGAGTCGGCCCCCGCGACTTCATGGACAATCTCTTGCCCAGTCCCGCTGCGACAGATCCTTTTCAGTATCTATCGCGCTTTGGCGATTGGAGCAACCGCGTCGATTTAATTGTGCCTCAATGGCAAGAGCGCCTCAACTATGAGCTAGGCCGAGCATTCTATACCTATGGTGCAAAAAACCAACTGGCCCAGAACAGCGACCGCGCTATTACAAACGTGCTAAACCAAATAGCACCCACTCCTAAAACTGATAAGAGCCAGGCCGAGCTTGTGGCCATGCGCCGCTTACTGCTACCTGATTATCATCCTTTTGAAATTAACCGCAACGAATGTTTCTTCCGCCCTGAAAGCCAGTCAGCTAGACCAAAATTTGAAGACAACATCAGCGAATATCGCAAGCGCTACAAGAACTTGAAGATGGAAACCTTCAACGGACAGATGCAGTTTCTGGCCGACATTCTCGATACCGCCAAAGAGCGTGACATTCATGTTGTCTTGGTGGCAATGCCCATCACCGACATCAACCGCAACTTGCTTTCAGACCAATCATGGAATCTGTACAGAAGCCGCTTGCGCCATTTAGCCTCACGCCATCAAGAAACTACTACATTCTTCGATATGCAAGAAACCAAAGCTTTCAACATATCTGACTTCCAAGACACCGTACACTTACACTCAGGTGGTGGCGCCAAATTGCTTGACATGATTGCTAAGATCATGGCTCAAGACAAAGCCAGCATGGCCGCTCTTGCTCCAACTAAAGGCGACATTGCCGATAGCCAAGCATTCGATCGCTTCCGTCAGACAACCAGACAAGAAGCAATGGTCGAGCAGAAGGAGTCATCCCCCCTATGACTCTTGAAACTCTTGTAAGTCCTGCAAGCCCAGAAACGGCAAATAAGCCAGGTCATTTCCCCAGCGAAGTAAAAGACCGCCGCGTCAATCCTGATTCTAAGCCTTTCAACTTGCCCTTTCCTGATAGGCGCAAGCGTGGCCATTTTAGTTCGTTTGCTGTAGCCATAGCACTTTTCTTTGCAGTCAACTTCGGCATGTCGTTCTACACGCCGATTGATTTCGATCCTTATCGCTTTCCTTATCAAGGCTGGGCCTGGTGGACGTTTAACGATCTCAAAGCCAGCAAGGAATTACACAACGTTGCCTTACTTGGCTCATCGCTTATGGTGAGCGCAGTCTCTTGTTGCGATGCCAACCACCTCAACAAACAACTAGATCTTACGACTTATCACAAGGCCAGCTATCTAGACGATAAGTTAACCAGCACTTTTGCTGGCAAATTCAACACTTACAATCTTTCCGCTCCGGGCCAGATGCCCTCAGATGCCTACCTCACTTTAAAGGGTATGTTGACTACAGCTCATCGACCCGAAATAGTGATTTATGGAGTGGCACCGCGCGACTTCATCGACAGTAGAATGGCGAGCCCTACAGATACTGAGCCTTTTCGCTTTCTCAACCGCCTAGTCAACACCGACGACTGCGTTTCTGGTCTATTTCGCGACCCGCTAGGCCGCCTTGAATGGCTAATTAATCGCAACCTCTATGTTTCGCACCATGCTGTCGATTTTCAGATGCTCAGCGGCGATCAAGTCAAAGCTATCCTTGACAAAGCGGCACCGGTTCCCTCCGGAGTGAAAGCTTATACATATTGGGACAGAACCAAGCTGATGCCTCTCTATAAACCAGGCGAAATTCACAGCCAGGCAATTATTACTCAGCCAACTTCGCGCGCTCAAGCATCGTCAGAATGGCGAGATAATACAGTGGAGTATATTGAGCGCTATCGTCATCCAGATAGACATACTTACAAGACTCAATTCTATTTCTTGCGCAAGCTAGCCCAACTTTGCAAGCAAGAGAAAATTGAACTAATTTTGGTAAACATGCCCATTGCCAAAGAGAATATTGCTGTTCTAAAACCCGAAGCCTATCTCAAATTTGTATTCGGTCTACAGCAGTTTGCTCTCGATCACAAGGTTGCTACCTATGACCTAAATGACTTCAATCACTACGACAAAAGTGATTACCACGACTATGTTCACCTCAATGCTTTTGGAGCAAAGAAGCTCTTTGACAATCTCGTCAACACCCTGAAGAATGCTCCCCACACTAACCTCGCCATGCGCATGGCTGGCCAAGAGTTGGTGAGACAAGAGGCCAACCAGAGCCACTATAGCGACAAAAGCAACACAATTCAGCCTAATGTTCTACAAGAGAAATTGAAAAACACCTTCGGCAAACTAGGAGATTCAGTCGATCCGGCTCTTCAGTATGTGCCCTCAGACTCAAATCAAAATTCAAACACAAGCTCAACTAGAATCGGCGCCAAAACAAGAGGCGCAGAGATGTAACATGAGTAAGAAACCAGCATTCCCTCTAGCGCTGACACTATTCGCCCTGGTTAACGTGGCTCTCTATGGCCTTTTCCAGGCAAGTAGACTGAACGCCGAAAAAATTCTAGATAATCAATCGGTGCGCCAAGCCAACTACGAAGCCCGCCAAGAAGGCCCGTGGATTTGGTGGGTAACCAGAAGTTTTCTAGCCAAGAAACCAAGCCCCGAACTGGTTATTTTTGGTAGCTCACAAATGGGTTCGGCTATTTTTTCAGCCGAAGCAGAACACCGCAAAGAAGCACTAGATACAACCGATCAAAGAGAAGTAACTCGTCTAAGCGATGCTCTAAAGAACCTCACCGGTAAGCAACCTGAGGTATTTAACTTGGCCATGGGCGGAGCCATGGTATCAGATCACTATCTACTTGCTCGCACACTTTTCAAAGGCGGGCAGAAACCAAAAGCTGTAATTATCGGTGTTAATCCCCGCGATTTTCTCGACAATACACTGCCATCCGCCAGCTCTACTGATGCCTTCTATTTTCTCAGCCCTTATGTCAATGTCAGCAACTTGGCTGCAGTTTCATTTGCCGGCCCTTTTAATTTGCTTGACTACCGCTTAAAAGAGTGGCTGCCATTGAAGCAAGTTGTCACCATTCTCAAAGGCAGCGAACCACCAAGTTTGGCCAATGTTGCTACTTTCACTAACCCTGAAGCAAAAGGTGTTTTAGACCCGCAATCTAGCTCTGCTAAAAACGGCACTGCGGTGAATACTAAAGTGCTACAAGCAATCTCCGGGTCAGCTGGCGATGTGCGCCAAGGGCAATGGCGCATACCAGCCGAGCCACCATATCTCTTTATCGACAACACCAAAGAATATGTACGTCGCTATAAGAACCCTAATCCTCCTTGTTTGGCTGGTCAAAAAGCTTACTTTCATGCGCTCCTTACATTCTTGAAAGAAGAAAATATCAAAGTCGTGGTAGTCGGCATGCCAAGCTTACAAAGCAACCGTGACATATTACCGCCAGCCTTCTGGTCGCAGTTCAAGACCTATCTGCACGCAGAAACAGTGGCCTGCGGTGGTTCTTTTGTCGATCTATTTGGCGATCAGCGCTTCGGTAGCCATGATTTTCTTGACACTGTACACTTAAACCGCTGGGGTGGTGGCAGGCTAATTACAGTGCTGGCTCAAGAGTTAGCGAAGAACAGCGAAATCACAACAGCTCTAGGCAATCAACCTAAAAATAATCTGCCAGCAGTCAGTGCAACATCACAAAAACAATGGCAATAATTGCTCGCTTCACCATTCTGTTAGTGAGCCTATTGTTGTTGGCTCTGCCAAGCCATGCCAATTCGAGCACAGCTAAGCCCACTGCAAACGGGCAAAATTTCGATCAACTCTACCGCAATGCTGAGCTCGAAATGAGCCGCTTAAACATAGAAAAAGCGCGCAGGCTTTATCAAGAGATAGACAAGCTAAGTGGCACTGTTAGCAGCGACAAGCAAGGCAAGGGCAAGAAGGCAAGAATCATGCTAAAAAGTTACTTGCCACTACATCCGGTATCGCAACAATGCAACGACTTGTATAAACAAGGCGATGTGCTTACGCGCGCCAAGAACCCCCATGATGCCCTAACTGTTTTTACCGACCTAGCCAATCGCTATCCTAAATTTGAATGGGCCCAAACCGCCATGGCAGCCCTATACATGCGCTTGAATGACACTGAATCGGCCGCCCGATGTGCTCGCAGAGCCCTGTCGATCAACCCGAATTTTCTTCAAGCCTGGATGATTATGATCCACGACGCCCAGATGCACAATGACCTTGACGGTGAAATTGATGCTGCCGCCAGAGCCCTACAGCTAGATCCGACAAACAACGAAGTACGCAGTTTGCTCAACAGTTTACTAATGGAAAAGCGCAAACAGCTACCAGACTAGGGCTATAAGAACCGTTTAAAAAGCAGAGCATGCGACCAACGGCAATTAGAGAGAGCCCTGGTCGCGCTTAAGGGCCAGTGAAAGATTCGATGCAGCGGTCAACTGTGCCAGTTTCTGCATGAATGCTTTGCTGTTTTCGGGCTTCAAGTGAACAGAGTCAACATAGTTGCTATTGCTTGTCCATGACCCCTGATTGAGGTCGACAAACTCCACACCATACTGACTGCAAAGCTGGTCTGCACGCGAAAGATATTGCTTGTAAAAGCCATCCGGAAAAGCCTTCATATTGTCTTGCGACAAAGGCATGTTAACTACCATCAAGTTGACCTTGCGCTCTTGGCAGAGATGCAAAAGCTCCTCAAAATAATCGAATTGAGCTTCAACCCTGGCCAATTTCACCGGGTTATAGCGCCTCTTATACTCTTCAACTGTGGTCTGCCAGTCGGCATGATCAACAGCGCTATTGGGCACCACCATTGGTGTGCCAATCGCTTCACCTGGTAGCAAGCCCTTCTTCTGCGGCTTAAGAGCGAGAGTATCGTAGTACTTATCAAAAATCACAAAGGGCAAACATTTCTCTATTGTACGCTTGGCCCTAATAGCAAAAAGATTCTGCCAATCGGAACGGTAGCGATAGAGGCTCGAAATTCGCTCACCACAGGCCGAGGTACGGTCCACCGCAGTCATAGCCGGCTCGCTAGCAAAGAGCTGAGGCAGATCACCAGCATGAGCGAATATTCTAAAAATCGGACTGGCATCTATGCGCGGAAAGAGATTATCTTGAAAATCGCGTGGAGCAATGCCATAGACTATTGATGTCCCGGCGGTGGTGGCAGACGAAGCAGGCAGTACTTCTTTGGCCACCAGAAGAGCGTCAGAGGCCATTTGCCCACCCATAGCCAGACAATAGCTACGCACAGTACCAGATCTAGAATTAGACCTAAAATTAGAACTAGATTGAGCTTGAGAGCTACCCGTTTCCTTTACAAGCGCACTCTCTAAATATTTTTCGAAACTGGTCAGTCGCCGCTGATGAAAGCGCTTGAACTCTTTGCCTGTATATGTTGCTTCGCACTGCAAAGCTGGTGCCACCACAAGCGATGAACCAAGCAAGAGGACCGGCCGACTAGCACCACTAGCAGTGGCGCTGTCAACCTTGCCTGTCTGCTCTTGCTCATGTAGGTCTTGCTCCATAGCCCGCTTAACGGAGGCCACAGCATTATAGGGCTCGGCTTTATCAGTATTTACCGTGTTGATTGAAGCCAGCGGATGGGTGAGAGCGGCGGTTAAATCGATGACCGCCACAAGTACAGCCGCCAGACATGCTGCGCTAACTAGGCGACGACTAATCTTTTGCTCGACCAAAATTTCAGGTACTCGAAGAAAACTGCTGGACATTCGCTGAACAGCCTAATGTTACTACATTTGTCAAGGAGCGGACCTTTTCAGGCCAGATCCGCAGCATTATGTATATAAATGGCTTTTAAACTAGTGCCTTAACCTAGGCTAAAGAACTTACACCGCCTCAAATCGCTTCAGCTTGGAGCCGAACTAGTCAAACCGACATCGGTTCAGCTCAGATCCGAATTAGTCAGACCGTCATCGCTTCAACGCGGATTGCCTTTGCCGCCTTTCTTCAGCAATAACCGTTCGGCCAAGAAGGTCAAATCGTCACGCTTCCACATCTCCATAATCGGTTTTTCGCCACCGGGCGGCCAAGCTGGCTCTGAGCCAAAAGCCTCTTCGTCCAAAACCTGTAAATACTTTTCATAGGTGGCCGGTACGGCTTTTTCGTCGTCATTTACTAATAGAGCTTCGGTATATACCCGCGGCAGCAGCACATCTTTGTGCTTTTCTAAAATTTCATCGAGAATGGCTTGAGCCTTTTTGTTTTCACCATCCTCGGCCAGATAGCGCACCAATTGCAGCTTAGCCTTAAAACCACTGGTCTTAGCCGTCAGTGCTTCTTCTAAAGTGGCCACGGCCTCAGCCTTCCGTCCCATTCTATAGAGAGTTTCAGCCTTAATCGCCAACAATTGCGCCTGCGAATTGCCATTAGCAAACAATGCCCGATAGGCCCAAGAATAGGGCGAGGGGTGTAGGCGCAGCTGCTCAGAGTGATCAAAAAGTTGTTTCGCCCGGGCACTCGGGTCGGCTCCGGGCTGAAAGACCTGCGCCTCTTGCGGGTGGCGCATACACATTTGAGCGCCATAATAGCCCTTGAGCATCTCCAGCCAAGTAAAAGTAGCAAAAGTAACATCACACAGGGCAAACACAAGTAGAGCTGCCCCTAGTGACTGAATCAAGTTTTGCCCTTTAACAATCGGCGACTTAAGGCGATCGCGCAGACGGTCGTTCATAGTCAAACCCGGGCTATACTTCTGAAACAGCTCCACCAATGCTTTTTGTTCTTTCAAGTCCAAAATTGACAGGGGGATGCGCACGAGAACATCGGGCCGGTTAACAACAGACTGAGCAACAGCCTCGTTTCTTTCCTTTTCACTTTTTTCGAATACCTGGCCACAGCTGGCAAAAGAGCGCACTTCCAAGGTGCCCAGAAAAGTTAAATAGAGTTCGTCCACCGCCTCAAACAGAACTCGTCGACGACCAATAAGCAAAGCCGCTTGGCCATAGCAGGCAGGAGGTTCGTCGGTCTGGCCATCATCAACAACAGCCGCCGGTTCAAACACAAGGGCAAAGCGCCGATAATAAATAAGCGGCAGGCCATTCTTGAAGAAATACGCAGCCCGCGTGGCCAGGTCACTCTCAAGTACAAAGGCTAGGCAGTGGCCGACTGCTAGTGCAAAAAGCACGGCCAGGGGGAATAGTTGAGCGACATTGACGGCAAACCAATCGGTAGAACAGAGCAAAATCAGAAAGACTAGGCCAAAAACAGGCCAAGCAAAACCAATCAAGGTATAAACCAGATGAGAGAGACTGGGCGGCAATTTGCCACTTATAAGAGGCCCAGCTGGCTTGAGAATTTTGTCTGATAAATCTATAGCCCAATCCTCAAGAACGTCATCATTAACTTACCCAAACTTACCAATCAGACTTACCCACCAGTCATACCCAACAGGCACAAACAGATGTATAGATTTCTCTAGTACTTCTAGATACTGATAGCTTGGCCGAGAACAAGGGAAAAATAGAAAAAGGTAGCCCTGGCAATTCGGAAGGTCTCAGTAAAATGGCGCTGATTAAAAAAGAAATTGGTGAACTGCTCGTAGATAACGGGTTGATTACCAGCGACGAACTGAAAATCGTGCAGCAAGAGCGCATGAAGACAGGGGAGCCAATTTCACTGATTCTTTCGCGCCTCGGTTTAGCCAATGAAAGTCACCTTAAAACCGCGCTAGAAACTCAATATGGCGTCAACTATATCTCTCTGGCCAAAGCCCAGGCCGACCACACAGCCCTCGAGCTGTTGCCCGAAAAAGTAATGCGCCAACATCAGGTTGTACCTCTTTCAGTCGATGGCAAGAACCTTACTCTGGCCATGGTCAACCCCAACAACTTACTGGCCTTAGACGACATTAAATACCGCCTCAAGAGCGTTTCGGTTCGGCCCGTAGTTTGCACAGAAGACGATTTCCAGCACTTTATGGAAACGGTCTATTCCAGAAGGCAAGACGAATTAACGGAAGAATGGGATGAACAGGCCGATCAGACTTTCATCGAGTCAGAAGTAGATCTCTCCAGCCTGGACGTACTGGTTGACTATGACGATGCCATTAACGACTTAGACTTGGCCAAGCAAGCTCAAGATGCACCAATTGTGCAACTAGCCAATCAGATTTTAGCCAAAGCCATCAAGCGCCAATGTTCAGATGTGCACATTGAACCACAAGACAAATATGTGATGATTCGCTATCGCCTTGATGGTGTTCTCTTCGTCGATCGCAAGCTACCTAAGGCTATTCTGGCAGCGCTGGTATCACGCTTCAAAATCATGGCCGACCTCGATATTGCTGAGCGTCGCCTGCCTCAAGACGGCAGAATTAGAGTACGGTTTTCGGGCAAAGATATCGACTTCCGGGTTTCATCAATACCAAGTAAACACGGCGAAAAAGTAGTGATGAGACAGTTAGACAAAACTGGCACCACCTTTGGCCTTGATCACTTAATCACCGAAAAAGAAACGCTCTCAATTATCCGCGAAATGGTGCTTAAACCTTACGGCATTATTTTCGTCACCGGGCCCACTGGTTCAGGCAAGACCACAAGTCTCTACTCCGCTCTAGCAGAGCGCAACACTCCAGAAGTAAACATTCTTACAGCTGAAGACCCAATTGAATATGAGATGCAAGGCATTACCCAAGTGCAGGTCTTACGCGAAAAAGGTCTAGACTTTGCCCGTATTCTGCGGTCATTCTTAAGACAAGACCCCGACATCATACTTGTTGGTGAAACCCGCGACAGAGAAACCGCGAAAATCGCAGTAGAAGCAGCACTAACAGGCCACCTAGTTTTCACCACACTGCACACAAACGATGCACCAGGGGCGATGACAAGACTGGCTGAAATGGAAGTAGACCCATATCTAGTATCATCAGCCACAATCGGCGTTATTGCCCAGAGGCTACTGCGCCGCATCTGCCTGCACTGCAAAGAAGAATATGCACCAGAGCGCAGTGCTCTAGAATATCTAGGCCTGCTAGACAAGAACCAAGAGAAGCTAGCTGAGTCAACTATTCAATACTACAGACTGCGCACAGACGCTGATGGTTGGCCAATTTTTGCCAAAGGCAAGGGTTGCGACGAATGTCATCAAACCGGCTACAAGAACCGAATTGGTGTATTCGAAGTAATGAAGATGAACGACGAAATTCGCGATCTAATCTGCAAGGGAGCCACCACTTCACTAATTAGACTAGCGGCCAAGCAATCAGGAATGATACCACTGAAAGACTACAGCGTGCGCCTAGTTGGCCAAGGCATGACCAGCGCCGATGAAGTAGTGCGGGTAACACTATCTGATACCACGGGCGAAGAATCACTGTGCGGCAAATGCCGTAACCCAATTTCAGATGATTTTATCAAATGCCCATTCTGTCAACACGACCTCAAATTTTCCTGCCTGCGCTGCGGCACCATGCAGCTTGACGGCTGGACAAGCTGCCCCAAGTGCGGCCTTTCAAAAGAAGAAAGCGACCACGAATTTTGCTGCAAGGGCTGCGACGCCGAAATTTATGGCGAATGGAAAATATGCCCATACTGTCAAGCCACCAGAGAAGCATCTTACTCGACTGCCACCTAAGCGAAGCACTAATCTAACCATGAAGGAGCGAATTGATGTCGATTGAAATGCAGGAACTGCTGCAACTGGTAGTCGACCGCACAGCCTCAGACTTGCACCTCAAGGCCAAAGAGCCACCAATTATTCGCGTCGCAGGCAAACTGATACGTACAAGTCTGCCTGAGCTTACTTCAGAAGACGTCAAACGTCTGATATTTTCTTGCCTAACTGAAGATCAATGCAAATATGCAGAAGCCAATTTAGAGTTAGATTGCGGCTTTGGCGTCGAGGGCCTCGGGCGCTTTCGGGTCAATGTCTATAAAGACCGAGGCTCTTATGCTGCGGCACTGAGAGTGGTGCTTTCAAGAATTCCATCAATAGATGAGCTTGGACTTCTGCCAATCTGCAAAGAGATAATTCAAAAACCACGAGGTCTTGTACTTGTCACAGGCCCAACTGGCTCTGGTAAATCGACTACCCTAGCATCTATGATCAATGCACTAAACGAAACCGAATCAAAACACATACTGACGATTGAAGACCCCATCGAGTTCATTCACCACAATAAAAAATCGATCATTTCACAGCGCGAAGTTGGCTCTGACACCAGGTCTTTCGCTAACGCCCTGAGAGCTGGCCTAAGAGAAGATCCTGATATTATTCTTGTTGGTGAAATGCGCGATCTTGACACGATTCACCTAGCCCTTACTGCTGCAGAAACCGGCCACCTTGTTTTTAGCACAATTCACACTAGCTCGGCACCGCAGTCGGTAGATCGGATTATCGATGTCTTTCCGCCAGAGCAACAGCAACAAATTCGCATTATGCTCTCCCACGCGCTCGTGGCCGTTATCAGCCAATCACTCTTAGCCAGAGCCGACGACGATGCTGGCGACTCGCCCGTGACCTCAGGTCGCATCATCGCTCTGGAAGTATTGATAAACACCCCAGCGGTGTCAAACTTAATTCGCGAAGCAAAAACAGCTCAGATGTATGCCAGCATGCAAATGGGCGGCGCCCTAGGAATGCAAACTCTGGAAGCATCACTGGCACTATTGGTTAAACAAGGCAAAGTGACATTTGCCGATGCCATTAGTAAAACTAGCAGACCTGAAGATCTCGAGCAACTAATTGGCAATCAAAGAAGTAGCAAACCAGAACCGGCAAAAATGGAAAAGGGCTTTGGTGGCAGTAGTTTCGGTAGGTTCTAAAATTGGAATATTTGTACAAAATTAGAGAAAGCGACGGTTCAATCAAAGAAGCGATTGGCCAAGCAGAATCACCGGCGGTGCTTAGAGCAAAGCTCAGAGCTCGCGGTATCGAGGTGGTAGATATACGTGAACGCACGGCTATAGGCACTGTTCTAAGCTTCTTCAACTCTCAAAAAGGCAAAGATTTACTGACTGTCGGCTTGTTTGAGCGCGTGTCACTTAAGGACATGGTGGTATTCTCACGACAATTTGCCGCTATGATTAGCTCAGGGGTTGCCATGTTGCGCACACTGACAATTATTGTCGAGCAATGCCCCAACCGCAAACTGAAGAAAGCCCTCGATGATGTGCGTCATTCCATTGAGTCAGGCTTGTCTCTCTCTGACGCCATGGCCAAGCACAGCGATATCTTCGACAAGTTATATGTATCAATGGTTAGAGCCGGTGAGACCGGCGGTATTCTGGCTGACGTGTTGAAGCGACTAGCCGACTTTCTCGAATACAAATCGAAACTCAATCAAAAGGTAAGAGCAGCCATGGTTTATCCAACCGTAGTGCTGATCATCGCTGTCGCAGTTTTCTGGGGCATGCTCACTTTCATTTTGCCAATCTTTGAGGGACTCTTCAAAAACATTGGCGGAGAGCTGCCAGCCTACACTCAGTTTCTCATTCTGCTGTCGCAGTATATGCGTTCAGTCTGGATGATGCTCTTCATAGCTGCTAGCGCAGTTGGCGTCTTCATGCTCAAACGCTACTACAAAACCCCAGTCGGCCGTTTTCAAATAGACTTTTTCTTTCTCAATGTGCCCTTCTTTGGCGACCTAATTGGCAGGGTTTCTATCGCCCGCTTTGCCCGCACCTTTGGCACATTACTACAGGCCGGGGTACCGATGCTGACGGCCTTAGACGTGGTCAAAGACACCGCAGGTAACGCTGTTGTTGCTGACTCAGTGCAGCAAATTTACAACGATGTGCGCCAGGGTGGAAATATATCAAAACCCATGGGCAAGTCAAAAATATTTCCACCGATGGTCACTCAAATGGTGGCTGTTGGTGAAGAAACAGGACGACTTGACGACATGCTCTCAAAAGTGGCCGACTTCTACGATATGGAAGTAGAAAATTCAGTAGAAGCCCTGACATCACTACTAGAACCGCTTATGGTCGTTGGTATCGGCGGCATAGTGGGCTCAGTGGTGGTGGGCATGTACTTGCCAATTTTTACAGTGATCAACCAATTGCGTTGAAAGTCTAAGAGTATAAAAATCTAAATGCCAAAAGCCTGAAAGTTTGATGTCAAAGTTTCAAGCTTTTTAGCGTGCCACGATCTAACATTGAAATATCAGTCTATTGGCAGCCCAAGCTAAATTCAATCTAAATTGAATCGAAGCTTAGTCAATTAGCGGCGGGACGAGGAATTTCCATGGTCAAAATAAGATTAGAATTACTTAATAGATATCCATGATAGCTCTTACGCATTTACACTCTTTATTCGTTAGAGATTTGCCACCATTAATAGGTCTAGTAAGAATAGGAAATCAAAGTTCCTAGCAATTCTCTTGTTTATGGTAATCTGCCGGAAAGTAAGGTTAAGATTATAAATATGGATACAGGTTCAAATATTACAGTCACAGCAATGGTTGAGACATCGATAGTGGTGAGCAACGATTTAGAGCCCAAACGAGAAGCTGGTGCTGCCAAAGGGCCAGACCAAATTCATAACTGGTTGGCACTCTATGCAGAAGCGCGCGACCCAGCTCTGCGCGACTCCATCATTCAAGCCGCTCTGCCTCTAGTGAAGCGCATCGCCTACGGCCTAGCCCGTCGCTCTACTGACCCAGTCGAAGATTTGATTCAAGTTGGCTCCATTGGCCTGATCAAGGCAGTTGACCAATTCAAGCCAGATGCTGGCGCTAAATTCCAGACCTACGCTACTCACTTGATCACGGGCGAAATTAGACACTATCTTCGCGACAAAACCGCGATGATCCGTGCTCCTCGCGAACTGCAAGAACTCTCATTCCGCATCAACCGTCTTGTACAAGGGTTAACTGCCAAGTTAGGCCGCGAGCCCTCAGATGTAGAAATCGCCAATGACCTGCAGATTCCTGTCAGCCGTGTCAACGAAGCTTACGAAGTCGACCGCAGACGTACACTGATTTCTCTTGACCAAGCATTGTCTAACGATGCTGGCAGTGAGCAGTCTTTGATCGATACTCTTGTCGATGCCAAATATCAGAGCAACCAGCTCGCTAAAGAAGACAGATTTATGTTAGCTGAAGCGATCAAACAGCTCCGTGACGGCTTGAGAGAAGTTGTACAGTTGACCTTCTACGAAGATCTGAGTCAAACAGAAGTAGCCCGTCGTCTTGGCATTTCACAAATGCAAGTTTCAAGAAGACTTAGAGCGGCCACTACTGAGTTGAACAAAATCATCACTCTGAGCAAGAAGGCCGGTCCTAAAGGTGGGTAATGGCCAAGCTAGAAATAGCTTCGCCTCAAGTAGTCATCGAGGCCACGAACCTAACCAAAGACAGGCTATCGAGCTTTCTTAAGAAGCGCACTCGTGTGCTTGACAGCGTCAACTTACGCGTTGAGGCCGGTCAGACCTATGGTTTGATCGGCCCTAATGGTGCTGGCAAAACCACAACAGTGAAGCTCTTACTGGGCCTGCTGCACCCTGATAGCGGCCAAGCATTCGTTTTAGGTAGCCCCGCTAGTGCCAGAGACAAATTAGCTCAAATTGGCTTTCTGCCTGAAAACCCCTACTTTTATTCGCACCTAACCGGGCGCGAATTTCTCACTTTTGTGGGCAAACTATTTTCGATGCCAGACGCTCTAATCAAAGAGCGCGTAAAACTGTTAGTAGAAAAAGTGTCGTTAGAAAACGCCTGCGACAGGCCCACGGGCAAGTACTCTAAAGGAATGCTTCAACGCCTAGGAATAGCCCAAGCACTAATTAACGACCCACAGGTCCTCTTCCTCGATGAACCCATGAGTGGTCTGGATCCCCTCGGTCGTATGGATGTGCGCCGCATTCTGCATGAGTTAAAAGCAGAAGGCAAAACAATTTTCTTCAATTCGCACTTGTTACCTGATGTCGGCGAGCTATGCGACCGCGTCGGCCTACTCGTACAAGGCAAAATGGTGGCAGATGCGCCTGTAAGCGAAATAGCTAAAGGCGGCAACTTCAAAGCGCTAGAAGACTTCTTCTTAGAGCACGTTAAAATCGAGACCGATAAACAGAAAACAGAACAGTCTAA
The DNA here is from genome assembly GCA_943369735.1 of bacterium Ga0077546. Taxonomy (GTDB): domain Bacteria; phylum Cyanobacteriota; class Vampirovibrionia; order Obscuribacterales; family Obscuribacteraceae. The sequence continues at coordinate 48,486 of CALROJ020000039.1, forward strand.
ATTAGAGAGTAAGCCATAATGGAAATCATTGGTGCTATAGCTCTCAATACCTTTAGAGAAGTTCTAAGAGACAAGATCATCTATGCGTTTTTTGTTTTCGCCTGTCTAATTTCACTCTTTGGCATTTTGCTTGGCACCCTCTCTGTCGGCCAAGATATTCGCATTGTCGAAGATTTAGGCCTAGCGGCAATCGCCGTGATTGGTGGGATCATTGCAGTGTTTTCTGGTGCCAATTTAGTCTTCAAAGAGTTAGAGCGGCGCACCATTTATTTGATCTTTTCCAAACCAGTCAAATCATGGCAATTTATATTGGGTAAATACCTAGGCTTAGCTAGCTGTCTATTGATAATTATCTTGATGATGGGCGGATTTTTAAGCGCTCTTGTTGGTTTTGTCGATCCCGCTCTACCTCTGGCACACCTGCCGTGGATTGCCCTTTCACTATCGCTAGTTTATCTAGAGCTGCTCTTCATCATTGCTTCGGCATCATTTTTCTCTACGTTTTCCACACCAATCATGAGCGTACTTTTCACTCTCTGCTTCTGGCTTGTCGGTCACAGCTGCGCCTCTTTACAAGAATTAGCAAAAATGTCGACCAACCCGCTGGTATCACAATTCTTCGGCGCTCTATACTGGCTGATGCCAGACCTACAGAGCCTAACGCGCGTGCGTTCAGAGCTAATGTATGGCCGAGCCTTGAGCCAAGCATCCAGTAGTTTCGGCAGTGATGGTCACGGCGAATTATTAACCTACCTGACCACATACATACTGGCTTATGTCATCATTCTTTTAGTACTCTCAGCCATAGTGAACGAACGAAGAGAACTTCCCTAATCTTAATGCCAAACATATACGACATACCGTCACCATATCTGGAGCTACTTGCCGCTCTAATTGGCGTGTGCGTGGGCAGTTTTCTCAATGTGGTAGCCGTGCGCTCACTGGCCGAAAAATCATTATTGCATCCAGGGTCTCACTGCCCGCAGTGTCAACATAAATTGGGCTTGAGCGATCTCATTCCCATTTTTTCGTACTGGCTTCTGAAAGGTAAGTGTCGCTATTGTCAGGCTGCCATTCACTGGCACTACCCATTAGTAGAGCTGCTGACGGGCATAGTCTTTGTCACCATTGTTCATTTCTTCAGTACTATCCCCTGCGACCCTTACGTAGATCGCAGCTCGATAACGCTATTTATCTTGCTTTTTGCCTCAACGCTTATTGCTGTAACCGTAACCGATTTCAAAGAGAAACTTATTCCTCATGAGATCACTTATCCCATGGTATTAGTTGGAATTGGCTTCAGCCAATTTTTCCGAAACGACCTCTTTGGCTCGCTCATTGGCATCGGCGTCAGCTACTTATTGTTTGACTTGATAGCTCATTACGGCCTGATGTTCTATCAATGGCTCCATCCTGAAATTTTGGAAGAAGAACAAGGGGAACAAACAGCAGACGGATTGGAGCAAGACCCCTACCTCGACGATGTTTTTGATCTCGCAGAAGAGTCTGCCCACGAACCCCTTGAAGTAATGGGTGGGGCTGATGCCGTCATGGCTGCTGTTATCGGCGCCTGGTTAGGCTGGGAGAAATTGGCCGTTGCTGTAATTGTGGCTTTTATGGTCGGGGCTCTCATGGGGGCCGTCTATCTCTTTGATGAGCTGCGCAAAGAGAAACTGCTGGCTAAAGCCTTAAAACCTGCAGCAATTGGCTTTGCCATCATGACCGCGATTCCACTTTTGGCCGTGATTGGCATAGTTTTCTATTTCAAACCTGAAGAAAACCCTCTCCTCAACCCTACAATTTATTTCTTCTGCCTAGCTATGGGTACCGCTGGCGGCACCTTTGGCATACTAACCTCAGGTGTGAGAGTAAGCAAAACCTTCCCCTTCGGCCCCGCCTTGGCGGTTGGCGCAGCGTATGCAATGTCAACAATTTCTCTATCAAAAGACGGGGGCTTTATCAAGCCTGGGGCATAATAAATAGTATGTTTAGTTTCGGCAAGAAAAAAGGGGCCATGCTTGGCCTCGACATAAATAGCGACAGCACGACCTTAATTCAGCTGGATAAAACCAAGACTGGCATTGAGGTACAGAGATTTGCGTGCCAACCAACGCCTCCCAACTGCATTCGCGAAGGCCTAATTACTGACCCGGTCTCGATGGGTCAACTAGTAGACGATTTGCTCAAAGAAGCGCAAATACCGACCAACCAGGCCCCGATTATCAATGTTTCGGTGCCGGCCCAGGCTGTTGTTATCAGACTGATGCCCGTACCTGTAGGAATGCCCCCAGAAGAACTAGCCGATGTGGTCACGCAAGAAGCGACCAACCACGTGCCCTTTCCCATTTCAGAGGCCAATCTCGACTGGTGCCAAATGAATGCCACAGAGCGCACCGACCCAGACGGTGTGCGCCGGGTTGACGTCATTCTCTCAGCCATTCAACATTCGATTGTCGAATCATACTGGCGCATGGCCGATGTAGCCGGGGTTAAACTTGGACGGGTGGAAGTTTCTTCGCTCTCGGTCGTACGCGGCTTAGCCCTGGCCGGTTATTTAGGCTCATCTGGACACCTTTCATTGGTGGTCAACATCCGCCAAGACGCCACCGACATCAACATTGTGCGCAGCGCCATGCCGCTTTTCGGCCGCTCAATCATTTTGGGAGTAGAGGCCCTGACTGAAGCCATTGCTCGCAGTCTAGATTTATCATTTGACCAGGCCATGGAAATATTGCCAGATGTGCCTGTCTTTAACATTACCCCAACCGACGCCCGCTTGGGTCAAGCCGGCCAAGTGGCCCGCACCATATTTAGTGACATTGGCGATGAGCTGAACAAATCAGTAGAATTCTATCGCTCGCAAGTTGGCGATGTAAAAATTGATCAAGTGATATTGACTGGCCCGGGCTGCATGATGCCCAACATTGATGAATACTTCACCAGCAAGCTGCGTATCAAGACAATTCTCGGCGACCCCATGCGCGACATGCTAGTCGACGAGAGCAGGGTCAGCCCACGCATGCGCCCGATATTAGCGGCTCTAATCGGCTCTTCCATTGAACCAACGTGGAACCCATCAATTACAGTCGATCTTGATCTCAATAAAGAAGGACGCTTACCTTTAGCCCTTGATTTAACCCGCACCCAAAATATCTTGGATGAACCACCACCAACTCCCGGCTGGTTCAAACCTACTCTTGTTTATTCATTCAGCGTTTTGTTCTTGTCGTTGGGCGCTTGGATGTATTTTGCCAACTTCGATGTCCCCAACGCGCAAAAGGAAATCGAAGTAACCTCAGCACTTATCACCGATGGCAACAGTAAACTAGCGGACCTCAAGCGCTTGAGGCAAGACAACGAAGTGCTAGAGCGGCGCAAGCAAGTTCTAGACCGGCTCGTTGGCGGTGGCAAACATTGGAGTGGCTACTTAGAAGCCGTGCGCGACAACACCCCCAAAGGCTTACAAATCAATCAACTTTCACTGAACGATAGTGAACTAAAGCTTGAAGGCGCGGCCTTAAACTTCAGCACCGTTTCAAACTTATCAATCAATCTAGGCTCATCCAACCTGCTTAGTGATGCCAACATTGAGTATGCCCAGCGGCCCGAGAAAAATCCAGACCGAGTAACATTCTGTGTTCTTTCAAAACTGGCCCAAGAGCAAGTCACCGCCCCTGGTGGCACAAATATAGAAAAGCCAAACACAGCAACAGTAAAACCAAGCTCATTGATCAGTAGCAAAAGCATGCCAAGCATATCAAGTACAGCTAGCATTAGCGAGGTGAGTCAATGAAACTGACTGCCTTCCAGCGCAATGTATTGGCCTTCGGCCCTCTGGCTCTTGGTGCGACAATCCTTGTGGCCATGACTTACCCTGCTTACCTAGATTCGGAACGCGAACACACAGATCTGGCAGCGAAGAAAAAAGAGTATCAAGAAATAACTCAAAAAATGTCTGAACGAGACCGTCTCGACAACCTCAAACGTACCCTTGAAGGCGACATCAATTCACTGCGCAACTCGGTACCAAAGGCACCCTATCTCGACTTATTAATGCTCGATTTAGAGCGCATGGCCAGCGAAAGCAAAGTCAACATACTTGCCTTAGAGCAGCCAACGAAAGCAAGCGGACCTAGCGAAACGGATGATCTCGAAGAGTTGATGCGGCCAATAAAGCCAAACCAATCAAAAGTATTACCCCAGCTAAAACCATTTGTTGCTCCCACACCAACAGCAACTGCCGCCAAACCAGCAGAAGCACCTAATCCCCTAGGCCTAAAGCAAGTAACGAAACGCCTGTTTATCACTGGTGAGTATCCGGACCTAATTACTTTCGTTAAACACTTAGAGACTTATCAGCGGGTAATTTCACTCAAAGATTTATCAGTGGCAATTGCCGCTGGCAGCGACAACACAGCCTCTAAGAATGTCGCTGGCGAAAGAGCACAAAAGCTTAAATCAACTAAACCAGTAATGTCGTTCCTCCTCAACGTCTATTATTTGCCATGAGAAATGCACCATGAGACTAGCCTTTATAGTCATTTTTGGACTAATTGCAATCTCGGCAACCTATGCCTGGAGTAATGTTTCGTCACAGCAAGCACAAGCCAATAAAGTTGAGCAAGTATCCAAGTTTGAGCAAACTAAGACTGTTCGCAAGAGCACAACTCCGAACATTGCTCAACAACCGACTCAGACAACTAATACAAATCATTCAAGTAATGTAAGTCATACAACGACAACTACCACATCGCCTACATCGATTATCACGCCTAACCCTGGCTCAGGCATTCCAGGTGCGGCGTCCCCGTCACTTCCAGTAGCACCAGTAGCGATTGACGGTCACGCTACTACTCTCGACGCCGCCAGAATCACAGCTCGCTCCAGTGTCGGCAAAGCAGATCCATTTACTTCCCTTGATCAAGAAACGGCAGAAAGTGAAGCAAAAAAACCTGCTATCAAATTGCCACCATTTTCTACAGGCCTAACTGTGCCACCACCGCCACCGGGTTCAGTCAACCCCTTCGGTACTCATGACCAGAGCCGTCCCGGCCAGCTCAACAGCGGCCTAGACCTAGGTGAGCTACCTATGCCACCGGATAACGCTGGCATCAATCACAGAGTAGAGCTAGTTGGCATAGTCGGCGATCGCGCAATTTTCACCATCAAAGACAGCCTCCTCAGACGGCGCCACCACTGGCCAAAAACTTTCACTCTAGCAATTGGTCAATCATTCGAAAACTTAAAATTGACAGCAATCAAAGACGAAAGCGCTGTAGTTGAAGAAGACGGACAAACCTTTAGCAAGCAAATGCCCACACTACGATAACTTTCACTTGAGAGGTCTCATGCAATCAATACAGCACGCTATTTCAGAATCAATGAGACTAATAGCATCAATTGAAGCTGGCACCATGAGTAAAGCTGAGATAACCAGCCAAGTGTCGCAACTGTTCAGCAATGAAGTTTCAGCTCGCGGTTTCATGGCAGCATTGGGCACCAGCAATGTAGTACTTTCAGGTGAAGCCAACGAGGGCCTCTTAGAGGGCCTGCGCCAGCACCAAGAGGTAGCCTACGACCTATTGGTCAAAAATATCATCATGTCGGCCAGCGCAGCGGTCAATCATGCAGAAAACGGGCAGCCCGAGCAACAAGCAGAATCAGACCATGTCACTAGTCGATGCGTAGAAATTGCCAAACAACTAAACGACCCTTCTCTCATCGCCAAAGTCGAAGAAGTGCTGGCAGCCATTCACCACTTTGAAGAAGACCCCAAAACCAAACATGACACCCACGCCATCTGGTTCAATTTCTTCGAGCGCTGGGGCTATGAAGGCCGCCATCTGCAGGCAGCCAAGCCGCATGTTATGGGGCTGCTTGAGAAGCTAAAAATGCAATGAAAAGACACGAGCAATGGAGCGATGATAGAGCTAAAAAGCCGTCATCACGAAGCAAAGAAAACAGCTCAGCTGGTGAAAGAAATCCAATCAGCTATGGCAGTGGACCAACATCTGGCCCAGCTCGATTCGTGTTGCTCTGCATTGTACTAATCTTTTTTGGCACTGTCTCAGTCTTCATATTCGGTGTGAACCAGCACAATGAAAAAATCAAGAACGATTTGAAAACTGCCGACAAGGCATTTGCAGCCGCAGACTATAAGAACGCTGAAGCCGATTACTTAGTAGTTTTAAAAAATTATCCACTGACCAACCCGCCTGAAAATAGAACCGGCAAAAAGCACAACACTTTTCAAGATGAAAGCCATGCATATGCAGTGGAAAAGCTTGCTCTAAGCCAAATAGGTCAACAGAAGTACGATGAGGCTCAAAAGAATTTAGACACAGCACTAGACCTGCATCTGCAGTTTATCGACAACAGCCCACGGCAACGGCGTCGGCGCAGGGACGACGAGAGCCGTTCAACTCTCCGAGTCAGTCGCCCCGATCAAGAAGCGATACACATTTTGCGAATTCTCAATAACGAAAGCCAATTGCTCTATTTAGAGAACAAGAGAGAAGAAGTTCCAAAACTGCTTGATAAAAACTGGACTATTGTCTTTGCTAAAGAGCCAATTCAAAAGATACAAGACCGCGTCTGCAGCAAATTGCTTCAGGCCCAGCTCAGCAGTCTAGAGAAGCGCCAACTAAATGCACAGGCAGAGCCACTGCGCAAACAGATCGCCAAAATTAACCAGTATTCTGCTGCAGAAAAAGCTAGCAAGACAATTGCCCTATTAAAAGCTCAGCTGCCACCAGACAATGCCCAGCTTGCCAATTGTGATTTCGGTGTGTTTAGTTTGCAGTGAGCCACCCAGGGTTTAGCGCCGTTAGTCTCTTTCTTCGCGCAGCTCAAGCTCATGGGTATGAAAGTTTAGCCAATCATCCCTAAACATCTCCCCCAAACCATACAACAAATCGAATTTAGCCCTGAATCGACATATCAATACCACTGGGCTCTCAGGCTTAATCTCTACTGCCAACAGAGTTGAGTCACCAGCCCAACTTTTTGCCTGCACTGTATGCCAGCCAGCAGGCAAATTAAACTCTTTTCGTTCACCCGATTTGGTTGTTCCCGCCTTCACTTCATCAATGTAAATTGAGACAGACATCAATAAATTAGTAAGTTGTCTTACTCTAAAAACTTTGACATAGCCACTATCCATGAATCAGCCTCGGCACAATTTTCTGCCCAATGCTAGCCTAAATCACGAAGCAATATCAAGAGCCGTACAAGTTCAATTAGGTCAATCTTTAGAACCAGACTGCACCTTCACTAGTTCTGTTTTCTTAACGCCAGGTTTTTCATTAATCAACTCTGAAGTCGGCTTACTTGTCGGTGGGTTGAATGGAGCAAGTGAGACAGCTTCACCAGTGGCAATCGACACCTGGATTGCTTCAATAATACGAATGTCTGCCAGGCCTTCAAAACCTGATGGTCTTGGCTCATCTCCGCAGAGTACGCAACCGCTAAAGTGAATCAGCTCAGGGGCAAACTGATCTCGTTTTCCGGTTACCAACGAATGTTCACGTTTGCCTTCTTTTAGTTCAAACCCAGTTTCATCGGCATACTCATAAGCGGGTTCGACACGAATACTACCCTTGGTGCCCACGACTTCATAGTGAGAAACTTGCTGACAGCCAAAACTACAAACGAACGATGCGATTCTGTCATTGGAGAACTTCATGATTACTGCTACTGATTCGTCAATCTCTTCAAAGCGAAAATCTGTTCCATTAGTAGCCAATGCCGTGATCTCAATCGGTTCTTCTTGAAAAACGTAGCGAGCGGCATTTATGCAATAAATACCAATGTCATACAAAGGCCCGCCACCATGCTCTCGCTGTGTGCGAATATTCTCTTCACGTACTTGCAGCGTAAACGAAGAATTGAAAAGCTTTGGAATGCCTATCTTACCCAGTTCAAGAGCCTCAACTGTTTTCATGTTGGTGCGCTCAAAGTGCAAGCGGTAAGCCACCATAAGCTTAACGTTATTAGATTTTGCAGCGGCAATCATCTGTTTGCAATCGTCTTTTAAGGTGGCCATCGGCTTTTCACAAAGAACATGAATACCAGCATTGGCGGCCGCGATAGCGTATTTTTTATGCATGTCATTGGGCAAAGCAATATATACAGCATCAAATGTATTGCTTCTTAAAGCAGTCTCGTATTCATCGTATGAGAAACAGTTTTTGACACCATATCTTTCAGAAAGTTCATGAAGCTTATCTGGATCACTACTTATAAGAGCAGTCAATTGGGAATTCTCAGTTGCATGTTCAAAAGCTGGTAGTACTGCCACTTGAGCGATGTGACCAAGGCCAACCACTGCATATCGAACTATAGACGAATTCATGCCTTCACCTCTGCGTTTTGTAACCCCGCAGACTGGACCGAGTGCAAAAGGTTCCCGCAAATTTTCATAACAAGTAGGCCACAAACTAGCAATCACGGCGCTTGTTCGTGAAGAATCGGCTCAATCGGCTCTACATTAAGGAGAAATCGCCTGCTTACTCTTCGGCACGTCGCCATCAATGGCAACAGCGCGACGCAGCAATTTTTCTGACTCTGGCAGATTGCCGAAACCCTTATAGTCGTTGGCAAGATTTCGCAAATCAGTAGCTAGCAGCGGATGATTGGGTCCCAGCTCCTTTTCGTCAATAGAGAGGGCACGCTTGTGGGCAACAATAGCCTTCTCAAACTGGTGACGCGATGCATAAAGCAATCCAAGACCAATTAAGCTCTCGGCCACTTCTGGATCGTTTGGCCCAGCAAGCTTTTCTCTCAGCGTGAGAGACTTCAAGAACAGGGTTTCGGATTCTTCGTACTTACCTTGGTGAAAACAGCACAAGGCAAGCTGATTTGCAGCTCTGGCAACTTCGAGGGATTGCGGCTTTTGTGCTTCAGCGGTAGCCAAAGTTTTTCGTAGAAGCGATTCCTCTTTCTGAGAGACTTCGGAAGAGCCTACTTGCAACTGCCGTTCACGACCTTCAACCTCTGACAAGTTTTGGAGTTGCGAAGTCACCGCGCTGAATGCTTTAGATACTGCTGCTGTTAGCGCGCCTTGAGTCGTGCTCGAGCAAGCGACGACGAAGAAAAGCCAACAAGGTGCCATGAAAGCAACCCGAGAACGAAACCACCGGCTCGATTGGAAGAGAAAGATTAGTGACGCGAAGAATGTGAACAGAAAGAAATAGCCGAGAAACTGCGAGATTCCATATGCGGCTGCAATCACAACGCAAAAGATGGAATAGAACAATGGATACATCCACACAACCAAGGCAAACCAAGTTGGTGGGGCATCTAGAAACCTGACGATGTCATCGGCGTTCTTCGTGGGGTGATCGTCCATCAATCTATTGTCGCAGAGAATGGCAGGCCGTACATCATGCTCTAAGTCATTAAGATTACCAATTATGGACCAAACAAATCTCTGGCGTCTCGCCAGCTATATTGCACTGGACGGCCTTTTTGGCTTGCATAGGCAGCGAGCAGAACTTTTACATCAACAGCAGATAGCTCTTCGTTTTCTTGCACTCGCACACAGCACCCATTCGTAGGTATTGCCACAAGAGCCTCTGATGGCTCTCCTCGGTATCCGGCAATCCAGTGATGGAAGTTGTTATCTGCCAAAGTAATTCGCCATTCTACGGTGTACATGCCATTGCCACCAGCCACCTGCACATAGTCTTGCTCGTACCCATCCACTATCAAATAGCCGGGACCACCATATGGGGTCAATTGGTCAACTGCACAAACCAATTGCTCCAAGGTGGGCGCAACTATCACCGGTTTGTCCTCGAAAGTAAGAGATAACGCCTCGAAGTCTGCACTTTGGCTTGGCTTCTCGTTTTCTGAACTGGATCTGCGCGATTCGAACTCCTTCAACATGTCGATGGTAGCGGGCAAATTCTTTGCTGCTCTTGCTCGTCGATCAGTTTGCGGATCGTAGACGGGACAATCGAAAGTTACCATGACATCAACTATAGCCTTCATGACCTGATGCATATCAGAACCCAAAGCAAACGACAGGTGATAATCAGAAAAGTAGCAGTTGAAGCCGCATGCGTCTTCCGGCCAAGGTGACTCTGGAAAACCTCCATACTGAGCCAGTATCTCTGGATACTCTTGCGGGTATAGACGGAAGTCGCTTGACCAATCCCACGTTGTCTTGTTGGACTGGTATATTCCTGGAAACACAATCTTCAAGGCGTTTAAAATTTCAGCAATGGGCAGCCTATCTATATCTGGTGTGGACGGCAAGCCAGTATCTGCGCATTCAAGCAACCGATCATAGGTGCTCACAGGAGCGCCCATTTGGCGCAGCTCTTTCCAGAAAATCAAATCGTAAGTCATGGCTACTCCATTAGCAGAGTGGACTTCAAATTATTTGCTTGGTGTGAGATTGCCGGGCGCAAATAACTCTTCCTCTTCCTGAACTTGCTGCATTACTTTCCCAATCGGAGCCATTGAGCGAGTCATTGTCAGAGTCATCATCTCTCTATCAATAGCTGCCTGCTGACGGCGAAGTTTCTCTCCAATTGGAGTGTAATAAAAAGCAATGATGTCCCTTAAATCTTGTTCGCTGAAATATTTGTCGTAGACTCTGACGAAAGTATCTTCCATAATCTGCGGCAGCTCTTTATTCTGCACTATAATTTCACCAGAACGCTGGGTGATGCGGCCGACAGCCTCCTGAGCGTCCTCCATGATTGCTTTCTGCTGCATACTCGTAAGCGGCGGAACTTTAGGAGCATTAGGTGCAAGTCGCGAAGTCATTCCAGATACCATTCCAGGCATGCTCCCAGACATCTGCTTTGTCATCTTCGGCAACTGGGCTCTCACTAGGCCCATCATCTGCTCAAACGGAGGACCGACATTAACGCTTCTGCCAGACAATTGCATGTATTCAAGAATCAGGGCTCTCTTCGCAGGAGAAACGTGTGCGCTGGCAGCAGCAGCGGTTGCTGCAGAATCGTCAGCTGCCGACGACTGATTCAATAATTCCGGTGGAATCGGTGGCGGCGCCGGCGGTGGTGGCATCTGAGCACTAGCTGACAAAACTCCAAGATGAAGTGCTGCGAGCAGCAGGCAAAGATTGATAGAACGCATTTTTCCTCTCGGGAGTTATGAGTAGAAATCGGACAATTAGGTCTCTTCGGAGATATGTAACTCCTCGATCCAATTTAATTTTAACCTCTGAGAATAGATAGGCGCCAAGAGAATTTTCCCTCGATAAACGCAGACAAACTGGGCTTCAACCTCAGCACCCAGCTCAATTTTCAAATTAGTCTTCATAAACCCAGGTTGGTTTGTCTTCAGTATTGTTACACGGTAGCCACCCAGCTCAGGTTCTACAACTCGGCACACGATCCGATCGCCTGCACGAAACCCAGAGGGTGGTTCATTGCCACTTCCACCAGCTGCTGCACGGGGTGCTCTCACCACTCACCGCCTAAATTTGCTGACCTAAATAGCTTTTGCACCCTTAGCACCATTTCCCAGCTTAGAGACTAGCTACTGCTCATATACCCGCTGAGCCCGTGCGGAAGAACCGCCCAGGTATAAGTCAGCACGGCAAGATTTCATTTCACCCCAATCCACCAATAATTTCTGTCGTATCCCCTCGCCCGACAATCACCATGGTGGCATAGTTGATAAAGAGACCATGCTCAACGATTCCTGGAATCTTTTCTAAATGCGCGGCAAGCTCAGCCGGTTTATCAATTAAACCGAAGTTGCAGTCGAGTATGTAGTTACCTTCATCAGTTACGAATGGCTGGCCGCTTGGGAGCATCCGCAACAGAGCTTCGCCGCCAAGGCCTGCTACTTTACGCCGCACCACGGGCGATGCAAATTGAATCACCTCAATTGGTACATGAAACTTTCCAAGCTTTTCAACAAGCTTTTGCGAATCAACGATGACAATAAATTTGCGCCCAGATGAAGCGACAATTTTCTCTCGCAGCAGTGCGCCACCACCGCCTTTGATCAAATCGAGATTGCCATTAACTTCATCGGCACCATCAATAACTAAATCGCATACCTGATAATGCTCGAAATCAGTTAGCTCTATACCTAGTTCCCGAGCCAGTTTAGCTGTTGCTTCGGATGTGGGAATGCCTTTAATTCTAAGACCTTCCTTGACCTTTCGAGCCAGAGTCTGCAAAACAAAAGCCACTGTTGATCCAGTGCCCAGGCCCAGAATCATGTCATTCTCAACAAACTCAACTGCCTTTTCAGCGGCTACTCGCTTCTCCCCTTCAACTGTTGTGGTTGGCATAATTATTCCTAGTCGAACCTAATTCAAAGCGAACAATGCTACTTACTGTGCGGTGTACCCAAGTATGGAAACACGCTGAGAGTGTCAGTGTGCGGCGAAAGACCATCAGGCGGTATGTCACCTTTTGAGAGAAATGATAGCCGAGCATTGATGACATCATCTAAGAAAGTGCGGCCATTAGGATAGCCCGCTGGCTTAGACGGATCAAAATTCAACATGTCAGGGAGAATGCGGCTTTCATCAATTGCGGCTATTGCTTCTTCTCTTGTGTAGTTGCCGGTGTGCCCCATCAAATGCACAAACAGCTCTAGCCAGCGCTTGTAGTCATTGACTGGTTCGCTGGCGTTGTATTCTTCTTTGGTTTCATCGGTATTGAAGAAGCTACTGACCGACGGGTGCCCGGCACGATCCACATGCAGAAGCTGACCGTCACGGCGCACACTACAGCGGCCCCAGATGCGAATTTCAGGATTGGCCTCAAGTTCACTTGTGGGTAGCTCGATCACAATGGCAAAAACATTGGCTTCAGTGTTCGAATCGACGCCAGACCATGGAGACTTGGCCCCGAGGTGAGGGGCGGTGAAGTTTCGGCCACCGGATGTATCAAAGAGGTTTTTAATTCCATCGTAGTCAAAAAAGAAGGCATCGCTGCGGCTGCCAGCAAAGAATGTGTAATTGCCAGACTTGACGATATTTGGAGTTGGGCCAAATGACACATCAGCAGCTGAGATGATCTTTGTGCCGACAGCTTCGGCAGACTGGGCCGCAGCACCCTTTGCCACGTAAACATCGACCGTTTGCTTGCCATCCTTGGGCTCAGAGAACACATAGCTGAAAGCGATATCGTTTAATAAATCGCCGTTATTGTCGATAGCCAAACGATAAATAGCGTCAGGATGCAAGGCATCGGCAGAGGGGTTGGCATTAAGAATGAGGACTGTTCTTTCAGGGTCAGCTGGCGACTGAAAGG
>CALROJ020000040.1:0-61212 GCA_943369735.1 bacterium Ga0077546
TCGCTTAGTGTTCCTTTCCTTGGTTTGCTCGGCTTGCTGGCCTCCGCTGCTGCAGTGGCCAGTCCCAGCCACGTCGATGCGCTTAACAGCCAAGGCAAGAAAGGTCATTATTGGAAGCTAACATTTATCTTCTTAATCGGCTTACAGCAAGTCTTACTAGCCGCCAACGGCATAGCCTTTTTAGTATTCTGGGAAATCATGTCGCTGTCCTCCGCTGGCTTGGTAGCCGCTGATCATATTCGCCACAGGGCACAGCGAGCAGCATTTGCCTATCTAACAGCCACGCGTATCTCCACGGGCTTTATTACCGCAGCGTTTCTCTGGATGCACCAGAATACTGGTAGCTGGTCACTTAGCGCCTGGCACTTCGGCACAGAGCAGAGCTTAGTAGCAGCGTTCTTGCTTCTAATTGCAGTATGCGCCAAAGCTGGTGTATGGCCTATGCACGTTTGGCTGCCCTTGGCCTACCCTGAGCCACCGGGGCCTACTTCGGCTATTTTCACTGGATTAATCGGCAACATATCTATTTACTTGCTCATGCGCCTGCTGCTGGCAGGTGAATGCAGCCATATCGCCATCGCCTATGCCGCCATCAGTCTAGGCACAATCTCGGCCCTTTGGGGCGTTCTCTTTGCCCTAATGGAGCGCGATCTTAAGAAGCTTCTAGCCTATAGCACAGTGGAAAACATGGGCATTATTCTCACAGCCATAGGTGTGGCCATTCTTGCTCATTGTCACGGCTTAACTACCATTGCTACACTGGCTTCTGCGGCTGCCCTTTTTCACACCCTCAATCATGGCCTAGTCAAAGCTCTGCTTTTTCTTGGCGCGGCCTCTGTCGAGCGCGCAGTGCACACTAGAGAGCTATCAGCTCTAGGCGGACTAGGCAAAAACATGCCCTGGACTATGCTTTGCTTCTTCATTGGATCACTCTCAATTTGCGCCATGCCACCAATGAATTGCTTTGCTAGCAAATGGTTGGTCTACCAAACATTCTTCCAACTTTCATTTGCCAATGCCCCAATTTTAGAAAGAGCAATGTCGCTTGCAATGGTGGGCGTTCTCGCCTTTGTTGGCGCCTTGTCTCTTGCCTGTTTTACAAAAGCCGTTGGCATTGCCTTTCTCGGCAGGCCGCGCTCAAACGCTGCAGCCAAAGCCAAGGAATCAACCACAAATGGACCAGACGGTTTGATAATAGCCCAACTGATGTTGGCGATAGCCTGCGTCATGATTGGTACATCTGTGCCCATTGCTCTTGACGGCTTAGCTCCTGCCATTCGCCATCTTACCCATGACCAATTTGTCATTGGTTCAACTCTTTTCCCCATTCCCCAAGGCCAATTAGCATTGGTCGGCGGCATTCTAGTTTCAAGCATCTACCTCTTTGTATTGGGTAGACGGTCTGGTGAAGTGAAGAGCTATATCACCTGGGACTGCGGCTTTGGCCCACTATCGACTAGGGCAGAAGAAACAGGCTCAAGCTTCTCTCATCCGATTGGTCGAATATTCTCACAAATTCTGCAACTGAAAGTGACCACCGAAATCTCAGGCAAAGATCGGCGGCATTTCCCAGAATCGGTTAGGGTTGAAACTTTCATGACGCCTATTCTTGAAACCAAATTATATAGACCGGTGATGGGTCTGTTTGACTGGCTCTCATCCTCCCTGGTACGACTGCAAACCGGCAGCATCCATATTCACTTGCTTTATGTCTTTTTGACCATGTTACTGCTCGTATTCTTAGGCACAAACATATGATTGCGATCAATACAGAAGCCATTTTAGAAACCATAGCCTTTATCGCTACATTCTTGCTATTGCCACCACTTTTGGTGGGCATCATTCGTAAAACAAAAGCGCGCTTTCAAAACCGTATTGGCGCACCGCTTTTGCAGCCTTATTTTGATCTACTCAAACTACTGAGTAAGGGCGAGACAATTAGTAAGCATACGAGCTGGATCTTTCGCAGCACAGCCGCCATCAATGTCTCGCTCTTAATAATTCTGGCATTTCTAGCACCGTGGACATCGCTGCGCCCGTTTAACCTAGGCGCCGACCTATTCTTGGTAATTTACCTACTGGCACTCACCCGCTTCTTTACTGTCCTTTCAGCCCTTGATGCCGGTTCAGCCTTCGGTGGTTTTGGCGCCAGCCGCGAAGTGACCTTAGCGCTCTTAGTCGAGCCCGCAGTTATCTTGTGCCTAGCAGCCATAGGCTCGGTCAGCCAAACCAGTGACTTAGGTATAGCTTTCTCATTTGATAATGTTGCCCTAATGAACCAGCCTGGCCTCTGGTTCATAGCCGGCTGCGGCCTATTTTTAGCCAGTTTGGTGGAACTCTCCAGAATGCCGGCCGACGACCCGACTACACACCTGGAGTTGACCATGGTACACGAGGCCATGATCTTAGAAAATTCAGCAGCCAATTTGGCCCTGGTTGAATATGCTCACTTCCTAAAAATATTGATCTTGCTTGGAATATCGAGCCAATGTCTTCTCCATGCTATTCCTTTCTTCTGGCATACAAGCCAACTCGTACTTGCCCTATCGTCAATCTTCAGCATCATGATTTTAGCTGCTAGTATCGCGGTTATTGAAAGCGTTGCTGTAAAACTGCGTTGGACGAAATTGCCCGAATTCATTGCCTACTCTGTAGCAATGAGTATATTCTGCGTCTTCATTGCCTTAAGTAAAAATCTCAATTAGTGCGTGTGTGTAGTAGAGGGAAAAAAGCAATATGATTCTCGACACTTTTGAAGCACTAGCGATGGTATCAGCCATATTTGCCATACTTATTCTTGGCACTACTCATCTGCGCACCAATCTATCTTTTTACTCGCTTCACACCATGGCCATTGCCGCTGTTACAGCCTGGATTGCCACCATCACCCACGAAGACCACCTATACTTAGTCGCTGCCGGAGTTTTCCTAATTAAGTCTTGGGGCATTCCTTGGTACTTGAACGGCGTAATTAGAAAAATCAATGTCGGCACCGATGGTGGGGCTTTCATCGCCGCTCCCCTTTCAATGCACTTAGGGGCACTGATGCTAGGGCTTTCATTTATGATTAGCCAGCAAATACCGGGCCTAATTGGCGAGCCCGATTCAAGATTAGGCTCCACTGCAGCTATGTCAATTTTGTTTACCGGCGTGCTACTGATGCTGACAAGACGGGCTGCGATTAGCCAAATTGTCGGTTTTCTCGTAATTGAAAATGGCATCTATCTCTTTGCCGTGACGCAAACCCACGGCATGCCGCTGATGATTGAAATGGGTCTCTTACTTGAGGTCCTTGTGGCCGTGATGGTCGCTGGCCTGTTGCTCTTCAATATCAAGAAGAGCTTCGAGCACATCGACGTCAGTCAGTTAACGGAGCTAAAGGACTAAGTAATAAATGACCGACCTGCTCTACCTAATTGCTTTACCGGCCACCCTGGCCATACTCAGTCTCTTTATCAAAGACGTCAAACTGACGCGAAAACTTGTGCCTGTTCTAATTTGGTGGCAACTCGGTATTGTCGCCCTAGTGCTACACCCCTGCTTGCTTGGGGCTGAGCGCATGGAGTTCACCAGTGGTCTTGCTGTAGATAAGATGGGCACTTACTTCATCTTGCTAGCTACCTTTGTCGTCTCTTGTTGCATAACCCATGCCGATTACTTCTTTGCCGCAGCAGAAGCGCACGGAGACGGCTATGGCGACCAACAGTTGCGCTTGTTCTATGCCTCAGTCAATTTGTTTTTACTGGCCATGACTTCAGTCTTTCTTTGCGACAATTTGGGTTACCTCTGGATCGCCATCGAGGCCACCACTCTATCTTCAGCGCCGCTGGTCTATTTCGAAAGAAATAAATTTGCCTTAGAAGCTACCTGGAAATATTTAATTGTTTGCTCAGTCGGTATCGCCTTTGCTCTCCTAGGGACGGTCTTTATCTTTGCCGCCAGCCAAAGAGGCACACTCGCGGTTCCGACGCTAAACATTTCAGAGCTAATTAGCCATGCACAAACGCTAAACTTCCCTCTTTTGCGCCTAGGTTTCATTTTCTGCTTAATCGGCTATGGCACCAAAGCTGGTATCTTCCCCCTACACACATGGCTACCTGATGCTCACGCCGAGTCTCCGGCTCCGGCCTCGGCTATGCTCTCTGGATCGCTTTTAAACTGCGCCCTATTTGGCATCTGGAAAGTATCTAGCATTATCAATGCTGCCCAACCCCATTCACACGTTCAGCAATTAGTCGCCATCTTAGGCACGGTAACTGTTGTGGCCGCCAGCCTACTACTTTTGCGCCAACACAATTTCAAGCGACTCTGGGCCTATTCGAGTATCGAAAACGTTGGCCTCATGGTCTTTGCCATTGGCCTTGGTTCGGGACCACTGTTTTTCTTACAAGCACTCAATCATAGCCTCGCCAAAGTTGCTCTCTTCTTGCTCACTGGCAACATTATTCAAGCTAGCGGTACAAAAAAGCTAAACAAGATGCACGGCGTCATTGAAGATTGCCCAATCTGGGCGCTACTACTTACTCTCGCCGCTTTCGCCGTAACCGGAGCACCACCGTTTGGCGCTTTCGTCGCTGAAATGTCGATGCTGAGCCTAAGTATGGCTGACGAGAGATGGGTACTAGCCTTGATTATGACTGTGGCCATCGCCATCAGTTTTGTTGCAATCTGTGCCCACATGGGGAAAGTGATTTTAGGCCCAGCCAAACAAGGTTTCCGAAAGTTCCAGCCTATAAGAGCAGCAATTATTCCCGCAGTGTTAGTCTTCGGCACTCTCGTTCTTGGACTAGTGGTCAACACCGAAGCTTGGTCGGGCCCATGGAGCATGATCAAATGAAACTAGAGCGCAGCCAAATTCCATTTCATGAGCTTCAAGAGAGGCTCAACCAAGCACTTTCAAAAACATCAGAAAAACGAGTAGGTCTGCTTACTTCTATTACTGGCGGCGAACTGGCTACGCTCGTTCTTTCACCAAAAGACGGCACGGCCGAGCTGATGTTGACACCAATTGAACACAACAAGTTTCCTTCATTTTCTACTCATCACGCCCAATTTCACTGGTTCGAACGGGCTCTATTCGATTTCTTCGGTATTGTGCCAGAGGGTCATCCCCGCTTCAAACATCTTCTACTGCACGACCAGTACGCTCAAGACTTCTTCCCTCTGCGAAAAATCGACCTGCCGGCTGATTTCAAAAATCACCTCGCACGTCGCTATGAATACTTAGAAGTTAAGGGGGAAGGAGTGTACGAATTGCCGGTGGGTCCCATCCACGCTGGTGTGATCGAGCCGGGTCACTTTAGGTTTAGCTGTTTTGGTGAGACCATTGTCAACCTTGAAATTCGCCTAGGTTGGGTACATCGTGGCGTAGAAAAGCGGCTGACCGAAGTGCCTTGGCAAAAAGCACATTTTGTCGCCGAAGCAGCTGCCAGCGACACCGCCTTAGCTAACGCCTTTGCGCATGCTATAGCGATCGAATCTATTCTTGACCTCGAAATAACTGAACGGGCGCAGTATTTACGCACCATCGCTTTAGAAATCGAACGACTAGCAGTACACATTATTGATGTCGGCGGCATTGGCACCGACATTGGTCTACTTGGCATATCGAGTGCCATGGGCCGACTGCGCGGTAAGGCCCTAGGCTTAGCTGATCTACTGAGCGGTTCGCGCTTTCTACGTGGCTTTATCTTCCCCGGCGGGGTCAGACCAGTGAGCGAACGCAAACTTTCTGAAATTAAAGCCGGTGTAATCGCCCTCAAGAAAGATCTAACCCCGGTAATACAGATACTTTCAGACAATCAAATGGCCACAGAGAGAATGAAAGATATTGGCAAGTTGTCTAAGTCACTGGCTCACGAATTTGGCATGGTCGGAATTATTGGCAAAGCCTGCGGTATCGATTGCGATACCAGACAACAATTCAAGCAAGGCAAGTATCCAGAAATGGCACCACCAATAATGATGGAAAGTGGTGGCGATATCCTTGCTCGCACCACTGTTCGTATTGGTGAAATCTGGTCATCGATTGAGACCATCGCCAAGCTTGTAGATTCCTGCCCCCACGGCGAAGAAAAAGTGGCAGTGCCAGAAAAGCTACCAGCCAACGCCACCGGCCTCGGCATCGTCGAAGCCACAAGAGGCGAACTAATTCATTTAATTTTCACCGATGAAGAAGGCAAAATTAGTCGCTACGCTATTAAAGATCCAAGCTTCGACAACTGGACAGCAATATCAATTGCCATTCGCGACAATCTCATTGCCGACTTCCCCCTCTGCAACAAAAGTATGGCCCTCTCTTACAGTGGCAACGATCTCTAATGCTTAGACTAATTAACTATCTATTACAACAAGGCGTCGCCACTGCCAAAGACATCTGCCCAGACTTAGCCGAAGGCGTGCGCGGTCTGCCCATGCTCACTGATTCCCCCTGTCAAAGCGGCTGCAGTGCCTGCGTTGACGTTTGCCCAACTGACGCCATATCAGTCTTCAAAATAGAAGACAACGAACATGTTCGCCTCGATCTTGGCGCCTGCATTGGCTGTGGGTACTGCGTCGATGTTTGCCCCACTGGCACGATTAAGAATAATCCAACCACCCGGGTCGCGGTGCGCACGAGAGAAGAGCTAATACTCACTACTTGTAGCGCTGCAGGAGCTGATACTGAGGCAAGGGCTAATGCGCAAGTAGAGGCTGCCAATAAAGAAATAGTGGCCCAAATTAGACAAGGCCGACAAGGGGCAAAATTCCCTGTCGCTGATTCACTAAAAAATGCCCATTGGTTTGGCCGTTCAGTAGCAGCCAGGGTAGTATCAACTGGTTGCTCAGCCTGCGACATGGAACTTGGTGCAGCGGGTAATCCGATTTTCGACATTGAAAGATTTGGCGTACATATTGTCGCTTCTCCGCGCTTTGCCGATGCCCTGATCATTACCGGCCCGGTATCAAAAGGTATGCAAGAAGCCCTGGTCAGTTGTTACGGCGCCATGTCGAGCCCAAGAGTCGTAGTGGCCTTAGGCACTTGCGCCATATCTGGCGGTGTGCACAAAGGCGGATACGCCGAAGCCAATGGCGTCGAAAATATTCTTCCTGTCAATGTCTACATTCCGGGCTGCCCACCGCACCCTTGGAGCATTATCCACGGCATGCTGCTGGCTATGGGCAAAGAGCACTTGGCGCCAGCGCCAGCGAAATTAAAATTAGCGGCTTCTGCCCCGACTCAGAGACAAGATAAAGACGAGAAATAAAGGCTAGAGCTCTAGATATAAGAAAAATCAAAATAGTTGTACATACAACTAAAATCAAAATACTTGAGTACTCAAGTATTTTGATTTTTGAGATATATAAGTTCGCAAAGATATATAAGTTCGCAAAGATCTCTAAGATTAGCTTAGCGCAAAGATGCTAACAAAGCTTTGAGTTCATCGACAGTGCTGCAGCGTTCAGGCACATAGCTGCTTTCGACCAAACTGGCTTTGTTGGCAGCTAACGAAGTGATTGTATAGAGTCTTGCTGAATAGGTATGAGCAAAGCCACCGCTTTCAAAATGAACATAACATTCCATTGCTTTACCATCAGTTTTATTCTGGTCATTAATTTGTTTATCGTCACTATCTTGTCCACACTTTGAAATTGCCCCAAAGATCAAGCGCGAAAGGGGCTTGGGCTCAGGGCCAGAAGTAACACAGCCAACCTGGTATGAACCATCAGCATCAGCCATCGGATAAGGCTTCAGTTCATTTTGAACAGCCAGAGGCAACTCTTCTAGCTTATAGACCATCTTGTAATCTGTAGCCATCTACATTTCTCCTATTACTTCATCCAGTTTCCGTACAGGTATCACCCCCGGTGCCGGTGTCACGCGCACTCTAGATATCTGGCCCGACTTAGTCGGCTTTAAGCCCGGAAGCCGAACAAGCCTTAAGCTGAGTTTCAAGCTGATCTAATGCCTTTATCTTCTCGGAAAGCACCTGAGCTGGAAGTTCAAAACGAGCTCCGAGCCTCTTGCGATTAACTTCATCAACAATGCGCAAACGTAAGTTCTCACCCACAGCAAAATATGCACCACTGGCATATGCTATGGTTCCGCCCTGTATCAGCGAATTAATTTTATGCGGGTGATGAGTCAAGTGCCAACCAGCAACTATGTTAGTGACGCCAAGAGCAACTTTTGTGCTACCAACGAACAAACCAGTTCGCGTGTTTTCGGTGGCAGAGCGAGTACCCGCACGAATCTCGCGAGTTGCGAGGGCAAATTGCTTGCGCCTTTGTGAGGCCTCAAGATCATAAGCAGACAATAGAGCCACTGACTTACTCGAACAAGTACTTGAGTCAGCGGCACCAGGCACTCCACTGAGCAATGTATTAAGTTGCCCTCGATGAACTTCTAACTCATCTACAGTATGAGGCGAAATACCAGCCACAACTGGGCGCAAGGCCCGCTTATGCGAAGCGGCAACAACTTTACCAACGCCCTGAGCGAGCAAGGGAGTGAACATGATCAAAGCACCAGAGGTGAGAGTAAGCACTCCCGCTCCACCAGACAAATGAGGTCTGCGCTCGTGAGTCTGAACAATATTAACAAGATTGCCAACAGCGCCAGTGGTATTTTTTGCAATATCAAAAATGTAGAGAGAGTCTTGAAATGCTCTAAATTTCTTTGCCGCAAGATGATAGTCAGAATACTCTTGCAATCCCATATCGGTGATATCGCGAAGAACGTTCTCTTCAGCTTGAGCGATAGCGAGGTCGCGGCCCTCTAAATGGGCTGCTTCAATCGCGCTAGCCCGCTTAGCAAATAGCGCTCGAATATCATCACGTAGTGCCAGCACAAAACTAATACTCTCTTTAGCACCATAACCCTTTTTATGCGCCGCCCGGCCGTGATGAATGTTGATACCAAGTTCGATACCAGAGCCAATTGCACCAATTGTCTGACCCAGCATCTGCAAGACCAAGCCTTTCTCTTGCGAGACACGATCAACGCCATTAGAAACATAACTCACTTTTCCGCTATTGCTCACTTGAAATATATTGGCATTTTCGATCACGCGCTGGCGATCGACAAGCTGCTTGGTCAAACCAGCCGCAGTCATGCCAGCATTAGCCTCTTGAAAGGCGAAATAACGCCACCCACGCCAACGGCCCTGAATATTATTGTATTTGCGGAAATTGATACTAAAGCGCTCCAGCTCTATCTCTTTTAGAAGAATTTGCCGGTTTAACTCCTCCACCTCATCAAGAGCGGCATAAGCTGGCATAACGAAACAATTTAGCAATAGAAAACAAAGCAACAAGCTCCCTGCAATGGTCTTAAATCTGCCTAGCCTCTCGATCACCGGCATCAATTTATTCATTGCGCGCCAGTCTCAAGCTCTCGCAAAGACTGAGCAGCTCTCGCTACCCCTGAAGCAAAGGCCTGGCGATACCAATAAATAGCTTGCTCAAGATCGACTGCAACAGATTTTCCGTGCTGATAGCAGGCCGCCAAATCAAATTGACCTCTGCCTGAACCGTTCTTAGCTGCCGCCTCATACCACTTGAAAGCATCAGCATCACTCTGCGGTGTTCCCCAGCCGCGATCGTACATATAAGCGACATTGAACTGTCCGTCGCAGTCTCCCTGATTGGCGGCCAGTTGAAACCAATGCAATGCCTGGGCGTAATCACGTTCGACCCCTAAACCATTCAAGTAGAGAGAGCCTAAATTGTATTGAGCCACACTATAGCCAGCCTCAGCCGCCTCTAAATAGTATTGACGAGCCAATTCTAGATTGCCCTCAACCCCTTCACCCTTAACCAACATCAAGCCCTGTTGTGTCTTCGCAGCCAAATCGCCACTCAGCGCCTTGGCTGATAGCTCTTCAAACTTCTTTTGGGCGGCAGCATCAATCTTCAAAGCCATTCGAATAAGTTACTCTTATGAATTGCACCAGGCAAAATTCTACGACAATTGACAGCAAGTTCAGGGTTATTCCTGAGGTGCAACCAAGAAGCCGATGATTTAATCGAGAAAACACCTAATCAGGCAGCCCATGAGGCAAAAAATGAAGACACCGGCAAGAAAACGCTCGCTACCTCGCCTCTTGACCCTCTATTTGACAACAGTAACAACAGCGTTGACAAGCCCCGGGCTCACTCTAGCCACTAGAGCCAGTGATATAAAAACGGCGAAAATAGAACAAAACCAAAACCAAA
This sequence comes from bacterium Ga0077546, assembly GCA_943369735.1. GTDB lineage: Bacteria > Cyanobacteriota > Vampirovibrionia > Obscuribacterales > Obscuribacteraceae. The sequence continues at coordinate 10,198 of CALROJ020000040.1, forward strand.
ATCAAAGCTCCAGCCAAACAGGCGCGCTGAGCAACGATGCGGCAGTGCACAGCTTAGCCCACATGCCGGTTAAAGAAGTGACAGTCTTCAAAGATGGCCACGCCCTGCTCATCCACGAAGGCCTAATGCCACTGACAGCTAGCGGCGATGTTGTACTTGAAGATTTGCCAAAACCCGTTCTTGGCACATTTTTTCCGTATAGTATGGAGCCCCAGGCAAAGCTAGACTCGGTGACGGCTGGTAGAAGAAAAATCACAACTAGTCAAACAGCCCTCACTCTACCCGAATTAATCGCCGCCAATGCCGGAGCGATGGTGCACATTGATGAACTAGTCGGTGTTGGTGAAAACGCCAAGCTCGTTTCCTACGATGCCAAAATAATCGGCATTCCCACTCGCTCAGCCGAAGAGCTAGCCAGAGCAGGCCAAGAGCGACTTGACTCAGCCTTAATTTTGCCCCAAAAGAGCAACTTGGTTAAGCTAAAAACCGACACTGGAATTAGTTATGTAGCCATAGATCGCATCCAAACTCTCTCGTTCAAATCAGAACCAGATGCTCAACTCAAAGATGAATATATTCGCAATACTCTAACCATGGCCTTAGATTGGCAAAAGAACAGAAATACAAAAGCCAAAGTTGGCATGATGTATTTAGAAAAAGGCATAAGGTGGATACCAAATTACAAAGTGACGATTGACGGACACGGCCACGCTAAAGTGAAGCTCCAGGCCACACTCGTCAACGATCTTACAGACCTGAAAGACGTCAATTGCAATTTAGTTGTTGGTGTTCCTTCTTTTGCCTTTAAAGGCGACGTCGATCCAATCTCACTTTCTGAAACCTTGGCCCACGTAGCCTCTTCTGCCGCCCAAGATTCAAGGCTACGCAACAGTTTTAGCAATTCGATCATGTCTCAATCGGTTGGCTATGCCAGAGATAAAGATGAAGAAATTGGCGCAGCAGGCCAGGTCAAGACAGAATCGAGCAAGAACGAAGATCTCTTTGTTTTCAACCTCAAACATTTGACCTTAAAGAAGGGCGAACGCATGGTAGTTCCGGTGCAAGAATATACAGTTGAATATAAAGATCTTTATACATTCGACCTTGCCATTGCGCCACCACCAGAAGTGCAAAGTCAAAACAATCACATCAATAATTCAGGGCAAAGCGATGAACAGAAGCTAGCCGATAGCAATAAAGTTATTCACAAGATACGCCTGTTTAATAGCAGCCAGCAGCCATTTACCACAGCGCCAGCACTAATAGTGGTGGCAGATACTAGTAACAAACCAGACAGTAAACAAGGCAACTTGGTCAACGACGGCGAAGTTTTAGCACAAGGTATGATGACCTATGCTTCACCGGGCAGCAATGCCGATCTTACCCTGACAAATGCCGTGGACATCAAGGCCAAGAAAGAAGAAAAAGAAACAAGCAGAACCCCTGATGCAGTCACGTGGCAAGACTACAAATACGCCCGAGTCAATCTTGCTGGCACAATCACCCTGACAAACTATATGAACAAACCTGTCACCGTTGAAATAACACGGAAGGTACTCGGCCGCCTTGACAACGTCTCGAAAGGCGGCATCATGTCAATGACCAATACTATCGACGAAATTAAGGGCAACGACCTGCCACCTTGGTGGGGCTACTTCAGTTGGCCAGGCTGGTGGTCGTACATGAACGGCATAGGCAAATTTACTTTCACTGAAACAATTCAGCCCGGTAAAAGCATCAATGTCGACTATGGCTGGCATTATTTCTGGCGCTAACAGGCAGGCCATTAATAAGCAGGTTTCAATAAGCAGGGATCATGGCTGGGCATTCTTTCGACTTTTCAGAAGCCTCGGCAAAAGCCGCCGCACCTTCAGTACCGAGTTTTTCGGCTAAGACCATAGCCTTTTCTCTTTCAATAGTTAGGGCGGAAGGATCTGTCCAAGTGTCATAAGGGAAATCAGCACTCTTTTGCCGACGGAACCAAATTTCCACACCTTCGGTCTTCCAAACCAAGACCGCCGGCAGAGGTTGACCATCGTCACTTTGCTTTTGCAAACCCATCAGAACCGAGCGAGGCAGCTTGACTACCAGGCCGCCTGGGTAAAGTTTCACTTCGCTCTCGCGCACGACTTCAATAATTTCTGAAGTGAGTTTATGAACTGCCACTAGATGACCGCTCTCTTGGCGACACCAAGGCAACGTCTTTAGATACTGAACGAACTCAGTGCCCACATATGCGGCTTGCGAGTCAACAAAATCGGTCATTTCAAGTGATGCTCCGGTTGGTAGCTTTAACTAATTTACCCATATCGTCAGTTGTGATGAGTGGAAATAATATTAAGAGTGAGGCTGATAATCAAACTAAATTGTCGCAAGTGTATAAGCAGATGCGAGTTGGGCGTTAATATTCTCTTGTGTGTGGAACATTCATAGAGACCACAGATTTAATGTGGTTGATCTTAATGCATTTGCCGTAGCATGTGACTACGATTCACGTATGCGAAACTGTGCAGAATAAAACATCACTAGGTATCTAATCAACTCCAGAAGAAAGCAGCAAAATGGGCAACGAAGAAGGTAACAACACTCCAACTGCATTTCTAGTCGACCTGGTCTCCAACCGGAAGATCCCAGTCGCTACGCCCAGGTGTCGAGTCGGCCGCGACGACCTAAACGACATCGTAATTAGTGGCGATCAATCGATTTCTCGATTTCATTTCATCATTAGCTATGAAAATGACGAATTTACAGTTCAAGATGCTAAGAGCCGTCACGGGACATTCCTAAATGGCAACCAAATCACCAGTCCTGAAAACATCAAGGATGGTGATGTATTAAAAGTAGGCGTTTCACTCTTCTGGTTCGTAGTTGAAGCAGCACAAGTGCCCGGCTCGGAACCGCTTAACCCACCAACCGTTGCAGCGATCAGTGGCGAACGCTCAGACGGTGTCGGCATCACTGTCAAGGGGCATCCAGTTCAAGCCGCCGAAGCCTCGCCCATGACCGATACCAGCGCTAACATTAAGGCAGTAGACGATGGCGCTTCCAAGTCGGCCACACAAGAAATGGCTATTCCTGACGCCAAAACCTTAGATAAGATGGAAGAGGCAGCCAACTCCATTCAAATTGAACCCAAAGTAGATGCTCCTAAGGCTTCTCTCGCTTCGCTCTTGCAGCCCCTGGCAACAGAGGTTGTGCAAAGCAATGAAGATGCAGTGAAAGCTAAGCTAGCAGCCCAAGACAAAGAACTGCTCGAAGACCTGGAGAGTGTCAGTGATACTGCGGCCGACAATGCAGCAGAAAGTACCACTGAAGCCGGCTCTGCAGCAACAAATGCAGAAGTTGACGTACTTGGTGGCTATAAATATTCAGAACCCACTTACAGCGCTGCTGGCAACATTATTGACAGTGAGGTCAAGCCTGAGAACGGAGCAGAAACAAGCCCAGAAGCTACTCTAGAAGCCACTCCAGATGCTACTCCAGAAGCTACTCCAGAAGCTACTAAAGATTCTAGCGATGACAGCGACAACGGTCTGCCAGCTAAAATCTTGAACAAACCAAGCGATACAGTTACCCTTGAGGCGCTACAGCCCACTGGGCTAGCTTCATCGCTAGGCACTAACCCTAGCAACGATAATTTGGCTACAGCTGGCGAGCAGCCTGTCGCTGAAGCCGAGCAAGAAGGCTCAAAAGTAGCTCTCGGAGACTTACTCTCCAGCCAAGAAGAAGCAACTCCAGCAGCTGACTCGACAGTTCAAGAAGTTAAAGAAGTTGAGCAATCAACTGCTGAATTGACCGGAGCAGTCGCTGAAAGCGAAGAGGATGCGAAAAAGGAAACCGAAGCCGAATTGGCGCAAGCTGAGCCTGAAGTCACCGTGGCCGAAAGTTCTACCTTATCGCCACCTAGCGCTGAAATCAGTGAGGAACCAGGCTCTAACGGTTCTGCGGCCGCCAAGCAATATGGCGAGTCTAATGGCCTCGATCTTGGTTCTATCAATTTAGATGACGCAATGACACTACGAGCGGGGGCTACTGACGTGCCGGATTGGACAAAACGATATTTCTCAGATGAAATCGCTAAGCTCAACACAGAGCTCGATGAACTGAATGAACAGGTGAAACTCGCGCAACAAAAAATTCGCGATGTCGAAACCCGGGTAGCTCTGACCAAAGGGGTACGCAACACTCTGCTGACAACAACCGGTGACGAATTGGTTGAAGCTTGCGGCAAAGTGCTGAGCTTAATTGGCTGGAAGGTAACTATTGCCGCCGACGACAAACATGAGCTAAGACTAGAAGTCGATGACAAACATGTCTGCATCGCTCGAGTCATCTGGACAACCACCCAAGCCGAACGCTCACACCTAGGTCAACTTTCAATTTCGCAAACACGTTACTGGTGCGAAAAAGGAACTGAGCCTAAAGGCATCTTGATTGTCAGCAAAATCAGCGACCAACCGCCAACCGGTGGGGGTTCGTCAGTCGAAGAAATGGAACTAGCAGAGTACGCAGCCAAGAAAAATGTCTGCTTAATGACTACCATGCAATTGCTAGCGCTCTACAAAGAAGTAGCACTAGATGATGCCAAACCAGATGGTTTGAGAACAGCTATTGTCTCAGCCAATGGTTGGCTCTCAGGTCACGACCTTGAGCCTGGCTCAGCCGAGCTTGTCGAAAAAGAAGATGCTTCGCAAACATCGAATAAACTAAGCTCTCTTCTCTCAGCTTCTAGCTAAAGAGTAAAGGCCTTAATTTAAAGTTTGGACCAAAATTTAGAGCAGAGAAGACCTAGGTTTTCTCTGCTTTTTTCACAGTAGAATTAAGTCTGACTAAGAGCAAGGTAATAAGTTGGAATCAGTAAAGCCCAGCAAATTGCGCATTATCCTGGCTTTTCTCACAATCTATTTGATTTGGGGCTCTACTTACATTGCCATTAAGTTTGCCCTTGAAAGTTTTCCGCCGTTCCTAATGGGGGCATCTCGTTTTTTCACAGCTGGACTAATCATGTGCGGCTGGATGTTATTTCGCGGAGCGCCACGGCCCAAACGCTCACACCTACTGCCAACACTAGCCCTCAGTATTTTACTATTGGTAGTGGGCAACACGGGCGTAGTATTGGCCGAAAAAACAGTGCCATCAGGGATGGTATCGCTGCTAGCTGCCACTGTGCCAATTTTCATAGTAGTGCTGCAGTGGTTGAAACCAAAGGGTGTTAAGCCGACCAAGCGAGTGATACTAGGTTTGATTACCGGCGTGAGCGGCTTAGTATTCTTGATCGAGCCCCAGAAATTTGCCGGAGCCGATAGCATCGACTTGCTAGGCGTAGGCTTTGTCCTACTTGGCTGTTTGAGCTCAGCGCTGGGCGCAGTTTATTCGAGATCAGCTCACCTGCCTAGTTCTCAGCAGCTAACAGCAGGAATGGAAATGTTCTTTGCCAGTCTAATACTTTTTGTTTGCTCGGCCTGCGCTGGTGAATTCAGTCAGATTCAGCACTTGCACATCTCGCTTTTATCTGCTCTTTCTTGGCTCTATCTCGTGGTCTTCGGCTCAATGATAGCCTTTTCCGTCTATATCTGGCTGCTCAAACAGGTAAATCCAACTCATGTCTCAACCTACGCATACGTCAACCCAGTCGTGGCAATATTTCTTGGTTGGTGGCTTGCCAGAGAAATAATCTCGATACAAACATTCATTGGAGCCGGAGTGATCTTGGCAGCAGTGTGGCTGATTACCCAAAGCGGACCGAAGCCAGAACCAGCTCTAGCACTGGCTGGCGACGCCACAGCCTTAGAGGCCTGTGCCTTAGACTAAACTGCTTAGGTATTTCAGAGGAAAGTTCATGCTACAAACCAAAAATATTTTTGTGTTTCCGCATGACAGATCTGCCTCTTTCAAAATTAGAGCGGAAGAACACGAAGAGAAAGAAATCGCCACCCTTGCCTCTGTGGGCGGAAAAGGTTTTTCACTAATACGGGGCAGTCAATCAGGCCTACCGGTGCCCCCGGGTTTCATTCTTGCAGTAGAGTTTTTTCGCCCCTGGCTAGATGACCTGAAAAACTCCGCTGCCTGGACAGAATTTCAAATGGCCACTGCCGATTTGCCCAGCACCTGCAAGGGCCTTAAAGAGGTAGCCACCCTCTTCAAATTTAATCCAGAGCAACTTGAGGCACTAGAGCAAACACTAGAACTATTCGCAGCAGAGGCCTTGTTTGCCGTGCGCTCATCTTCACCAGAAGAAGATTTAGATGGTGCTTCGTTTGCCGGTGGCTACGAGACCATCTTAGGAGTGACGAAAGATGCTCTCGAGGAGGCCGTAGTGCGCGCTTTCACCTCATGCCTCGACTACCGCGTGGTCGCTTACAAGAAAGAACATGGCTTTGCCATTGATAGCCCCAAGTTGGCGATTATTGTGCAGCGGCAAATCGCCAGTGAAGTAGCTGGGGTTGCATTCTCGCTAAACCCGCTTAGCAATGACTTTGACCAGGTCGTAATCAACGCTAACTTTGGCCTGGGTGAGACAGTTGTAAGCGGCCTGGCTACTCCCGATGCATTTATCATTGACAAAGTTACTAACAAAATTGTTGTTCGCACCATTGGCAATAAAGAAATTTCCCATTGGCTCAATTTGGCCGGAGGCACCACCAATGGTGCAGCCCCGAATCGAGACACTGCCTGCTTGACTGATCCACAAATTTTGGCACTTACTGCTCTAGTCAAACAAGTTGAAACTCTATACGGCCAACCAATTGATACCGAGTGGGCCTTTGCCGATAATCAGCTGTACCTTTTACAAGCTCGGCCGATAACGGCTTATGTACCGGTTCCTGCCAATATGATGACAGCGTGCGGTGCGCAAAAACATTTGTATCTCGACGTCAGCATAGTCGTACAAGGCTTGCTCAAACCAATTTCTTCAATGGGTACAGATATTCTTGCTGGTCTTATCAAGCAGGCTTCCAAACAACTCTTCGGCGTCAATCTTTTAGGCGAGCCAATTCAGTCTATTGTCATTGTGCAGAATGGTCGTCTTTATTTGAATCTTTCAAATGTGATGAAGATGCTTGGCAAAGACAAGGTCAGCACCATGCTCAACAACATGGACCCTAACGCTAGCCGTGCCCTGTCAGAAGTTAACGAAACTGAATATGTCAGTGGCCACCAGCATCCCCATCCGACCTTTCATTTACTGAGTCACCTTCCTAAAGTTGCCTTGCGTGTTTTAAAAGCACGGTTATTTCCACAGCAAGCCCATAAAAATGCTCAGCAGCAAATCGCGCACTTCTTGCCAGAAATAAGAGCAATGGCACAGTCGTCCATGCCGATATATGAGCTATCAGAAGCGCTGTTAAAGAAAACATTTCAATTTATTTTCAAGACCACAGTTCCTCTATTTCTAGCCTCGCGCATTGCACTAGAGCACCTCAAGTCAATTGCTGGGAATAGCTCGAATGGCGAGCTAACCATGCTTGAGAGGGCATTGCCAAACAATATTACAACTGAGATGGGGCTTGCACTCTATCAATTGGCTATCTTCGACAACGACAGTACTTCATTCAAAGAAGGATGGAATTCGTTTCTCTGTCGCTTTGGCCACCGTGGTGCCATTGAACTCGATATTGCCGCACCTCGCTTCAGTGAGATGCCACAAATGCTGCTAAACCAAATAGAAACTCTTCGCCAAACCCTGGGTACTGACGACAACCCCCAGACGCGATTTGAGCAGGCGCAAAGAGAAAGGCAAAGCGCTTACCAAGCCATTTGCCACCATCTAGAAAAAGATGCTGGCTGGCTCCAGCTGAAGCGCTTTCAGTCGCTCTATAGTGTTTACGAAACACTGAGTGGCTACCGTGAGATGCACAAGTACTTGCTCATCTATACTATTGCGCAGCTTCGGGCACGCTTGCTAGACGCCGCTGATTTGCTTGTAATTTCAAAGCGGCTCAATACCAAGACCCAAATTTTTGACTTAACCATGAGTGATTTGAAGCTTGCGGCCAGTGATTCGACATACGATCTTCTCAGTGCCGCTCGTCGCAATCGCGTTTTCTCGGATCGTCTGGCAGCTGTACCTACTTTACCGTCTCTATTTGACTCTCGCGGAGCGATTCTGCGCCCGAAACCATGCTCTCCGAAAGAAGGCGAAGTGGCCGGCACGCCCATGTCGGCCGGGGTAGTGAGGGGACGCATAAAGGTCTTGCACTGGCCCGAGGAGAAGCCCCTTCTACGCGGTGAAATTTTAGTGGCGCGGGCAACAGATCCGGGCTGGACACCATTGTTCGTCAATGCCTCAGCCGTAATTTTAGAGATTGGGGGTATGCTACAACATGGTGCCCTGGTAGCGCGCGAGTATGGCCTTCCTTGCGTATCAGGAGTGAGCAATGCCACTAATCTTTGGGCAGATGGCACCTGGGTAGAGGTTGATGGCGGCAGCGGAGTGATTCGCCTGCTAGAGCAAGAACTGCAAGCAGAAGCACCTAACCTCTAAAACTAAGGCGATTTTTTCTCAGCTTGCTTTGTCGCTTGCTTCGTAGATTTTGCGGCACTAGTCTTATTTTTAGCTGATACTGCTTTTGTCTGTTTTTCCGCTGTTACCGGTTTTTCATTTTTTGCTAGTTGTTCCTTTGCCGACTTATCGTTGTTCGCAGAAACTTTCTTAGACTCGTGCTTCTTTAACTCGTGCGGCTTCGACTCATGTTTTTTCGACTCATGCTTGCTCAGCGGTTTCACAACTGCCGCTTTACCAGCCACTATCGCTTTGCCCGCAGAGTCATTCTTCTCAGTTTTTTCCTTGTTTTTCTTGTGCACCACTGGCGGTAGCTTCGGATCAACAACCAAAACCTGGCGACTGTGAAACCCATAGGCATACGCCACAAAGAATGTGTCAACCACTAGCAAGAATGAAATAAATTTGCCCTTAGCTCTCATGCTTATTTAGCTGTGAAGTGTTTGGTGTCATTAACATCGTCGCTCTCTGAGGCATTGCGAGCATAACTTAAAACTACTGCCGAAGGCTCATAGTTCTCTTGCACATGAGGCCCAGACACAAGTTGCACAGTCAAAATAGAAGCCGCATCGCCAGGGTGTTTGTTGTACTGCGCACCAAGTGCTTTAGATTCGAATGTAACTTCATTATCGCCTTCTTTAACAAAGCGCGTAATATCAACGTTCTTGCCCGGTCCAAAGAAATTATCGACGGGCGTATCATTGATTTTGACTGTAATTGAATAACCCGTATAGTCAACGCCAGAAGATGAAATCCAATATTTAACTTTGTTTTTTGCCGCTGTAGGTTTGTCGCCGCTCTCCACTGGAATCTCACCAGCTTTTGCCTCTTTCTTCACAGTAGCAGGTGGAGCGGAAGACGCTGCTGCTGGAGGAAGGGCATTGGCAGTACCAGGAGGGACATTCTGCACCGGCGCCAAGCGCTCATGAATGCCCAAGAAATAGCCGCCGAACCCAGAGCCGCCCATAAGCAGGGCAAGAATTAGCAAATCGAGCATAGCCTTCACCAGCTCATTGCCCTTCTGTTTCACTGCCTGCACCACTGGCTTATCCGTCATTCTCCCCCCAAGCATTTGCTATTCCTATTTAGTTTAGCCCTGAGTTGAGACTAATACTATCCTTACCAAGGTATAAAATCATTGGGCCCAAGGCAAGAGCACGAAAGCGCAGGCAATAGTAGATGTCAGGCATACATAAATGACGGAATTACATAGATGACTCGAAACCGTCAAACCAGGCTAGCTGCGACCACAATATGCCTCTTGCTCACCACTTGGATAGCGTCAGCGCCGGCCCAGGGCCAAGGCCTGGTCAAAAGCTACGCCATCGAGAATCAAGCCTACACGCTCTCCGCCCAAGGCGAAGAGCTGTCAAGACAAGGCAGCTACGGCAGTGCACTGGCACTCTTAAAACAAGCGGCCTCGTTTGACCCAACCTCTTACTCTGAGCGCATTCATTTAGACATGGCTGACTGCTACCAGAAGATGAAAAATTACGATCAGGCCATTGCCGAAACCAAAGCAGCCAACAATTTTAACCCCCAGCGAAGCAACGCCTTGTACCTGCTTGCCTTGATTTACTATCAGGCTGAGAGGTTCGACTTATGCGTTATTGCCCTCAATAACTACTTAAAAGTAGCAGACCCAGCAGGCCGCGCCCAAGCGCAAGAGCTGCTCATTCGAGTAAAATCATACGACTGCGCCAAGCTAGGCACCGCAAAACTTGGCGCTGGCAAGGTGAAAGAAGCAATAAAATACCTAGAGCTGGCCAGCACCGCAGACCCCTCGGCCAATTCATCTTGTGTGCACGCTAATTTGTGCTTCGCTTACCGCCAATCTGGCCAACTAGACAAGGCCATTGCCGAGGGCAAGAGAGCCCTCCAATATGATGCTAAAGATAGCAACGTCACTTACAATCTAGCCATAAGCTATCAAGATCAGGCCAATTTTGATGAAGCAATTTCGTGGTTGCGCCGTTACCTTGAACTAGAAAGCGACAGCAATAGACGCACCCAGGCAGAACAGCTAATTTCTGAATTGCAAGACGACCGCAAAAAACTTAAAAGTGCAAACAATAGCCGCCCAGACTATTTAGAAATTTTGAAAGAGAAAGACCATCTCTGGACCTGGTCAAGCAAAAAGCTACCAATCAAAGTATTCATTAGCTCAGCCAAGGGAGTAGCAGGCTATCGCTCGGCTTATCGCAATTATGTAATAAAAGCACTAGATACATGGTGCGAAGCATCAGGTAAAAAAATCAGATATGTCATTGTCAAAGATAGTTCTGATGCTGACATAAAAGTGCGTTGGACAGATGCTGCTCTTGATTCCTCCTCCGAGACAAGGGTATCGGCTGGTGTGACGAGCCTAAGCCAAAGCGAAAACGAATTGAACGAAGCTGTGGTCAATTTGCGCACCACTGACCCCTTTACCCCTGGCGCCTTTGTCAAAAATGGCGAGATGGCCTCAACTACCGTGCATGAAATTGGCCACGCTCTTGGCCTCGATCACTCAAATTGCATTTACGATGTCATGTATTTCCGCGCTTTCCCAAAACAAACTGGTCAACCGACAAAGCGTGACAGAGCGACTATAGCTCTGCTCTACGGCAATCACCCCGGTGTCACTTTCGCCCCTAACCCTGAAGCTAATACACCTGATGCAGTGGTGGTGTTTTCTCCACCTCCTTCGTTTGCACCACCACTGCCACCAAAGGCCGACAAGCTTGTGCCACCACTATTTATTCCACCACCCTTCAATGCAGCAAAAGAAAAGCTAACACCACCACTATTTGTTCCACCGCTACCAGCTAAAGACAAGCCAAAGACACCTAGCGTCCCCATTCCTACATTCTTACCGCCAGCAATCTTGCCAACAGAAATCAACGATACGAAGAAAAAAAACTCAACAAAGAAGCCTGCCGCTGATATGCCAGCGCCGTTCTTTATACCACCACCTGTCAAGCCTTAGTACTCAAAGCAAAGCCGACCACAGTAAGCGTTTTCAGATTTCAAAAGTTTTTCAACTGGCCTCAATACTATGGCAACATCAAAGGCCAAAGCTGGCGATGCTACCTGCCTCACTTGTGGAAGAAATCTCAATTCGACAAAAACAACCATAATCTAAAACTGTGATTAAATACTTTGCCCAATCTCAGCCAAGAATTCCTCAAGATCGCCCCGCAAGGATGAGGCCTTCTCGGGGCAATGGTCAAGGGCATACCGAGCGAAAGCAACTGCTTTTCCCGGTTGATTTGTAGCCTTTGCAATTCGAGCAAAATGGAAAAGATTTCGCGGATTACGAGTGCCGAGCAAAAAATTCTCGCGATCTTGGTCTAACGGGAAATCCTCGAGCACAGCCTCTGTAATCGGACCGTGAACTGCCATCAACGGATTAATATACTGCTGATACTGCTCAAGCAGGCGAGCACTCAGCTCCTTCAGAACCTCACTTCCGTAGGGCCATCCAGACATTTCCAGCGGCGGATCAACACGTTTTCTGAAAATGCAATTATATTCCTTGATGGTCTTCGGCTCTGCATCTAGGTCAGCTTCGGTTGGAACGAATAGCGGTTGAACGCCAAGGTTGACATAAAACTGCTCGCCGCCAGAGCTCTTTTGAAAATTGATAACGGCAACCACTTTGTCAGAGGCCTTCCTGTAATTCTGGCCGCTGCCTTTGAAACCAAGGGTGCGAATTAACGGAGAGACCTCGCGCACAATATCGCTGAATAGATCTGGCATAGCTCGCACGCCCCCCCCCCACAGAGCACCTCACAAAGCAGCCATTGTACATTTCGGGTTGTCCTAGAGCAATCTAACTTACCCTAGCGATTAGGCATCGCTTCAAGATGTTGTGGATAACGGGCGCCATGCACCTCGATTTTTTGCAGCGTTTAAGATTACGAAGCGCTGATTTCCTTAGACTTTTTCATGTCGATGACAAAGCGATACTTAACGTCTTGCTTGAGCAAGCGCTCAAAGGCTTCGTTAACTTGCGACATTTCAATCATTTCAACTTCGGCAACGATATTATGCTTAGCGCAAAAATCGAGCATTTCCTGGGTCTCTTTGATACCACCGGTGGCCGAACCGGCAAAATTGCGTCTCTTAGGTAGCAATGCAAAAGCTTGCACCGACAATGGCTTCTCTGGGGCGCCAACGAGAGTGAGAGTGCCGTCTCTCTTAAGCAAGTTAAAGTAGGCATTTAAATCGTGGTCGGCTGAAACACAGTCAAGAATAAAATCAAAAGAAGTAGCATGTTGTGCCATTTCATCAGCATTCTTAGAAAGTACAACTTCGTCAGCCCCAAGCTTCTTCGCATCGTCAGCTTTAGAAGGCGAGGTTGTGAAAAGCACTACATGGGCACCTAGTGCCTTAGCAAACTTTACTCCCAAATGCCCGAGACCCCCGAGGCCAACGATACCGACCTTTTTACCTGGCCCAACTTTCCAGTGCTTCAACGGTGAATAAGTAGTGATACCAGCACAAAGCAGCGGGGCTGCAGCAGCTAAGTCAAGGCCTTCGGGCATGCGTAAAACATATTTTTCACGCACGACAACACTATGAGAATATCCACCAAATGTGGTGCCGCCAATATGTTTGTCCTCGGCGTTGTAAGTGCCAACATTGCCTTCACAATAAACTTCTAAATCTTCATTGCAGTCGGGGCATTGACCACAAGAGTCTACGGTTGTGCCAACTGCTGCCAAATCGCCGACTTTGAATTTCTTTACGGCCGCTCCCACTGCTGCAACTCTGCCCACCATTTCGTGGCCCGGCACAACTGGATATTGAGTAATGCTCCATTCATTGCGGGCCATATGTAGATCAGAGTGACAGACCCCGCAGAATAGAATCTCTAACTGCACGTCGTCTGCCAGTAGTTCTCGACGTGGAATCTTCACTGCTTGCAAAGCGCCCTTAGGGTCACTGGCGGCAAAGGCATTCACTAATTTAGTCGCTATAGCGTTCGTCATTTCTCTCCATCTCCTGATTACGTCCGGTCTGCCATTGCATACATGGGGCCGACGGCAACAAAGTCGTTTGTGTTCCCCTTATTAAAACTCCGGCGAGCCGTTTTGAATACGCCGAAAAGTACGCAATGTTTGCCTAATCCTCCGCTGGGCCGTTCAAAAAGCCACAGGGGGCGGTGTATAATCGGATTATGCCTAACGAACAAATTAAGTCAATTATCAAACAAACGATGCGCATCGCTACAACTCCAAGCGTTCGCAAAACCTGCCTGTCTAACGTGCAGGTAGGGCGCGTAGAGAAGCATTTACCGAGAACACCTGTACTCTACCAACCAAGCATTGTCATTGTGCTACAGGGCAGCAAACGAGGTTACATCGGCGATCGCATCTGCACCTATGACGCCGACAACTATTTCGTTACTGCTATTTCTATGCCCTTTGAGTGCGAAACTTTTGCCAGCGAAGACAACCCACTTTTAGCAATCACTATCAATATAGAGCTGCCAGTTCTGCGTGAACTGGTTCTGCAAATGGATATAAAACCTCGGCGTGACAAAGTAGTAAAGGTAGTAGAGGCATCCTACGCCACCCCTCTGACCGCCGAAATACTTGAGCCAGTCGAGCGCTTGATGGCAATTCTGGCACCCGCTAGCGAAGGTTCGCAGGAAGCATTGTGCGACCTCAAGGTTTTGGGCGGCCAGATCTTGCGCGAGATTTACTATGGTGTGCTCAAAGGGCCGCAGGGAAGCGCCCTATACGCCCTGGCTACACGGCATGGGCATCTGAGCGACATGAACAGCGTTCTCGAATACATTCACGAGAAGTACGCCAGCGAAATAAGTGTCGATGACTTAGCACGCTCGCTCAATATGAGTGCCACCATGTTTCACCAACACTTCAAAGAGCTGACGGCCACTTCGCCCCTACAATATGTGAAATCGCTGCGCTTGCACAAAGCAAAAATTCTCATGATGCAAGACGATTTAAATGCCTCAGAGGCTTCCGAAAGAGTTGGCTATAACAGCCTTTCGCAATTCAGCCGTGAATTTAAAAGAATGTTCGGCAACAGCCCCACCGAAGAAGTTGCTAGAACGCGAGCCATTTATGGAATGGATCAGGGCGAGCTAGAAGAACTTGCTGTCAGTCGATAAGTAGAGCAACTAAGCCATCAATGATCAATTATTTCTTGCACAGAACGCACAATCTGGCTTAAGACGGGCGCGCCGAGAGTGCCAATTTGTTTCGTAAACCTTGAGTGAGAAACAGTTCTAACCTGGTGCGCCATACTATAACCAACCTTGGTCAATCCGCCCTCTGGAGGAAGGACCTCAACCATGATTGGCGAGAGCTTGCCAGACTTAGTAAACCATCCACTTCCAGTGAATGGCACAACTATACTCAAACCTATCTTGGTGTTCATCTGGTCGTTGCTGAGCACAACACAAGGGCGAATTTTTGCTTGTTCATGCCCTTCCGCAGGGTCAAGATTCACTAGCCAAACTTCACCCTTAAGAGGCATTTTCTAGTCCGTCGCCAAGCGTGCAATCCCAAGCTTTATTTTCAGCTTGAAATTCGGCAAACTGCTTCGGATCATTAGCCAGCAAATCAAAAGCTTCTCCAACTTCTTGCAAATAAGTTTGCTTGCGCAGCTCTTCGCACATACTGTGAATAACTTCAGCGGCCGTGCAACCCAAAAGTTTTGCTTGTTCATTGATCAAAGCAATATCATTTTCAAAAGCCTTGACGGTCTTTTGACTACCTTTTCTTAAATCGAGTGCAGCAAGCATTGGAACCTCATCTCCCGGGGGCGAACCGTATACCAGATTGTATACCAAGGAGCCGGGGTCGTCAAGAGAGGACTCGGTATACGACTGTATTTATGGCCCATCAGCAGGTCATTACAACCTAAACTCTCGGCTCCACCACTTCAACCAACGGCTGCTCTCGCTTGCGCATCAAACGAGTCTGCAGACGGTCGAGATAAATATAAAACACCGGAGTAATATAAAGCGTCACCACTTGCGATACCAGCAAGCCGCCGACAACAGTTAAGCCCAGGGGTTGCCTCGATTCTGATCCAGCCCCCAGACCGATAGCGATTGGCACTGCCCCCATCAGGGCAGCCATGGTGGTCATCATGATTGGCCTGAAGCGCGTCAAGCAGGCTTCATAAATAGCTTGTTCCGGTGGCTTGCCTTGTTCACGTTCAGCATCTAAGGCAAAGTCAATCATCATGATGGCATTTTTCTTGACGATACCAATCAACATGATCAAGCCCAGAAATCCATAAATATCCAAATCATGTTTTGTCACTAGTAGCACAAGTAGAGCGCCAAGACCGGCTGAGGGCAAGCCAGAAAGAATGGTGATGGGATGAACAAAAGACTCGTAGAGAATACCGAGCACAATATAAATTACCAATATAGCGATAGCCAAAAGCATCCATAAATTCTGGAATGAGTCTTCAAAGGCCTCAGCCGTGCCTTGAAAAGCTGTAGTTACAGACTTGGGCACGTATGTTTGAGCTAAGTGATTAATCTCACCCACTGCTTCACCCAGCGATTTTCCTGGTAGCAAATTGAATGAAATAGTCACCGATGAAAACTGACCAAGGTGATTTACCAGCAGCGGGCCAATTCCAGTTTTAATCTCAGCAATGGTATCAAGGGGAACCAAGCGACCAGAAGGTGTGCGCAAGAAAAGCTGTTTTAGCACAGAAGGGTCGCGGTAGAAATGGGGCTCCACTTCAATAATTACCCAATACTGATTAGCGGCAGTGTACATGGTAGAAATCTGGCGGGTAGCGTAAGCACTAGATAGAGCGTCTTCGACTTCGCGCATGGTGAGGCCGAGTTGCGAACACTTATCGCGGTTGACTTCAATATGCACTTCAGGGTTATCCACTTGCATGTCGCTGGCAACATCAACAACACCAGGCAGCTCCTTTACTTTATCTAGCAGTGTATGACCAGCGGCATAAAGCTCGCCTCGATTAGGACTCGACAAAGTAAACTGATAAAGCGACTTGGTTACTTGTCCGCCAATAGTAATGGTGGGTGGGTTTTGCAGATAAGAAGTGATACCAGGAACGGCGGCAAGCTTAGTGGATAGCTCGGCAATAACATCATGAACTGGTGCCCGCACATCTTTAGGCTTGAGTACAATCAAAATGCGGCCCTGATTGAGAGCTATGTTAGGGCTGCCATTGCCCACCCCCAAACTTGACATATAGCTGTGAACATTAGAGTCTTTCGCAATAATGTCAGCCAAAGTTTTGTGCAATTTGACCATGGCATCATAAGAGGTGCCTTGGTCTGCTTCGGTCATACAGACAATCTGGCCAGTATCTTCAGTAGGCATAAAGCCCTTGGGAATGATAGTAAAGAGATAACCAGTAGCAATGAACATCATGGCAAAGACAATCAGCACCGAAGCCTTATTGTTCAGTGCAATCGAAAGCGACCAGTCATAAAACCCAAGGGCACGCTTAAAAACGCTCTCTGCAGCCCTAACAAATATGCTCTGCTCTTCCTTCTTCTCGGCTTTGAGAAAACGGCTACAGAGCATAGGTGTAAGGCTGATAGAAATAAAGCCCGAAATTAGAATAGCCACTGAAATAGTCACTGCAAATTCGTTAAATAAGCGGCCAACAATCCCAGGTAAGAGTAGAACAGGAATAAATACTGCCACCAATGACAGCGTCATCGATAAAATCGTAAAACCAATTTCTCTTGAGCCATTCAGTGCAGCCTCCATGGGCGTCTCGCCCATTTCTAGGTGGCGAACAATGTTCTCTAGCATGACAATGGCGTCATCAACAACAAAGCCCACCGAAAGCGAAAGAGCCATCAGCGACAGGTTATCTAAACTAAAGCCCAATAGCTTCATAGCAGCAAAAGTGCCGACCACCGAAATCGGCAAAGCTAAGCTAGGAATGACAGTGGCTGAAAGATTGCCGAGAAAGACAAATATAACCAGTACCACCAAGGCAACAGTCAATAGCAACGTGATCTGCACGTCTTTGACCGATTCTCGAATGGTTTGCGATTGGTCGTAAAGCACATCTAAATGAATATTATCTGGGGTCAATGATGTGAACGTGGGCAAGAGCTTCTTGATACTATCTACGACCTGAATAGTATTGGCACCAGGTTGCTTCAGCACCGCCAAAATGATGGCGGGCTTGCCGTTGTAGATACCGCCCGACTTATCGTTCTGCACGCTATCAATGACACGGCCCAGATTTTCTAATCTGATTGGCGCATTGTTTTGATAAGCGACAATCACAGGTTTGTAGGCATCGGCATTGAGCAGCTGCCCGTTAGACTGAATCGTGAACGCTTGGTGCTTACCCCACAGTGTTCCTGTGGGCTGATTTTGATTAGCGGATACCACCGCGTTCATAACGTCATTGATGCCAAGGCCATAGGTGGCTAGTCTTTGTGGATTTACCTGCACTCTCACAGCATAGGCCTGGGAGCCGTTGACTTGCACCTGAGCCACTCCACTTACCCGCGAGATGCGCTGAGCAATGAGTGTTTCGGCAAAATAATCGACTTGGTGCAGGGGCAAACTATCAGAACTAACAGCTAAATAAATCACCGGCTGACTGGCCGGGTTCACTTTCGAAAATGTCGGAGGCATAGTCATTTGCGGCGGCAGCTGCTTAGAAGCAGCTGTAATGGCCGCCTGTACATCAAGAGAGGCGCCGTCCATATCACGGGCAGGGTCAAACTGCAAAGTAATGAGCGACTGGCTGAGAGTGCTAGTTGAAGTCATCTGCGTCAGGCCGGCGATCGTAGCAAATTGTTTTTCTAGAGGCATCGAGACAGCTGAGGCCATGGTCTCGGCACTGGCACCAGGAAGAGTACCGGTCACCTGCAAGGTAGGAAAATCAACGTTAGGCAAATCGCTAATAGGCAAAGCCTGGTAGCCCATTAGACCAAAGAAAAGAATGGCAATCATCACCAGGGTCGTCATCACTGGCCGCTTAATAAAGATGGCACTAAGATTCATTTGGCATCCTCATACTTTTCCAGCGGGCCGGTGGGGCCGTCAGCTCTAGCTCTGGGCGGCAGCCGAAAGACAGTCTTTTCTTTTACAAAACGCTGAAAGCGATCGAGATAGATATAAAACACCGGCGTAATATATAAAGTCACCAGCTGCGATACTAGTAAGCCACCAACAATTGTCATACCAAGTGTTTGCCTTGACCCACCACTTTCGCCAAAACCAATGGCAATTGGCAAGCTGCCCAAAATAGCTGCCATAGTCGTCATCATAATGGGGCGAAACCGCACCAAGCAGGCTTGGTAGATTGCTACATCAGTTGTGAGTTTTTGCTCGCGCTGCACATCCACGGCGAAGTCTATCATCATGATGGCATTCTTCTTGACGATACCAACCAAAAGTATCAAACCTAAAAATCCATACACATCGAGATTCATATTGAAAATTATCAAAGTCAATAGCGCGCCCAAACCAGCTGAGGGCAGGCCAGAAAGAATAGTAACAGGGTGAATAAAACTCTCGTAGAGTATGCCGAGAACTATATAAATGACAATAATAGAAATGAGAAGCAAAGCGCCTAAGTTTTGAGTAGAACTCTCAAAAGCCTGGGCTGTTCCTTGGAAGCTACCAGTAATATCTTCAGGCAGTCCGCTAGCAACCAATTCCTTTACTGGAGCAACCGCTTCACTCAAAGCGACTCCTGGCTTAAGATTGAATGATACAGTGACCGAAGGAAATTGACCAAGGTGATTGACCAAAAGCGGCCCAGCGCCGCGGTCTACAGTAGCCAGCGTATCAAGAGGCACGAGCTGGCCATTGCCAGCACGAACAAAAAACCAGTGCAACATTGAAGGGTCTTCTGTGTATTGGGGCTCAACTTCGAGTATGACCCAGTATTGATTAGTCGGCGTGTAAATCACCGACACTTGCCTGGCCGAATAAGCGTTATTGAGAGCATCTTGCACTTGCTGCACATTGATACCAAGACGAGCACACTTGTCTCTGTCGATCTCAACATTCAGCTGCAAATTCTTTACCTGCAAGTCACTGTTCACATCTTGCAAATTAGGCATAGCTTTGAGTTTCGCTTCAAAATCGCGAGAAGCTTTATACAACTCTTGCAGCTCAGAACCAGAAAGAGTAACTTGATACTGCGCCTTGGTTAGCTGACCACCGATGCGAATGCCACCAAGGTTTTGCATAAATAAATTGATGCCAGGCACATTAGCAGTTTTCTTACGCAAATCTTGAATCACTTGATCTAGAGTTGCATGACCCGGTCTATCAGCACGGTCTTTCAAGACCATAAAAATACGGCCTTGATTAACAGCTTGGTTGGGGCCACTGGCGCCAACACTAGACATGGCTCCACGAATACTTTCATTTTTAAGGACAATATCAGCAAGCATTTGCTGGTGGCGCACCATCTCGGAAAACGAGATGCCTTCAATTGCTTGAGTCATACCAAAAATTTGGCCGGTGTCATCAGCGGGCATAAAGCCCTTGGGTACTTCTTTTAGCAAATACCCAGTGGCCGCAAGCATTAGAAGGAAGCTGAGCACAACTAAACGCTTATGCCGCAATGCCGGCTTCAAAGTATAGTCGTATGCTGCTTGCAAGTGACCAAACAAGCTATCTGAAAGACGGTGCAACCAACCTCGATGACTGCCAGCCCTCAAGAAACGAGCACAAAGCATCGGAGTAAGACTGAGAGCAACAAAGCCTGAAATTAAAATCGCTACCGAAATAGTGACAGCAAATTCAAAGAAGAGGCGACCGATGATGCCACCAAGAAACAATATCGGAATGAAAACAGCGATCAAAGACACTGTCATAGAGACAACAGTAAAGCCAATCTCGCGCGAACCGTTCACCGCAGCTAACAGCGGCGGCTCACCGGCTTCGATATGGCGCACGATATTTTCTAATACAACAATGGCGTCATCAATAATAAAACCGACAGAAAGAGTGAGGGCCATAAGCGAAATATTGTTTAGAGTGAAGCCAAAGAGCTTAATAGCAGCAAAAGTACCCATCAATACAATTGGCAGGGTGACACTAGCAATTAAAGTTGTAGGCAAACTACCCAGAGCAAGAATAATTACTAAGACAACTAAGAAAACAGTAATTACCAAAGTGGCTTTGACATCACCCACCGAACGTCGAATCGAAACACTGCGGTCATAGAGAATTTCTAAATCAACAGCCCCAGGCAAAATGGCCCGAAAGGTCGGCATCATCTTTCTGATACTGTCAACAATCTCAATCGTATTAGTGCCCGGCTGGCGCTGCACCGTCAAAATTATGCCCCGATGGCCGTTGTACCAGCTTGCCACTTTATCGGTCTGCACACTGTCAATCACAGTGCCCACATCTCGAATGCGAACCGGTGCGCCTTTGCGGTAAGCAATTATAAGAGGCTTAAAGGCCTCAGCATTAAAGAGCTGCCCATTCACCCTGATGTTGTAGGCGGTATCAGGCCCATGCAGAGTACCCGTAGGCAAATTGACATTAGCTTGACGAATTGCCGCTGCAACTTCGTCTATGCCAATGCCATAAGCAGCCAGTTTACGCGGATCTACTTGTATGTGCGGAGCATAGATTTGCGAGCCCATCACCTGCACTTGAGCCACGCCAGAAGTCATAGAAAGTCGAGGCGAAATGACATTTTCAGCATATTCATCTACGGTATAAAGCGGCAAAGTCTTTGAGCTAAGAGCAACAAATAGTATGGGCGAATCAGAAGGATTGACTTTGCGAAAAGTCGGCGGACTGGGCATACTGGCCGGCAGCCAGGGGCGGGCGGCCACAATAGCAGCTTGCACATCTTGAGCAGCACCATCGATGCTGCGGTTTAAATCAAACTGCAAAGTAATAGAAGTGATACCAGTGGCAGAAGTCGAGTTCATTGACTCGAGGCCGGCAATGCCACTAAATTGCTTTTCTAAAGGAGTAGCCACTGCAGATGCCATGGTTTCACCATTGGCACCAGGCAAGCCCGCACTGACAGTGATGGTAGGAAAATCAACGGCGGGCAAATCGTTGACTGGCAAAGTGACATAGGCGATCAGACCAAAAATTACCAGTGCCACCATCAAGAGTGTCGTCATCACCGGACGCATAATGAAGAGGCGCGAAAGATTCACAGGTTCATTTGCCTATAACGTCAACTGCCTGGGTATCGCGTTGCACCTTAACCTTAGAGCCCGGGCTGAGCTGCAGCTGACCATCGGTGACAACAGTTTGACCGACACTGAGGCCATCCAAAACAGCAATGAATTCACCAGCACTCTGACCGAGCTTGACCTTAACCAAATCAACTGTATTGTCAGGCTTGAGCACATAAACCGAATTGCCTTGCTGGGTGGTCTGTACTGCTCGCGCTGGCACCACTACCGATTTGCCAGCAGGTGGCATGGAAATTACTACATCAACGAACTGACCAGGAAAGAGTTTATGCCCAGCGTTATCGAAACTAGCACGCAATAAAATTGTGCCAGTGTTAGTGTTGACTGTATTTTCCATGAATGAAATATGTCCCTTAACTGCCTCGGCTTTGCGACCTTCAACCAAAGCTTGGATCTTCAATGTGCCATCGGCCTGAGAGCGACGCAAGTCATTGAGGTACTGTTCCGGCACAGTGACGTTAACATAAATAGGGTTCAATTGAGCAATGGTAACAAGCGGAGTAGACGAATTGGGTGATACCACATTGCCTTCATAAACGTTAAGGCTTCCCGTGCGACCATCAAGAGGTGAATAAATTTTGGTCCAGCTCAACTGTAGCCGAGCCTGATCAGCTAAACCCTGATCAGCGCCGAGATTCCCCTTGGCTGTTTCAATTGCAGCTCTATCGCCGCGAGTAACAGCTTGAGCATTCTCAACCATCTTCATATCGGCATCGATAGTAGCTTGAGCCTGAGCAGCGCTAGTGATAATTTGATCGCTCTGTTCTTTTGAGACCGCACCCTCGCGCACAAGTTCTGCATAGCGGGCCACCTGCACATCGGTATACTTAGCCTGGGCCTTGTCTTTTCGTAGATTAGCGTAGGCTTGGCCTATCATCGTCTCGTCACGAGCTAAATTTGCTTGAGCAGCTTCAACTTGAGCTTTATCCCGAGCAACATTACCCTCAGCCTGTGCCAGCGATGCCTGATAAGAGCGGGGGTCAATCTGAAATAGCAACTGACCTTTCTTGACAAACTCGCCTTGGGTGAAATGCACTTTCAGCAACTGGCCACCAACTTGTGGCGTGATATTGACCACCGAGAATGGTGCGACATTGCCGATACTTCGCAGCTCAATGGGCAGGGCTTGCTCGCCAGAGACTGCCACCAAGACTGGTACTATTTTGTCTTTGACGCCCTTTTTATCTTTACTATCTTTGTTACCCTTTCCATCTTTACTGTCTCGCCCAGCTTGACCCAGTGCACCAGCGGGGCCGGCAGAACCTTCTTTGCTATCTTTGCCGTGGGTTAATGAATATACCGTTGCGGCGCTGCCAACTATCAATAAAACAATTAGCCCAACCAACACTACTTTGTTCGACTTGTTCGACTTCTTCGAGTTAGTTGAATTGACTGACTTAGTTGAATTAGTTGCGACCGCAGCAGTGGACGGCTCGAACTCACCTCCCACCTGGGGGTAAGGCTTGTCTCGCTTAATGCTGGTATCCAGTTCTTCTTTCATCTCTTCCCTTAAGCCTATATCTTAGCGTTCGCTTCAGTGAAAGCAGCCTTGAGCAAGGCAAGAGATTCTTCTATGCCAGCCAATTTATCAGGGGGCAGCTGAGCTATCACCCGAGACAACTCGTCTATGGCCACGGAGCGACTGCCGAGCAGGTGCTCTTCGCCAGCAACAGTCAGACTGAGGATGACATTGCGACGACTGGTGGGGTCGTTGGTGCGGGCCACCATGCCAGCTTTAACTAATCGGTCAACCATGGTCGAGGCCGTGGCATTGGCAACACCCAGAGATTCGGCCAACCGGCTCAAACCAGAGCCCGGACAATTTTTAATAAAAGCCATAACCCGAAGTTGGGGCAGCGATGCCGGCGTTTCAGTCTGGCGCAGAACATGGCTGCGAATGTAGTACATAATGTAAGGGACGGTTTCCATAACCTTGGCCGCCACCAGGCTGTTTCGGTCGGCTTTATCTCGGCTTGCCGGATCTATTTTTTCGCTGGCCGGTCTTGTGTCTGCTGCTTTCACGAGCCCTCCAGTGCAAATCTGACTTACTAAATCTACTTAGAACTAAATACCACTATTCTTAGTATAGCTAACTATTAGGAAGACTAACTTATTTCCGAAACAATGCCGGTTTTCGGCAGCAACTCTTAGTTGCACGGGGCTTGCACGATCTCTTTGCTAGCTTACTTGCCATGAGCTGCAGCGCAGACGGCTCAATTATTGTCTCAGAGGACTTCACCATGACTGAAATACAATACCCCCGACATCAGCTCGATCAGCAGATTGGTGAGACTTCTAGCAGCCCCACTATATTTCCCAGGCAAATTGCTGATTGGGCTACAGAGTATCCCCATGAGAAGATTAATGATTGTGCGACCAGACTTAGCGGTGGAGCCTTCGACGGTACCGGGATGGATTATCTCAAGAGCAGCACAGCTATTCCCTTAGAAGAGCACAATACCGCTGCGCAAGTTCTACATAAGTTAGAACTTCTCACTGGTGAGACCAGCAGCCCCAGCATGTTTGCTCAAGAATTGGCCGAGCAAATTGCCGCTATGCCACAAGAGAAGATCAACCGACTAGGATGCATTGTGGAGCAGTTAGATCGTAATGTTGAAGTGACACGAGACGCTGAGCGCAATGTAATTTCGTTTTCAGAAAACCGCCGAACACCAGACCTGATAAATCCTGAGGTCGGTTTCATTGGTCAAATCGCCTACGTGCCCGGTGTAGCCTTAATTAACGGAATAGCTGCGGCCCAACATTGGCGCCGCGGTGCTGACGCTCAGCTGAATATCGGCAAAGATGCAATAACTATTCACGCCAGAAGATACTTCGACATTACCGGCAAAGGTTACTTTAATGGCGGCTCTGATAACATTACTATTCAGCGCAAAGCACCCTGATTCGTTGGAGCCCCCGCAGTCGCGCTGAGTTAGAAATTGTTCTAAAATGATCGCGTTTCTCAATTAACCACGAACATAGAGCAAAAATGACCCATTATCTCGATCTCTCCACGAGTTGCATGGTTGAAGAAGGTCCGCATGTGCGCGCGGTTGGCTGGCTAAATCCACTTTTTCCTTTCGATACAGGCGACGTATCGCCAGAGCTGATATCTAAACTGCGGGAACACTGCACCAATCCATTCCAGCCCATGAGGCTGAGGGGGTATCATGACTGCGAATTTAAATTGGACGAATCAACTGAGTGCAAAGCGACAGGGCTCAAGAATATTTGGATACCTAGTGCCAACGGTTGCCTCTATGTTGCACCAGAGATGATTGTTCACTACATCGAAGTGCACTCATATAGGCCGCCAGAAGAGTTCGTACATGCCGTTCTCTCGGCGCCAGCTCAAAAGTCTCCTCAGTACTGGCAAATGATGGCGCAGTTCGACTACAGCGAGCCGATTGTTTATGGTTTGGCCTTAAGCGAGTATGAATCTCTGTCGGAACGCGATAAGCAATTGCGTGCCCAGGCAAGTCGTCGCACTCCTGAATGGGAGAAGGCTAATCCGGTTGAGGCAGCCATATATCGTGGCACGGCGCATGCGGAGCAGGGAAACTACTCCGAAGCAGCGAAGGAATTGGAATTGGCGGTTATCTCCAGAACCAACGATCAGAGCTTGCTTCTTGTCTTTGCCAACTCTTGTCAAAAGTGCGGCCGATTTCAGGACGCAATCAATGTATGCAGCGATCTGGTGGCGCGCAATCAGGAATATCCAGGCACCGTCACACGCGGCAAAGACGCCCTCTTAATTCGCGCTCTTGCATTTCAGGGCTTGCACGATTATACGAAAGCAAAAGCTGATTTTGCTGTAGTAGTCGATCGCGATGAATCATGTGTCGCTGCTTATGTCGGTCTCAGCGAGTGCAGTGCAGCACAGGGGCTCGCAGCAGAAGCTGAAGCTTATCTTGAGCAAGCGAGAAGACTGGGACTCACCTCTGGCCAGTAGAGACCGTCATGCCGTCATTTCTGCCGACAGAAAGATTAATTGCTATTTTCACATGCTACAGTTCACGCTACACCACATTGCCACTGGAGGTTCCACCGTGTCAGACAAAGGCTCTAAGCCCTCAGAGAGAGCCGCTAGCGGCTGCTCCAACAAAGCATGGGCAATAGGACTAGCCTCCACCATTATCGCCAGCTCTGCATTCTATTCTACAGCGTGCTCTCAGTCACCAGACACCGCAATAGACAAGCCTAAAAACCTCGACGTTGTTGGCGAATCAAAAAACAAGATCAACGAACTGAAGAAGAGCGCTGATTCTCATTTTGACAAAGGGGAACCAGAAGCGGCAATCGAAGACTTGACGGCCCTTTTACAACTTTCGCCAAAAGACGCTGATGCACTCTATCTACGTGGACGCTGCTATCTCGATATTGAGAAACCGAAAGATGCCAGAGTCGATTTTGAACTCGGAAATCAATACGAACCAAACAACCGCTGGTACAAAAACTGGAGCCAGACGCCGAACGATCTAGAATACGACCTCACTCACAAAGCACAAACTCCTGCACAAGAATGGGCCATTGCTTGCGCTGCCTTTCTCTTTGCATCAAATGGTGATGGCCTCCATTCTCTACCAGGACAAGCAATCACAGAAGAGAACAGAAACATTCAGGCAAAAACAATTTATGAGTGGTGGGGTGTAAGAACACGCGAAGACTTGCTCGCGCAGCTAGAAACACTAAATAACAACCGTGCTTACAACAGTCTTTGGCAATCGTATATGAAGGTCAAGAAAGGCGAATTTAAGCCTGAGCAAATACCAGATGTTGCGCAAGATTTGAAAGCGGGAAAGTTTCCAGAGCGCATGTATGTAGTAAATCAATACGGCGATGAATTAGGCGATCGCGGCCTTAACGCATGGGATCTCTGCCGCTACATAAATCTGGTGAGAAGGGGTTACTTGCTTGGTTTTGTCAGCGAGAAAGAGGCCTACGATTTGATCATGCCTGTTGCCGCCAAGATTCAAAAGCAGAACAGTAGCTGGGAACAGATGAATAGAGAATATTTGATTGGCAGAAAATTCTGGGACTTTTCACAGTGGGAAACGCGTGAAGCGAAGAGCAATCGCGTGACCAAGCGTTTACTGACGCTAAAAACCAGCCCTTGGGTCTATTTGCCGTGGAATACGAAATTGAATGACTAAGTGTCCGGTAGTATGAAAACGCCTACCAAAACGACGGCCCTTATAATCTGCTTCTCAACGATCACTATTATCGGAGGGCTTCTAGCGCTCGTTTTCTTATTTGTTTTCACAACAAACCGTTGGTTCGTACAGACGGCTTGGGACGTTCAGTTTCAGAACAGCAAACCACTACATGCCAGAATCGAAGAGTGGCAACCCATCCTAAAGGACTTACAGACAAAAAAAGATGCAGAGCAGGCTATGGCAATAACAAATACTATAGCTGTGACCTACGCAGATCAGTACTCACGAACCGGCAGTAACAGCGATTTACTAAAAATCGCGAGATGGCTCTGTGAGCAGAATGTAGCCTTTGGAAAGAATAACCCACGTGCCATTAACTGCTCAGATAAACTGAAGTTCGCAGAACGGTATCTCCAACAATTGTCAAAGACTGATGCTACCGAAAGATTTAGCAAGAGCCCAATGCCGACAGATGACGCCAAATTAGAGAGGTAGAACATTGTCAGACAAAGGCATTAAAAGACTACAAAATGCCAATATAGGCCGCTCATACAAAGCAATTTCTCTGCATCTTACTTCTGTTGGGACAGCCATCGTAATCGGCTCTGCTCTGCTAACTTCCGCTTGCTCTAACTCGGGAAACTCATCTGCTTCAAACTCATCTGGCGCAAACTCGCCGCAGTCAGGCCTTCCAAAAAGCGAGACCAAAGAAAATCTGGAATTACTCGAACAAACAAAAGCGTTGCTTGATGCAGGTAAGCCGGAACAGGCGACAAAAGTGATCGAAAAAATGCTCGCCAACGATCCCAATTCAGCCAATGCTCATCATTGCCTCGGCTATATCTATCACCTAGCGGACAAACAAGACAAGGCGATCGCTGAGTACACCCGAGCAATAGAAATAAAGCCACAAGAAGCTGATTCATTGCATGCTCGCGGCGAAAGCTACATGTCGAAAAAGTTGTTTGCGCAAGCAGTAATGGACTACAGCAAAGCCTTGATGATTAATCCAGCCTACCATAGTTGGTACCGACGATCATGCGCTTACATGGAACAAGGCCTCTACGAAAAGGCCATAGCAGACGCTAAGCAGTCGATAGCTTTAAATCCCAAATACGCGCCGCCATACTTGATCAAGGTAAGCGCCGAGCGCAAATTGGGCTTAAACAATGAAGCCGAAGCTGACTTACTAGAGGCCAAGTCTTTGAAAATTACTAACGGACACGAACTAGCGTTACGCAGCGAATTCTTAGACGAAGATGGTGACCCGGAGGGCGCTGCGAAAGATTACACTGCAATCATAGATAGCCAGCCTAAGAATTCTGGCTGGTTCTATGCACGCGCGCGTTGCTATCTTGCTCTTGAAAAAGTGAAAGAAGCTCGAGCTGATTTTGACCTAGCAAATAAATACGAACCAAACAACGATTGGTATAGCGACTGGACCGAAACCGTTGACGATTTAGAA
This sequence comes from bacterium Ga0077546, assembly GCA_943369735.1. Classification (GTDB taxonomy): domain Bacteria; phylum Cyanobacteriota; class Vampirovibrionia; order Obscuribacterales; family Obscuribacteraceae. Next base: position 38,496 of record CALROJ020000040.1, read on the forward strand.
TACGACCTTAGTCATAGAGCGAAAACTCCTGCTCAGCAGTGGGCTCTTGGCTGTTCTGCTCCACTTTTCGCTATGAATAGATACGGCCTCCATTCTCTATCAGGGCGAGCCCCTACAGAATCGAATAAACTCTCAAAGATGCAGTCTCTTAAACGATCGTGGGGAATTACCTCGCGCGCAGACCTGCTAAATCAACTGCAATACCTCAACAACGGTGGGGGGCATGACAGTCTGTGGCAATCGTATCTGCGCATCAAGCGAGGCGAAATCCGGCCTGAGCAAGTTGAAGATGTGGCCAAAGATCTTTTGCGTGGCCAGTTCAAAGAGCGCATGGCGGTGATTAATGAATATGGTGACGCTTTCGGCGATCGTGGATTGTGCGCATGGGATCTTTGTCGCTACATAAACTTAGTGCGCTGGGGTTATCTCATCGGCTTTGTTAGCGAAAAAGAAGCCTACAGCCTAATGATGCCCGTTGCCATCAAAATTCAGCAAAATTATAGTAGCTGGGAGCAGATGAACGAAGAGTATCTGATCGGCAGGAGATTTTGGTCGCATAAGGAATGGAAAGATGATCTCACCAGAACCAATCGTATAACGAAACTTCTTCTGACGCTAAAAACCAGCCCTTGGGTCTATTTGCCGTGGAATACAAAATTAGATAACTAAATTAGATAACTAGATTCGTTAAACAATCTGTTCCGCTGAGCGTGACAGGAAAACTGCACCTACTTTGACTACTCATTCTTAGAATATTCGCTCCTTCACTTGACAGCCGAATTGTGCTACCTTTCAAGCAATTTGCCAGGAGCCCGAAATTGCAGTCCAAGACATCACTAGGCCTTGTCCTCCCTATATACTTTGCTCTCACTTTCGCCCCTGCCATCGCCAGCACTGGCGGGCTACCACCGCTGAAGCCAACAGTGGTGCAAGCAAAACATGTTCATGCGAAATTGCACAATCAAAGAATCAACCCTGAGGACGTAGGCCGTGACTCGCGCGCGGTTAGCCAACCGAGCAATTCAACTCTAAACGAAATGCCAGCAAGTGCGCCCATCGCCGGGGCTCCAGGTTTAACCCCAGAGGCACTGAGGCTGGCGAACGCACTGGGTATTAATAGCGACCTAGAGAAGTTGCTAAAACTGAGCCCTGGGTCAGAGCAAAGCCTCGGCAAAACTGTTAGCGGCGAGAATTTACTACAGGCCCTTCTGCTCAAACAATCCTTAACCGAAGCGGTCGTCTACGAAAGCTTTGAAGTGAGAAGCTGTCTCAGCAATCTTGAAACTGAAATTGCCCAGGCAGACGATCTGCAAGCATTTTTAGAAGAACGCCGCGACAAAGTAATTCGCCTTAACACCATCGCCAACTTTATCTCTGGCGGCGTCACCGGTATCATTGGTGGTGCACTCAAAATCGGTAGTGTCAATGAACAAAGCGCCAACGGCATCGATACTGGCGAAGGCATTACCCAAACAGCATTAGCCCTGCTGGCCTTAAAGCAACAGGCCGGTGAGAAGAGAATTGTTGATGGAACACCCAACATGCTGACAAAACTGTTCGACATCAACACTATTCACACGCAAAGAGACTACCCACCATCAGTTTGGAATTATTTGACCAGTGTGCCCGAGAATAGCGCTACCGGTTTAACCAGACAACAAACACTGATGAAGCGCTGGCAAGACCTTAAGGTAATTAACACTAAGGCTAGCCAATCTCAAAGAAAAGAAGCGATTGGCCATATTACCGGCACACACCAACAGCCAATAGTCAGCATTGATTTACTCGATGCCCGCTCGGCCATGCTGCACGACGTGCGCGCCGTTGTATCCGAAATGGATCATCCCCTGCTTGAGCTGATGCAAACTATCCGCAACGCCAAGTTACAATAACCGCGATTCTATACCAATGATTATCAAATGCAGTGAAACAAAAACCGAACAGCTCTATCGTATTCTCATTGGCTCCGTTGTACCGCGGCCCATTGCCTGGGTATCCACTACTAGCACTAATGATGTAGACAATCTCGCACCATTCTCATTCTATAACGTATTCAGTATCAAGCCGCCCATGCTTGGTTTCTCGCCAGGATATAAACAACCAGCTACAGCCAATTCTACTGCAATTGCCAAAGACACACTGACCAATGTGCGCGAAACAGGCGAGTTTGTAGTCAATGTTGTCAGCCAGTTTTTGGTCGAGCAAATGAATCAATCAAGCGCCGACTATCCACCAGATGTAAGCGAGTTTGCCGCCATCGGTTTAACGGCCACGCCTAGCGCCATGGTCAAGCCACCACGGGTAGGGGAGGCCTTAATTAGTATGGAATGCAAAGTCTTTCACATACACGATTTAGGCGGGTCGGCTCTGGTATTGGGCGAGATCGTCTGCATTCATCTCAACGATAAAGTAGTAAAAACCAATGTCGAACGAGAGGGACAACTAACAGTTGATCTCGATATATTGCAACCAGTAGGCCGCCTTAGCGGTAACCTATATAGCACAATCAACGAACGCTTTGAGATACCGCGGCCCACAATCTAGAGCTGCATATCCAATTTATAAGTTTAATAAAGCCCTCATTGAAACAAGCATGGTAGTGTCAGTTTTCAAACATCAAATCTCAACAAAATAGCTCTTGCTATTGCTGGAAGCCAGATGTAGTATTCAATCAGTTGCTAGACATCGCGTCTAACACAAAGATCAATAAAATGCCAAAACGGCAAAATATCGTCAAGCTCAAACTCAACTTCAGTTCGACGAGTAATTAGAAATATTTGCAGATATCAAATCACTTGCGGTAGCTTCGCGAGCGGCTAGCAAGTATCAACTAAAGGAAGTTTCCTTGAAACGATGGCAACTTAGGTGCCGTTGTTACAACCACACAGCTAATTGAAAAAAAATATTGGAGGATCCCATGTTTTTAAATAACCAAACAAACGAACAAGATAACAGTGACCAAGGCCTCGAAGCAGAAGCACCAGGCAATCAGAGCTATGAGAATGTTTCAGCTATCGATCTTGGACTAAATAGTCAAATGGACTATCCAATTCTCAACTTCTTCGGCGGTAGTGTCAGGACAGATAGAGTTGAACACGAAAATGTATCTCGACGTGCAGGCTTGGCACGTTGGAACCGTAACAGTCGTGACACTTCTAGCTACGCAGAACAAGTTGAACACGCTGGTTTCTCACCGGCAAGAAGTTCGAGCAATCAGGCACAGAGATCGACAGCTGGCTACGGAACATCGGCGCAATCGCCAGGCATGGGCCTAGAGTGTGAAAACCTTCAGTCGTTTATCACCGGATCACATCACCTGGTATTTCCAGTAGCCACAGAAGCGTCAACGCCGACAGCTTCAGCAACTCAATCAGAGTCGATGCCGCAATCCGATAGCGGCAACACCAACCACACGGAACTACCGTCGGGAGCACCAGCTCCAGCGATAGTTTACAAATTCCGCCGTATGAAAACTACAACATTCCACAACCTATTAGCCATGGCCATGAATGAATAAAAAGGTAGAAAACGTAAGATTGTGCAATTTAGCCCAAAACGAAGAAGTCGCTGCCAAAAGGTAGCGACTTCTCTATCTTAATAGCTTAGACACGGTCTCACAGAACTATTTCTTGTTGGCCCGAGCCCAAGAGTCTTTCAAGGTAACGATACGGTTGAATACTGGAGAGCCAGGCTTGCTGTCTTTGATATCGGCAACAAAATAGCCTTGACGCTCAAACTGGAAACTATCGCCAGCATTGGCTTCAGACAAGCTACGCTCAAGCTTACAACCACTCAATACTTGCAAGGCATTAGCATTGATTGAATTGAGGAACTCGCTGTCTTTACCAGCCGGTGGTGCTTCTTCTGATAGCAGGCGGTCATAGAGACGCACTTCGGTGTCTAGGGCATGACGAGCACTAACCCAATGAATGGTGCCTTTGACCTTACGGCCGACTGGATTGTCACCGGGCTTTACATCAGGATCGTAAGTACAATGCACTTCAACCACATTGCCATCGGCATCTTTGACTACATCAGTGCAAGTGATGCAATAGGCATAGCGCAAGCGTACTTCTTTGCCGGGAGCCAAGCGATAATAGTCTTTGCTTGGCTCTAGCATGAAGTCGTCTTGTTCAATGTAAATCTCTTTGCAGAATGGCACTTTGCGCGTACCTTCTTTAGGCACGTCGTGAGGCCAGTAAGAAGCATCAAGCTCTTCTACATCGGCTTCAGGATAATTCTCAATCACCACTTTTAGTGGCTTTAAGACAGCCAATACCCGTGGCGCTTTTTGGTTTAGATCATCGCGAATACAAAACTCTAATTGAGCCATATCCACTGTGCTATTGGCTTTTGATATACCAACACTGGCACAAAAAGCACGGATACTCTCTGGTGTATAACCACGACGACGCAACCCAGCTATTGTAGGAAGGCGCGGATCATCCCAGCCACTAACGTGCTTTCCTTCAACTAGCTCTAACAAACGACGTTTGCTGAGAACAGTATAGTTGAGGCTTAGACGAGCAAATTCATACTGATGGGGACGGCTAGGGAATTTAGCATAATCAATTAGATTATCAATCACCCAATCGTAGAGTTCGCGATTGTTTTCAAATTCAAGGGTGCAAATGCTGTGGGTGATTCCTTCAATAGCATCTGAAATAGGATGAGCATAGTCGTACATCGGATAAATACACCAGCTATCACCAGTCATGTGGTGGGCTGTATGACGAATGCGATAAAGAAGAGGGTCACGCATTTTCATATTAGGATTAGCCATATCGATTATGGCCCGCAAGACATGTTCGCCTTCTTTAAATTCGCCTTTGCGCATGCGACGGAAGAGATCGAGGTTCTCTTCAACTGTGCGGGCGCGGTGCGGGCTATTTTTACCAGGTGTAGTGACGTTGCCGCGATACTCTTTTATTTCGGCGTCGCTGAGACTGCAAACATAGGCTTTACCAGCGCTAATTAAGTGCTCGCCATACTCATACATTTTCTCAAAATAATCACTGGCGTGGTACAAGCCATCCCATTCGAAGCCCAACCAGCGCACATCTTCTTGAATGCCGTCTTCAAACAAAGTGTCTTCTTTAGCCGGATCAGTATCATCAAAACGCAGGTGACAGCGCGTGCCTGATGACGGGAACTTCTCGCGATACTCATTGGCCAATCCAAAATTTAGACAAATAGACTTGGCGTGGCCAATATGGAGAAAACCGTTTGGCTCTGGGGGAAAACGTGTAATCACCTTCTCATGACGCTTAGCTTCAAGATCATCGTTAATGATGTCTCTAATAAAATCAGATGGCTTAGCTGTCGCTGGCGATGGGGCCGGAGCCGGAGCGGGTGCAGGCGAATTCATGATGGAACCTTTTAGAAGGACAGTTTAGAAGGACGGTCTACTTAGTTTGTGAGCGATTGGCTATTTTACTCCAGATTTTTGATGAAATGGGTCCAATCTAATTTGATGCATTTTTAACCAGGCCATTTGTTCTCTCAGGTACTCTTCACTTGGCCCCTTATCATCGGCTTGAAGCCTGACCCCCTGACCGTTTGAGCAGTTCAGCGCGGAAAATCCGTAGCCTGCCAAATGATTCAAATCAAGACGATTCATTTCGATATCTTGAAAGAATTGATAAGCGAGATAGGGCAAGCGCTGATCAAATGGCAATTGCTTGTCTACTCGATGAAATCCACGACTGTGCTCGCGGTAATCACCAGCTGTATTACCAGATGAAGAGCCTACGCCACTACAACCAGACAATAGTTGAGCAAATTGCCTGCTATCTAGTCCGTAGAGCCTGGCCACGAGCGCGTCAAGCAAGGCACGCAAGCGCTGCCTCTTGGGCCAGGGCAGCTGAACGAAGTTACTTCCAGGCAGTTTGTCGACAGCCGCCAACTCCGTGGCGAACAGCCCAAGCGGCCCAGTTCGGCCTTCTAAATAAGCAAATACCTTCGGCACCAAAGACATATGAGTCAATGACAAGAGGGCACTGACCTGAGCAATCAAATTCAAGAGCGAATCGACTCCCTCGTGCTCACGAGCAGCCAACAAAAGCTGGGGCACAGAACATTGATCGAGGAGGAAATAATTGAGATTATTGCCACCAAATCTGGTTCTAAGTACAAAGTCAAAAGTAACCGAATTAAATACGGCAACCATGACTAGAGCCCAGTAAGCGCGCTCACCTTCGCTTGCCGCTGCCACTGAAAGAAAAGGTACAGAATTGCCAGCCGGGAAGCTGGGCAACAGGGCTGCTATCATTGAGCGAGTATTAGTGGCCGCAGATACTGAAACAAAGCCAACCCTAGAGCAGTCAATCGCAGTGCGGCGCAGACAAAAATCAGACTCTCTTACTAAATACTGCGATGAGAAAGAAGGCCATGAATCTACTGCCTGTCCAGCGCAAGCCATTTTAGTACTATTCTCATGCCAGAGAGCTTGGCGGCCTCGGCCCGAGATATAGACTTTGCTTGCTATCTCAAACTGCCCGACCATGCGTCCTTCAATTAGAGGAAGCAAACAATCTTCTACGCGGTCACGCTCGATATAGCTAGAAAAATCTTGAGATAGAATCACGGCTGGATCGCTCAACGGGGCTGATGAAGCTAACGAATCATCACCAATATCAATCCATTTGCCTTGAAGAAAACGACCATAACAGTCTGCCCTGAAGCCTGCACCTTTAGCTTCAAGCGAGCCAATAAAGAGATTCTTGTCAATACTCATATCGTAGTCACGAGCAAAACGAAGACTATAAGCGCCGTGACTAAAAGCAACTAGACTAGAGCGCTTTTTCTCTTGCTTGTAACGGCCTCTATCCATCTGCATTTGCCCATCTTCATGCAGTTGATACAGCCGTACATTTTTGTCAGCAATGCTTTTGAACAAATCAAACTGAGCGTCGCTCTCAAGAATGGCAAAAGAAGACGGGCTCAAAGTCTGTGCCAAGGCGAAACTATAATTTGCCCAAGAATTTTTGTCGCTAGTCAATAAATTAGAAGCCAGAGACCCGAAGCGAACGCGAGTGATCAGCTTAGCTTCATCCGGTTGTTGGAACTGCTGAGGCCTCGAAAAAACACTTAAGGCATATTTATAAGATGGGTGAATAGGGAAGGCAAGATCGTCATTAATGAAGCCCTCTAGGCTCTGCCACTGATAGTCCTCGAAGAGCATCCGGCGCAAATTAGCAGCCCCATGGTCACTGGCGATTCCAGATGGCGTGAGCACCACAGCTAAACCACCAGGTGCCAGCAACTGGCCAGCCCGCTCGACGAATTGCAAATAAGATGAGCCCTCCCAGGGAGGATTGGCAAGCAATATATCGCACAACGGCAGGCTGGTAGCCAGACCATCAGCTTCTAAGAAATTCCCCCCAGCAACTTTCGTGGTCTCTTCTATCGAGGCAGTGCAGGCCACGGAAAGGCAGGCAACATAGGTGCGCAAAATCAGAGGGTCAATTTCTATGGCAAATATATGCTTGCTTAGAAGGCTAAGCCTCTCGATTCCCGAAAAAGAAGGAGAAAAATGAGAAGTAGAAGAGAGATAATCAAGAGCAGCGATCGACAAGCTGCCGCTACCGGCACAAAAGTCTAATACCCTCAAATTATCAGAGTTGATTTCTTTACCCCCAAAAGCCACTTTAGCCAAGTAGTAAGAAAGGCCAATGGGCGTGAAGTAAGCGGCATTTGCTCTGCGGTCATATTGATCTTTTAGACTAGGCATAACCTCTTGCCTCAGTCGCTCAAACAACTGTAAAAGAAAAAAAGCTTGCAACCCTGCGGAGCTGGCAAACTTCAAATTTTGCTCATCAAGCAGCTCTAACTGACGCGCGACAAACTGCTGTGATAACTGCAGCAGAAAACGCTCTTGGGCCAGAGCCTCACTGGTTTTTGCTTTTTGCTGCCCAACCATTGCTGCAGCCAGTGATTCAATTAATTCAACCAGCCGCTCTGTACGCTCTCGACTGCCAGGGCGAATATCTCGACATAACCGAGCGAAGCTGTCAGCACAAAAGCGTTCAGCACTAGCTAAGGCAGCATCAATTTCGGCTCTCTTGCGACGGGGTCTTGCCATGGTCCAGAAAGAATAGCAAAATTACTAGGCTGCAGAGGAACTAGTATGACAATTAGAGCGCGACAAATCAGATCGACTTTGGCCCTAAGTGTTGTCGTTGCCATAATGGGGGCACAATCTTGGCAGCAGGCCCAGTCTCAAGAGCAAACAGCGGTAAAAGAGCAAGCAAACGCAAAAGAACAAGAAAAAACACAAGAGCAGGCCGAAGACAAGCCAGAGCAAAGCCTGCAAGCCGAGGCTGATGCCCTCTATGCTAAGCGCCTATTCAAAGAAGCTTTGCCAAAATATGAAAAAATAGTACTCGACACCGATACTTGCGAAATCCGAATGACTACGGCCAAAAACTTTAGTCAAGAGCAGCTTAAAGCCCTTTCCGACTTAGCCGATTGTCTCTGCCAAACCAAGCAATACAGTCGCGCTCGCGCCATCTACGAACAAACACAAGTCTACTGGAGCAAACAACCAAGCTGTGCTATTGGTGCGAGGAAACAGCTCGAGAGCGAGCTGGCAGTGGCCGGTTGCTATTTCCACGAGCACAATTACAAAGAAGCTGAGCGCCTGCTGCCGCACTGCGCTGAATTGGCAAAAAGCAACGAGCTAGACAAGTCTTACCAGAGGCGTATGAGCACGTTGGTGCAGATATATAGAGGCGAAGCGCTCTACCGCCAGCGCAACTACAGCAGCGCTGCAAAAGTTTTCAAAGCGGCTCTTGAACAACTAACAGAAGATAACTCAATCTATCTTTCATATGATCTAAACAAAATGGTTCTAGAAAACCTTGGCGGTTGCTACCAATACCTAGGCGCCTTTGACAAAGCAGAGCCATTATTTAGAGCCATGGCTCTGCTCGACAGAAACTACTTTGGCGACACTGATATTCGCTATGGTTGGTCACTATTTTCCCTTTCCGAAGCTCTCAAGGCTTGCCACAGAAATGCTGAAGCTTTACCAATTTATCAAAAATCAATTTATGTCTTCCGCCACAATAACCGCGAACGTCTTGCCACTGAATATGGTATCGACGATGAGCAGCTACAACAAGCAGCCTCAACAGAAACAGCCGCTGAACTCGAGAAAAAGAAAGAACTTGCTAAGAAGCTAACTTTGGCAGTTTATGGCTCAGAAGCGAGTGCCAACAATAGCGATGGCGATAAGAACTTACAACAGCAAACTGGACAGTCTTCTATGTTCGATCACTGCGAGAGGCACCCGGCCAGTGAAAAACTTGGAGCATGGAATCTCAAACCGAGCAGCTCTAGAGACGCTCCGGGCTGGGTCTGGGTTGATCCCAGAGTGGAACGTAAAGCCATTCTTGTTTGCATTCACGGCCTTGGACTGCACCACCGCGCCTACGAATCTTTTGCCAAGCGTATATGCAAAGAAGGAATTACAGTTGTCTCATTTGATGTTAGGGGTTTTGGCAGTTTTCTTGAATCAAAAGGCAATGAAACACTCGACATGGATGGCTGTGTCAGTGACATCATCAACGTGCTCACTGAGCTGCGCCAAGACTACAAAGGCCTGCCGCTCTTTCTCTTGGGAGAATCAATGGGCGGGGCCCTGGCATTAAGAGTGGCAGCCAAAAGCCCAGAACTAATTGATGGAGTAGTCTGTTCAGTACCGGCCGGCCAGCGCCACAAAGAAACAGGTACCAAACTTAAAGTAGCTTTCAATCTAGTTTCTAACAAAAACAAAGAGCTCAATATTGGCAAAGGAGTGGTCAATCGCTCAACGTCAGATCAGTTCGAGCGTATGCGCTGGAGCGACGATCCCAATTCGCGCTTAAATCTTTCGGCCAAAGAATTGCTCAATTTTGAACAATTCATGCGTCAAAATGCAGAGTACGCGCGCAAAATTACAAAGTCTCCAGTAATTGTCTTCCAAGGTAATCAAGACCGCCTAGTCAAGAGAGAAGGCACCTACGATTTATTTGAAGCTGTGGGCACCCAAGACAAAACACTGGTTCTGCTAGGCGATCGCGAGCACCTTATATTTGAGGCCAATCCTTTCAAAGACGACATCACCCTTGGTATCGTCGGCTGGCTCAACGCCCATACAAAAAATTAGTTCTTTTTCTGGCCGCGCCTAAAAAGACGCGAAATCAAAGAAAGGGCAAAGATAAAAATCCCTGAGCCGATTATTGCCGGCAAGATTGGCACGCCTTCCAGCTTTGGCCCAATCGGCCCCATAACAGACTCGCCTATCCAAGCACCAACTATGCCCACTAAAGCGCCGGCTAAGAAGCCATTGCGACCGATGCCGGGCACTACACGGGCGGCTATACCAGCGCAAACGGCTGAAACTACCAAGAAAAGAAAAAAGTGAATAATATCCACGGCCAACCTTAAAAACGCTCAGCAATTATAGTAAATTGTCGCCGAAAGGGAACAAACAGAAGCACCTGGCAGTCAATGCTAGCCTGCTGACAGCAGTCGATTTGAGACTTTGACAGCCTCGCCACCAAAGTTTATCAGCAGCCCAACTAATAGATTGTTTAATAATCAAGCGGGCACATAGTAATAGAAGTTGTGTATTCGGAGTCTTCCTATGTCTTATAAAGTATTTTTGTCGCTAATGTTAGCTCTGAGCTTTGGCTCACCATATTTTGCAACAGAAAGTAGAGCAGCAGCTGGTAGTAAAGCTGCAAACAGTAAGACAGCTAACGCGAGCGCAGCTACTGTCGGTAAAGAGTTTAAGGGCAATGCATCCTGGTATGGCGTACCCTTTCATGGGCGCAGAACGGCCTCCGGCGAGATTTTCAATATGAATAAACTGACAGCAGCTCATCTCAAACTGCCCTTCAAAACCCGAGTTATGGTGGAAGATCCCAAAACCGGAAAGACAGTAGTAATCAAAGTCAATGACCGCGGCCCCTACGCCTGCAAACGAGTAATGGATCTCTCCAAACAAGCCGCAACCAACCTTGGCACCATTTCTAGAGGTGTTGCCTACGTTGAATGTACAATAGTTGATGATGACGACTAGCTAATTCACCACATAGTTGTATGCATAGAGACACATAGCGCCACCATATTTTGCCAATGTTATTTATAATGGGTCAAAATAATCGGTGACAACATGCCAGTAAAATTCTTAGTCGCAATCAGCCTTCTTCTCGCCCTTGATACAGGCTTACCGAGCTGGGCAGCAAATAGCACAACCAATACATGGCAATCGACCTACAGCCAAGGCCAAACAGCTCTGAGCGAGCAAAACCTGCCTCAGGCAGAAGACTATTTTCGCCGCGCCCTCGCCCAAGTTGAGAAACAACCGCACAAAGGCGAAGACCTAGCCAAATGCCTAACGCGTTTAGCTGACACCCTTGCCCTAAGAAACAAAACCGTTGAAGCGCAGGCCACTTATCAACGGCTTTTATCTGTGCTTGAAAAAAAATACGGCAACAATAGTGCAAAAATTGCACCCGCCCTCATAGCTCTTGGCTCAGTGCAAGAATCAGAAGGGGATCATTCAGCCGCCATGCCCTTTTACCAGAGGGCCTTTGAACTAAACGAAAAAAATTATGGCCCCTATAGCCCTGAAATCGTCTCTAGCCTTCATCGACTAGCTCGCTCTACCTATAAAGCCGGTTTTAGAGAACCAGCAGCAAAGCATTACAAACGAGCAATGTCTATATTGCTCAATCAACCGAGCTTAGAGGCAAGCAATCAGTTGCCATCACTTATTGGTGATTACAAGGACTTGCTCAAAGGCGACGACCAATCAAGCCAAGACTTACTCAAAGATTTCAAAAGAGACACTGCTCAACCACCTGAAGCTGCAAGCATAAGTACAACATCAAGTACAGCTGCAAATACGAGCCAATCAGCCTGGCAAGGGCAAAGCACAAATAAACTTGCAAGCGACCACGCTTTTCAAACAGAAGAAGAATCAAAGATCTTGCTACGAGGGCTCAATCAAAACTACTCAGAGCAAGCTCTTACACCAGCCTACAAAACAATGAACGAAGCCATTTTCGATCAAAATCACTACGGTAAAGGCGAAGATTTTTATCAACGCAAAATCGCCGCCGATATTGCCTCGCTTGGACCAAGTCATCCATCTACTGCCAACGATCTCAGTGGCCTAGCTCTCTTTTATATCAATCAAAAGCGCTACGGTGATGCCGATGCTCTCCTAACAAAAGCGCTGGGCATCTACAAAGCAGCCTACGGCACTAACAATATACTGACCATTCGCACATTGGCCACATTGGCATCGGTAAAAATGCACTTAGGGCAAAGCCAACAAGCAGAAGAACTCTATAAAAACGCTCTCTCACTCTCGCAAACAGCCCTTGGCCCGAACAACATTGAGACCGCTAGAATTCTCAATGATCTCGCCTTTCTCTACTACTCGCAAGACAAACTGCGTGATGCCAAAACCTTCTATCAATGGGCCCTAGCCAGCACTGAAGGTGCAGTAGGAAAAAATGATCCACTCTTAGCAGCCTGCTTGAAAGATTATGCTCAAGTTTTGCGCAGTCTCGGCAGCGAAAGAGAATCAATTGCTGCCGAAGACAAAGCCAAGTTGATTTTGACGAAGTAACCTACTTAATCGGTTGAGCAATCACTTTCGATTCATTTTGAAGCTCTTCGCTAGCCTTTTCAGCCACCATATCGCCTTGATTGATATTGCCAAAAATCTCCACCATGCCATCCATAATTTGCCCCTTACGCACGGTCACCCATTCCACCACGCCGTCTTTTACTTTACAGACAAAGGTATTGAGCGGAGTAGACACGACTGCCGAAACTGGCACAAACAGTGAATTTTGATGACGTCTTGTGGGCCAATAAATTTTGCAGAACATACCTGGCAAAATACTATAATCAGGATTGAAATAGTTAAGCTCCACTGGCATCGTACGAGTGTCTTTGTCTAGGTTGTTACTGATACGGGCAACTGTGCCAACAAATTTCCGCCCGGGAAAAGACGAGACTGTGAAAGGCACCTGTGACCCAACTACAACGCCAGCGGTATCAATTTCAGGAACTGGTGCCACAACTCGCAGCAGGTCTAGTTGCTTGACGCGACAAATAGGCGGATAAGCGCCGCTACCATCAGGGCCGACATAACTGCCCACATGCATTTTTCGTTCAGTAACGTAGCCGTTAAATGGTGCAGTAATCTCTAAATACGAAGCAAAATCAGAATAGTTCTCAAAGCCTTTGATGCGGGCAGCGAGCTCTTCTTTGCGCATGGTCACTTCATGAGCTTTGGCATTGATGCGCTTGATGAAAGTATTTACCTCTTGCTTATCAGCTTCAACAGATTGGGCCCACTGCACCACATCATTGTCAGCGACCACGCCTGGCACCAATGAAGCAGCGTAGACCCGCTGGTAAGTAGATTGGTCGGCTAGTAAATTGGCCTGCCTCTTTTTCAAATCAGCTTGCAAGTCTTGCAAGTCAGACTCTTCTGAAGCTACTGCTGCTTTAGCCGCGGCCACGCGAGCCAAAGCCTCGTTGCGCGAAGCGAGATATTCCGGTGCATACATAGTGGCCATCAGTTGGCCTTTCTTCACCACCGAACCACGGTCGACATTTATTGACTTGATGAAACCTCTAATTTTGGGATACATCAAAACGTCTTGATAGGCCTCGATCTCACCTGGCAACTGGTCTTCGCGAAATAACGTTTTTGAAACAACTGTAACCGTCGGCACCGACACCAATACATCTTTTGCTACTTCTTCGACTTTCTTCGGTTCCAGCTTTTGCCACAAGAAATAGCCACCGACTGCTAGAGCCAGCGCTAAGATACTCAACCAAATTTTCGCAGATTTAGTGGCCATGGTCCTCCGGATGAAGCGAATGGGTGCCCGTGCGAGCACCGCTCTGAATGATGGCAAAAACCAAGGGCAAGAGCGTCAGCACAGATGTTGTCGACATACACAAGCCACCGATAACAGCCCGACCAAGAGAAGAACTTTGGCCATGCGAAATTGCCATGGGCACCATCCCCGCTACCATGGCAATAGAAGTCATAAGAATCGGTCGCATACGCATCTGGGCCGCGTGAATAGCCGACTCCGAAGCAGACTTTCCTTCTTCTCTCGTTTTCTCAGCGAATACAACCAACAAAATAGCGTTAGCAATACCAACACCAGTGGCCATAATTGCCCCCATGAACGACTGAATATTGAGAGTAGTGCCGGTCAAAGTAAGAATGGTCAAGACTCCCAACAAAATGGCCGGAGTGGTCGACATCACCACTAGCACAATGCGAGCAGCCTGGAAGTAACCAAGCAGCATCAAAGCAATAACACAAACGGCCAAGACCAAACCACCGAGCAAGTGAGCGAAGGTATCTTTGAGCAAGGGCACCTGGCCGGTAACATCAGCAAAGACGCCGTGAGGAGGCACGCCAGCGCGCTTGATGGCGGCCTTCACTTCTTCACCCACTCGGCCTAGATCGCCGCCACTATAGTTAGCAGTGAGCGATACCATACGCATCATGTTATAGCGATCAAACTCACCATTAGTGACACCATACTCAACAGTGGCCACATCGCCAATCAGAGGGTGCTGCGGTCGTCTTGTTTGACTACCAGGGTAGAGTTTAGCGATATCAGGATCTTCCACCACACCATGGGGGGCCATCTGCTCTTTACGGGTGCTATTCATAGCCGGGAAACTAGCAATATCGTCTTTAGACCTAATTTGATCTTGAGGCACCTGCACTTGCACCTGATAAGAAAATCCACTTTCAGGATCGCGCCACAGGCTCAAATTGACAAAGCGACTTGAGAAGAAAGCAGGTTGTAGCGACATGCCCACTTCTTCAGGAGTAAGGCCGAGCTGGCCAGCCAATTCGCGATCGATATCAATTTCACAAGAAGGATAGTCTAGGGCCTGCCCCCACTGCAAGTCACGCAGGGCTGTAATTTTCGCCATCTCTTTTAAAACTTTAGCGGCAAATATTTTGTTAGTGACAAGATTGTGCCCCGATATTTGCACACAAATTGGTGTGGGCGAGCCCAAGTTCATGATTTGGCTGACAATGTCACCGGGCTCGAATGAATACTTGGTATCAGGAATGGCTTTGGCTAAGCGCTTGCGCATATTGTCTTTGAATTGGGCCATATTGATATGAGCGTCTTCTTTTAGCTGCACATCAATAACAGCTTGGTGAGGGCCACTTGTCCACAAGAATGCCGAGCTAATGGGGAACATGGGTGGCTGCTGACCGGCATAACCAAGGCTCTTTTCCACATTGGCCTCACCGGCCTCAGCTTTAATTAGCTCAAGCGTCTTAAGCACCCGCTGCTCTAATGCTTCTACCCGCATACCTGTGGGTGCCGAAATGCGCATACGAAACTGGCTGCTGCCAGAATCAGGAAACAACTCTTTGCCAATATTGTTGTAGAGCAAAAGCACAAGCGAAATGCTAACAGTGAGATAAGTGCCAATAACAACAAAACGCAAAGGCATAAGCACATGCAGAACACCAGCCAGACCGTCTTTCATCTTATCGATAAAGTCAGGCTTATGCTCTTTTTTAGGGCCGCGCCCAATAGCCGTAGCATGGGCTTCGGCAACCTCGTCGCCTTCGCCGTCGGGCACGCCGCTATGCTCGTCTTTTAAGAGCCAAATAGCCATGATCGGCACTAGTGTAGACGCCAAAGTGGTGGAAGCGATCATGGCAAAGCCCACAGCCAATGACAGCGGAATAAATAGTTCGCGGGTGATACCGACCATAAAGAACGAAGGAATAAACACTGCCACCACCGACAACATGGCAAGCAAGCGCGGCACCATGGTCTCTACGCAAGCCTCGTAAACAGCGCGTGTTTTCTCCACGCCATTGGCCAAGTGACTGTGCATGTTCTCAATACAAACAGTAGCTTCATCTACGAGAATACCAATAGATAGGGCCAAGCCACTCAATGTTTGGATGTTTATGGTCTGGCCGCAAAGCCAGAGACCAACAATAGATGACATCAAAGACAACGGAATAGTAGTGACAACAATGGCCGTGCTGCGCAGGTCACGCAAGAAGAGCAAGATCATCAAACCAGGTAAAATCGTGCCCAGCACCCCTTCATGAAAGACATCAGTAATGGCCTCACGCACATATTTTGATTGGTCAAATTCATAACTAATTTTGACGTCATCGGGCAAGACCGCCTGCATACGAGGCAAGGCCGCAGTCAGAGCATCAACCACTGAAACAGTAGAAGCATCACCCCGTTTTACTGCTGGAATATAAACAGTGCGCCGACCTTGAAAGAGTGCGTAGCCCGCCAAAATGTCTGACGAATCTTCTACTTTGCCAATGTCTTTGACAAATATCTGCGGCCCATGACCTGTGCGAATTGGCAAATAATCAAGTTGGTGGATATCGGGCAAATCTGAGTTGACTGGGGCAATGCGCAGATAATCGCCGGTGCGCACGTTGCCAGCAGGCAAAACTTTGTTGCCCGTGGCCAAAGCCTCAATAATTTCAGCCCCCGAAATATTGTATTGCCTGAGCTTGTCAGCATCGACACTGAGCACAATACTGCGAATATTGCCGCCAAAGGGCGGTGGCGCTTCAGCACCAGGAACGGTGGCGAGCAAGGGGCGAATTCTGGTATAAGCCAAATCTTCTAGATCTTTGACAGTCTTTGTCTCCGACGACAGCACCAGCTGCCCTACGGGTAAGCTACCAGCGTCAAACCGTAAGACGAAGGGGTTATAGGTGCCGTGGGGCATCAAACTGGTAGCGCGGTTGGCCATAGCGACAATGGTGGCCATGGCACTAGCCATATCAGTGTCAGGCTGGAAAAAGACTTTGATGACAGAGACGTTCTGAATAGTTCTCGACTCAATATGCTCAATACCTGGCACATAGAGGAAATAGAGTTCATAGGTGGAAGTAATGTAGCCTTCCATTTGCTCAGGCGACATGCCGCCGTAGCCTTGAATGACGTAGATAGCAGGAATTTTCAAGTCAGGAAAAATATCGCGCTTCATGCTGCCGACAGCCAAGAAAGCTACACAGACGATGCTAATTACCGCAGCGATTACTGAAATCGGTCGTCTAAGAGCAAAGCTGATAATCCACATTTTGAAGTCCTGTTTTACTTGTTTATCTTTAGCGTTTGACTTTCGGGTTTGAATTTAGTATTCGATTCTAGCGGCGACCAGCTCGACCTTCGACGATATCTACGATATCGAGAAAGGGCTTCAAGTCTCCCTGGGCATACGAGAGCAGCAAAATCGCCCGCCACACTTCGACCTGTGCAACGGCATCTTCGACCTCGGCTTCAGCTAAAGCTTTCTCAGCTTGGGCCAAACTGACCATATCAGTCAGCCCAGTGCTGTAGCGTTTACTCACTTTCAATTCGCGCACACGCGCAGCCTGTACCAGTGCTGGTGTCTCATCGGCTATTTTTCTTGCTTGATCTAGCATGATTCTAGCTCGAGCGTCTTTCTTCTCAAGCACTTGCATAGCCAGATTCAAGTCTGCCCTGGCAGCCATTTCGTTGTTCAATGCAATGCGTTTTTGGGCCTTCAGAGGAAAGTATTCCATTACCGGAAAACTGAATGAGGCTCCCACCATGTAATTAAATACTTGCGGCAGAGCGCCACCACCCACGGGGCGAATAGGATTGACACCGTCGTTGCTACCCTTACCCCAAACCGAAGAGTTGAACCAGAGATGCGGCCGATAGGCCTTATCTAAAACAACTTGCTTGGCTTTCCATCGGCCAATTTCAGCGGTCTTAAGTAAAGCCAATGGGTGCGAACTCAAATCTATAGCCCGCATGGGTTGAATTTGAGACGGGCTGCGCACCAAAGGGTCAGAGACAATATCAATGTCGGCAGTAGCAGTGCCCATTTTTTCAGCTAATCCAACGAGGGCTAGGCGGGCATTCTTCTCAGCTTTAATCAGCGAAATGCGTGACTTAGCTACTTCATAATCCCAATCAGCGGCTTCTACACCAGGCTTGAGACCTTCGGCCACCAGGGTCTTAGCGCGCACATTGGCAGCTCGCATATGCTGCAGAGCGGCCTCAGTCGACAAAATTATCTGCTTAGCGGCCACGGCTTCTAGAAAAGCTTCAGCAGCGTCATAGGCCACATCTAGCTGTGTCAAATTAACGTCAGCTCGAGCCGTGCGGGCATCAGCGTAAGCAAAATTATCATTGGCATGGCGCAGACCAAAATCGACTAAGAGCCAATTCAGGTTGACACCCTGCAAATTATTGACCAAGGGGCGCATACTAGATTTTTGCGACACTGGGCCTGAATCAATTGGCACCGTATCAAAGCCGGAGACGTTGTTCATAACCGTGCTAGCCACTCGGTTGCCAGTGATTGCCGATTCTTGAATATCGATATTTAAGTTTGGCAAATATTGAGTCTTAGCCAGCGTGACATTGGCCATAGAGGCTTTGAGCTTAAAGCGCTTTGATGAAATGGTTGGATAATTGCGAATAGCAACGTCAACTGCCTCACGAATAGTGACAGCAGATGTCGGCCTTATTGGCTGAAACTGAAAATCAATTACAGCGGTTTCACGGCCTGTGGCACAAGCTGGCATAACTGAACTAAGGCAGAGCAGAAAGATATTGGCAATAAATAGCGCAACAAATGGCAGGCGGAAATCGACCAAAGATAATGGTGCTATCGACTCTGTTTTTTTGAAACCGCAGACAGCCATTGGCGACCACTCAAGCATGTCAACACCCAGGCCAAGCACTTGGCAGGCCGATGCTGCCAGCGCAAATAAAAGTGTTAGCCAAAGTGATTATATAATGCTCTCCATGGTCTATTCATCCAAGACGATTGTCTTATTAATCTTATCTGTGCTTGCTTCTAACCTTAGTTGCGCGCCGGTATTTGCCGACGATCAAGCAGCAGTAAATCAGATGTTCGGCCAATTCTCCGGCCAAGAATTTCGCAATAGTTTTTTCTCAGAGCAAATCAGGCAAAGCTCTAGTATGGACGACCTAGCTGAGCTAGAGCGCAAGCACAGAGAAGAGAGAGCTGAGAAAAAAGACCTACGACGCCAAAGAGATGCAATTGAAGAAAAAGATAAGCTTGAGAGAACTGAAAGAAATAAACAAATGTTCGACCGCTCTGAAGACTTATCTAAGTCGTCTAAGTGGTCTGGCTCGGCAAACAACGGCTATTCAACCCCGATATTGGATAACGACTTTACTTTTAGTTTTGAAAAGCCAGTACTGCAGTCTGACCTATTTTCTAGCAAAGGCAAAGACTTGGATCTTGCTGACCCCAATGATTCTGACTGGCTTAAGGTAATGCACAGCTCAGACGATCGTGAATATGACCATGTAGACGAAGACAGTTGGAAAAAACGGAAGGAACGAGCAAAACTTCCTGGTCGCATCATAGAAATAACGGGCGACTGGGTGCCCGACAAGCTTGACCCCACCTCTAATGGTGGTTTCACCATCGCCCCTGACAACGGCTCACCCGTGCCTTACAAGCTCAATGGACACGTTGACATCCAAAGAGGCCGCCCCTGGAACGACAACGATTAACCTTACTTGTAGCTCTGCAAAAGTTTAGCCGAGAGGGCTTCAGCCAAAATACCACGAGCTTGAGTTTGCATCTTATCCGCCTCGGCTTTGCGCCCACTACTGAGCATCACTAACAAATAGTCTTGCAAACAAGCAGCCACAAACACACTGCGTCTCCCCGTGGCATTGGCAATACTAGAAAGAGCAAAAGCATAATGGTTACGCGCATCGTCGAGCTTTCCTTGAGAGTAATCTAGAAAAGCTAGCTCGTTCAAACGTTGAGCTACTTCAAAAGTTTGGGCTTGCAGCGGAATTGGCGACAAATCTGAATCAGCCAAATTAGCACTACCGGTAGTATCGCCGACAGCTTTAGACTGTTCAGTAATTAGCGAAAGCAATATACGCAAACGCTGTACTGACAAATCGTCAGCGGTATAAACCGATTGATAAATATCGAGAGCACGCTCTAAGAGCGGCCGCGCCTCGCTGTAGCGATGCTGTGCCACATAAACTGCAGCTAGTCCTTTTAAATCGCGAGCGACACTAGGATGCTTGGGGCCAAGAGTTTTGACATCAATAGCCACCATACGCTCATAATAGTCAATTTGCTCCCTGCTATTTGCTCTGCTTCCGCTATCCGCAGCATCGACAGGTGAGGAAGAAGAAGAAAGCGAAGAAAGCAGCTGAGCGACGGTAGAGAAAGTCTCAGTGTTTTCAATAGTAATGCGACCGTTGTTCACACTCAAATCTTGTGGACTATTTTGAACCTGCTTCTGGCGCTCCAATTCTTGCTGCCAGGCTGACTGGGGTACGGCTCTAGTCTTGCCTAAATCTTGCACTTGATCTTTGAGCAACTCTTTTTCGTATTGTGCGGCCAGTATTTTTGTCGGCCCTGTGTATTTATGCAAAAGATCAAGGTAGTCGCTTAAAAGCTCAAGCAAGGGCTCACTTGAAGGCAAAGTGGGCTGAGCCATCATTATGCTCAATGACGAGCGGTAGTTTTCTTCCGCATCGCGGAATTGTCGCTCATCATCGTGGGCCATAGCATGACCGAGTTGATGCAAGCAAGTAGCTAGTTCTATACTTTGGGGGCCAAAATTGTTTCTGGCCAGGTCCGCAGCTCTCTGGTAAAAGACTGCCGCTTTCTTATACTCGCCTTCAAACTCAGTGACACTACCCATGGTGAGCAGCATTGGCATAAGCTTGACGCTCTCTTTACCATAGGCACGCTCAAGCAGAGATAAAGACTTACGATAAAGCTTCCATGGCTCTTCCTTATAATCTTCTGTGTGCAGAAGGTCGGCCAGACTTTTCATACACAAGACTAAATCATCAACGCTATGCGGTTCACGCTTGACCGAACGTAGGGCCTGGCGAAATGAAACCTCAGCCTCCACTAGCGACTTAGAAGCCAACTGCTTGCGTCCTTGCTCTAAGAAAGTACGCCAATAACCATCAGTGGCAGCAGAGCTCTGCCCTGAACTCACTGAATTTTTAGAATGCTTGGCTTTAGAAGAACTGGCTTTAGAATGTGCCCAGGCTGAAATGCCTGGGCCTGCCGTGATAAGTGAAATTGGCACCGCCAAAAGCAGAGCGCTCAAAGCAGATGCTGTCACTTTAGACCTGTGCTTCACTGATTGGGGCCGTCCGCCGAGTCTTCAATTTTGCGCGCCCGAGCATTCAAAACTTTGGCTTCGGCTGCACGGTTATCAGCTTTAAGCAAAATAGCGTAATTGCGCAAAACCGCAGCGACACTCTCATGATCTGGTCCAAAGGTTTTCTCACGAATAGCCAAGGCCCGCTTGTAGAGAGGTTCAGCCTCACTGTAATGCTTCTGATCTCGCAGCACCTTAGCTAAATTGCTCAGCGCAGTAGCTAGCTCTTCTGACTCTGGGCCTTGGTCGCGAATGCGCACAGTTTCCTGGAAAAGGCCCACCGCTTGATCGTCCTTACCTTGTTCTTTATAGAGCAAAGCAAGATCGCTTGTAGTTGCTGCAACGGCTGGGCTATTAGCACCCAGACTAGCTTTGCGGATACTCAGTGCTCTTACAAGAAGAGGTTCAGCTAAATCAAATTTCTCTTGCTCACGATAGAGCTCTTCTAAATTAGTTAGGGCATTGGCAACATCGATGCCATTAGCGCCTTCTTCTTTTTCGTATGTATCAAGAGCGCTCTTGAGCAAAGCCTCCACTTCATCATATTTATATTGGGGCAACAAGGCCAAAGCTAGGTTTTGCATGCGATCGGCCACAGCTTTAGGCTTAGCGCCGACGATGCCCTTCTGCAGCTCAAGGGCCGTGCGATATTGAGCTTCTGCCGACTTGTAATCACCTAGCTCACGGTAGACCATGGCCAAATTATCAACGGCAATAATTACATCAGCCTTATCAACAGTAGGGTCACTGACAAGAAGTTCTACAGCCTGCTTCATTAGAGGCTCGGCCTTATCGAACTGCTGCTTTTCACGATAGTTGCGAGCTAAATTGTTAAGAGCAGCAGCTTTATTGCGAGCGGCATTTTTCTCCCGTCCGCTGTCATCAGTAGTGTCGGCCAGCTCGGCCACTTGCTTATAGACAGCTTCGGCTTCATCAGCTCGCCCTTCTTTACGCAGCACCACAGCAAGATTATTCATCGCCACAGTCTGACCAGACTTGTTCTTAGTATCTTCCATTAGTTTAACTACGCGGCGCAATGTTTTTTCAGCATCAGCCAATTGACCAGAATCAGAGTACATTGAAGCCAAACCAGTAAGAAACGGTGCCAACTTGGCATCGCTAGCGCTTGAGTTTTTCTCAACAATAGCGATGGCTCGCTCATACTGAACTTTAGCTAAGTCAAACTTGCCCTGACGGCGATAAATCTGAGCCAAATTACCCAAAGTTGCAGGCATTGAAAAATCGCCTTTCTCGCCTAACTTCTCTTTAATGGCAAGAGCTTTGTTCAAATTGGCTTCAGCGTCGGCGTACTTACCCTGGGCTTCATACACCAAAGCCAAATCGTTATAGGTTTTAGCCAAAAACTTATCTTCGAGCTTCGAGCTTAGGCACTCATCTGCAGCATCACCATACAGCTTGACGGCTTTGTCATAGTCTTTGCTCTGGGCTGCACTTTGAGCCTCATTCAAAAGTTTTTCCCATTCGACAGCACCAGCACGAGCGGCC
>CALROJ020000041.1:0-61051 GCA_943369735.1 bacterium Ga0077546
GGTTAAGTGGAAACGTCAGGTCTGCGCAGACCGGAAACTGTAGTGATAACCCGCTAGCTGTGGATTCTGACTTGAAGCAGCAAGAAATATCGAGCCTACGCAATAGGCAGTCAGACGATAGTAATTAGACCGCCGCAGAGCAATCTGGGCGGTCTTTTTGTTTGCGCTCTTATCTCTATTTAAATTGCCAAAAATGTCCGACTTTCTCAAGAAAATCGGACATTATTGAAACTAGCCAGTAGTCAAATAAGTGCCGGTGGAGGCGCCCTCATGACAGATAGTCTAAACGAGGCAGCAAGCCAACCGCCGGCTAATTTTTAGAATACCCAAAGCTCTTGGGTGACTAAACCCTTTTTTAGCCAAAATCAAAGATTTTATTTGCCACTCTTAGCTGGAGCGGCTTTAGCCGGTTCAAGCTTAGTATCTACTTTTGGCTCGGCTTTGGTCTCGGCTTTTGCGTCGGGCTTGGCTCCAGCCACAGGAGCACTAGGAGCTTTATCTGCGGCTTTAGGCTCTGCGGGTTTAGCCTCAGTGCCTTTCACCGCAGGATCTACTTTTTTTGCATCGCCATCCTTAACAGCAGCCGCATCGGCCTTAGCATCCCCGTCTTTTGCTGCTTCGCCATCTTTGGCGGGCTCACCTGCTTTTCCAGCTTCTCCGTCTTTCACAGCGGCTCCATCTTTAACAGCGTCGCCTTCTTTGCCAGCCTCAACTTCAGGTTCGCCAGTGGTGGCCGCTGGGTCTACTTTTATAGTGCTGGCATGGGGGTCATACTTGAGTGCCTCTTCAACAGCAGAAGCAGATATTGAGCCATCATCCGCAACCAAGCGCGGGTCAATTTTCACCCCTGCTAGTTTTTCAGAGAACGATTGGGCGCCATCAAACACTGGTGGGATAACAATTAAGCCCTTAGTATCGATATAGCCCTGCCGAGCATTAGCCACGCCGACCAAAGCTAATCCCTCAGAGAAATCTTCAGCATAGGTGAATCTTCTCTTGATAACGGTCTTGCCTTTCTTGTTCATGAAGCCATACTTACCGCGCTTCAAGCTCAAACCAAGCTCATCATGGAAGAAATTACGTGACTGAAGAGCATCACTCATCGACATAGTGCCAATCGTGTCTAAGATGACAAAGTCAGAGCCAAAGTAACATTCGGCGACACGGTCATGAAACTGTTTGGCCTGGTCATACTTAAAGTCAATTATGACCTTGCCAGCAGGATCGACATAACCCCACTTGCCCATTTTGCTCACCGCCGCTAGACCCTCTGAAAACGGTCCGACAGCATCATAGGCAGGAGGCACTTTGGTCTCACCTGCTTTATTGATGAATCCCCACTTGGTTCCCTCTTTGAAAGAACAATAAATTATGGTGTTTGGCTCTAGCGGTCTATTTGCTTCACCGCACTCACCAATTGCCTCAAAGGTTGCTGGGCAAGTTGGAGCGCCGGTTTTGTCAATCAGGCCCCATTTGCCACCAAAAGTTTTAACTGCGGCAAGTCCCTTAGCAAAACGGGTTACTTCTTCATACTGTCGTTCAATAATGAATTTGCCAGTGTTGTCAATGAATCCCCAGCGTGACGAAAGGTCAGCAGCCGCCAAACCATCAGAGAAGGGCAGTACTCTGCGGAACTGAGGCTTTATAACGAATTTGCCAGTGTGGTCAATAAAGCCCCACTTAGGGCCCAGCTCTATAGGTGCTTGTGAAGCCTCTTCCTTCTTGCCGCAGGCTCCCAGTGACATCACTAGCATGAGTGAAGTAATAATGTGCCTAGCATTAAGGTGCTTAAAATTTCGCGACATCTTGAGTATTCTTTTTTCCTAGTTAGAGCAACCATACAAATAATAAGCTGTCTTGGATACTATTGTCCAAGATCTTGAAAGATCTGCACCATTTACAGTGCAGAGTCTTTTTCCCTTGTGTTTTGTATGATGTGTTACTACCGCAAAGAGATACTACAAAAGATATAAATGGCTAACTATTTACTTGAAATTGGTGTGGAAGAGCTGCCAGCGGGCTTTGTACCGGAGGCGGAAGAGAGACTTAGAGAATTGCTCCGAGCCAATCTCACGGAAGCCAATATTGCCTTCAAGCAAATTCGCTCCTATTCAACCCCGCGCCGCCTTACCGCCGTGGTTGAAGATATTGCGGCTATGCAGACCACCACTGAAAAGAAAGTAAAGGGACCGGCTGTCAAAAGCAGCTTCGACGCCAACAACAAGCCCACGCCTCAAGCTGAAGGATTCGCCAAGAAGCATGGCTTAACAGCTGCAGAGCTTTTACGAGAAGAAGTCGGCGGTGTTGAGTACTTGCATGCAGTAGTTGTAAACAGTGGCAAAGTTACGCAAGAAGTACTGCCTGAATTGGTAAATAAAGTTATTGGTCAAATTTCAGGTGAACGCCTGATGCGCTGGGGTGATTGTGAAGTCAAATTCTCTAGACCACTTCGGTGGCTGGTCTCCCTGCTTGACGACAAGCTTGTTGATATCACCGTGGCTAATTTTAAAAGTGGGCGCTTAACAAGAGGCCACCGCATTTTGCATCCCGGTGAAATTTCCATTGCCCACGCAGACAAATACGAAGAAACACTGAAAGAAGCGTTTGTTATTGTTGATCCAGCCAAGCGTAGAGAAATGGTTGAGGGGCAAGTAAGCGCTAGAGCAGGGGAACTAGGTGGCTCAGCTCCGCAACTGAAATCAGGCCTACTTGACGAAGTTGTCAATTTAACAGAATGGCCAACCGCTCTTGTTGGTCAATTCGAAGATGACTATCTAACGCTTCCAGCAACATTGATTGAAACAATCATGATTCATCACCAGCGTTATTTTCCAGTAGAAGCCAAAGAGCAAACCGATCCATCGAATCGAACTCTTCTACCTTACTTCATCACTATCACTAACAACGACCGCAAAGAAGCGGCACCTCATATCAAACAAGGCAATGAAAGAGTTCTGAGGGCAAGGCTCGCCGACGGCAAGTTCTTCTTCTTTGATGATAGTAAAGCCAAACTAGAAGACCGTTTGCCTGCGCTTGCCAAATTGACATATCAGGAAGGACTCGGCAGCTACGGCGACAAGACTGACAGGTTGAGCCAATTAGCAACTGTTTTAACCAATAGCGAACCGGCCAGCAGTGTGCTCACAAATCACGAAAAAGATAATTTGGTGAGAGTTTGCGAGTTGATGAAGCTCGATTTAGTCAGCAATCTAGTGAGAGAGTTGCCTGAATTGCAAGGTTATGTTGGCAGCTGGTACGCCAAAAGAGAAGGCGAACCGCTTGAAGTAGTGCAGGCAATTCTCTCGCACTATGCTCCGCGCACCAGCAATGATGCCATTCCCCAAGATCGCCTTGGTCAACTAGCGGCTGTTTTAGACAAGTTAGACCACGTAGTCGGCCTCTTTGCTTTAGGCAAAAAACCCACTGGTTCTTCCGATCCATACGCGTTGAGACGCAATGCCCAAGGCCTGATCGACATTGTTGTCGACGGACTGCCTGAGTTGCCAATCAATATCACAACTTTGATTGCAAGCTTGCTCATGGCCTTTGAGCCACTTCTGGAAAGACCATCGCACGCTGACAGCAATGGCAAAGACAAAAACAGCAAGAAGTTCGACAACGAAGCCACCGCAGCAGAAGTCAAAGACTTTATTATGCAGCGCCTCAAGGGCAAATTGCTTGATTGCGGCTATGGCAAAGAAGTAGTTGAAGCAGTGCTTGGTGCTCGTGATCCATTGGCCAATATCAGCGACGTAATGGTTCGCATGAATACGGTCAAGCACATGGTTTCAGCGCCTGGAGCTAGCGACCTTATGCGAGTTGGTATCAGAATCGGAAATATCCTCAAGCCCGAGTCACCAGATATAGTGCAGGCAGATGCCCTGAGCGGCGCATCCGAGAAAGCACTCTGGGAAGCTTTCCAGAAAAACGTTAAGGCTAATTGGGAGCGCGGCAGCAATGCAGATTCGTTCACTCTGCCAAGCACAGAAGCTGAATATCAATCACTGCTTGATTTATTGCGCAATCTCACACCGTACATTGATAGTTTCTTTGAAGACACCTTAGTCAACGACGAAGACTTGGCAAAGCGCAATAATCGCCACGGCATTCTCAAGAATATCGACCGCTACTTCCGCGCTTTGGCAGACTTCACAAAACTGCAGGCGTTGACTAACTAAAGCGATTTACAAAGCTGGGGTTACTTCAGCATTCAGGCATAAAAAATGACTTTGCAATTTGGCTACAAAATTAAAACAGCTTTGGCGCAGAAGAAAACACTGGCTTTAGTACCAGCATTAGCACTTGCTCAAGTGCTCACCCTAATAGTAAATCTAGTACTGATCTCCCCAGTATCAGCGATCAATTCAGATCTGCCACCAGAGTCAATGTGCGTGCCGCTATTGGCAAAGGAGAATTCAGTTAGCACCTATGTGCCTTCTGAAGCTGCGGAAGGATCAGGAATAGCCGTCAATATAATTTACTGCGCCAAGGCTCGGTACAAAGATGGTGCCCCTGTTGCTGTGGTGGCACCAGGAGGGGTTGGAGCTGACGGGCTCAGCTTCAACATGCACGCAGCACAAGTAGGAGCGGTGGAAGTACGTTTCGCTTTTCCGGGGGGCGGCACCTCTCAGTTTGGCACTAAAGGCACATTCGACAATAGGGGCACACGCTCTGTCGAGGCTTTTCGCGATGTTTTGCTATTTGCTGGTGGTCGCAAGACCGACTACAAAGGTCGATCCATTGAAGAGTTAATGGCTCCAGTTATTAAGGTAAATCCGGCTAATCTGGGCATTGTTGGTTGGGACAATGGTGGCAACATTGCTCTAGTGACCTTGGCTAAATTTGGCATAAACGTAAAGGAAGCTTCAGCTCAAGAGGCGCAACCGAAGGACGTTATAGATTTCGTCAAATGGCTAGCGTTGTATGAAGCGCCTGTTGGCTCTATGTTCTCTCCTGCCAATCTAGGTTCTGCATCTGATTTACTGCGCAACAAGCACTACAGAGAGGGCTCGGCAGCCACGGGCAATCTTCTTATCGACTATCGCAAGTTGAAATGGAAAGAACGAGCATTTCGTAATCCCAATAAATTTTCAGGGAAGAAACGTGGTTTGCCAGGCATAAAAGGTGTTCTATTCTTCGACGACAACGACAACGATATCTGGGAAGAGTCAAAAGAATATGCCTTCAACCCGGCACTAGACACCGAACTAACCAAGCAATATTTCCCGCCTCAGGTCACTGCTGCCTGTGAGAGGCTGAAAGTCTTCGGTGATCAGTGGCCGACAAATGTCGCCACAGTTGCCCAGTCCGAAGAGTACTTCAGCGAGCGCGACGGCTCTTCATACATCTCAGAGATCACGAGCAAATTTCCAAAACTGCTAGTGAGCATGTTTGCTTCAGCGGTCGATCATAGTCAACAGCAGCTTGATCATCCTCATATTTGTTTTCTCTACAATCTCTTTTTGACAAACAAAGTGCGCTGGTTGAGACTAAACCCAGACCCTTGCTATGTGGCGGCCATTTCGGGAATGAGCGCATTCAATTTCGTCAACAACAAACCAAATCATCCCCTAGACCCTTCTGCCCTACTGACTCAACTTGAGCCAGAGGGAACTGTTCCAGACTATGTCTGTATGCAAGCCATAGTTGCAGAGTTGGTCGATAGGCTGAAGACCCGCAATTTGGTTTATCCCATTAGCCAACCATTAGCCCCTTATAACAACGGAGCCGCTGAAGCTAAGGCTGAAGCAGAAGCTAAGCACAAAGCTGCCGTCGAAGCGGCCTCAAAAGCCGAGAAGCTCAATGACATGGGGCCTGACGCCTTAGAAGAGAGCGAGAAACTCAAGCCTGGAAGTAATTCTAAGGCCCAAGAGTTGCCTAAGTCGCCAGTCAAAGCTCCACTTAAATCTCCTGGGCAAAAACCCCATAGCTCTCCCGATAGCGCAAACAAAAGTGGTAAAAAAAGGAATTAAAAGTAGCCTGTGCTAGTATCTTTACTAGTGTCATTGAGGAAATTGTCATGATCAATCCAGTTACCGTTGGCGTCTTATTTGGCATTGCGCTTCTGGTTTTTGGCCCTAAAAAATTGCCCGAGCTAGGCCGGTCGCTTGGTCAGGGTATCGGTAACTTCAAAAAAGCCTTAACCGATGCTCAAGAAGAAGTGGCTACAGCAGTGAAAATCGAGCCCAAGACAATCGAAGCTAATCCTGTTTCTCCAGCTGAAAACACGGAACCTAACAGCCAGACTTAATGGCCAAATTTGAAGTCGTATCCAAATTCTCGCCTGCTGGCGACCAGCCTCGCGCAATTGCTCTTCTTGAAAAGGGCATCGAAGCGCAGATGCCCTATCAGACTCTGCTTGGAGTAACAGGCTCAGGCAAGACTATGACCATGGCTCAGCTCATTGCTGAGACCCAAATGCCGGCCCTAGTCTTGGCCCATAACAAAACACTGGCTGCTCAGCTCTGCAATGAAATGAAAGAGTATTTCCCCAACAATGCAGTGGAATACTTTATTTCGTATTACGACTACTACCAACCAGAATCGTACATTCCTTCAACCGATACTTTCATTGAAAAAGAAGCCAGCATCAATGATGAGATAGACCGGCTCCGGCACTCAACTACGCGCTCTTTATGGGAACGCGACGACGTAGTGGTAGTCGGTTCTGTTTCGGTAATTTATGGTCTTGGTCTGCCAGAACGCTATCTCGCTGCCGCTCTTGACTTGACCGTAGGGCAAGAAGTAGATCGCCAGGATGTTTTGCGTCAACTGGTGCACATTCATTATGACCGCAACGATATGGTCGTTGAGCGTGGCCGCTTTAGGGCACGGGGCGAGATTCTTGAAGTGTTTCCCTCTTATGAAGAACGGATCGTCAAAGTCGAATTCTTTGGTGATGAAATAGAAAGAATAGCTTTGATCAATCCAGTCACTGGCGAAATCGAAGAGACCAAAGAGAACATAAAAATCTATCCAGCCAAGCACTATGTAGCCGAAGAAGAAGATATAGAGCGCGCTATCGATGCCATTGAAGCTGAGCTTTTAGAGCGCACTAATGAATTAATTGGCCAGGGCAAATTGGTAGAAGCACAGCGGCTTAAACAGCGCACTCGCTTTGATCTAGAGATGCTGAAAGAAGTTGGCTACTGCAATGGTATTGAGAACTATTCACGCATATTAGAAGGAAGAGAAGCGGGCACTCCGCCTAAAACACTGATTGATTATTTCGTGCGCAAATACGGCAAAGATGGCTTCATTACCTTTATTGATGAGTCGCACGTAACCGTTCCGCAAATTCGCGGCATGTTTCATGGCGATAGAGCACGCAAAGATACACTCATAGACTATGGTTTCAGATTGCCCTGCGCCCGCGACAATAGGCCGCTTACGCCTGATGAGTTTTTCGAGAGAGTGGGTAAAGTAGTATTTGTTTCGGCTACGCCTGGTGACTGGGAAGTAGCAGAAAGCCAACAAGTTGTTGAACAAATCATTAGACCAACTGGGCTTGTAGACCCAATTATTGAAGTGCGTCCGATCACTGGCCAAATTGATGACTTAATTGGTGAAATCAAAAAGAGGGCAGCTGCCAATCAAAGAGTATTAGTCACTACTTTAACTAAGCGTATGGCTGAAGACTTAACTGAGTACCTTTCTGAGCTTGGTATAAAAGTACGCTGGCTGCACTCTGACATCAAAGCTATAGAAAGAGTTGAGCTGCTACGCGACTTACGTCTTGGCGTTTTTGATGTGCTGGTCGGTGTCAACTTGCTGCGCGAAGGACTAGATCTTCCTGAAGTAACTTTAGTTGCCATCATGGAAGCCGATAAAGAAGGATTTCTGCGCGCCGAGCGATCACTGGTACAAACAATCGGACGGGCAGCCAGAAACACTGAAGGTCGGGTGATCATGTACGCCGACAAGATGACCGATTCGATGACCAAAGCAATTAGAGAGACAAACAGAAGACGCACAATTCAAATTGCTCATAATACCGAGCATGGTATTACCCCTACTACTATTGTAAAAGATACGGGGAACTCGCTACTCGAAGCTTTGCGAGGCAAAGGTGATGGCAACGACCTAGTCGAGCGCCTCAGGCTGCCGTCTACCAAGGAAGAGCAAGAAAGAATGATTGCTGATTCGGTGATGGAACTTACCGAGAAAGATTTGCGCACGGCGATCAAGCGCGTGGAAAAAGAGATGAAGGATGCGGCTCGCGAACTCAATTTCGAACTGGCTGCCGAACTAAGAGATCAATTAAAAGTCTTACATGATCGCTCGGCTCATCTGCGAAAGCTAAGCTAGCAAAGCCTTTCGGGATTTGCAATAGTTTTGCATATGCATTTAAACTCACTTAACGAAACGGGCACAGTGACCAAAGCGCACTTATACTAGCCTTAAGGCGTTGCCAAGCAATAAGTTCGGAGGTTATTACGTATTTACCCCAATGGTGTTTCCCTGAATAATTACGGAAATGTGTAGATCCCACTTGGATACGTAAAACGCACTTAGGATGAAATTGTCGATCAAACCTTAACTACTCAAATCTCTTACCTCATCCATATCAAATGGTCCTTCCGGGGACATGAAGTCATATAAAGAACGGATGCACAGGTAAACGCTTTGACAGACTCGTTGGCACCAGTAACAGAAGCAATTCACGAGGAACCTCATGGCTAAAAGCAAGTCCCCGGATACCGAGCGCGGCATGAACAATGGCGTCCTAGTAGAGGACGAAAACATCGCTAAAAGAAACGAGCTAGAAGAGCTCGACCTCATTGACGAAGATGATAAATTCACCATTCTAGACGATGAAGAAAATGATCTTGATGATGATGATGAACCAGTAGAGCTGCCCTCTGCCAGAGAAGTTGCAACCGAAGATTCAGTGCGCCTATATCTAAGAGAGATTGGCCGCATACAACTTCTTAAACCAGACGAAGAAATTGAACTAGCCCGCAAAATTCTGCAGGGCGACATGATGGCAAAACGTAAGCTTGTACAAGCTAACTTGCGTTTAGTTGTATCAATCGCCAAGAAGTACATTGGGCGCGGTCTTTCCTTCCTCGATCTAATTCAAGAAGGCAACCTCGGTCTAATTCGGGCATCCGAAAAGTTCGACCATGAAAGAGGCTATAAGTTCTCAACTTATGCCACATGGTGGATTCGTCAGGCCATCACCAGAGCTTTGGCAGATAAGTCACGCACCATCCGTGTACCTGTACACATGGTTGAGACCATCAACAAGCTCAAAAAAGTCACCAGACAATTGGCTCAAGAACTCAATCGCAAACCAACAGAACAAGAGTTGGCCAAGTCGATGGATGTCTCTATTGTAAAACTACATGAGATCATCAAAGCAGCTAAAGAACCAATTTCACTAGAGACACCAATCGGCAAAGAAGAAGATTCGCGCCTCGGTGACTTCATTGAAGATGCTGAAACCGATAGACCTGAAACCACTGTCACCCATGAACTTCTACGCCAAGATTTGGCTAAGATGCTCAATGAACTGACCCCACGTGAACGCGATGTATTGCGTCTGCGCTTCGGTCTTGATGATGGTCGTCAAAGAACACTAGAAGAAGTTGGACAACTGTTTGCCGTCACTCGTGAAAGAGTAAGACAAATAGAGTTCAAAGCACTAAGAAAGCTGAGACAACCAGGCCGCTCTTCAAGACTGAGAGAGTACCTCTAAAAAGAATCATTAGGCCCGGTTAACTTAGACCGGGCCTAATACTTTTTTATCTTCTAGGTGATAGCACCGCAGTTTTTGCCTTAGCTCTTATACTAGATGACAACTAAAGGTGCACAATGATTTTTGGCAATAACGACGGCTCTAACAATAACCCCGGGCAAGACGACAATGAGAATCTTGGAGCCAATCGCCTAGACGATGACCTCGACTATCTCTATGGAGAACGCCAAGAGAGGCCCATTTATGCCTCACGCTCAAGCTTGAGTGCGGAACCGCTTCCGACCCACAGCAGTTATCGAAGCCATGATGTCGCCAGTGATGCTAACTTGCTGCTCGATAAAGAATGTCAGCTAGAGACTCAGTCAGGTTTCATGCTGGTATTTAAAGGCGCTAAAGACAAAGCCACTTTATCTGTTAGGCGCAAGGTTGGCACACCGCCGTCAAGTGCTGTCACTCTCACCCCTGATGAGCTGCGAAGACTTTCCAACCTAGTGGGTGAGCTTTCTCCAGAGCCAGCCTCTAGACAGAGAGTAGCCGTCGGCTCGGAACGCCCACCAGCTGAGTCAGATTTCGATTCTTTCGTAGCTCGAGAATATCCAGAGCTGGCTCAACGTAGACGAATAAAGAAAGCCTTTCCAATTAGTGTTCCAGAGGCAATTTTTGAACTGATCACTCAGAAAAAATTGTTGCTTCTAGCTGGCTTAGCTCTTACTGTGTTAGTTACCACTGCCGTATCGACAGTGCTATTCCTCACTTCTAAACCTTTTGCTGGTGCTCCTATAGCGGCGGCACCTAGCGCCACGAAGGCTGGGCTAGCAGGCAGTTTGTCATTACAAGAGACAGCGCGAACATTCGTTCTCGACATGCTCAATTTCCGCAAAGATAGTTATCGCCAAGCACAAATTAAAGCAATGGCAATGATGACTCCAGATTTAGCCACGCGCTATTGGAGCGAAACGAATTTCCCGCTCAGCAGAAGCCAATTGAAAGCATTACCTCAAGATCAAGAAGTGCGAATAGAATCGGTTGTGCCCACGACTATTTCGCCGGGAAATTATCAAGTAGACGTCAAAGGCAATTTGATCGGGGCCTCAGGAACAGCACCTACAGCTGTTGTTATCCGCCTATCGATAATCCAAGATGCCAGTGGCAAGCTACTCGTTAGCGAACAAAAAGATATAACGGCTCAAACAACTGAACAAGCTGCAGCGGCAGCAACTGAAACATCTCAAGCAACTACAGCTACGAGCCCGGTTTCTGCCGAGCACCACTAGTAAAAAAATGGCGTAAGCAGTAGACCGCGGACAAACCTACTAGAGCACCAATTGCGTCTACGCCTGAATCAAGCAAACTAGCGCTACGACCGGGCACAAAAGCCTGGTGCCATTCATCGGTAAGGGCATAGAGCACTGCTAGAACGAAAGCAAACAGATAGTTCTTGAGGCTATTCTTTGACTTTTGTTCTGCTCCTTTTACTTGTTCTGCTACTCTTTCCTGTTCTGCTACTCTTTCCTGTTCTGCTTCGCGCGGCGGCATCAAAGAACCAACTAGAGCAGTTTGATAAAGCACTGCCAATACAGCAAATTCGAACATATGAGCGAGCTTTCGAATGGGCACATTGGCATCTTGCAGATAGGCTTCGGTATACGCTCCAGAGTTTGCTTGGCTAGAGAAAGCAAATATCACAGCCATCCAAAGCAAGGCTAAGCCCCAAAAGAAAAAGCGTCCGAAATAATAGTTGAATGACTTACTTCCGCCTTGAAACACTGTTGTCATCCTTGATGTAGAAACGCCATGGTCTTTCGACCGCCTTACTAATACCAATGCGCGAGCTTGTGGCCACATCTTCATCGGCGATGGCACGACCGGCCTTGATATAGAGCGGCTGATTGTCATCAAAGAGTGGCAAGCCATTAAATCTCAAATCAATCTGCAATTGCCGACAGAGTTTGCCCGGGCCGCTAAGAAGCTTTTCATTGCCCACTTTCTCCCGCTCTGCCAAGGCCCTGATCAGTACAGCACCGGCAATGCCGTCAACCTCAGTAACAACATTGAGGCAGTAATACATGCCATAGATAAAATAAATATAGGCATGCCCAGGTGGTCCAAACATGACATCACAACGAGGGCGCCGACCGCCATAGGCATGACAAGCCGGGTCATCCGCCGTATAAGCTTCCACTTCAACAATTTCGGCCTCAAGCCTACTTTTCTCAAATTGCCGCACCAAAGTCTTGCCCAATAAAGATCGAGCAACAGTCAAGGTAGGCTGCTCAAAGAAATCATCAGGTAGAGATTTAGGGACCATACTCGCTATCTGCTCTATATCTATTTGACTATAAACTTCTACAAAACTGTAGAAAGGCTCAAATCTAATGCCCTATCGGCTCAAATACAGGACAATTGAAAGCACCTTATAAGTTTTAGGATAGCAATTATGTGCGGCATAGTCGGGTACCTCAATTTAAATGGTGAGCCACTCACCGAGAAAGACAATCACCTTGGTGCGATGTGCCACAGCATTGCCCATCGCGGCCCAGATGAAGAAGGCATGAAGCTGATTGGCCCAGCCGCTATCGGCATGACGCGCCTGGCAATCATCGATGTTTCGGGCGGCCAGCAGCCCATAGGCAATGAAGACGGTAAGGTCTGGATTGTTTTCAATGGCGAGATCTATAACTTCCAAGAGCTGCAAGAGCGGGTTCTCTCGCTTGGGCATACCCTTGTCACCAAGTCTGATACTGAATGTATCGTGCACCTTTATGAAGAATACGGCACGGGCTGCCTGCAATATCTTGAAGGCATGTTCTCTTTTGCCATCTTTGATTCACGAAAACAAAGGCTCTTCATTGCTCGCGATCGCTTAGGCGAGAAACCATTGCACTATGGAGTATTCGACGGAACCTTTATTTTCGGCTCTGAAATCAAGGGCATACTGACTCATCCTAAGGCAAAGCGCGAACTCGATAGCTTGGCCATGCAGAAATATTTGAGTCTTGAGTATGTACCCAGTCCCCATTCTATTTTCAAGGGCATAAGCAAGCTACCGCCTGCACACTACATGGTTGTCGAAGGCGGCCAAATCAAAATTGAACGTTATTGGCTGCCCGATATTAAAACTGAAAAAATTTCTGAGGGTGAAGCGCAAGAAGAGCTTGTGCGCCTGCTTAAGCGCTCTATCGAACTAAGACTAATTTCAGAAGTGCCCCTTGGTGTATTTCTCTCGGGCGGCATTGATTCTTCGTGTATAGCTGCGCTGGCTAGCCAATTCTCTAGTTCGCCAGTGAAAACCTTCTCAATCGGTTTTGACGACAAGTCATTCGACGAATCATCTCATGCTCTAGCTGTAGCCAAACATATCGGAGCTGACCATGAAGTAGTGACATTCTCACCAGAACTTGGCTTTGAAACGCTTTCTGAACTTTGGGAAGTTCTTGATGAACCCTTGGCCGATGCCTCTATAGTGCCGACTTATTCACTCTCTAAAATGACGAAAAAGCACGTCACCGTGGCTTTAGCTGGAGAAGGCGGCGACGAGCTATTTGGCGGTTATCCCACCTATCAGGCCCATAAATTTGCCCCAATGTGGGGTTTAATGCCCCAAGCCCTGCGCCAAGGCCTGCTTGAGCCTGCTCTAAATTCTTTACCTGTAAATATGAACAACCTCAGTTTTGATTTTAAGGTTAAGCGTTTCATTGGGGCAGCAGCAGAACCCGCTGTTCGTCGCC
Organism: bacterium Ga0077546; assembly: GCA_943369735.1. Classification (GTDB taxonomy): domain Bacteria; phylum Cyanobacteriota; class Vampirovibrionia; order Obscuribacterales; family Obscuribacteraceae. Next base: position 13,429 of record CALROJ020000041.1, read on the forward strand.
ATCTCAGATGGATGGGCTCAATTAGAATGGCCGACCAGCCGCAGCTACTGATGCCAGAACACCAAATTTTGACCGAGACCATGGAAGAAAATATTCTAGGTGACCTGCCACTGGTGCACCTCAATGGTCATTCGCCTAGGGGTAGCGTCCATGATGTTATTAACAACATCATGCGTCTTGACATGACTACTTATCTACCAGACGACCTATTGGTTAAATCAGACCGGGCTTCTATGGCAGCCTCACTAGAAGTACGCTTGCCTTTCTTGGCCTATCCCTTAGTTGAATTTGCCTTAAAGTTACCGCCAGAGCTAAAAGTGCATGGATTGACAACCAAGTATCTGCTGAAGAAGGCCGTAGCGCCCTATTTACCTGAATACATAATGAAGCGGCCCAAGAAGGGCTTTGGCATCCCTGTTGCCAAATGGCTGCGGAATGAGTTCCGTCCCGTGGTAGATGAATTATTAGGAGAGTCGTTTATAAAACGGCAGGGCATTTTCCAGTGGCCTTACATCAATCGTCTAGTCCAAGAGCACATGAGTCAAAAAGCCGATAGACGCAAAGAGTTATGGACACTGTTGATGTTTCAGTGGTGGTGGAAGAAATTCTTCATCTAATAGCTAAGAAGTGAGAAAAAGAGACTATTTGTGGAAACCGAAAGCAGACAGGCAGAACCAGCACCCGCTGGGCCAGTACCCAAGGAAGAATTCTTGGATGCTGTGCAACGCCATATTTGCCAAGTTTTAGGCTTTGATTTTGGTTTTATTGACCTGGTTTCAGGCCACGAGATTGTAAATGTCATTACTTTCTCCGGTGAAGACGAAAAGAGCGAAGAAGAAGCACGTAAGTCAGTAAAAAACTTAACTGATGAAAACAAACAACCACTAGCGGTGGCAAATTCACTGGTGGCACAAAAAGTTAAATCGACCTTGCGCCCCTGGCTAGGTAGGGCTTTTTCAACAATTGATGGCGAAACCCAAGAATTTCCTTATGCCATAGTGCCAGTGATGGCCGACTCTTCCCAGCGAGCTGGCAATGTCAAAGGCTTAATTCGGGTCATTTCGTTTGATGCATCTCGTGAAGTCACTAACCAAGATTTGCAGACACTGCGCTTAATGGGCGAGCACTTGGCCAATCGTACCCAGCTCTTTTTCCAGGCGGCTGGAGAACATGAAAAAGTCTTGCAACCAACTGCTACAAAAGCTGAGCAATTAGACATTGACCATGTTTTGATTCTTCACTCAAATAGAGTAGTTAGGCGTCGTTTCTCTCGCACTCTAGGCGAAAAGTATAGAGTGCTCGAATCTGACTCAGAAGAAAAATCACTACAGATTCTTTCAGAAAACAGGGTCGACTTGATCATTGTCGATAGCAATATTTCTGGCTCAACTGGTTTTGGTTTCTGCAAAGTCATCAAAGAATCAGCCGATTTCAAACACATTCCTGTAATCATCGTCACTCCCGACAGCAATCCATCAGCTCGAGTAGAAGGTCTTGTAGTTGGCGCCGATGACTGCCTCACCGATTCTTGCTTTGACTCTGAACTAATGGCAAGAGTGCAATCTTCGTTGCGCCATAGAAAGATTGAAAAAGAGTTAGCTGTGCAATTGCAGCTCTTAGAAGACTATGCCCAAAGGCTTGAGAAAGCCCATGAACAGCTCTCGCAAGATAGACAGTCGCAACTTCAACGCAATACATTGCTGGAGCAATTGCGCAGAGAATCTGACATTTTGCGCAACCAAGAGTCGCTATTGCACCGCATCAGCAATACCATCAGACGATCATTTACCATCAAAGAAAATCTGGCCGAAATGCTTGAGGAGCTATCTGGCTATTTTGGCCTTGATTGTTGTTTTATCGTTCTGCCTTCGGAAGAAGAGCCTGAAGACTCACTTAGAGTTGAGTATGTCACCGATGACATTTATCGCATCGTCGAATATGGCCGCGATTTAAAAACTCTTGAACTCTACAGCAAACTCTTTCAGGCCGACCAAGCAATCATCGCCAATGACGTAGCAAACGACCGCAGGCTTGACCCCTTCAGAGAAGAGGTCTTATCAGGCTATAACATCCTTTCGCTATTCTATATTCCGGTGCACTACGGCGAAAAGTTACTTGGTTTGTTGGTTGGCTATAAAGGCGAAATTCCGGCCAACTGGAACCGCGTAAATGAAGCTTTTATGAAATCAGTGGCCGACCAAGTAGCCTCGGGTGTAACCAATGCCAGACTCTATGCCAGAGTGCAAAGGCAAGCCACCACAGACGGTCTTACTACTTTATACAACCACCGCACGGGCCAGGAAAAGCTAACAGAGCAACTGCGTATGGCAGAGCGCTATCAAAGACATCTAGCAGTGTTAATGGTTGACGTCGATCACTTCAAATCAATCAACGACAACTACGGGCACCCGGTCGGTGACACTGTGCTCAAAGCCGTTGCCAGGCTAATTAAGAACAATTGCCGCGACGTTGATACGCCCATTCGCTATGGCGGCGAAGAATTTATGATTGTCTTACCTGAAGTCAACCAAGAAGGCGCGCACGTGGTGGCTGAGCGTATTAGAAAGTCACTGGCTTCGGAAGTAATATTGCACGACGGCATCAACCTATCAGTGACAGCTAGCCTTGGTATCGCCATATTTCCTGATGATGCCGCCGATCAAGCACACTTGCTTGAGCTAGCCGACAAAGCCCTCTATCTATCGAAGCGGCTCGGACGTAACCAGGTACATACAGCCTCCGACCTGATGTTCGAGCCTCGCGAATTGAAAGCAGCTGGTGAAAAATCGGCCGAGGAAGTCTTGTCTCAAATTACGACAGACGGCAAACCCGCTCTGGTATTAGAAGACTTTGTCGCTCCGACTGTTTCGGTTGAAGCACAAAACAAAGAAGAGCTAGTACCTGAAGTTGTAGAAATGGTCAAAGCGCTTGCTCAAAATCTCTACGCCAGATCAGACTATAACAAGGCGCACCATCTAGAAGTAGCACGCATGTCAGAGTTACTAGGCAAAGTTATGGGGCTTTCAGCCACTCAGATCGAGCAAATTCGTGTGGCGGGCTTGCTGCATGATGTGGGCACATTGAAGCTGCCCACTGAACTACTGACAAAACCAGGCTACTTCACTAATGAAGAACGTGACTTGGTCAATCAGCACCCAGTGCTTGGTGCTCAGCTGTTGCGACCAATTAGGGCTCTAAAAGACATTTGCGAGATTCTAGAAAATCACCACGAACGCTGGGACGGCACCGGTTTTCCTAGCGGTCTAAAGGGTGAAGATATTCCTCTTGCAGCGAGAATTGTAGCAATCGTAGACAGTTACCATGCCATGATTTCAGATCGTCCTTACCGTACGGCAATGACCCACGATCAAGCGGTAGCAACCCTTAGACAAGGGGCCGGTTCACAGTTTGATCCATTTTTAGTTGATATTTTCATTGCCGTGCTCACCAATCTAAGACAACAACAACAGTGAAGTTATTAAAGAGCAGAAAGTTGAACATCATCGTTGCTGTTATGGCTTTTCTGCTTCTTGCTCTCTACTTCTTTTTGGCCCCGCGTTTTCATCCTGACTTGGTTAACCAAATTGCTTTTCATCCAGCTCCTGAGCCAGAGGATGCAGAAATTTACCTGAAGCAATTTGGGCCAGAAAGACTGACAATCGACAATAGAATTTCGGCACTTTTTTTCAAAACCGCCGAATCTAACTTGGTCTGCATATACTCCCACGGCAATGCCGATTCGATGGTCTATCGCGCCTACAAGGCCGAGGCACTAAGAGCAGCAGGCCTTTCTGTTCTGATGTACGACTACTCAGGCTACGGCAAGAGCCTCGGCAAGCCTTCCTTCAATGTGGTGGCAGAAGATGGCAAAGCCGTATATGACTATCTAATTAACACTATGCACTACAAACCAAGCCAGATAGTGCTCTATGGTGAATCGATTGGTGGCGGTGTCTCGTCTGAAATTGCTAGACATGGAGATTCTTGTGCTCTGATTCTCGACTCTACATTTTTAGCACCAGCCACTTGGGCAAAAGATCGCGTTGCCGCCCTGCATATATTTCCTGAGCAATTAATACTAGCTCCATCTCTCAGTGTCGAAGACTTATTTCCCGCTTACAAGCATGCTGTGCTTGTTTTAAAGCCAGGCAATGATCAGGTCATTCCAACCACTCACTCTGATCGGCTTTTTGCCTTAGCCCAAGGTCAAAAGACACTGGTGACATTGCCCCACAGCCCTCATGGCATAGTAGACGGCAGCGACTTTGAGCTATATAAAAGTACGCTCAAGGCCTTTGTTAGTCAGCATCTACTTGCCCATCATTAGCTCCATAGCCTCATTGGAGCTACCTGATTCTAATGTCTCTTGCATTTCTTTGGCCGGTTTGAGATTGCTGGGAATGGCAAAATCTGACAGTGGCAGAGTGGTCTTAACGACTTTATCTGTGATCAGATAATTCAGGTGTACATCCTCCGCGCTCTTGTAGTCTACGGTGATAGGGAACAATCCGGCCTTCGGTAGAGCATAGAGTCGCTCCATCATTGTTGCCTGACTCTTACTGTAGGCCAATTGGTCGGAGCCAAGAAAGGTTAGCTTTACAGGCGCGTCACCGCCGGTCTCATGCTTAGCGAATTTTGCCTTCTGGGCTTTGCCAAAGGCAGCAGTACTCTCAAGCTTACGCAGTTGCAGTCCAAATTTTGTAGTCTCTCCGGCTGGCTGCAGTTTGACGTCTTCAAGGGTGAAAGAGAATAGAGTCATAGAGGTACTGAAACAGTTGCGAAATTTCTCGAAAGGAACACGGTAGATTTTCCCCGAAGTTTTGCTGTAGCAAACCGCTTCTTTATAGGGAGGCAAAAGCAAGCAGACCAGACCCTGCTTTTTCACTATCATCTTTATGCCAACCGAGCTGAGATAGACATCACAGTCGCCAAGCATGCGGCAGTTCTGAAAAAGAGCCAAGGCATCGATGCGCTTTATTGCTACTTTTGCCAGAGGGCTAGCCGGCGGAAGGTGAGCAGACGGAGCCTTGGCCTCAGAAACTAGGGTACAACTTAAAAGTAGAAGGAAAAGAATAGATAAAAACCAGCGAAACTTAGCATTCATGGATAAAATAAAAAACAAGCAGTGATAAACCTGAGATCTGCCCATAGCATAGATCATTTGACAGAGAACATTAAGTTCTATTGACAAGCCCCGAAAGCGGGCGTATTATTGGTTCACACTGAATAATTGCCCCCACAAGCCTTTTGCCGGTGCCAGATTCTTACTTATAGAGTCTTTCTAGTAGTTACTTACTAATGCGAGCAACTTAATATGAGATTACGCGGTTTGGCCCTTATAGCAACGCTATACCTTATTTGCCAGGTAGGCCCCATGAGCCAACCAGCTAACGCTCAGAGCTTCATAGACTCAATTATTCCGGGTCAGGTTGTCTCGCCAGCTGTCTATAACCTATTACCGCCTCAACTGAGAGCCTTAGTTAGAGTGGCAGGGCAAGGCGGTGGCAACCCTGCTCTCAACGCCCGAGGCTTACCACCAACCAATCTCGATAGTTTTGTCTACCAAGCCGGCGGTAGGGCTGAAGACATTTATGGAGATGAAGGAGTGAACGGCCTTCCCCCTATTGACAGCTTCACCTCACAAAACCGCATTAACTCTGGTATTTTCGGCACCAGAAACGCAGGATTGACCACCGGCCACGGCAGTATCATGCCGGCAGCTTGGGGTGGCGATGAGTATTGTCATGGTACCGAATGGGTGAGAACTGGCGACCAAGGTGGCAATCAATTGCCCTACTACGTGCCAACCAGCCCATTTACCGCTGGTGGAATATTGAACTCTGTCACAACTGGTCTTGGTATTGGTACTGAAAGACCTGGTGAGATGCCACCGGTGCGTATTGCCGACCCTAGCATCAATTACGACCGCAATGCCCCAGATTTCATTCGCAATTTCGGCATGTGGGCTACTGCTGTAGTGCCTTACGCTGTTACTCCAGGCATGAGACCCGTTCAGAACACCCAGACCAATGAACTTATGGGCTGGATGGCCCCTGGCGAAAGCGTCTCGGACTTCCTTAGTGGAAGAACTGGCCGCTTGCTTCCCTCACAGCAAGGTGCAGCGGCTGGCATGCTCAACCAACTAAACGGTCAGCAAGCTACCTTCACTTTGCCATCCACGAGTTCTCCTGTAGCCGGCTTCTAAAACTGCACTACCAGTAGTGGCATAAATATTGCTATGAGCGCGCACGATAAACCGTGCGCGCTCTGCTAAGAAAATCTTAAGTTAGCTTGACGCCCATTAACATCTATGTCGGAAATGCAATATGTATGGCATCCCCTTTCCAACTATGCGAAGATTACATTAGCCCTCGTAATTTCGGGATTTGAGCTTGCCGCTAGATTCAGCAAACGTAATTGAGACGGTGGCAGAGCTGCCCTTTTCAGGATGGATTCAATGCTTATCAGCCTATCAATAGCCTTTGTGTGCTTCTATGTAGTGCACATGGCCGGAATTACTGTCGGATACCATCGACTCCTGGCTCACCGCTCATACAAATGCCCGAAGGCAATAGAATACTTTTTTGTCATGGCTGGTTACCTTGGTTTCTCTAGTTCACCGATGTGGTGGGCCACTCTACACCGGGCACACCACCGTTACACTGACACCAGACTTGATCCTCACGCACCACGCTTTGGTATCTGGGAAGCTTACATTGGTTGGTTCTTGCATAAATCATATGCTGAACATCTCAAGCCTGAAACTTGCTCCAAAGACATGATCAATGATCCCCTCTATAAGTTTCTTGATGCTGGTGGAAATTGGCACAAAGCCCATTTGCTCAATTCATTCATCAACTTTAGTTTGCGTGGAGTGATGGCATTGGTATGGGGCTGGGAAATTGCAGCAGTTAGCCTGCTTGCTGCCTTATTGGTACAGCAGATGCCACTCCTACTCAACGTAATCTGCCATTTGCCTAAGGCTGGCTATCAGAATTTCAACACCGCTGATACCAGTGTCAATGTTGGCTGGGTTGCATTCCTCACCCTTGGTGAAGGCTGGCACAACAACCACCACGCCTTCCCTGGTTCCGCTAGACATGGCCTGAAAGCCAGCGAAATTGATCCTTCTTGGTTAATAATCAGAGCTATGAAAGCCTTGGGCATAGTTAGCTGGATGAATGAAATCACCATTAACACCAAATACAAAGGACCACAGAAGCCAACGGAAGTTGAAATTGTTTCTGATTCAGCCACAGCTGTTCCAGCCACTCTTGCTATGGCCCCAAGCCTGAGCAAGACCGAGCTGACACCAGTGGCGGTGCTATCGCAACATACCCGCAGCGCCAATCATCGCCGCCCAAGAACAAAAGTAAAACAGTAGTTAATACGATATTAAAGCCATTAGCGCCGAAGCATAGCGCTTCTGGCTGCGATTTCTTGCATTACCTCAAGCAAACCACGGGTAGTCAATGAATTTATCGAATCGAAGCCAGAAGCATTCTCGGCCGTAGTGCCGATTCCCACCAATTGGCCTTTGCGATTGAACAATGGTGCACCCTCTAAGCCTGGGTCTGTCGGCATAGAAAGTTTGCCTACAGGAACGGTCTGAGCCTTGCCAGCAAAGCGATCAAGCTGTCCCACAGAGGCGTGCAGTTCAAAGAGTTTGGCTGGGTAGCCCATCGCTACAATCGTTTGTTTTTCCTGGACCTTAGCGCTACTACCAAGCAGCAAGTCATTGAACACTGGTGGTTTGCTATAGGGGTTAAAGCCCATGCTTGGGTGCAGAATAGCAAGGCCTGATTCTGGAATGACCTTTACCACTGAAAGATGACGACTCCAGATACCGTTTTCATTGAGTTGAATCGACTTGGCACCTTCAACCAACTTGGCACTGGTGACATAGTGATTTTGGTCGCTAAGCAAAAGCCCAGTGCCGCTATTGACCTGATCAGATTTGCTTGAAATTGCTTTGATCTTGAAGACCCGTGCGTGTTGACCAGCATAAATACTGCTGAGATCGCTGGCAAATCCACCGTCAGCCTCAGGTGAGCGTTGAGCATTCTTGATGAGAGGAACAATACCGCGCCAAAATTCTGGAGTACGACGCAAATCACGGTTGTGCAGCGATGCCATAATCGCTGATACAGGAATGTCGTAGCCATTACTGACACGGTCACCGGCAGAATGCAGACCAACGACTTCACCGCTCTCATTTAAGAGCGGGCCGCCAGAAAAACCACCCCTGGTGCTAACACTAGTATTAACTACTGCTTGATCGGCGTGAAACGGTGCAGGCAAGCCGTCGACTTTGATTGTGCCGTCAACGATTTGCTTGACTTGCCCTGTGGAAATGCCGACATTCTCAACATCTTTGGCATAGCCCATATTAGCCACTTTAGCACCGGCTATAGGCAGTTCAGTGCTAGCCAGCGGCAAAGCTTCAAGGGCCTCAGTTGTGCGCTCCGAACGACCCGTGACAGGATGGCGCTTATAAACCGTATTATCAATTTTAAAAATAGCCAGGTCGGCCCCAGGGTCTATGGCCTCAAGTTGGGCCGAAACTTTAGTGCCGTCGGCCCTATATAGCCTCACCCGCTCAGCGTCAGCAATGGCATGGAAAGCTGTAGCGACGTGGCCTTTATCGCTAACCAAAAAGCCAGTGGCGAAACTATCACCACTGGCCCTGCTGGTCTCCACCTTTATTATGCTGGGCCAAGCCTTCCAATAAAGGTCGGCTGTGGCTTTGTCAGGATGACTGTCAATGCGATTGATATCAAAAATTGGTGATTTAGCCGTAGGCTCTAAAGCAATAGGTTCACCGGGTTTGAGAGCAGTTTCTGAATTGGCAGAGACCCGCCCTCCAGTATTAGCCTGACTTTCTAATTTTGCACTGACTGATGTGTTCATAGCTGAGCGCAAACCAATTAGACGCACACTTGAAACCCCGAGAAGTCCTCCAGTTGTGGCCGCGACAAAGTCAGTTGTGAGAGAACCCAATGCCGAAGAGAGCTGCCTGCGGTCTGCTTCAAAGCTAAGTTTGCTATTAAATGTGTTGTTAATAGCCCGGAAACCATCGCCAGCCCTTTTGCCACTATCAATTAACATAGGAACAGCCAGGGAAGCACCAATAACCTCGGCAGACACTGCCATCCATCCAGCTCGTCGCTGCAAGAGCGCAAGGCCAGCACCACCGACGGCCGAGGCGGCAAAAGTTGAGACTAGATGTTCTGGATGCTCTTTAATGGACTTGCTGGTGACACTATAGGCGTCGCTGGCCGCAGCTGAAATTAACTGTGCCTCTCTCGATAGCTTAGTGGCCAAAGTTTCTTGGCTCGCCAGAATGCCCTGGCTGTTGCCGTTAACATCGCTAATTTGTCGATTGCTTTCGGGGGCAGGCAATTGGCTGTCACTCACTAAGGAGAACTCATTGCCAGAATAGATCAAGCTCTAGGGCGAGCCAATCGGGAGAATACGAAAAATAGGGTCTAAACCGCTAAAAATCGAAAAGTGCCGTGGAGAGATAGCGTTCGCCACTGCTACAAATCACAGTGACTATAGTTTTGCCATGATTTTCGGGGCGTTTCGCCAACGCTATGGCAGCCTCTACATTAGCACCACTGCTGATACCACCTAAAATCCCTTCTTCTTTAGGCAACCGACGAGCCATATCAAAGGCCTGATCATTTGTCACAGTGACTACGTCATCAAGCAAAGTCATATCAAGCACAGCTGGTACAAAGCCAGCGCCAATACCTTGTATTTTATGAGGACCGGGTTTAACAGCCAAACCGGCACGGGTTTGTGACAGAATCGGGCTATCTAAAGGCTCAACAGCAACAACCGTTAAATCTTTGCCTTGCTCTTTGCGCTTTTCTTTAATTGTCTGACCGACACCGGTGATAGTACCACCAGTTCCCACACCAGCTACAAAAATGTCAATATCGCCACCGCAATCATGCCAAATCTCTGGAGCTGTAGTCAGTCTATGAGCCTTGGCATTGGCTGGGTTAGAAAACTGCTGAAGCATATAAGAATCGGTAGTTTGAGCAATCATCTGCTCGGCGCGAGCAACAGCCCCCTTCATGCCCTCAGCTCCAGGGGTGAGGACTAATTCTGCCCCGAGCACTTGCAGCATTTTGCGCCGTTCCAGCGACATAGTCTCTGGCATGCACAGTATTAATTTATAGCCGCGAGCTGCCGCAACAAAAGCCAGAGCAATACCAGTATTGCCAGAGGTCGGTTCAATCAAAATTGTGCGGCCGGCTTCGATCAGTCCATTTTCTTCGGCATCCAGCACCATTGAAATGCCGATGCGATCTTTGACAGACCCGAGCGGGTTCATTGATTCGACTTTAACAAGAATAGTGGCATCAAGCCCTGCTACTACACGATTGAGCTTGACTAAGGGTGTACGACCTACCGCCGAAGGAAGGTTCGCGAACACATGTTTTTTTGCTGGCATAAAATCTCGATTGATTGTCTCAGTTAATAAGACCTGCTCTATTCGGCGGCCTTCTCCACTGGTAGATCAGGAAGTTTCTTGTCTTCAGGCAGGGGGCTATTGGCTTTAAACTCGGCATACTTACGTTCGCCGATGCCTTTCAATACCTTGCCTTTCTTTAACATTTTGTCATCTTTATGAGCTTCGCCATCCTTAATCATTTTGTCGCCTTTGGCGATAAGCCCCTGGCAATGCTTGAGCATCTCCCGGTACTTCTTCTGCATGCGCTTCTCATCGCCAGACAAATCGTTTGCTCCCCCAGAAGTCGTTGGGGCAAAATCAGTGGGATTGGCTGAGGCTGAACCACCGGCAGGCTCGGCACCAGGGCCACCAGCGCCTACAGGCAGCGAATTGCCGAAGAAATCATTAGCGCCAGCTAGGGCTGCCGTCGGAAACAGAACTGCCGACCCAATTGCCAGAATTAGCTTTAATGACTTGAGCATTCTCATTTCCTTCTTACATGAATTTCGGTTACTTAGTTGCTTACCAATAGTCTATAGGCTGACAGCTGAAGCCGCTCTAAATAGGACTAATATTTTGAAATCTCTAGAATTTTTATCTAGGCTAATACTTTAGTCAGCATTGGCGCGCGGCTATCAAGTTTTAGTGCCTGCTCAAAAGCATAGGCCACTTTTATAAGTACAGCATCTGACAGAGGGGCGCCAAGCAACTGCAGACCGACAGGTAGTTTGCCAGAGCTTGAGGCCGCTGGCGCTAGTCCACAGGGCAGTGAAATGCCTGGCAAACCTGCCAAATTAGCTGGAATCGTGGCAATGTCAGACAGATACATTTGCAATGGATCGCCCGTTTTTTCATCGAACTTAAAAGCGGTCGATGGAGCAGTAGGAGAAAGAACCAAATCATAGTTGGCAAAAATCTTGTCAAAGTCAGCAGTGATAAGGCGTCTGACCTGTTGTGCTTTTTTATAATAGGCATCGTAATAGCCCGAACTTAGGGCATAGGTGCCAAGCATAATGCGCAGTTTAACTTCAGCACCAAAACCAGCCTCGCGCGTTTCGTTATACATCGAAAGAATGTCTGTGGCTTCAAGATCTCTCAAGCCATAACGCACGCCGTCAAATCTCGCCAAATTAGCTGAGGCCTCAGCAGTGGCCAAGATGTAGTAAACCGGAAGAGCGTATTTTGCGTGCGGAATTGAAACCTCTTCCACTTGGGCACCAAGTGAAGTAAGAAGTTTGGTGGCCGACAAAATCGAATCTCTCACACCATCCTCAATACCATCACCGATCAATTCTTTGATGATACCAATCTTGGTGCCCTTCAGCAGTTCATCTGGCGCATGCTTGCTTAAACCCTGAATGAAGGGCAAAGTCAGCTCGGGAAAATTCTTAGCGTTGGCAGCGCTGCTATAGGGATTTTTAAGAGAGGTTGAGTCTTTAAAATCATGTCCAGCAATAGCCAGCAGGGTGAGCGCCACATCTTCGACGCTGCGGCCAAATGGACCGATTTGATCAAGGCTAGAGGCAAATGCCACTAATCCATAGCGCGAGACCGTGCCATAGGTAGGCTTCATACCAACGACGCCACAGAAGCTGGCTGGTTGCCTAATAGAGCCACCAGTATCAGAACCAAGAGCGGATGTAGCGAATCCAGCAGCTACAGCCGCAGCTGAGCCACCAGAGCTACCGCCAGGTACATAGGCCGTATCAAACGGATTCTTCGTGCGCTGATAAGCAGAATTTTCAGTAGAAGAACCCATGGCGAATTCATCCAGATTGGTCTTTCCTAGAATCAGCGCACCACTGTTTTGCAAATTGACTACTGCTTGAGCGTCATAAGGAGCAACGAAATTTTCAAGAATCTTGCTACCGCAAGTAGTCTTGGTACCAATGGCACACATATTGTCTTTGATAGCCACGGGTATGCCAGCTAAAACGCCTTCAGCAGAATTGGCCTTGAAATCAAAATTCTTGTCTAACTCTTCTGCCTGGCCGCGCGCCTTATCAAAAGAAAAGCTCAAAAAAGCTTTGATATCGCTTTCATGAGCTTCAATTTGATCAATATGGCTAGCCAATACTTCAGCGGCAGACACCTCTTTTGCAGCAAGCAAACCTTTCAACTGAGAAATGGTTTTGCCAACCAAAATGCCTTTTGCAGATGACATAAATTAGCCTTTATAGCGCTTGAATATTAGTGAGCAGTTGTGACCACCAAAGCCAAAACTATTTGACATAGCGATATCAACTTTGGCGTTACGCACCGCAGTATTTGGTGTGTAATTGAGGTCGCAATCAGGGTCGGGCTCGTGCAAATTGATTGTGGGCGGAATTATATTGTCTTGAATGGCCATGATACAGACTATCGCTTCTATAGCCCCAGCAGCCCCCAGCAAGTGCCCAGTCATCGATTTACTTGAAGAGATGGGCAGTTTGTGAGATGTAGCATACTCGCCAAAGACTGTCTTGATTGCTTTGGTCTCAGCCTTATCACCAAGTGGTGTAGAAGTTCCGTGAGCGTTGATATAGTCAACTTCTTCAGGTGTGATACCACTCTGTTTTAGAGCAATCTTCATCGCTCTTGCAGCACCAGAACCATCAGCGCAGGGCTGAACAATATCGAAAGCATCACCAGTACTACCAAAGCCTGTGATCTCAGCATATATGTGAGCACCACGAGCGGTGGCGTGCGAGAGTGACTCAAGCATCAATACGGCGCCACCTTCACCCATAACAAAGCCGTCACGAGACTTGTCGAATGGTCGACTCGCTTTTTCAGGCTCACTATTACGATTGCTGAGAGTGCGCGCTGAAGCAAATCCGGCCATGACCAAGGCTGCAATAGGCGCTTCTGAACCGCCAGCAAACATAATGTCGGCTTCGCCCCGTTCAATAATTCGATAGGCATCGCCTATAGAATGAGCCGAAGTGGCACAAGCCGTGACAGTACAAGTATTTGGTCCTTTAGCGTTATGCAACATCGACACCCAGCCGGCCGTCATATTGACAATCAGCATCGGTACCGTGAAAGGCGAACAACGGTCTGGGCCTTTGTCCATCAATACATGAAACTGGTCTTCTATAGACTGAAAACCACCAGCGGCTGAGCCTACGGCCACGCCCACTCTCTCTGGATCTTCCTTACTAAGGTCGAGTTTCGAATCGGCTAAAGCTAACTTAGAAGCCGCAATAGCAAATTGAATAAATCTATCTGTACGTTTTACAGCTTTGTGGTCCATATATTGCGATGGATCAAAATCATACATCTCAGCTGCAATTTTGCAGGATGGCCTGAGCTTCTCAGGGATACGTTGAACCAACTTAACGCCAGATCTGCCGCTGACTATCCCTTCCCAGAACTGCTCCTTGCCTGTACCGACTGCGGATATGGGCCCCAGACCGGTAACGACTACACGCTCTTTTGTCATTACTCTACTTTATCTCTAGCTAATACCAATCCAAAGTGGACCACTGAACGTGGTCCACTTTGGATACAAAACCGTTCACTTTTTCGTGCGTATCACCTTTTAAAGCCTGGCTCTAAAGGTGACCTGCAATGTACTTAACGGCTTCACCAACAGTGGTGATTTTTTCAGCATCTTCGTCTGGAATTTCCATTCCAAACTCTTCTTCTAAAGCCATGACGAGCTCGACTGTGTCGAGTGAATCTGCGCCTAGATCTTTAGTGAAGCTAGCTTCCATGGTCACTTCTTCAACGTTAACGTTGAGCTGGGCCACAGCAACCTTCTTTACTCTTTCGAAGGCTTCCTTCTCTTCCATGAGTACTGTCTACCTCTTTTAAAAAAAACTTTGAAAACCGCATGTGAAACTAATGGACCAAGTAGGCCCGATCCGGAATGCTTAGAATATCACGTCAGAAAACCAGTTTCTAATTGTGTATTTCTATATTACGTATAAAGACCGCCCGAAACCTCCAAGACTTGGCCGGTTACATAAGAACCTGGGCCAGCCAAAAACACCACAGCGGCTGCGATATCTTCAGGTGTACCCATACGCTTAAGAGGAACCCGATCAAGTATGTTCTTTATAATTTCCTCACCCAAGGCCTTGGTCATATCAGTGTCGATAAATCCAGGAGCAATGGCATTGGAGGTTATATTGCGCGAGGCATATTCAAGAGCGATGGTCTTGGTAAAACCAATTAGGCCAGATTTGGCTGCAGCGTAGTTGACCTGACCGAAGTTACCGTGCACCCCAGAGGTGCTTGCGATATTGACAATGCGACCCGAGCGTTGCTTGGACATCACTTTAATGATTGGCTGGGTAACTTTGAAAGCCGAGGTCAAATTAGTATCGATAACAGCTTGCCAATGTTCTTCACTCATTCGCATAAAAAGATTGTCGCGGGTAATGCCAGCATTGTTGACCAAGATGTCGATGCGACCCCACTTGGCTACAATCGCCTCAACCATTTTGGCCACGCTGGCAGAGTCTGTAACGTTGCAAGGCACTGCGATTGCCTGAAAGCCTTCCTTTTCAAAGTCAGCTGCTGTTTGCTTACACAGCTCTTCATTTATGTCGCTGATTACTACCTTGGCGCCTTCTTTTGCCAAAGAGTGCGAAATTGCCCGGCCGATTCCTCGTCCTGAGCCAGTAACTACCGCCACCTGGTCGGCTAACATGCCCATGCTTTTTTCCTTTTAGATAAGATTCAAAAGTGCACCCTTAATTTAGCGGCTCAGCTCCGAATTGAGATCGTCTCTGAGTTTAAAAGAAACAGGGCTTTACCCGCCAAACAAGAAATCTCACAGCTATTTAAATAAATGTTTCGCCAAAACCGGTCAAAAGTGGGGGAAATACGAAGGCTATGAGGTTTCCCCTTAGTGACATTAGATATCTTTTGCCTTAATCTCTTGACATAGCCGACGAGCGGTCGAAAAGCCAAGCCAAAGGAGCTAGTTACCACTAGTTTAAGGGCAGGCGGATGTCGTGTACCCCTCCATCATTGAACCTCTCAAGTCGGCGCAAACAGGAATCTGGAGAATCAAAACAAATGGCTGATGGCAAATTGGACCAATCTGTATCAAACCCCAATGAAGACAATTCCAAATTAAAGGCCGATGTAGCAGCAAAATTTCATGAAGGACTAAATCTCGCACCGCAAGCAAAAGCAGAATCTACTTCTCCTTCTGCTGTAGCTCATACAGAAATCAAGGGTTTAGTGGGCCTAGCGGGGCTCAGTGGTTTGAATGGCGCCAATGCTGAGAGGGCAACCCTGGGCTCGGTCTCCGAAAATATCGCCCAAGCAAAAATAAAAAATGGAGATGGCAACGTTTTTGATAGCCTGGCCCGTGACTCAAAAGTGGCGCGATATGGCATGGCTGGTGTCGAAGGGCTAGCCTACGCGGTACCCGGAGCTCTCAAGGCCGTAGCGAAGGATGTTGCAAATCCTTTAGAGCTAGCAGCAAAGGTTGGGGTTGCAGCTTCTATCGGCGTCGTGATGAAGACCGTTTTGCCTAAGGCCGGAGTGGCCAAAGCAATTGTCGGCACAGTAATGGCTGGCTACATGGTCAAAGATGCCTTGCATCCGATCATGAATGCCATGGACCATCTAGAAACTTCAAGCAACGATATGGAATCCGTTCACAAAGCAGCTCAAATCATGGGTGATGGAGTTGGTCAATTTGCCTGGGACAGTTGGGTCGGTGCAAAAGTTGGCCTGAAAGCTGAGAAGTGGACCGGTAACTTTCTCGAAGCGAAACTTGGCACAGCACGCTATTCCAATTTTGAGAAGGCTAAAGTTGACTTCTTCTCTTCTGACGAACACATAGTCGGCCGCACCTTAAACAACATAACCAGACCGATAAGCAACGTCCTTACTTCTGTTTCGGAACGCATGACCCGCAAACCAGAAGAGCCAAAAGTATTGCTCGATGAAGCCGTGCGAAAAATGGCTGAAGTGAAAGAACAAAACGCCTACACCACGCTCAACGCCAATATGCATTTCAAAGGCCTAGCAACAACTGACTCTCAACCACTCGGATTCTCACAGTCAATTGACTTAATTGTAGGCGGTCATGACCCACGCAAGCTGTCAAGCAATGAAGCTTTGGCTATCTTAAGAAACGTAGAACCAACAGTCACAGCTAAACCCATAGACCTAACAATCAGACCAAACTCTAGCGAGGTGCTACCTAGCAACATCGCCAAATCTATTATTGCCCCGCACGATAAACCTGGCCATACACCTGACGAGTTGGTGCCTCCGACTAAGCCAACTGATGCAGGCAAGCCAGAAGGTCAATTAGAGGTCACTCCAGCAGCGGCTGTGGGCAAGCCTTACGTCACCAAGGCCGAACAAGAACTCAACGTTGGCACCATTTCAAAACTGGCTGAAATGAATACCAAAGAAATGAAAGAGTGGCCTGACAACAGAGTATTAGTTACCGATGCTGTTGAAGCAGCACTTGGACCAATTCACGCCGCCATTACCCCTAGTGGCTCAAAGATGGATCCTGGATTCACACAAGCGAGAAACCAGGCCGTTAGCTTGGGCAGCCAAGTTCGCACAGAGCAAGACTATCGCTATATCGACCCTCTGTTGGGTCGCTTCAGCTCAGCTGCTAACCAACACATCTCTAAAGGCCTAAGCGAAACAGCAAACTACAAACGTGAGCTTGATCTGTTGGCCCAAGAAATTCACAGTACTCTCGTGCGCAATATGAAGAAAGCTGGAGTTGACCCTGATCAGGTTCTGCGTTCGAAAAACCCACCAATTTTCTCAATTATGCACGACGGTGGATCCGGCCCTCACACCATGCGCCAAATAGATGGCGTCTGGAACGTTGATCACGTGCTCTATCCACGCAACATGGTTGGTGTAAGAAGCGTCACCACCAGCGGTATTCATGGCCATGAAATCGGACACGACCAGTACGGTGGCATCCTCAAGTTTGAAGAATCAATTCGCGAAAACGTCATCAAAACAGCTGTAGAAAAAGGACTCGGCACTCGCGCTCAAGATAAGGTTGCAGTTCCTGGCCACGGCGAAATGACCAAAGCCGATCTAATTGAACACATCTTCAAAGCCCAAGCCGATGAAAATACAGCAGATATTTGGGGTGCAGCTTGGACTGGACACAACGGCGGCGGAGCCCTCGGTATCTTGTTGCAGTCGTTAAGAAAAGGCGGCCAGCTTGAGACTAGAAATGTCTTCGGCAAAGAATTCGTTGCTCCAGATAATCCACTTGGTTTTGAAGTACACGCCTTTGATGCCCTTAGGCCAAAAATCGTTGCTGCCACCATGCGAGCCCGGGCCAATGGCGACAAGAATGTACTGGATCACGCCAAAGCCTTAGACCGCTATTCTGATGAAGCTTCTAGGCCTGGAGACTATGTCTTCGCTAATATGGACAAACCAGGTGAAACGATCACAATCACCAGAAAAGACCTTGAAGATGTTATTCCACACTTGATTGACGCTCAAATGAATACTCCATTGCCAGCTTTGCACGGCAAAACATTTGGCGACATCCTGCCTGATCTACCGACACATATGGCTAAGATGGACAATTTAGCTGGCCTAATGGTAGATGCTGTCAATAAAGGCAAAAAGCCAAACGAGATACCTTTCGACACTCAGCACTATTCAATTAACCAAGTATTTGGTGCTGGTATGCCAGCAGCCTTGAGACTGGTGGCCCAAGGCATGGACGCCACCGAAGCGAACAAAGCCGTCAATAAAATGTCAGACTTCTTGCGTGCTCTCTATCACGACAATGACCCTCACGTTGACCCACTAAAGCCAACCACACTGCAAGCAATCAGATTGACTTCCCCCAAAGATATTGCCGCATCAAGCAGACGAGTGGCAGCTGCAGCGACAGAAAATACAGGTATAGCCATCGGTAAGACACCAGCCTTCTTCAACGGCCTTGGAGACCGCACATCATCACTCGGTGGAGCACTGGGCTCAGTCGAAATCGGCAGTTACATAAGAAATATGGAGGCACAAAAGCAAAGAGAAGCGACGGCTTCAAGCAACGGCAATCTCCCTAAAATTAGCTTTGAACCAACAACGCCAGTTAAGACACCACTAAAAGATAGAACACTAAGTAATATTGCTTACATGCAAGAAGCTGGTAAACAGATACTTGCCGGTCAACCAGAAAAATAGACCTTAGGCACGATAAAGATAAAGCTAAAAACGCGCTATTATGAGTTTTTAGTCATTCGAACGTAAGCGAAAGCGTAAGCAAAACGTGAGAAAAAGCGTGCAAAAGCCCGAGCATCAAGCAAAAAAAAATGTGTTTAAGCGCCGTCTGATATCGACAGGGGTGGGCTTGCGGCTAGCTAGGCTGGTCTTAGTCTCAATTATCGGCCTGACAGGCAATGGCTCTATTAATTGCGGGCCGGTTCTGGCTCAATATGAAGAACAAAATGGCTTGGTCTTGGCCCAAGCAAAATATCGCAGCGCCACCCAAATGTTTGCCGTTGGCGACTATCAAAACTGTGTCAATCTACTTAGACAATCACAGACTGGTGATGCTCGCAACAAGCAGATACCGCACTTGATGGCTCTTGCCTATTCGCAACTAGGCGACAACAAAAATGCCGAACTTCAATTTATATCGGCTCTAAGTCTAGATTATAACTTTGTGGAGTGTCGCAACAATTTCGGCATTCTACTGAAGAAAATGAGTAGATTTGATGACGCCAAGAAGCAATTTAAAGATTGCATTCGCATAAATTCGCGTTACCCCAAAGCTCACTACAACCTAGGAACAGTCTATTTCGATCAAGGTGATTTCGATTCGGCTATAGAATCTTTTCGCACGGCCACTCGCCTCGATCCTGGCTATTTTGAAGCCAACCGCGACCTTGGTCTAGCGATTTTCCAAAAATTCGAACGCGGTGATGGCGGTGAGATTTCAGAATGTCTAGAGAAACTAGAAGTTGCAGCTCAGCTAGTACCGCAAAATCCTATGATTCACCATCATCTCGCCAATATTTATTGCTGTGATGGCAATCTTGACGAAGCCGAAATTGAATATCGCAAGGCCTTAAAATTCGACCCCAAACTGGCTATAGCTCATTTTGAACTAGGACGATTGCGCTATCTTCGAGGCGATCCTAACCGTGCCCTTTTTGAACTAAAAGAGGCGCAAAAAATCAGCCCAATTTATACAGAAGGAAAAAAATATCCTTCTATAGACCGAGTCAAAGTCAAACAATTACAGGCGAAATGCGAAGAGTTGACCGATAACTATGAGGCGGCTATCGAATCGCTTAAAGATGTAGCCAGCCTAACAGCCAACAATACCCAAACCACTAAGCACATTGCCGAGCTTAGTCGTCTGACCAAGAGCGGCAGTCGCAGAAACTCCAAAGGAGTTGATCCCTCTGAGATAAAGGCGATAGTTTCGCAAGGCATTCATCAAACTGAGAATGGCGACCTCGATGGCGCGAAGGCTAGCTTTAGCAAAGCTATTGAGCTTGATCCCAAGTCATTTCTTGCCTATCAAAACCTCGGCGGCATACTAGAAGCCCAAGGCGACCTGGCCAATGCCACCGCGCAATATCAAGCAGCTCTTGATCTCAAACCCAAATATGACGGCTTATATTACAACATGGCTTACTTGTTAGAGAAAGAGAACATGAAAGCTGAGGCCGGCGCCTGGTATAAGCGTTTCCATGAGCTTTCTGGCAAATATCCCTATGACCCGAAACATATTGTTTCGCTTCAGCAAGAACTGGCACGGGAGCGCGTTCGCAGCCAAAACAAATAGCATAACTGCTAAGGCCACGACTACCGCGACTTTCACAACATACTGTCAATGCTAGAATTTGGCCATGACAAAAGCAGTATCGACCCTTACCCTCCAAAAATATAAACGTGACGGCCGAAAAATTGTAGCCCTCACTGCCTACGATTACTCAATGGCCAAAATTCTCGACAAAGCAGGTGTCGATTTAATTTTGGTTGGTGATAGTCTCGCCATGGTGGCCTTAGGACATCGCACCACCCATGCTGTGACTATGGAAGAAATGCTGCACCACACCCGTGCTGTCACCAGAGGTGTGAGCAGCGCCATGGTAGTAGCCGACCTGCCATTTATGAGCTATCAAGTTGATGTCATACAAGCTATCACCAATGCTGGCCGATTCGTTAAAGAAGCTCAAGCTCACGCAGTCAAACTTGAAGGGGCGACCAGGCTTAATCTTGAAATAATCGAACGTTTGGTAGGCATGGGTATTCCGGTCATGGGCCACCTCGGTTACACTCCCCAAGCCATTCACGGCTTAGGTGGTGCCAGAGTGCAGGGCCGCTCTGCTGATGAGGCAATCAAACTAATTGACGATGCCCGCGCCCTTGAGATGGCCGGCTGTTTTTCAGTGGTATTAGAAATGGTGCCAACGGCTGTCGCTAAAGCCGTGACCGAGCGGCTGACAATACCTACTGTCGGCATTGGTGCCGGCAATGTTTGCGACGGTCAGATACTTGTTACTGACGATTTAATGGGCAAATTTACTGATTTTCTACCACGCTTTGTTAGACGCTATGCTGATTTGAGCCAAGTTTGCCAAGACGCTGTGGGCAAGTATGCTGAAGACGTTAAGTCGGCAAACTTCCCTAATGCATCAGAATCATTCTTACTCCCCAAAGAGGAAGAAGAAGAATTGAAGCGCAAACTTGCGCTAGAAAGCGTTAGCACTGGCGAAATTTGCTAAGTCAATTAACTCAGTTTCTCGATTTTACCAAAACGCGATTAGGATCTAATTTATGCCTGACCATAGACGGTTTGGTAGTAACAGTCCAGGTATTTGACCTTACCTTCGTTGTGTAATACTTCGAACAAACTAAACCCAAAGGGGCATACTGTTTCTTGACGACGGTGCTAATCATATCAACTGGCAAATCATGATTGGTCAGACTGCGAGAAATATCGCTGATATCAAAAATTTGCAGCCGATGGTCTTTACTGTCTTCGAAATTAATCTCACCAAACTCTCCCAAACGAGGAAATTTCTGGTGCAAGTGACGAGAGCAAAATAACGCTCGGTCTGCCTTGTGAAATAGCACTACTGTCAGTGTCGAGCCTCTGGCAATACTGCCTATCTCTTGGCAAAAGCTCTCTGCTTCGGCATCAGCAGCTGCAAGGATGGTCAGCCTGTACGGTGGGTTGAGCAATGTCTTTAGTTGAGCTGGGCGTCTATCTAACGCCTCAATTAGAACTCTGGTGCCCATGCTATGACCAATTAATATGGTCTGATTGGCTGGTAGAACACCCTCTAGTGCATCCATGAACTTCAGAGCTCTGCCCTGGCAGCGGTTCATCACAATCTCATTGGCGCCATAATCCTTCGGGCCACCAAAGGCTGGCCAACGAAACATAATTACCGGCATTGAACACTTGCTTGCAAGTTCTTTAGCTTTCTCGAGGTTTTCCATTTCCATCGAGCAGCAACCGTGTAAAAAAACGATCATTGGCTTGCCTGTGGCTGCATGGTTCTTAATTCTCTCAAAGAACAGACTCTCGCTCACTTTACAAGGAGGAGACTTGCTATCAGAGGCACATATGTTAAATTGCGCCACTGATTCTGGAGTGGCACCAGTAAAGGCCTTCTCGCTCGGAGTGGTATTCATAACAGCCGGGCTTGATCTGGTTTGCTTCACCCAATAAATTGGCCAGGCTGGCTCAGCTGCTTCCGCGCCAGAAACTGAAAAGATAAAACAGAATACTGCTAGAAGAAGAAAATTCAGCATGCCTAGCAGCTATGGCACGAGTGGGTACTGCAAGAGCCACAACCACCGCCAGAACTAGAACTACTCTTGCTGCCTGAGCTCTTAGAACTCTGGCCAACATCGGGGGTGCTGCCAGACGAGCGCAACACCATATTCCAGATACGAGAAACATTGGCAGAGCCACACTCAGCGCAATTGGTATCAGATGGGTCGTTCATGGAACGCTCGACAGTGAAAGCAACGCGACATTCTTGGCAGCGATAGTCATAGTTAGGCACTTTATTTAGCCTCGCCAGAAACTGGTTCAGATTTGGTCTCAGATTCAGATTTGGTCTCAGGTTTAACGTCGCCCTTAACTTCCGGATTAGTTTCAGGCTCTACTTCTAGTTTGGGCACTGGATTTGCCGCTGGATTTAGAGCTGGTTTCGGCGCCGAAATTGAAGGCTTCGGTTTAGCGTCTTTCTTCTTAAAGTCGAGATCACCATGCACCCAGGCCGAGACGTCGTTCACCAATACCACTACCATCAAGGCAATTAGACTGAGAAATCCCCATTTAACTATTTCACCTTGAGCCCGCTCTTCCATTGGTTTGCCCCGTACTGCTTCTAAGAGCATAAAGGCCAAATGGCCACCATCCAGTGCTGGCCAAGGAAGTAAGTTCACAATTGCCAGATCCATTGAGATCAAAATAGTGAACATAAACAACTGCCGCCAATCTTCTTTGGCAAAATCGGCACCAATTTTGACCACGGCAATGACACCATGAAAACTCTCAATGCCAGGCTGAGGCTTGCCGTCTTTACTCTTGGCATTAGGAGAAACAATTTTGTTAAAGACCCCTTGGAAAAGACTACCGATAGAATTAACCATCTGCCCGGTCGAATTCGTCAGCTCAGTAGCGGCAATAGTGGCCACATCGATGGGGCTGCCCTCAATTTTGACGTATTGCACCTTAGGCGATAAACCCATTCCGACTTTGCCATCTTTGTTTGGCGTCATGGGTAGGTCAATAGTTTGGCCTTCGCGCTTGACATGCAGAACAATGGGAGTGAGTTTCTTGGAGGCCAGATAAGAGATAAATTCTTCTGGTGTTTTGATTGTCTTGTCGTCAACACCTAGCAATTCATCATTGGTCTGCACCCCAGCTGTGGCGGCGATAGGGTTGGCGGCTGGTAATTCGCCAACGAACACCCCTTGGGGTATTGGCCGACCCAGGGCAGTCATCATGATCAACATGACCAGATAGGCAAAAAGCACATTAAAAGTGACACCGGCTACGGCAACCAGGGCTCGCTGCCAGATTGGAAACTTCTTGAAGGGAGAAAGCTGAACTCCGAATACCTCAGCCGAGGCATTGCTCTCGTCACCAAGTTCAGGAATGGCTACATAGCCGCCCAGCATACAAGCGTGAATACGAAATTCGGTGTTCCAGCGTTTGCCCACTGTCCAAGATGGCCCAAATGGCAAACCGAAGCCGAAAACCGGTGTCTGGAAACCAAAGAATCGGGCTACCAGAAAATGGCCACACTCGTGAACGATGATCAATGTGCTCAATATGGCGAGCATCATGAAAATACCAAATGCTTGTTCCAAGACCAATTCCTCTTGAGGTGACTGGCCTTTGTTCTATGTAGCGTGGCTAAATAGCACCTTCTGGGGCCAGAGGTTCTATCGTGACATCTTTGTAGTAGTACGACAGAATCTGTTCTGCATTATATCCGTTATCAGCCAGGGCTTTCGCTCCCCATTGAGAAAGACCAAGGCCATGTCCGTAGCCCCGACCGCTGAAGATGTAACTGCTGTCAGACTGGAAGAGACTAAACTGGGTGCTCGGTAGGTTAAATAATCTTCGCAACTCAGTACCAGCAATCACTCTTGCTGAATCCTGACCAACGACCAACACATCTTTGACTCGCTGCGAGTCACCGGGGTGGCGGCCGATTACTAAAACACCTAGAAGTACCTGAGCTTCTTGAGCCGAGCCCAAAAGAGCTTTGGCTAAGTCTTGGGATGTTATGGTTTTGCGCCAAGTAAACTGAGGAGCAGCATCGTCATAGTCAACGACACTCTTGAGGTAGGGTAATGGTTTGCCCCAAACATTTTCAGAAACTTCTGTACTACCACCACTGGTGCTATGAAAGAAAGCTGAAATTACTTTATTACTGTTTTTCAGCACTAGACCAGACGTCGCAGCAACTGCTGCATTGGTCTCGGCAGACTCAGCAATGACACCGCGATAAACTTGATCGTCAACTGTAGCCTTCACATCATAGCCCTCAGCTCTGTGCTTGCCGAAATTAGCTACAGCATATGATCGAGCAGCGATAGCCTGAGCTTTCAAGACTTCTTTTGGCCAAAGTGAAGGCACTTCTGATGGTACTACTGACAAAAGATAATCTTCTAAGTCAAGAACGTTAATGAGATTGATACCAGTAGTATCTGCTATGCCATTGCTATCAGTTTTAATTATGGGTCGCAACACCACAGCTCCACGATAAAGCTTGCCGTTCACTCCGATAAGGGGAGCACTGCTAGCAACTCGCTCATCTCCTTCGCTAGAAACTTGGTCCAAAACCTGATCGGGTACAGCTATATATCCCTGGGAAGCATCAATAGCCGAAGAAGAAGAAGAAGAAGAAGAAGAAGAAGAAGAAGCTGTTACGCCACCTTTTCGCATAGGCGCAACTAGAGGCAAAGCCAGCTGATTCGAGTCACTAGTTGTACCAAAGAAGCTACCAGTGCTTGGCACAAAGGCCACTTTCGCAATTGCCGATGCTGGAGAGATTCTGTCTCTACTGCTCTTACCAAGGAAAACAATTGAGCTGTTACCCTTATTTGCTGAGCGAGCAAGATTCAAGCTCCAAGCGCTCTGTGGCGCAATTTTCCCAACCAAAGTTCCGTCGGCAACACTATAAACACTGCCACCATCGGGGAAATCGAGATCTACTTTTTGAATTGTAGTGGAAGTAGATAGACAGACCCTGATTTGTTTATCGGCCGCCTGAGCTGGCGCATTTAGTGTTAGCAGGTTGGCCACAGCCAGACTAATTGCCACTGCAAGAGAACTGCCCCAAAGTTTGCCCTTTGACCAAATCTGCCGATCTCGTCCATCAACTCTGTCTATGCCACCAATAGCATCATGGCGACTTGCCACCCCCCATGGTGACAAGGGCGTCAAGTTAGTTGACGTCGCCGAATTATTATCAGAAAGTTCTTGCTCTTCCAATAAATAAGTCTGCACTGCGGCAGCAATCGCTGCCATTTCGTCGTCGCTGGCAGCTGACGAGCATATATCTTTTGCAGTAACTGACAAATTCATTTTGTTCATGCTCTCAAATCGCTTTGCTGGCAAATTTCTAAAGACATTGCTACCACTTCACAATTATAGCGGTGAAAGCAACTTTGTATAGGCGATCTCATAAACCAGCAAATTTGCAGATTTTTTGATACTGCTAGGTATGTGCCAAAAAGAAATACTTGAGTACTCAACAATATCTCATTGCAATATAGCGCCTCGATAGCAAAAATATACTTGAGTACTCAAGTATCTGAAAATAGTTGTATATACAACTATTTTGCTATTTGAGATTACTGAGGCTTCTGAAACTTTTAGCTAGCTCGAATCTCTTAAATTAGCCTCTAAAGGGTCTTAATTTACCCTTTCAGGGCATCTAATTACCCTTTCAGGGCTTCGGCGCCGCCGACAATTTCAAGTAATTCTTGAGTAATGGCAGACTGACGAGCTTTGTTGTAGACAAGAGTAAGACCGGCGATTAAATCGCGAGCATTATTAGAAGCATTGGTCATAGCGTTCATACGGGCAGCTAGCTCAGCGGCTGAGGCCTCGAGCAAGCCTTGATAAACGACGTTTTGGACATACTTCGGTAGTAGTTCGCGCTCCATTACATCGATAATGTTTGGCTCGAAAAGACGAATTGGCTGCAATTGCGTTTTGGTTTCTGCTGGTGGCAAGTCAATTGGCAAATACTTGGTCGTCACTACTTCAGAGCGCAACATCGAAATGAAATCGGTACCTATAATTTCGATTGAATCAACTTTCTTCTCTGTATAAAGCTCACAAGCATAATTGGCAATCAACTTTGCTTCTTCAACAGTGGGGATAGCTGGCAACAGAGTAAAAGTTTTGAGTTTCTCAATCTTGATGGACTTGAAGAACGAAACAGCCTTTAGGCCAACCAAAATCAAACCAACTTCTTTACCTTCAGATTGAAGCTTGGCTATGCGTGCCATTACTTCTCTGAAAACTGTGGTGTTGTACGATCCGCAAAGACCTCTGTCTGAAGACAAAACAACGATGGCTACCTTTTTGACATCACGCCTAGTGAGCAAATGCAACTCTTGCACGTCAATTGGGCTGACTTCGCCCACCACTTCTCGAAGCACTCTTACAACGGCCTGAGTAAATGGTCGAGCAGCAACCACACGCATTTGCGCGCGTCTTACTTTTGCTGCAGCTACCAGTTTCATGGCCCGAGTAATCTTCTGGGTCGACTGGACGCTCTTGATTCTTTGACGTATTGCCTTGAGGTTAGCCATCTTTTGTTTTCTCTAAATTATGGTTTGAAGAAGTTGGTCTTGAACTTGTTCAAGTGATCAACAAGTGCGGTTTCATCAGCGTCAGAGAGTTTGTCTCCGGTGAGCAGTTTGGCTTCTAGATCTTTGGCCTGAGCACCAAGATATTTGAACCATTCAACTTTGAACTTGGTGATGTGTTTCGTGTCAACATCATCAAGAATGCCCTTGTTGGCAGCAAACAATATTGAAACTTGTTCAGCCAAACTGAGTGGACGATACTGAGCCTGCTTAAGTACTTCAGTGAGTTTTTGACCACGGCGAATTTGGTCTTGGGTTGATTTATCGAGGTCAGAGGCAAACTGAGCGAATGCTTCTAATTCTCTAAATTGGGCAAGGTCAAGACGAAGTTTACCGGCTACCGATTTCATCGCCTTAGTTTGGGCAGAACCACCAACTCGGCTTACTGAAATACCGGCGTTAATAGCAGGACGAACACCAGCGTAGAACAAGTCAGTTTCTAAGAAAAT
Organism: bacterium Ga0077546; assembly: GCA_943369735.1. GTDB lineage: Bacteria > Cyanobacteriota > Vampirovibrionia > Obscuribacterales > Obscuribacteraceae. The sequence continues at coordinate 40,660 of CALROJ020000041.1, forward strand.
TTGACCATCGGTGATTGAAATTACGTTAGTTGGAATGTATGCAGATACGTCTCCAGCTTGAGTCTCAATGATCGGAAGAGCAGTAAGAGAGCCGGCACCAAGAGCATCAGACAATTTTGCAGCACGCTCAAGCAAGCGGCTGTGCAGATAGAATACGTCTCCAGGGAAAGCTTCACGGCCTGGTGGACGACGAAGCAGCAAGCTCATTGTGCGGTAGGCAGTAGCGTGCTTAGACAAGTCATCATAAACAAGAAGGGCGTGTCCGCCTTTCTTCATGAAGTACTCACCCATCGCAACACCAGCATATGGTGCCAAGAACTGCAGGGCTGGTGCATCGGTGGCAGAAGCAGCAACGATGATTGTGTATTCCATAGCGCCAGCATCTTCCAAAATTTTCTGGATTTTACCGACGTTCGAACTCTTCTGACCAATAGCTACATAGATACAGATTGGGCGATTTGGTTGATTCTTCTGGTTGATAATGGCGTCGATGGCCACAGCAGTCTTACCAGTCTGACGGTCACCGATGATAAGTTCGCGCTGACCACGGCCAATTGGAATCATGCCGTCAATGGCAGCGATACCTGTCATCATTGGTTCGTGAACCGATTTACGGGAAACGATACCAGGAGCTTTAACTTCAATTGGTGAGGTTTCAGTGGCGTTGATTGGGCCTTTTCCGTCTAGTGGAATACCAATTGGGTTAACGACACGACCAAGAAGAGCTTCGCCCACAGGTACTGAAGCAATCTTGCCGGTGGTACGAACTTCCATACCTTCCGAAATTTTTCTGCCTTCACCAAGAATTACAACACCAACGTTATCTTCTTCTAGGTTGAGAACCATACCGCGAGTTTTTTCAGCATCATCAAATTCGACCAATTCTCCAGCCATGGCTTTTTCCATGCCGTAGATGCGGGCAATACCGTCGCCCACCTGAAGTACGCTACCGACGTTGCTGACATTCAATGCAGAACGGTATTGCTCCAGTTGCTGTTTCAATACTGATGTGATTTCGTCGGGCCTGATTGCCATGGTCTTTAACCTCTAAGTTACTTGCTTGCTTGTTTTGGTCAGTTTTTAATTTGGTTTGAATGGTGGTTTTAGAATTGTTTGTAGTACTGCCTAGATTTGAATAGTGCTTAAACAGCCATGAGAGCTTTTTCTAAAGCTTTCAATCTGCCGTTCAAGCTGCCATCAATGACTTGGTCACCGAGTCTGAGAATTACTCCGCCAATCAGTGTCGAATCAACTTTAACTTCGAGCTCAAGGCGTTTGCCTAAGTGCTCTGTCAATTGAGCTTTGATATTGGCTACATTGGCATCAGCCATGGTCTCAGAGCAGGTCAGAAGCGCACTAACAACGTTTTTGCGCTTGTTGAGCAGTTCGCGGTAGCCGCTCTCGATAAAAGGAAGGAGGTCTAGTCTGCGTTTGTCAGCCAGAAGATTGATCAAGTTATCAGTCAATTCAGAGACCTTGCCACTAAAGACGGTTCTCAAAATCTCTTTCTTCTGATTGGCACGAATGGCTGGGTGATTGATGATAATGCTCATGTCTTTATCTGAAGCAAAGACAGCATTGACCATCTTCAGTTCCTCCAAGACCTTTTCTTCTTGAGCATTTTTACTAGATAGATCAAGCACCGCTTCGGCGTATGAGCTGGCTATTCCTTGTAGTTCGGTATTCATCTAGTCAATGGCCTTATTTTTACTTACTGGTTTATTTAGCTACAGATTATTTTGAAACAGATTCTAGGGCACCGGAAGAAACCAGTGACTTAGTATTGAGAGTTTCAAGTTGTTCCATAAACTGATTGAGCAAATTAGCTTTCACTTCAGCACTGGTCTGAGATGCTAGCTGTCCGCGAGTCAGCTCAATAGCAGCTTTGACTGAGGCTTGACGCAATTCGTTGACCAGTAGTTGTCTCTCACCAGCCACAGCAGATTCGAACTTAACCAACATTTCAGCAATGTCTTTCTTGGTCTGAGCTTCAAGATTGGCTTGCATCTCTTTAGCAATCGTCTTAGCTTCTTCAATAATTTGCTCAGCTTCTTTCTCAGCATTGGCAACAGCTGCCTTTTGCTTTTCGAGAAGGGCTTCAGCATCAAGGCGAGCTTTCTGAGCTGCTGCCAAAGTGGCATTGATACTCTCTTCTCGAGCTTTGAAGACTGGTGGAAGATTCTTGGCCATCACCCACCAGAAGAATGCAACGAGCAGAACCCAGTTAATGACATTGTTTTCGAACATAGCAAAGAGCTGGTTATGCTCGACTTCAGCAAACAAAAACATTAGCAGGCCTCCTCTAGAGCTTTCTTCACCTGGCTTCTATCAAGACCAGAGGCAGCATGACTAGCACCGATTAGCTTGCCCATCATGATGTTGACCAACTCGATCTCACGATCGACAAGCTGATCAACTAGACCTTTCTTCTCATCAGCCAACTCGACTCGTGCAGCCTCAAGTTTCTGACGACCGCCAGCTTGCACTTTCGAGATCTCTTCACTACGTAGTTTCTGGGAGGCGGTGACGCCCTCGTTGATAATCGACTGAGCCTGGTTACGCACATCAACTAAGCGCTTCTGGTATTCCACCAGAACCACATCAGCTTCGGCACGCGAGGCCTTAGAAGCTTCCAAATCTTTCTCAACTTTGGCAGCCCGCGCCTCCAGAACTTTGGCCACGGGCTTAACAAAGACCAAGTCTAGAGCCCAAATAAAGGCTAGAAAACTGATCAAAAGGACGACGACTGTACCGTTTAGCTCGAGCATTTTTTTGAATTACTCTCTGATTCCACTACTAACTCTTTAGAACAATTGGACTCTAACACCGCTGTTTACGGGGTTTTGCCAAGACCGAAGAGCTGAAGAGAAACTAGGAATGCAAACAGACCAAGAGCTTCCATCAAAGCGGCGAAAATGATGCCGTTGATAAGCAATTTGCCTTGCATTTCAGGTTGACGAGCCATACCTTCTAGAGCTCTAGAAGCAGCGATACCGATACCGATACCAGGTACGCCTACGCCGATAGCTCCCAGACCTGCGCCGATTAGGGCTGCTGCTCTGATTACAGTTTGACTATCAATTCCGCCCGCGACGGCTCCGGCCTGGGCAATCAGTTGGTGGTCCACAGAAAATCTCCTTAACACAATCGAAAAATTTCGCCAGCTATTTTGAACTATCGCTCCATAGCGGAACGCATTCAAAAGGCGTACTGATTATATCAGTCAACGAGAAGCCCCAAAATCGCCCAGTTGGCGCTTAAATGCGATTAAGCACTGCGAGAACTGGCTTCCCAAGCCCCTTTTAAAGCAAATCCCTAAAACAGCATCAAGAAAGGCTCTAATTAAAGTGAACAATTTCCTAACGATGTTAGTAACTAAACGCTGCACTAGCAGCCGATTTAGACAAAAGGTAGCCAAGACCACCGCTGACGCGAGACTCTTGGCTACTAAAAAAATCGAATTGTAAAACCGAACTTAAATCTGCAACTGAACCTAAATGAATCAAATTGCTTGCAGCAATTTAGTGGTGGTCAGCAACAGCCGCACCGATATAAATCGATGTAAGTAGAGTGAAGACGAAGGCCTGAACAACTGCAATGAAGACTTCGAAGGCCATTACAAAGGAGGGAAGAATCACTGGGCACATGCCCAAGAAGGCACTTCTCAACATTTCGTCAGCAGTGATTACCAAAAGAAGACGAAGAGCCAGTGTGGCAGGGCGAACCACAAGATCGAGCCATTCTAGCGGAGCAATTGGCTTCCAGAAGAAAAGACCAACATAATGGTGACCATGTGCCATCACACCAGAGCCCAAGTAAGTGATGATGGCAAGACCAGCAAGGCCAGCTGTAACGTTGAAATCGGTGGTAGCAGCAGCCACTTCGAAGTGCTTGCCGTGAACATGAGGCCACCAAGACATGTGCTCAAGCACTTGATAAGGCAAAATGCCAATCAAGTTGCTAGCCAGAATAAACATGAACAAGCCACAGAGAAGCGGCATGTAAGGCTTGTAGCGATGATCGCCAATTGAACCTTTAGCGATATCTAGAATAAATGTATAAAGCCCCTCAAGAATGCCTTGGCCTTTGCCACCGGGTCCTTCCACCGTGAGATTGCTAGTGATTGCTGAGCAACTCAAGAGAATCAGAGCCATAGCAGTCCAGCTTAGAATGATGGTGTCGGCGTGAATATCGCCCACAGTTCCCATATCAAACGGCAAATGGATGCCAGTGATCGATGGGTCGTGCACTAATTCTTTTAAGGGTAAACTCTCGCCTAACATTCAGATTTCCCGCTCTTTTAGAGGTAAGTCATACAAAATTTTGAAGCTATGCTTCGAATCTCTACTTGATTACATCCACGCTTGCCCAGCGGGAATCAAGGAAAAGACGCTCAAATGATAGCAGATGGACTTTGACCGAATCAGCGCTAGCAAAGCAGCTTTGATTCTAGCGAAAATTTGTCAAATAGCCCCCAGCACCGCCGCAGAGCCGCTTACGACTTCTTATCCATATCATTTGAACGTTTTATCACAAAGGCTATGCCCAGGCCAAAACCAACCGATATACCCACGATCACCCCATAGGGCGACGACTGAAAACGCCCGTCCAGCCATGCTCCGGCAAAATAACCAGCGACTGTCAAAACGACTATAGCCGAGCCAAGCTCTGAGGCCATCATAATTTGAGCGCCCAGTCCGCCCATCGCATCGTCGCTTTTATTCTTCATAAAGTTTTCAACATACCCATGGGAATTGGCATTAAATACCGGCGCTGTTTCTAATGTACACCCTAAACAATATGTTTTAGATTTAGACAGCTTTTGAGCGGCAAAACCGGGCATAAGTGAAAATGTAGAGACCTACCAATGGCAGTTGAAATGCTAAGAGCAAATTCATGCTATGAGTATTAAGTCTTTATCTTTAGAATAGACTTTAGTCTAGTTGGGTCTGGATTAGTCTAGACAGGTGATAGGAGTTATCAGTAGATGTTCGATCGGCTTGCACAAATCATCAAGGCTGCCTTCAATGCCATTCTGGGCAAAGTAGAAGATCCGCAGATGATGCTAGAACAGACCTATAACGACTTACAGAACAATGTAATTCAAGTGAGACAGGCCGTCGCTCAAGCGATTGCCACTGAAAAGCAGCTCGAGCAGCAGTTGCAGAAAAATAAAGACCAAGCAGCAACTTGGCAGAACCGTGCAGCCATGGCTGTTCAACAGAACAACGATGAGCTAGCCCGTCAAGCTCTTCAGAGAAAGCAACAGTATGCCCAAGCATCCACAGATTTAGAGCAGCAGCTCAAAGTACAAAAGGAAGCTACCTCTGGCCTGAGACAGCGTCTCACTGAGCTTGAAAATGAGCTGCAAAAGGCTCACACCAAAAAGCAAGTTTTAATTGCCCGCGACAAGGCTGCCAAGGCCACCATGAAAGCCAACGAAATTCTCTCGAAAACCAATTCAAATGGCACCTTGAACGTTATTGAGCGCATGGAAACCAAAGTGCTCGAGCGTGAGGCCAAAGCAGCCGCCCTAGGCGAACTAGGCAGCGATCAACTCGACAAACAATTCAAAAATTTCGAAGGCAAGACCGATATCGAAATGGAATTGATGATGCTCAAAGGTCAAATGGGCGCTCCTGCCAGCAGCAGCGATCAACCTAAGCTCATTGTCAGCGACAAAGAGAACCTTGATCCAGTTCTACTTGAAACTAAAAATGTCGAGTCTATAGAAGCTCAGGATGTTCACGAGCTGAAGACCAACGACTAAAGTAGTCTTGAAAACGACCTTCTAGAATAGCTTTGCGGCAGTTCTGTGCCTCATCAATTAAATAGCTGACGTTGTGAATGCTGAGCAGCATTGCTCCGGCCATCTCATTTTGTCTAACTAAGTGATGCAAGTAAGCGCGGCTGTGATTGGCACAAGTTGAACAAGTGCATTCACTATCGATTGGACCCCAATCTTTTCTATATGGCGAGTTCTTCAAAGAGATACGTCCATCTTTAGTAAAGGCCGCACCGTGACGAGCCAAGCGGGTGGGTGAGACACAGTCAAACATATCAATACCGCATCTGATGGCATAGATGATGTCCCAGGGAGTGCCTACGCCCATTAAGTAGCGTGGTTTTAAGCGCGGCAACAAAGGAGTGGTATAGAGCACCACATTCTCGATGGTCTTGCGGTCCTCGCCCACGGCCACACCACCGATGGCAAAGCCCGGCAGGTCGTAAGCCGTTACTTCTTTTGCCGACTGGCGCCGCAGATCTTCATAGATGCTGCCTTGAACAATGCCAAACAGAGCCTGATCGGAACTGCGCGCGTGCTTGTCAACACAGATTTCGAGCCAACGGTGAGTGCGCTCCATTGCTGCTTGCGCTTCTTCAAAAGTGGCGGGATTCTTGACACATTCGTCAAAGGCCATAATGATATCGGCGCCGATGGCGTTTTGAATTGTCATCGACTCACCGGGTCCGATAAAGTGCTCGCGGCCGCCCCGGTGGTCTTTAAAGAAGACGCCCTTGTCGGTTATCTTGCGCAATTCATCAAGGCTAAAGACTTGGAACCCACCAGAGTCTGTGAGAATTGGTTTATGCCAATTCATAAATTTGTGCAGGCCGCCAGCTTCTTTGATCAGCTCATGGCCAGGGCGCAAATAGAGATGATAAGAGTTGGAAAGCACAATTTGAGCGCCGCAATCGGCAGTTTGCTCAAAAGTCAGTGCGCGCAAGGCAGCATTAGTGCCCACTGGCATAAATACGGGAGTTTCGACCGTACCATGGGGGGTATGAAACTTACCTGCTCGCGCCCCTGACCAGGGACATTCAGCTTCAAGTTCAAAAGTTACTGCGTAGTTCAAAAAGGTACCCTGAGCCTAATGCTCTAAGCCTAAACTGGCTAAAGCCTAAAGGGGACAGTATAGATATAATTTCAAATAGATGAAAGCTTTTATTACTCACTCAATTATGACTGCTAGCTGCCTGCTGATTATGGTTCAGCAGATCTTGGCTTTACCTGCCAGGGCGCAATTTACATTTTCCGAACCTGGTTCTAGCGAAGAAAAGCAAACCGACAGCGCTGCGGTATATGCCAATCGCATATTGAAGCGTAGGCTGCAGAGCGATAAGCGCCTGGCTGTTCATCTCTTAGCAAAAGAAGAAGGGGGCGCCGATGTCTATGCCAGCTTGCCCTTTCAGACGGAGCAACTGCATCTGCTGCTCGGCCGCTATCAGGCCTTTGGCCAGACAAATGCACCAACGGTTGGCCCTAAATTAAAAGGTTCAATAGACGACAAAAGACTTGCTCAGACACGCTTTCAAGCAGAGCAAATGATTTTAGGCAATGCTGCCAATGATGTGAAAGTACTAGACGAATTTAGCTCTCCGCCAGTAGCAGAAGGAGAAGGCACACTTTTAAACAAGATCAATGCTGTAGATTGCAATCTTGTGCAAGCCTTTGACTTGGCTCTGGCAGGCCATATGGCCGACGCCATAGCGAAACAGTCAGAATCAAATAAAGGCAATCAGAAATTTAGTGCCACCGCTCAAGCACGAATTGAGAACAATCAACTCTGCCTTTTGGCACTGAGCGGCAATCTTGACGCTGCCGCTGCCGCTATAAAGAAAGGCTCCAGCTCTTCGCCTTGGCTACAAAGTCCAGCAAAATACCCGATCAATCTGCTTAATATGGCCAATATTTTACTTGCGAATAAAGATGCTTCGTCAGCCTTGAATATTCTTGAGAAATTCGAGGGTAATCTACCGGGCCGACTCGGCCTCGCACTTCTTAGAGCTAAAACAATGGCCTACAGCCAATTAGGAGAGAAAGAAAAGGCCCAAGCCTTAGTCGTTGAAATAGTCAAACGCTACCCGAGCAACCCTGGGGCACTCACCATGGCTGGTGACCTAGCCATGCAAAATGAAAATTACAAACAAGCTGTTGTTTATCTAAAACAGGCAGCCAGCCTCAATAAAGCCAACCCAGACTCATTGATAAAGCTAGCCCAGTGTCAATCTAAAATGGGCGATCTTGATGAAGCAATAAAGACAGCCACCCTTGCCACCCGCGATTTTCCGCAAAGCCCAGACTCTCATATGGCCCTAGGCAAGCTGCATATGGACAATAAAGAGTTTCTTGGCGGGCGCCTACAATTTGAGAGAGCACTAGAAGTGAGCTCTAGTTTTGCTGAAAAAAGGCAAGTATTTTTGCCACTGATGAAAGTGCTAGACATCATGAATGAAGATAAAGACTTGCTCAAGTATCTCCAACAATGGGTCAAGCAATACCCCCAAGAGCCTGTCTGCCACTATAACCGCGCCTTCGTCCTGTCAGAAAAAAAACAAGTTGATGAAGCTATCGAAGAATATACAAAGGCTATTGCTCTAGCACCAAAATATAGTAAAGCGCGCTATAACTTAGCGCTACTATATGTACAAAAGAAAAAGCCACAAGAGGCAAAAGCACAGCTAGTGCGCTTCATCGAAGACAGCAATGGGGCTGAAAAAGAACAGGCCGAAAAACTATTCAAGACTCTTTAGGAACAGTTTTGACGAGGTCGAGATACTGATCCAAAAAGTTGTCGTCGATATATTCCATATCGCCTGCAACTGGAATGAAGCTTCTTCTGCGCGTTTCGGGATCTGGCACCATTGCCTCCCTCCTCTCCTGCTCCTCCAAAATATGTTTTATCTTCTCCACGCCAAAGTCTGGATAGCCAGCCAGAGCAGACAAAATAACTTCAGACACACGTCCAACAGGTCTTACCTCAGGTCTATAAGGCGAAGGAGTAGGAAGCGGACGATACTTATTGAATAGTGGAAACACTTTTCTCACCGCTCGTTCATCTATGTGTTTTTGACAGAAGAGGAAAAGGTCTTTCGCCAGCCAGGGCTCTGTAATCTGCGGCAGTAAATCGTTTTTGATACCACCTAAGTAGTAGTCGAGAATCTTGACGCCATGCTCGTGCCAGATGTCTTTGGATAGATTGCGGGAGGAAAAATCAGGCAAATCATTGGCTACCGTTCTGAAATACTGCCCAATCGGACCGCACAAATCTGTCCAGTAAAGCGGATCGATGGGTCGCCTCTGAATCAGGGAGAGAATTCGATTAGTGGGAATGTGCAGCAGAGTCATATAGACACCATAGTGATAGCGGCCACCTCTAGGCTTGCGCACATTCACATTAATAACAATCACGGTCTCGCCATTGCGTAAAATACTTATGGCAACAGACTCACCACGAACTTGCCAGTCAAGAATTGACTGCTCTAGGTAGATCAATTCACTGTCTTCAAGCTCTAGCAAGCTCAGAGCTGCTGGGCTAAGAACTGGCGCCAACTGGCAAAATCCAAGCTCAGACAATTGCGCAGTCAACGCCACAGCAAATTCATAGACGCAGTTCTTTATGATTTTCTTGGGCAATTCATACGCCATATATAAGGAATAGCATTAGTACTAATGGACAAGAAAAAACTCGATCAAGCTTTCCAACCTAAGAGGTTGAGGGTCGAAACAAAGTCGCCGCGCCGCCAGAGCCAGACATGGAAGGCAAAAATAAGCTGTTCGGCCGTAAGCACGCCTTGAGATATAAGAGCGTGACCAGCTTTAATAGCATCGAGTTTTTCTTGATCAACAAAGCCGCGATTAACCAAAAACTGCTCAAGCTGCTCACTTTCTCGTTGCTCTACAAGCCTTACCTGCTCAAGCTCTGCGCTATTGACGATACCGACAATTTCGATCATATCGACGAGGCTAAGATTCTCTTTTAGTTCGCTAAATGGTCGCACCATAACTGGTTTCATGGCTGCCAATTCTTCGACTGAAAATTCAAGGGGCCGGCCGGTCTTAGCGCACAAACCAAGCATCTGAGCGGCGCGAACAGGGTCTACAGTACCCTCAGCTATATACTTTTGGGCCCGCAAAGCAGACGAAACAATCAGTTCACTGATAATTCCCTCGTCTACCAGCACTTGCCCTAAGGGTTTAGCTTCAGCCATGCTTTTTTCAACACATGAAAGTAGATCAAGCTCCGAAATCAGCTCAGAGAGAACGAATAGCTCACCCAAGCGCACTGAATTTTCTTCGCGATAACGCTTCAAGCCACCAAATTCAAGAATCTCTTCTATATGCTCGTTATGCATATGAGATAACTTTAGCGCCCCAACAGCTTGGTCATAACCAATCTTGCGCTCATTAACCAAAAGCTGTGCGGTTAAACCAGCATAGGCCACCATTTCATTGACTGACTTCTGCAGTACCAACACACGCACGATGGGCAGGCCCGATAATATACTTGTCTCAAGTGCGAGAGAAAGCTTATGGGGCGAAATCGTCCCAGCATCGACAAAAAGTTTGCCTAGATTGCGGCCAAAGTTAATGTGCTCAATTTCGCAACCAATTGAGAAGAGATTATCGACAAATGTCTCCCCATTGACCCGCATAAGCTTCAAAACTTCACCGGCCTTATCCGGGCTAATTAATCTTTCTCTAATTAGATTCTGGGCCTGAAGAGTGCCATTGAGCTCCCTCTCGGTGACTAGGCCAGACTCGACTAAGGCCTTACCCAGCGGGCTTTTGCGCCCCTTCGACATAACAAGGGCTGATTCAATACTGTCTGGAGAAACAAGACCTGCTGCGACGAGCAAATCACCAATTTGACTGGAAGTATGAGATTGAGACACCGGAACACCAAATAGCTACAAGAAAAGTATATCTGTTTGGCCATACTCTTTCTATAGCCTGTAAAACTCAAAATTAGCTTAATTCTAGCCATTAGCTATCGGCTTAGCATATGCAAGAAGGCATAAAGTAGCTGTTAAACACCTATAGATATATCCGTGAATATCAACTAACAACAGACCAACTACTGAATGCCCCTCACCACCAGCGGTGCAGTAGCTTAGATAAACACAGTCTAGGAGCTAGACAGCCATAATATTGCCAAATCTACCCAAACAGATATTCAATCGATCAAAAAGTGGTGCTCAAGCAAAAGAAAGTCGGAGAAAAATCGGCTTTTTTGGCCAAAATGATGACAGCACGGCAATTTCGGGATAATATTGTCATGCTACGTATTGTCTACTCTTGACACTAAATGCAGTGTGTAGTCTAATGCGGCAATAGGGTGCCATCTCTAGCATCATTCAGGTGTATCTTTGCGAATCAAAGAAATCGAACTTGATAACTTCAAGTCATTCGGGAAGCAAACGTTAGTCCCTCTTTTAGATGGCTTCACGACCATCTCCGGGCCCAACGGTTCAGGCAAGTCAAACATCATTGACAGCCTGCTATTTGCCTTGGGCTTATCTTCCACAAGAACTATGAGGGCTGAAAGACTGCCCGATCTGCTCAATAACTTGAGCGGCAAAACCGAAGCCAAAGTGCGTGTGCGCTTCTGCCACGACGACGGTGCTGAGCTTGAAGTTACCCGTAGAATTCGCGTCAAAGATACCGGCTATACATCTACTTATATACTGAATGGTCGCGTTGCCACGCTAACTGAAGTGCATGAAGAGCTGACTAAATACAACGTCAGCCCCACTGGTTACAACGTCATCATGCAAGGTGACGTCACCGGCATCGTCACCATGAGCGCCTCCGAGCGTCGTAAAATCATCGACGAACTGGCCGGCGTAGCTGAGTTCGACCGCCGTATTGATCAGGCTCAAAACGAGCTTGAGTCAGTTGGCGAAAAAATTGAACAACAGAAAATCATTCTCACTGAGATTCTCTCTCGACTCGAAACCCTAAAAACTGACCGAGATCAGGCTCTAAAGTATCTTGAGCTGAAGAACCAAAAAGAAGTAGTCGAGCGCGATCTCGTCTTTGTCCGTTCTGCCGATCTAGAGAATCGATGTGCCATTGAGCTTAGAGAAATCGAGAAGCTCAATAAAAAAGAAGAAGAGCTAATCGAACGGCTTCACCAAACCGAAGTCAACTTGCTTGGCCTGCGTACCGAAATGGGCCGCATCGATCAAGAAATTCGCGAAAAAGGCGGCAATGAGCAGCTCTTATTGCGTCAAGAACTTGAGACAAAACGAGGCGAACTAACTCGCGAAGAGAACAAGCTCTCTAATTTGAACGGCGTCATTGGTGAAAAATCCAAACAGTCGAAGCAAATTGGTGGCCAAATTAAGGCTATCGACAAGCACCTTTCTGACATTTCAAAACAGAAGAAGCAACATCAAACTGACCAGCAGGCCGTGCGCATCGGCTTGATGGAGCGGCAAGGCGCCTTTAGCGCCGTGATGGCTGAAATTGAAGTTCTCCGCCAAGAGAAAGACAAGTCTTCTGACAAAATATCTAACTTGCATGGTGATTTGCAAAAGCTCAGAGACGATCGTCACACTCTTGAAGTAAAGAAAACAGAACTGCGCACAAGACGTGAATCGCTTGAGCGTGAGCTTGATGCCATGCGCACCAAGGCCACTGAGCAAATTACAAAATCGGCTCAAACCAAGGGTTTACTGAGCAAGCAAGAGAAAGATTTCGTCGATCACCAAGCTCTGGTAGCCGGTATCGAGCGCTCACTACAGCAATATGAAGGCGAGCTAGCTGGCACACGAGAAGAAATTGAATCGAAGCGCCATGCCCAAGATACGGTCAATCGCCGCTTAATCGAACTTGAAACTACCCGCGAAGTAGCTGGCGAATCTGGCTATGGCCGGGCAGTTGAAGCAATTCTGTCGGCCAATATTCCCGGTGTACACGGCACCATTGGCCAACTGGGCACTGTGGATGATCAATACACCACTGCTTTAGAGACAGCTATCGGCCCAAGATTAGGTCATATTGTTGTCGACGATGACCAAGTGGCTCAAGACTGCATTCAATATTTGAAAGCCAATCAAGCCGGTCGTGCTACTTTCGTACCGCTCAATAAGATTCAAACTCAGCCTCCGGGTTTACTGCCCAATCGTCCAGGCATCATTGATTTTGCTTACAATCTCATTGATTTCAATCCTAAATTTGTCAAAGCCTTCCAATATGCTTGTGGTCAGACAATTATTGTCGACACCATGGAGAACGCTAGAAAGCTTCTAAACCAAGCACGTATGGTCACTCTCGGCGGCGAGCTATTCGACAAATCAGGTAGTATCTCTGGCGGTAACGACAACAAAGGCAAACTGCACTTCGGCAATCGCGGCGAAACAGATTTAGCTGTTCTTAAGCAAACAGCTAAGAGTTTGGCTGACCAAGTGCGCTGGCTCAAAGATTCACTGAAAGAGTTAGAGACAGCACTTAATGATGAGCGGGGCAAGCTCAACAGTGCTCGCCAAGTCTTAGCTCAGAAGTCTGCCGAGCTTGACAACAACCGCAAGTCTGTCAAAAACATGGAAGACGATGTCGAGAGCATCAAGCCGCAATTGCGTAGCAAGGGCGATGAGATGGATGTCATCGATCAAGAAGCCGTGCAAGTCGAAGCCCAGGTTAAGCTGCTTACAGCTGAAATAACCAAGCTAGAAGATTCGCTCGAAGGCGCACGCGACAAGGGCAAGAAGACTCACTTAGAAAAACTGATCATCGAATCAGAAGAGCTAAGACAAGCGCAAATTGCTGTCGAAACTGAGTTCAAAGAGCTGCAGCGTTTAATTGACGTCACTGAAACTGAAGAGCGCGTTGAAATCAACAACCGCGAGAATCTTACTCTACAGGCCAACGAATTGGGTGCCGAGCTAGATGAACTCGAAGCACAAAGACCGACTCACGAAGCTGTTATCACTGGCATGCGTATTGCCATTGGCGAAATGGAGAAGAAAGTCTCGGCTATCTCTGACGAGCTGGAATCAATGCGTAAGGCTAAAGAAGACATTCACGAGAAAGTGACTGCTTCTGAAATTGAGCGCACAAAGATTGATCAAGAACTAATTCGCGTCAAAGAACATAGAAATGAGCGCAAGATGACTCACTATGAAATTGAGCAGCAATTAGTCGTGGTCAAAGAACAAATTGCTTTGATTCTGGCAGAAAACCCCAACTATGAGCCGCCTAATGCCGGCACAGTTGAGCAGCTCAAACAGCAAGTAGAGAGGTTAGAGCGCCGCATGCGCGCCTTAGAGCCAGTCAACATGAAGGCTCTAGAAGATTACAACCAGACAGAAGAGCGCCAAAGAGAGCTGGCAGAAAACCTAGAGACTCTCAGTGACGAGCGTGAGCAAATTGACCACCGCATTTTGGGCTATGGCCAACTGAAAAAAGAAAACTTCATGGAAGCTTTCACAGCTATCAATGCCAACTTCCAAGATATCTTTGCTGAACTATCTCATGGTACCGGCCGCTTAGAGCTAGAAAATCCTGAGAGCCCATTTGAAGGCGGCTTAATTATTAGAGCGCAACCGCGCGATAAGAAGATGCAACGCATTGAAGCCCTATCAGGTGGAGAGAAATCGCTGACAGCTCTATCGTTTGTGTTTGCCTTCCAGCGCTTTGCCCCAGCTCCGTTCTATGCCTTCGACGAAGTCGATATGATGCTTGATGGTGCTAATGCCGAACGCTTGGCGCGCATGGTCAAGACTCAGTCTGCCAGTGCTCAGTTCGTGGTCGTCAGCCTGCGTCGTCCGATGATTGAAAATGCCGATCATGCTATCGGTGTATCACTAAGAGCCGATGGCTTCTCACGGGTTGTCGGCATCAAAGAAGTGCAGCTGCCTGATGAATCACAACTTCCTGTTGCAGCTGGAGCTTAGTGCATGAGCAGTGACATATTTAACGATGTGACTATTCAGAATTTAGCAGGGGCACTAAAGCCTCCTACTAGAGGCCGAAAAAAAGTTACACCCACAAGCGACGTTTCGTCTAACTCTGCTGATTCACCCAAGCCAGGAGCCAAGAAACCTGCTGGCAAAAAAGCGAGCCCGCTCAGTACCCGAACTTTTCCCACTGAGTCTTTTGCCCCACCATCTCCTACCTCTGATTTTGCTCCGCTAACCAGAGCCGAAATTATTGCTCAAATGCCAGCCGAATTAACTGGTGAGCTCCTGGCCGATCCAGCTTTAGCACCACTGGCTGCTGGCTTGGGCACCGACCTCATGCAACCAGAATCGACCGATGTCATTCGTGCCGGTAACGATTATGCCTTTAAGAGCGAACCAGACTCAGGTATTGAGATTCTGGTGAAGATGGCCGAGAAAGGTGAAATCGATCCAAAGAACGTCGATATCATCGATGTCTGCGATAAGTTCCTCAAAGCCATTGCTGCTAACCCTAAAGAGAGTTTACGCCTCAGTGGCAAAGTAATTTTCCATGCGGCAGTACTTTTGCGCATGAAAGCAGAAGCACTATTATCTTTAGCTAATAGCAGCCTCAATCCGATTGCTGACGACTTTCTTGATTTCGATGATGAAGGCGGTCCGATTCTTTATGACTCTAACAAACAAGAAGTTGGTAGACAGCTCACCTTCAAAGATTTAGAAGGGGCGATTGTTAGACGAGCACAGCGGAAGAAGACCCAGGTTCGCGAACGTAAAGTAACCCTCGAACAACTGATCGCTGCTCTGCGTGAAGCAGAAAAAGTCGAAAAAACTAGACAGCAGAAGAAGCCAAAAGCGACAATCGACTTATCTGATCACCATGAAGTAAATGCTTACGACGATATTCTTGATCTTGCTCACGATGAAGATATTCAAGAATCTATTGAATTGATTGAACAGTGGATTATTCAAAACATGCTCAGTGGGCAGGGTATAGAAGTTTTTGAGTTAGTTTTAAAACTGTCTGTAAAGCAAGACTGGGTTGAAGTATTTTTAGCCGCACTATTTTTGTCAAATGCAGGTAAGATAGATCTAGAGCAAGAGACATTCTACGGACCTTTATTCTTGACTCTACCGGTCGGTCCATCTAGCACTGCCAGTGATTCTAGTAATATCATTAGCACTAGCAGTAGTACCATCACAGAGAGCTGACAGCGCCATGAGCCTAAAAAATCACATTGAAGCACTTCTGTTTTTAACCGACAAGCCCATCAAGGCTGCGGTAATTGCTCGCACGCTAAATCAAGACGTGCAAGACATTCGCAAAGCCATGCTTGAGCTAATCAACGACTACGAGACTCGCAATAGCGCTCTCGAAATTGCCGATGAAGACGGCTATATGCTACAGGTCAAAGACGAGTTCTCCGGTCTCGTTGATGAATTTGCACCATTTGAACTACCAACTTCGTTGGTGAGAACTCTTTCAGCAATTGCCATCAAGCAACCAGTAGCCCAATCTGAAGTAATTAAATTACGTGGAGCTGGTGCCTACGATCACATCAAAGAATTGATCGCACGCGAGTTGATCCATCGTCGTGAGGACGGTCGCTCACCCTTGCTCACAACCACTAAAAAGTTCCAAGAATATTTCAGACTATCGAAAGACGGTCAAACCTGGCGTCATCAATTAGAAACTGCCACCAATAAAGATCGTCCAGAAGAAGAGCAAGTTTCTCTGCAAAAAGATGTCCAGCTGGAGCTATTCGATGCTCCAGTATCAATCAATGGACTTGACGCTGACACAGAAGCACAGATTCAAGCAGCCGTAGATACGGACAATCATGTGTATGACGTTTCACCAGCCGCCGATGAAACTAACACTGAAGTTGAAACTAACACTGAAGTTGAAAATCAATCAGCTTTAGAGTCTCTTTCAGTTATGCCAGTGCAAGAAGTACCAACTACTGGATATTAGCCAGGGATATAAGTTAGGGTCAAGTAATTGCAGACAGTACCAGAAGCAAGGCAGTTTTCTTATAGCGCTGTCTTAGTTGCTGGTGGTTCTGGTAGTAGATTTGCCAGTCAATCTCATCAAACTGATACGGCCACTGCATCAGAAATTAAATCAGACGCCAAAGCAGATATTCGAGCAAATAGTCCGTCGGAGCCAAAGCAATTTCAGCCCCTCAATGGATATCGTTTGTATATATGGTCGCTATCCAGGCTATATAAAAACGACAGAATTGAAAACATAGTGGTGACAGTACCGGCTTACTTCGTCGATGAAATTAGGCGCGAACTAGAAGTAATATATCCCGATCAGTTTGCGTCGAGAATATCAGTCATTGCTGGCGGTAGCACCAGGCAAGAATCTGTATATAAAGGATTGAGCAAACTATCGGATCTTGGCAAGCCTGACTTTGTATTGGTGCACGATGCCGCCAGGCCCTTTATTTCAGCCAAAACAATCGACAATGCCCTAGAGACAGTCACCGCTAGAGGTGCCTGTACAATTGCCACGCCAGTATCTGATACCTTAAAAAGAGTCGAACAAGATAAAATTTGCCAGACAATTAACCGTGAGCATTTGTTTGCAGTGCAAACCCCGCAGGCGGCACCTTTCGACCTACTCTGGCAGTGTCACCAAGAGGCCGCCGCGCTCGGAATTGGTGTTACTGATGATGCGGCAATTTTGGAACATTTTGGCCACGAAGTAGTTATTTTTGCTGGTTCAAATAACAACATTAAGGTTACTGTTGTCGATGACATGCGTGCCTGTGAGCTTCTTGCCTCTCTTTATCTACCCGATACACCTTTATAGCCACCAGCGGTGCATATACAATAAATAGCAAAATGCATCTCTCGCCTCAGTTGTCACCATTTGTGGTGCCTCTTGCGCATTTTGGAGAAAAGACTAAAATTGATAGCAATCAGTATTTATTTCCAAGCATAAAAAAGGGAAAGCCATGGTTGACGACTACAGAGACAGCCCACAGGACAAACCTATATTTGCTAACGAGACCAAGTCTGGCAAAAGAGAAATCGATCTCTTCCCAGCCCTGCAAGATCGTCGCATGATGGCATTGGGTTCCGTTCGCCAGAACGCACCAACCAGATTAGGCACCCAGATTTCAATATTCAGCCCAGTATCATTTGAAGAAGCTCTAGAGATTGTTGAGTGCTTGCGTTCGCGCGCTGCCACCACAATATCGCTAGAAAATATGAAAAAGCTAGACGCTAGTCGCCTAGTTGATTTTGTCGCTGGTGCCTCAGCTGCACTAGACGGCGATTTCCATAAACTGAGCGAGCAAGTTTATGTATTTTGCCCTTCAAATATTCGTATCACCCCACCGGCTAAACCAGTGGTCGAAACTCCGTATGTGCCTTATGGCGATACTCTCGCCGGCATGCCTACACCATCTGAATCACTAAATTCAGATCTCGGCCTTGGCGCTCTCGATTTCCTTTATCCAGGCAGAAATAGTCAAGTGGCAGGCCAAGGATCTGGCCAAGCAACTTCACCTTGGACAAACTCGTAAAACCTAGCAGTAGTTGTTAAAGAAATCTAAGGTTCTCGTCCTGCGGCCTTTGCAAAGTCCTTCTTCAAGTTTTTTAACAGCTCCTGCTAAGCCTCGCTGGTATGATTGAAATATGAAGCACCGGCGGGTTTACCGCTCGTGCCGCCTCCTCCTTACCTAATCCACCACAACATGTCTTCCCCTTCGTCCTACGAGGGGGAAGTTCTGTTTTAAGCACTTTTCATTTAAGCTTAGAGAAATTCTTGAGGACCAAATGTCACTAGCAAAAATTGGCACTCATTTAGGTTCGCTAATACTGATATTAGCTAGCTTATGTCAGAGCAACGTAGCCCATGCAAAACCTAGTCTCGCGGCTCAAGTTGGCGACCAGGTGACAGTAACTACATCTGATACCACTATTCCCTTGCCTGCCACCATCATTGCCATAGTCAAAAATAAATACACGGTACAAATGCTGCCTTCTTATCAGTTCAAGGGCAACGAGCGATTCGTTATATCGGCCAGACAAATTAAACTAGTATTTCCCGCTCAAACTACAGCAGAAGTCAGAAGCAGTGCAGATCTTGGCAAGAGCAAAACTATCAAGGAGACAGAATCGAGCGGCAAAACCAATAGGACAATCTTGTCGGCCTCGGCCGTAGCCGGCAACAAAGCAAAAGTGTTGAGTGGCCTCTTCACACGCTTTGGCCAGAGCTTTGAAGGCAAGAGTTTAATTTGCCAAGAGGAAATATTCTATTTCTTTGCCGATGGCCGGGTCTATCATGGTCTGCCACCAGAGGGCCCTGCCCATTTAGACTGGTCGAAAGCCATCAAAGAGAGTCCGAATCTCTGCGGCACCTATGGCATCATTGGCGACACCATTGTTTTTCAATGGAATGGCACTAACGCGCAGACTGTAACCTGGAAACTCAGACGAAAGGGCAACAATCTAGAACTTAACGGTATGGTGGCAGATAAAGCCCCGACATTCCCCAATAATGCCAAGCTAGATGGCACTTATGCTCATCCCGAAATAGTTGTCGTTCAAGGAAAGCCTGTAGTTACGCCGGTCATTTATTCATTCACTGCCGATGGCAAAGTAAATCTTGAAAAAAAAGACACTAAGCTTTCAGTCCAAAAACAGAGTGGCAGCTACTTACTTTCAGGAAATGACCTAGAGCTTAACTTTGGCGGTGACCATACCTCTTGTACAATCTTCCCCCAACATTTAGACAATCGAAGCCTAAAGTCACCAGATAGACTCTCAATCAATGGCAAACTATTTGAAAAAATGCAGTGAGCTATTTCTGCCGGTGAGCGGCACGGTAAGGTAGCATAATTTCCTGATAAGCGGTCTCTGCTGCAGTCTTTCCGCCGACGCCTACAATGGGTTGCCGAATATACTCAGACGGTGGCGAACCGGGCCCACCAATATCACGGATGATTACTCTTTCAGCTGCACTATGTTTGATGAAATCTTTCATGGTGCCGCCCTGAAGGGTAAGCTCTAAATGCTCCGTGTTGAGTTGGTCAATTTTGTGTTCACGGGAGATAATCAATGAAGGTGACCTGTCGCCAGAGTACACACCCATAGAACGGTAGTCGAAATCAATTCCTTGCTTACCAAGTTCTTTGTTTAGCTGATAAAAAGTCTCGTCAGCAATTTTGACTCCGGACCTTTTGAAAAATTCGTCAGGTTTGGCACCGTTTTCTGCTCTTGGAGCGAGGCGATTGAAGAGCTCACCAACTTTAGTCAAGTCGCCCGTGTTAATTGCCTTAGTCATGTCAGCTACATTCTGCTCAACTTTGGCGCTTTCTGCTTTATTAAGCTTCGGCCGAAGTGAGTCTTCATACTGCTCTTTTGGTATACAGGAGACTTTTGAAAGATCCGCTTTCTCTTTCGGTAAACCAATTTCATCCATAACCCAATCGACAAAGCCGCGGTCAGAATCTCTCACAGCTTCGGCTTGTTTAACGTGCTCGCGCGATTCGCAAACTGGTTTATCGTTACCCATAATGTCTCCAATATCAAAGTTGCAGAGGGGCCATGTCAAAGGACAAACGGACAAGTATTTCGCTCCTGATATATACCCAAGTAGCGGCCAAAAGAAACCTTATCAGTCGCAGAAGCTCACCAGTGCCTAAAATCTAGTGATTTTGCAGGCTGCTGCGGAGGCGATTGTCGAGCA
>CALROJ020000042.1:0-59327 GCA_943369735.1 bacterium Ga0077546
GACTGGCTGCCAAACTCAATATGGACACCATCGGCAAAAACTATGATGAGCAAGGGGCCCTCGAGAACGTTGACAGAGTAATATCCCTGCTCCGCCGATTCCTGATGGGCACTTATCACCAATACTGCTCAAGAGCGCATCTGCAACGGTTCTTGAATGAATTTGCATTTCGGTTCAACCGTCGATACAAGTGGTCGGAATTGTTTGACCGAACTCTTTCCGCGGCTGCTCTATGCCCACCAGTTCAGTATGCTGCAATATCCTAATACGCAGGTCTTTTTTTTGTCTATTGAGCTATATAGTTGGAGCAGCGTTTGATTCTTTCCTATGTTTTCTCCTTGCCACTTCTTCGCCCTTAAAATGCCAAGAGTGCTACTTACAATACTTGAATCAGAGAAGTTATCAGTTGATTCTTGCTCTTCAATAATTGGATACTACGCTACAAGGCAGATTTTGCCTTGTAGCGTATCTTTGTTTTCATGCCACCGCGGGTGGTGGCGCTGTGCTAGCTGTGTTTGCTTCTGATTTGCCATTGATTTCTCTCTTCTCTCGCACGGCTTTGCTAGAGCGTTGATACTCGCTGTCTTCTGCTTCGGCCTGGAAGTGCCAACTCTGCAGCCTCTCGCGCGCGCACTAACTTCGCCAAGCTTGTATGGCATTTATTCCGCCTGTTATTCGGGAAATTACTCATGATTGATCTTCTTACAGGTCTTTAATTAGGGTGTTTTATATCCCCCTATTTTTCTCCCAAAGATTTTCCACAAGACCTGTAAACACAAAAACAGCACCAACGCTAGCTTCTTTTTCAGACAGAATTCTGTTTGGTAATCGGCCAGCTGTTTTTTTGCTGCTTTGGTCACTGCAATGCTGCAACTTCTCATAACTGCATAAGGACCCGAAATGATTGCCTTCGCCGCATTTCTCGTGATCTTCCATTTGTTTCTCTTCCTGGTTTGCTGCACAGCCATTTACCGAGAGAGAGCGATGGGCCAGAAGCCGAGCACGCGTAATCTCGTGGCTGTGTTCGTTTTCTTCATCCTCACCGCAGGGTACTTGTGGCTGGCTTTCCACCAACCGTCATGGGCGTTTTTCTTGTTTGTGGTGGAAGTGATGGTCAGCTTGTTGGACCTTACCGACCTCCAGCTCTTTTGACTCGTCGGCCCGCCCTCCGCAACCGCTCATTCATGTCAACTCCGTGCGCACAAGCGCCTACATCACCAAGGAAACACATGCGTCGCTTTTTTCAAGCCATCTTCTGGCTGATTTTCCTGGCTGGCATTGCCGCCGCTTACTTCGTCGCTCCCGCTGCCGGCCTCATGGTCTTCGTGGCCGCCGTTCCCTTCGTCTTCTCGTGGCCGTCGCCATCCGATGAAGGCTTGCGGGCGTTTGCCATGTTGCTGACCGCGATGTGCTTCGTCGGCACGCAGATGACTGATGCCTGGTACCCCTGGGCTGGCGTGGTCTTGTTCGGTCTGCTCGCCCTCACCGCTGTGCCGCCCCGGGTGCGCCTGCCGCGTGTGCCGGACGATGAGTAGAGCGAACAGCAGTTCGGTTTTGACTTGATCTGACCTGCGGCCTAAGGGCTGCCAGTCAGCCTTTAACTTAGTTGAGAGGATCTATCATGGAAGCAATTCTGGCTGTTCAAGCTGACGTTTCTTTGCGTCAAATCTCCTGGCTCGGCGACCTACGCTCAATGCTAGCCATCGAGAAGGCTAGCTTTGCTCATCCCTGGGGCCCTCTCGACTTCCTGCGCTTCGCCGTCAAGTGTGGCAATTCTGGTCGCGTGCGCTTGCTCGATGGCAAGGTGGTGGGTTACATCCTCTACGTCAAGCAGCCGGATCGACTGCACGTGGCACACGTGGCAGTGAAGCCGGAGTGTCGCAGTCTGGGTCTCGGCCGCGAGATGATTCTGTCGCTGGCTGACCGGGCGCGCTGCTATGTCACTCTGCACGTGCGCAAAAGCAATCTCGGTGCTCAGAAGCTCTACCATCGCCTGGGTTTCGAGGTGGTGCGCGAGCTGCCCCATCACTACGCCGACTGCGAAGATGCGTTCTTGATGGGCTATCGCGGTCGCTAGTAGAGGGCCGATCTTTCTTTGAGCTTTACCTGCGATGGAGTTGTTCACCATCGCAGTGTTCCATCGTTCCGTTATTCACTTTTCGTGGAGAAATCATGAAAGCCAAACTTGAACTTGCCATTTCCTTCCTGTCGAGCACGCTCATGTCGGCCAGCGCCGTTCTCGAAGCGGTCTTGGCCGGCCACCTCAAGAGCGTCGGCGAGTGCGCTGACCCGGTTGCCCGGGCTGAACGGCTGCTGGATGGCCTGCGCAACTACGCCGGTCCCGCGGCGCAAGCTGCGCTGATCGAGCGCCTGGCAGTTCTGGAAGTGCTCAAGGAGCTGCTGGAGCAGGTGGAGAACGACCCGACCAAGGAACTCTCCTACGAGTTCTCTGTCGGCCGCCAGGGCGAAGACTATGTCGAAGGCCGCGATGTCACGGTGCCCATCGTCGAGGCCAAGCTCACCGGTCGCACCATGGAACTGCTGGGCATTCTGCGCCTGGTCGAGGCTCAAATCGAATGGCCGGAGCGCAGCAACGGCTTCACGGCTCGTTTTGTCATCAAGGACCGCTGAAATACTGCGGTGATAAGGAACCATCATGCATAAGATTTTCAACGGTGAACTTTACCAGGTGGCGGATACCGAGATGCATCGCCAAGCCCGGCTGTGCTCGGTCTACCAACCATGCACCAGCATCTACCTTGGTGCTGCACTGAATGCTCTGGCCTGCAAGACCCAGGCAAAGACGAGCGTCGATGAAGACAAGGTGCTCACCACCTTCTTCACCGCCGAAGCTGCGGCCTACCTGCGTGCCATGCCCAATCTCTACTGGCTCTGGAAGGCAGTGACGTTCGCCCTCGTCTGCAGTGCCGAAGATGACACGCAACAGGCAGGGCAAGCAATCGGCTTGACCAGCGTCAAGCAGGCAGAGCAGAGCATGCGGGCCGAGGTGAGCTACAAGTTCGACCTGAACAAGCCCGTCGAGCAACTGACCGCCGCTCAGCTTTGCTCACGTGCTGCTCACGGCTTGATTCTCGTCAAGGCCGGCCCCGGTGACAACGACGAGATCGTCGTCAACCCCATCTTCGCGCCGCAGTAAGGAAGGGCACGAGGCTGACTTAGACACGCTCTTCGTCAGTTCTTGGTGCGATTGAGAAGGGGCTAGCGGGTCGCCCATTCGATAAACAGGAAGACATCCTCGTCAAAGCGAGAATGTCTTCCTGCTCTTATCCGCAAGGCATTAGCTTTTACCCCCAGACTAACTTCAATTTTTTTGCTATTTTGATAACTATATAAAGCAGTAGCAATAAGAGTGATTAAGCGCATGGCAGTGATACCGTAACTGGTGTCGCTGTCTGTCTGTCTTTTTGCTTTAGATTCTTCAAATTTGTGCAATTCGAATATTCGTTTGCGTGGCTAGCGAATCGTTGTGTTGTGCCATAACTGCAGTAAGATCAAGTCAGAGACGAGCCTTTCGATGGTGAGATCGAAACCCCGGAGCGACAGTAGCGAAAAAGTCGGACTGAACTTTTCGCCACAGAAATTTTACCGCAGAAAATTACTAGTACTAACGCACCACGTCGATGCAATAACCTAGGCCCTTGATGGTGCGAATGCATGACACTTCGCGATCGCCATCGATCTTTTTTCGCAACCTAGTTATGCGTTGGCGGACAGCTTCTTCTGAAGCATCTTCATCGGCTTTGAAAATTCTTTCCATCAGTTCGTTGTAGCTAAAGACTTTGCCCCGGTTGCGCAGAAGTAGCTCAAGCAGGGCATATTCGTTAGCTGCAAGAGAAGCAGGTTTGTCATCGATGGTGACGATGCGCGTGTTCAGATCAAGTTTGACATTTTGTACGATCAAGATGCTTTCGGCTAATTGGCTCGGGCGACGAAGCAGAGCATTGACTCGTGCTAGCAATTCTTTGAACGAAAATGGCTTGGTCAAATAATCGTCGGCACCCATGTCTAGGGCCCCTATACGGCTATCTATGTCATTTTTTCCCGTGAGGAAAATTATTGGAGCCTGTCCGCCTTTTTGCCGATACTCTTGACAGATCTGCAGGCCTGTCAACACTGGCAGACCCCAGTCTAGGATGGCCAGATCGTAGTCGCTAGCTAAGAGCCTTTCTAAGCCGTCGCTGCCGGTAGCTACAGCTTCAACCACGTGATTGAAGCTGGAGAACCCATCGGTTAGGGTTTCTAGCAGTTCCTCATCATCTTCAACAATTAGTATTCTTGACATTAACTAGCCAACTTTGAACAGGCAAAACGTTAGTAATCATATTAGTCTATGCCCGATATGCGAAAAGTTAACAGTGGAACTTCTTTGGTCGTTTCTGGTCATCTCTGTTTAATTGATAACATGGTTTGCAACCCTGTTATATTCAGTATTGGTTGATAGGAAATTACTATATGTCGGCTCAAGTGAATGAGAAAGATTTGCCCGGGCCTTGGTACGGGCCGCTTAATTTGTGGCGACAGAGAAGCAGAGTCATTGCTGTCTTTTCGCTGCTGGCAATTTTGCTGCATCTAGTTCTAAGGTTCGCTTTACAAGCTGACGAAACAACTTATGACTTGCCTTTACTCTGTTTGTTTGCTTTTGGCGGCTTGCCGATACTGTATGACCTCTTGCTTAAACTGCTCAAAAAAGAATTCGGTGCCGACTTATTGGGCGGTATCTCAATAGTTACCTCGATCATACTGCACGAATATTTGGCCGGTTCAATTATTGTCTTGATGCTATCTGGTGGGGAGGCCTTAGAGAGTTACGCTCTCAAGAGTGCCTCTTCAGTGCTCGCTGCGCTAGCCAAGCGCATGCCTTCGATTGCGCATCGCAAACGTGAAACTGAAATATTAGACGTGTCGCTGCAAGACGTTGCTATTGGCGACACCTTAGTGCTCTACCCCCATGATATTTGTCCTGCCGATGGTGTGGTCATCGATGGTCGCGGCGGTATGGATGAATCATACTTGACCGGTGAGCCTTTTCAGGTGACCAAGACTAGCGGCTCAACGGTTATCTCAGGAGCTGTTAATGGAGAGTCTGTTCTCACTATACGCACCACAAAGTTAGTAGCTGACTCGCGCTACGCTAAAATTATGGAAGTGATGCGCGAGTCTGAAGCGAAGCAACCACAGTTGCAACGCTTAGGTGATAAGCTTGGCGCAATATATACTCCGGTAGCGCTGGTGGTGGCAGGTCTTGCCTGGGCGCTAAGTGGAGAAGCCGTTCGCTTTCTTGCTGTACTGGTAATTGCTACCCCGTGCCCACTGATTTTAGGTATTCCAATTGCCATTATTGGTTCGATTTCGCTTTGCGCTAAGCGGTCAATCATCGTTAAGAGCCCTGTGGTCTTAGAGCAGATCAGTAGTTGTCGTACAGCGATTTTTGATAAGACGGGTACTCTGACTTATGGTGCTCCTAAACTTACTGAACAAATTATGCCCTCTGGTTTCGAACAAAAAGAAGTTTTGACTTTGGTTGCCAGTCTTGAGCGCTATTCAAAACATCCTTTGGCTCGAGCGATTTTGGCAGAGGCCGAGAGTAATAAACTAGAGTTAGCTGAAACCAGCAATGTCAGCGAGCCACCTGGTCAGGGGCTGCGTGGCACTGTTTCAGGTAGACAGGTGCAAGTGACCAGTCGCACCCAGCTAGAGGCCAATTTGCCGGGTATTGAGCAGTTGCCAGCGGTTGCTGGCGGGCTAGAATGTGTTGCTGTTATCGACGGCCGCTATGCTGCCGACTTGCGTTTTCGCGATGCACCACGCAGCGAGAGCAGCAGCTTTGTGCGCCACTTAGAACCCGAACACTCCTTCAGTCGCGTGCTGATTTTGTCTGGCGATCGCGAGTCTGAAGTGCGCTATTTGGCAGACCAAGTGGGTATTAGTGAAATATTTGCCGAGAAGCGCCCTGAAGAAAAGCTGGCAATTGTGCGCAAAGAAACAGCCGCGGCTAAAACACTTTATGTCGGTGATGGTATCAACGATGCACCGTCGATGTTAGCGGCCACAGTTGGTATGGCTATTGGTCAGAATAGTGATGTCACTGCCGAAGCAGCTGGTGTAGTAATTATGGACAATTCACTTGAGAAAGTGGACGAGTTTATGCACATTAGTCGGCGCATGCGCACCATTGCCCTACAGAGTGCCATTGGCGGTATGGCGCTCAGTGTTGTCGGCATGGGTTTTGCTGTTACTGGCCATTTGAACCCAGTCAATGGCGCCATTATTCAAGAAGTGATTGATATTCTCGCTGTGCTAAATGCTCTTCGTGCGGCCTTGCCGCCCAAGGTTTTGCACGATCTCTAAAGAGTGTTCTATTTACCTCTCTCTATTTACCTTTATCCATTTACCTTTATCCATTCAGCAGAGGCTTTTCTTTGCCGCGGCCATCTGCTGAATGGATACCGACTAAATCTTGTGCGCCTGTCAGCCGCTCCTCCGGCTTGGCCTTGCTGTCACTAATCAATTGCAAGCCCTGATCTGGTTTGCCGCCAACTTTGCTTGAATCGGTTAGTTCAACACTGGGTGTTTGTAAGTATCACTCGAGGTGATTTGCCCAAGGTAACTTGCCATCGTGACCTGATCGTGACGAATGCGAAAAGACTTTGAGATTTAAAGATTGAGACTTTTGGATTTTAAAAGCGAATTCTAAAGCATAGTCCGCCGCGCCCTTTAGCCCCACATTTGCGTGGGTTTAACGACATTTCTACTGGCTGACCGTTCAAATTGAGATCAAAGGAGGTCAATTTATCGAAGCGCAGGCGCAAGTCTAGACCAGGCTGTGGCGCTGGGGTATCTACTTTGAATGAGAACTTCGAATTGCGGCCAATGATTTCGTCTTCCATTGTTAGTGGATAGGGCTTAAGCGTGAACTGGTCGCCGAAGACCGGCGGATTGATGACGTCAAGCTTTGGCATTGAGCATATTTTGGGCTCTAAAGTTAGCGGGTCTATGTTTTGTGAATTGGCAGGGCAGCGACCTATCTTCAGTGGCGCAGCAAATTCTGGCTGAAGATTGGGTAGTTCGACGGGAGCTGCGTCAGCAGGGCTGTAAGAAGGGCTGTCAGAAGAGTCCATTTATCACCTTGGTGGGGACTAGGCATACTGAGTATCGGGCTTATTGAGCATAAGACCTACTGAGTTACAAGGCTTCCTGAACTGCAAGGCTTCCTGAGCATGATTTCTTGGGGGGTGCCTACTAATTTCTCTTATAAAGGTTTTTGGGGCAAGGGGGAAATCACCATGCGCTTTGGGTTCTGCTTGCGCGGAAAATTTCTCAATGAAACCTCTGTTTAAGGCTCGAGTTTGTAGCCAACTCTGTGCACAGTCTTGATTATTGATTCTGTGCCCGGTGTATCAATCTTGGCCCGCAGCTTAGTAATGTGAACGCGCACTGTGTCTGGAGAGGCATCGCTTTCTTTCGACCAGACTTGATCTAATAATTCGTTCTGGCTAAATGTGCGCCTTGGATTGCGCATGAAAAAGTTGAGCAGGGCATACTCTTGTGGCATAAGTTGCAAGGGAATACCCGCTTTACTGACCGTGTGATTAGCGGCATCAAGGCTGAGGTCGCCAATTTCTAGGCGAACGGCAACATTGGTTCTTGACCGCCTGGCTATGGCCCGCAAGCGAGCGCCCAGTTCACGCATATGAAAGGGTTTGGTCAAGTAATCATCGGCGCCCAAATCAAGGCCGTGTTCTTTATCGGCCAGGGTATCTTGACCGGTGAGAAATATTATTGGCGCGCTGCCGCCATGTTTGCGGTAGGCTTGGCAAACATCAAAGCCGGACATTCCTGGTAGGCCGACATCAAGGATTAGTCCGTCATATTGCCCTTCCTCAAGCCGCTTCAATGCCACTGGACCGCTGGTGACATGGTCTAACTCGTAGCCTTCAGCGCAGAGAAAGTCTACGACTAGGTCTGCCAGTTTTTGGTCATCTTCTGCAAATAGAATTTTGATCATTGCTTACTCATTCAGGCTAGTCTTGGCTCACTTTGACTAATTTACAATGGCAATATTCTATCTTTCCTTTCTCAGCTGGGCTAGAGGTAAGATAGACTTGGCTTTGATATTTGGAATTTTTGGAATCTCTGGTATTTTGCTTTCTCAGAAAATTGCTTCTTAGTACGGGCGGATGAATTGAAGCTTTCAGTTGCTCAAAAAGGCCTAATAATGGCAGCCGTGCCGCTTCTCTTGGGGCTGATCTATTTGGCTGTGCTCAGCGCTCTCTTAGAGAATGCCCAGGTCTTGGCCGAGCGAGAGTATCGCTCAAGAGCAATTGTGGCAGAAGCTAACCAAGCACAGCGAGATTTGTTTGATGCTGGCAGCGCCATTATTGCCTGGAATTATATGAGAAATGATGCGCTGCTAAAGCGACTTGACGACGCGATAGCAGTTATTCCCGAACGTGCTGCCAAGTTGAAAGCTTTGCTTAAGGACGACCCAACGCGTATTGAACGTCTTAAGGCTGTAGAGACACAGGCGCAAAGTGTAGTCTCTGTACTCAACTGGCACAAGAAACGAATTGAAGAGACGCCGCAAGATGTCTATCACTTTGAATTCGGTAAGTTTAGAAACCAGATTGAAGGCTCATTCAAAACATATGTTGATGAATTGCATCGATTGACTAGTGAAGAGCGCCAGATTCAAGAGCGTTTACCCGCAAACGAAGAAGCGCGAAAGCAAGAATTTAGACTTTACATATTAGCTGGAGCGTTTTTGAATCTGTTGCTCTCGCTTGGCGTGGTTGTTTACTTTAGTCGTGACATCGCCGCTCGGCTAAATATCTTAAGTCGAAATGCTGAACTCTTTGTTGAACACAAACCACTCTTGCCGCCAATTGTGGGCAACGACGAAGTGGCAGAGCTTGACGCTGCCTTTAGGAAAATGGCAGACGATGTTACCAAAGCGGAAGAGATGAAACAGGCATTTGTGGCGATGATTAGCCACGAGTTACGCAGTCCTCTTTCTGCAATTCAGGGAGCCATTGAGCTTGTTGAGAGAGGCCTGTATGGAGAAGTCTCTGACAAAGGAAAAAAACGGTTGAGCCATGCTCAAATTGAGTGTGATCGTCTGCTGAGGCTAGTCAATGAACTGCTTGATATTGAAAAAATGGAAGCAGGAATGATGGAAATGACTATGGCCCCCACTGACCTAGCAGAGCTTGCCTTGCAGTCTATCGCCGTTGTTAAAACACTGGCAGATGCCAACGCTATCAAAATTGATGTCTTTGGCGATCATGCTGTTGCCTCTGTCGATAAAGAGAGAATAATGCAAGTGATGATCAACTTGCTTTCCAATGCAATTAAGTATTCACCTAATGGTGCCACCATTACAGTAGATATCGCCGGGAAGAAAGATAGTGCTCATATCAAGATCGAGGATCAAGGCAAAGGCATTCCGCGCCACATGTTAGACTCGGTATTCGATCGCTTTCAGCAAGCTCATGGCGGCGGTGCTGGAACCAGTGGCCTCGGTCTTGCTATTTGCAAGGCGATTGTGGAAGCCCATGGTGGAGAAATCGGTGTTGTAAGTGAAGTGGGCAGTGGGAGCATTTTCTGGCTCCACCTGCCCACTTCGAACCCCGCGAATTAAACTTGCGTGCTTTGCTTTTAGTCTTAGCTTTTAGGCTTCTACCTGCCAGCTGGCATGGGGATTTTTTCCACCTACATCTACGACCGTATCGACCCAGTGAGCGCCGGTACCATCATGCAAATCTAAGAACATCTTTTCACCAATGACTTTTTGCACATCGATACCCCGAGCTTGCAGTAGTGGCACTTGCTTCTTGAGGAATTGCTCTACTCTAGCTTTTTGACCTTCTCTGTCGGGATTGCGTAGGTCCTCTTGCAGCATATCTGCCACCAGATGGCCGACAAAATACTTCGGAGTATCGTGGCCGTTGTCCCATTTTACTGGGTCGAATCCCGGAGGAGTAGGTGCAAACTCGGGTGCCCGAGTCTGAGAGGCATCGCCTTTGCCCATCACTGTCCACTGTACTTCAGGATTGCGGCCACCAATGTCCTTCACTACATCAATCCAGAGTGGGCCGGAGCCGTCGCCAGCGTCGAGCAATACTTTCTCGTCTTTAATGGCTAGTACTTTTCCGCCTCTGGCTTCCATGTTCGGTACTTGAGTCTTGAGGAAGTTCTCTGCAAATTTTCTCTGTCCTGCTTCATCGGGAATAGCTAGAAGCTGATCAAATGAGCGGGCCAGCTCCCTTCCAACTGCATACTTGATTGTGTCGTGACCATTTTCCCATTTTGTTTGATCGAACCCAGGTGGGCAGGGTGGCAGTGGTCGGGTGTCTGTCGCTGGTGATGGAGAGTCATAGCGATCGCGGGGCAGGATGTCTTGGCCTGGTGGTAGTGAGTTGTAGCGGTCGTATGGCATGGTGCGATTTAGTTCTTCTGGTCTTCTTTGATTGAGCAGGCTGATCAACTGCACTTCTGAATGACCCTGGCGATCTCTAACTGTGTCAATTACTAGGGCACTACCACCGATACCAAGATCGATGGTGATGCGCTCGCCGTTCATCGAGTTGCGGTGGCCGTCGTGAGCGTGCCTATGCCCGTCATGAGAGTCGCGGGAATTGTGGTGCGAGCCGTGATCAGATGTATTGCTGACGCTGACAAAGAGGGGTGTTATTTCAAGGCTGTCCAGCATGTTTTGAGCCATTCTGTCGGGGGTGCGGCTTCTGCTCTGGCCGCGAAAGAAGTCGGTGGCATCGTTGCTTGCTTGCTGTGTCCAGCTATTAAATCTATCTTGGCCGGCGTCTTGATAGTTAGTGCGGTCTTGAAGATTTGAGCGATCCTGTAGGTCTCTGATGTTCATATTCATGTTAGGGGTGTCTCCTGAGTGCGGGGTGGTAACTCAGTGGTGGCTTACTGGGGGTTAATTGCTAGTTCATTGCTAGTTCATTGCTAGTTCAGTGGTAAAACAGGAGCGGCTCTGGTCTGGGGTGGAGAGTTGCAACCGCTGCTCTGTGATTTCAATATAGGGCCGGGTATGCTTTAAGTTGTTACCAACTTGCTAACAAGGTCGAAATTAGTGAATTCGGAAATTTACGTGGCGCCGAGGCCTGACCTGCAAGACAATTGGCGGATGGCTAAGCGGCGCACAGCGGCCCTTGTTGTTGACTGGGCTATCAGCAGCGGCATCGTCAGCATTCCTATTATGTTTAATCTTGGCACTCTGCCAGAGTTTTCGGCCAGCTTCGGATTTGTTCAACGTCTTGGTTATGCATTGGCAAAGGATCACGTCGTGTTCATTTCGCTAGTGTTGCTTCTCACTCCTGTTCCCATCATTTATCTCCGCCTTTGCTTTAGAGTCTTTATGCGCTCCCAGACCCCCGGCGAGATGCTGCTGGGCCTGGCGATAGAACTCAGGCGCATGAACTCTGACCATTGGATGAATGAGATACTCTATGGCTTAGCTCAATATTGGTACATATTGTGTTCGTGCGTGATGGGGACGATTGCTTTCTATCTGGCGATGATGTTGATAGTAGGAGTTTTGTCGGTGCTCATTTCTCCATGGACCGTCAAGTCGGTACTTTTCTTTTTCTTTTTACTTTGGCCAGTATGCATTCTCCATCCCCTGTTACTCTTCCACTTTAGTGGTTCTAAAAGAAGATTCGCTGCCAATGCCGACCGATTTTTAGACTTAGAGGTGCAGCCGGTGTCTCGTGGGAAAGAAGTTTAGATCTTGCTATCGCCCATATTGATGCTTCCGTAACGGTGTGAAATTGTCTCAAGCCTTGCGTGTTTTCATTAGCAGTAGACTGCAAGAAGCGAGGAAACCAATAAAGCAGAGCCACGATAGAACTTCTAGTAGTTCTGTTATTTTATCTCTGAATAGAAACCAGCACACAGCCGCTGTTAGCGGCAGCCAGATATAGCCTTTAGGCTGAACTAATTTCGCTTGCAGAGTGCTCCAAAATCGCGCTCCATACCTTATGTCCAAATTCATGGCGCTAAAACTCAGCCACACTAACACTGTGGCTGTTGCTGTAAGTGTTGGGGTCCAGGGGCTGAAAATTAACTTTAGATTGATGAGCATCGAGTGGCTTTCGCGTTGACCGCAAGCATATTTCAATACTCCAAGGCGCATGGCGCTGAGCCAGGTTGTTATGCCGAGCACGTAGAGATTTATGCTGAGCCACACAGCGTATTTTCTAAATAGGTAGATCCATTTCATGTAGCTATCTTATCAAAAACGACGCTGCTTCGAACTACACTCACTCACCCACCCAAGCTTTTACTTAGAATCACGCTGCGGTAACAAGCCTTATCCCATTGGTGATGCTCAATTAGTTTGTAACCGCGGCTCGTATAGTAATCGATCAAATCACTGGCACCTTCGGCGGTGTCACAGGCAATTGCTCCTTTGCCATCAGCGCGAGCAAGAGATTCGGCAAACTCCACCAGCTTACTGCCGAGACCTAGCTTTTGCATTTCTGGTAGTACTGCAAATTGCCCAAAATGGCCGACTGCGCTCTTCTTGTAGTAATCTGGTTCGTCGGGCGCATCTCTTGCGGTTGTGTAATAGGTGATGGTACCGATTATTTGGTCGTTTCCCTTCTGTCTAACTATGTATCCCTGTCCTGCGCTCAGCCGACTCTCTGTGACTAAGGTAGTTTGCGTGGCGGCTACATAGTTGAAGCCGCGTGCAGCAAGAGTGGCATAGGCCCGATGAAGCAAATGCGTGATCTGCTCAAGTGAGTCCTTCTCCGGATCATACAAATCAATTTCAATGGCGCTTGTATCAAGAGTCTGTGTATTGAACACTCGCGATTTTGGGTCTTT
Organism: bacterium Ga0077546; assembly: GCA_943369735.1. GTDB lineage: Bacteria > Cyanobacteriota > Vampirovibrionia > Obscuribacterales > Obscuribacteraceae. Next base: position 12,871 of record CALROJ020000042.1, read on the forward strand.
CACGGATTCTTTCCTAGCTTAAAAGTTGGCTTAATGCGTGGGTTCAAGTCGTTGGTTCAAGTCGTTGGCCTAAATAGTATTGCATATGCTGCTACTTCTCAATTGTTGGTTTCCAAAGGGAAGATTTTTTCGAAAAAATCTTCCCTTTTTGGCGGGGCATTGACATCAAAACCTAACCGACCTGCTTCCCAAAAGTTGAACCGTTGCCTCAACTAGAATCTGACTTTTGCCAATGAGCAGAGGTCGCATGAATGAAGCTAAAAATTGAGTATGTCTACCGCCGACTCGTTGCCGTCGAGCAGAACCTCGGCAAGTGACGACTGCTTTAAACCCGTCGGTAATGCAAGTCTGTTGTCTATGTTTATGCGCGAGATTGAAAGCGTTTCGAGCATTTGATGCCCGCCACCGTCTGGGTCTGTGTAGTACATTTCTATTGGAATAGTATCAATTTTTGGCAACCCATAGATCTTAGTCATGAGCCTGCCAGCGGCTGAGAAAGGGCAATCGGCGAGGGCCAGCAGGTGCACCGATTGGGCGACTTGGCGCCGCTCAAACATGCTTGCTGCAACATGTGAAGCGTATTGCGCTTGCTTCTTAGTGTCGATGCCGTAGTAATTGGTTTTGACTTTTAGGTAGTTAGTCTGTCCAATCTTAGCTACCGGAACATCGGTCATCACCATACCTTTTCCAATTGCCAGGTGCCGCAACATTTGCCCTTCGAAATTTGCTAGTGGAACTTGGCAGCAGCGTTTGCTGGCGATATTCATTACGAAGACAGTCTTTCCTGGGGGGAGGCACAAGGCTATTATTCGTTGATTGGGCATCTCAATGCGCATTCCTGCGCGCGCCATACTTACTTTGTATAAGCCAAGGTGTTTGCGGTTCTGAGTTAGTGACCAGCCCAGTTCATTATTGGCCTGAGCGGCAGAGTTAGTATTGCAGTCAAGGAATAGCAATGAGAATAGCAATGAAAACAGCAAAGAAAATAGCAGCGGCGTCACTAGTTTTTGTTTGTAAGTAGGATGCATTTTCTCAATCTACAATCATCAATCTGCAATCATCTAAATGTATTGAGTCTATCCTAGCGCTTTTTCAAGCTGCTTATTCAGGATTGCTTAACAATTAGTCGAATTGCCTTGCAAACAATTTTTTATACCCGCATAATGCCGGCATGTTAAATCGTTCCACCAGAAACATGCAGATGTCCATGCCCCGCGCGGGCAGGGATTTGTTGCATTACGATTTTGATCGAGTAATTCGAGACTAAACATCCGTAATTAAGTTAGCAACTCCCTTTCCCGCAGCCGCGAGAGAGGGAGTTTTTCTTTGGAGAGAAATCAAATGACTAGTAAACAAGATCCATCAAAGCAGCCGTCACAACCCGCATCACAATCTGCATCACAAGCTTTGTCGCAATCACCGAGCGATGTGCCTCAACGTAATTTCGGTTTCAACACTTTGGCCATTCACAGCGGCCAAGAGGCCGACCCAACTACAGGTGCTTTAATTACACCTATATATCAAACTTCTACTTTTGTACTCGACGAATTGGGCAAAAATAAAGGCTATCAGTACGCCCGCACCCATAATCCAACCCGCACTGCCCTTGAGGTTTGCCTCGCTTCTTTAGAAGGGGCTAAGTATGGAATAGCATGCGCATCGGGATTAGCGGCGGTATCAATTGTGCTTGATATTTTGTCGGCCGGTGATCATGTCATTGTTGGAGAGGACGTCTACGGCGGCGTATACAGGCTATTTGAGAAGGTGAAGAGAAAATTCAATATCGAATTTTCATATGTCAATGCTGCCAAGCCTGAAGAAATTGAAGCTGCCATCAAGCCAAACACTAAATTGGTTTGGCTAGAAACACCAACCAATCCACTCTTGAAATTAGCTGATTTGGCTGCTGTGGGCAAAATCACCAAGAAACACAAATTGCTTTTTGCTGTAGATAATACATTTGCTACTCCGTATTTTCAGAAACCTTTGCAATTTGGCACTGATATTATTGTGCATAGCACAACCAAGTATCTGTGCGGGCATAGCGATGTCATTGGCGGCGCCATAATCACAGATAATGATGAGCTATATGACCAATTGAAGTTCTATCAAAACGCTGGCGGTGCGGTGCCAGGGCCTTTCGATTCGTTCTTGATTTTGCGCGGTCTAAAAACTCTTGCTCTGCGATTGAAAGAGCATGAGCGCAATGCTTTTGCTGTGGCTCGATATTTGTCTGAGCATGAACTAGTTGAAAGTGTCTACTATCCTGGTTTGCCGTCGCACCCCCAGTTTGATCTGGCGAAAACGCAAATGACTGGCTTTGGCGGTATCGTTGGCTTTGTCGTCAAAGGTGGTTTGGAAGCGGCGAAGAGTGTCGTCAATTCCACTGAATTATTCCAGCTAGGCGAAAGCCTTGGCGGTGTCAAGTCATTGATTTGTCATCCGGCCACTATGACCCATGCCCCTATTCCTAAAGAAGTGCGTGAGCCACTCGGTATTGTCGATGGTTTGATCCGTTTGTCTGTGGGCATCGAAGACGCACCTGATCTTTTGCAAGATTTAGAAATTGCTTTGCAGGTTGCTCAGCACGCGGCTGTATCTAGTAAAGTTTCTGCTGTTGCTTCGGTTGCTTCTGCGGTTAGTGCTTGCTCTGTTTCAACTAAGGGAGCAAAACATGAGTAATTCAAGTAAGAAAATCAAAGTATTGAAGTTCGGTGGAACTTCTGTAAAGAATCCGCAGCGAATCTCTCATGTGGCTCAAATAGTGGCTTCTGTTAGCGCTGAGTACAAGACCATTGTGGTGGTGTCGGCTATGGGTGATACCACTGATAGTTTGGTGCGCTTGGCAGGGCGCTGCTCTGAAAAGCCCAATCCGCGCGAGCTAGATGTGCTTCTAGCCTCGGGTGAGCAGCAGTCAATTGCCCTTCTCAGTATTGTTTTGAGTGACCTCGATATTAAGGCCAAGTCTTTTACCGGTGGGCAACTGGGCATTATCACTGAGTCAAACTATGGTAATGCTGAAATTCTCAGTATTGATGCTGGCAAAATTGATGAAGCCTTTGCTAGCAACGATGTCATTGTTGTGGCTGGGTTTCAGGGCGTTACGGCGGCGGGCGACATTACGACTTTGGGTCGTGGTGGTTCCGACACTTCGGCTGTGGCAATTGCTGCGGCGGTGGGGGCGGAGTTGTGCGAAATTTATACTGATGTTGATGGTATCTTCACTGCCGATCCCAATATTATTGAGGGAGCAATTCAGCATACGCGCATTAGCTACAGCGATTGCTTAGAGATGGCGGCCAAAGGTGCCCAAGTGATTCACCCGCGGGCAGTGGAGTGTGCGCGGGAAAACTCAGTGGCTTTGAGGGTGCGCAGTGTCTTTAATCCTGACAATTGCGGCACGGTTATTGAAGCGGATGTTGTATCTTCATCGCCGGTGAGAAATTCCATTATTGGTGTCACTGCCGTTGATGGGTTCAGTATTTTGAAGATTGAGTTTGATTCTTCATTGATACACTCTCAGCTGATTCATGACTCAGTGCAGAGCGAAGTTGGCCACGTTAACTTAATTGAGACTTTTGTGCCTTCTGAAGCTGCCGACTGTTCGGTTGCTTCGTACGTAGTTTCGGGGTTGAACCGCTCATCGGGCCAAAAGTTAGTGGAAGACTTGGCTGAGATACCTGGAGTGCGGAATGCTAGTATCAAATTTGAGATTACTTGTATCTGCCTTGTCGGTTCAGGTGCGAAAGCTGAGGTTGCTGGGAGCTTTGGCTCTAGCTCAACTCGCTGTTCTGGTTCTTTGACCGGGTTGCTTGAAGATTGGGAACAAAAGGGGCTGTTAGAGGGCTTGCCTCCGACTGTAGGTGAGCAATCTGTGGCGCTATACGTCGCTTACGAGCACTCCCGCCAGGCCTGGACATCGCTGCATGAGGTGCTGTTGCCTCGTTTAAAGAGGGATGAATCGCTTTGCCAACTTTCTGTTGTCTAATCGGTGTGAGGTTTGTGCGCGTTTTGGGGGCAATGGGATTTTCACCATTGCCCTCTGGGTAAATTGGTAGATACTTGATTGTGGCAAGTTATTACCTGGAAAATTTCCGAAGGTCATCCCCCGATGGCATCTCCTCTCGAAAACGACGCTGAGTCTACAGACAAGACTAAAGGCAAGGCTATAGACGCAGTTAAAGCTGGGTCAGATACCGGCGCGGGCGCACAAGAGGCCAAGCCTGAAGTTAAGGCTGTGCAAGAGATGACCACCGCTGACTGGCAATCTGCAAATAAGCAGGGCGCTGATAAGCAGGGTGCAAGCAATCAGGTCGCAAGTAGCCGGGGAACTGACACGGCTGTCGCCGATCAGCCAGCTAGTTTGCCCAAGGTATCTCTTGAAGCTCCAGCTGCGCCCTTGCCGAAAGATATTTTGATTAGTCCAGCCGCATCGGCCGAAGAGAAGTTAAAGGCTGTGGAAGCCCTTGGTCGTGCTGGGCAGACCACGGTTGAAGTTGTCGATAAAGATGGCACAAAACGCAACCTCACTATTGAGCTTGAGAAAGCTGGTGCCCGCACTCTTGTGCACCTTTATGCCAACGACGATCAAGGTAAAGAGCGTGTTATCTTACGCGGTGTAAAAAATGCCGATGGTAGCTGGCAGCAGCAGCAGACCGAAAAAGGTGACGCTGTTGGTTCTTACGGTACTTGGTGGTCGAAGAATATGGGCGATCGCTCTTTCTTCACAGACGCCGTTAAGCCAGACACGAGAGTTGCTGAGCAAAAAGTAGCTCCCGAAGATTTATTCTCGGCTAAGCGCAACGAAATTCCCCCAGTTATACCTGGCGATCAGAGCAAAGATGTTCCCCAGAATAATGGCGCTACCAAACTGGCTGATGCCAGTCAGCTTGATCTCTTTCCCGATAAGCGCAATTTGCTACCTGATGCTCCAGTGCCTGCCTTTGTCGCACCTGAAGCAAAGCTTGATGCCGCTCTTGAGCCGCCAAAGTTTGATGCCAATGCCAAGGTCTATGCCGAGCCGCCTATGTTAGAGCCATACGTTAAGCCATACACTGCGCCGCCCCAACTAGACGCTCAGGCCATTCCTCGGGCAGTTGAAGAGCGCAGAGACGTTTCAATTCAAGATCTTCCAGTTCCCACTCGCGAAGTTGTAGTGCCTTGGAACAGGCCACCGCAGCGCGTTGTTAGTGATGAAGAACGTTTGAATGAACTCTTTGACGGAGTGGCAAAAAGTGCTGGCTATGCTAGGCGGCTGACCCGTGTTGATGGTGGTTCGGTCTACTTCCGCGCTGGAATGGCCATTGATGCTGATGGTTCACCAAGGGCTCGGCAAATTGATCCTGACGGTCAAAGCAATACTTCGCTGCGTCACAAAGGCGGTGCGCCAGTGAATGCTGAAACCACTAAGTATTTTGTCTTGCCTCTAGAAAAGTATCAGCAATATGGTGTGCGTCTTGGTGATATTGCTGCCGTGCGTTACGGTGACAGTGTGCGCTTTGCCGTGTTCGCCGATGTCGGACCGCATCAAAAACTGGGTGAAGGCTCTATGGCGCTAGCGGCGTCGCTGGGCATAAACTCTAACCCGCGTCGCGGCGGCACTCAGCGGCCAGAAGTTGAATATATTGTCTTCCCTGGTTCTGGCAATGGTCGACCGCTGCATAGCAATGCCCACGAAGGTCTGGGACGGCACTATTTGGGCAAGGCCTACCGCAATACCAAAAGTTCGTAAGCCGTAAAGTGTGATGCCGTAAACTTCGAAGGCATTTAGTGCAAATACCGATAGAGCGAATACGGATACTGATAAATTATGAGCGATACGGATAAGTCAGAAGATACGAGTGAGTCTCCAGCGACTTATAAAGTTGTGCCCGGAGACAATCTCTGGAATATTTCGCGCACTTTGCTCACTGCTAAGAATGGCAAAGAGCCGAGCAATCAAGAGATTATGGCCATGGTGAACCAATTTGTAAGTCTCAATGCCATCGTCAATCGAGATTTGATCTATCCTGATCAAGTCTTAAAAATCCCGCAGGTTTAAGCAAATAGGGGCATATTAGGGAATGTGAATTGGCATATTGCCAAATCTTGCTTGTGCTTGCGCTAAAGAAAAAGTATTCCTGCCCATGACCGATTCAGTAGAACTAGAAAAAGTTCCTTCCCCGGCACCTGCGCCGGCCCTAGCAGCCGCACCTTTGCTCACTAGAATTCTGGCGATGGTGCTGGATAGCCTGGCATTGCTTGTTCTGCTGGGCAGCGGAGTCTATCTTGCTTTTCTCAGCAGTAAGTTCATTATTTTTCCCCGCTCATCACTTTCTGGTGTTGGCGCGGCCCTGCTTGTTGCCCTGCCGGCCATCGCATTAATTGTATTGCTGGCCGTGCCCATTTATTTTGCTATTTTTGAATCGTCCGCGTGGAGTGCAACCCCTGGTAAATGGGCTACAGGCCTGGTCGTGCGCCGCAGCGATGGTCAGCGTCTGGGCTTTTTCGCTGCTTTGTTTGCGCGATTTATTTATTGGATGCCCTGTCTGATTTTGCCGCTGGGGGCATTCTATATGCCTATATATGCAATGGCACAGCTGGCTCTGGCTGGCGTTTTGGCTGGTTTGTTTTGCGACAAAAAACGCCGCACTGCTGCCGATCTTGCTTGTAAGCGTTTTGTTTGCTCGGCAAATGAAGCACCTTTGGCGCCGGCTACCAACTTTTGGCAAAAATTGCCTATGCCACTGATAGCGGTGCTGACAATGTCAGGATATTTATTTCTTGCTCCGATAATTATGTTTTCTTTTGGCCAGATGGGTAATCTTGTCTATCGCCAAAAACTCACTGCCTGGCGGGCCAAGGGCCTTCATACAAAGGGAAGAGTGGTGTTTGTCGAACGCCGCATCATGGCACCGAGTGTACTGAGTGATAATGATCTGGCAGAATTTGAGGCTGATCCAGAAAGCCTGCCACCGGCTGCTATTGTCTCCGTCCCGGCTGTTGTCGGTAAGAAGATTGTGGGCATTGTCAACCAAGGAGCGGTGCTCACTGCTGAGGCTTTTGAGCCAGCTGATGTTAGTCAAATTGAGCAAGCGGAAGCTGAGCGATCGCCGTCGGGGCATAGCGATGCCCAGCCAGGCGTTTTAGTATATCGTTGGCGCGATCGTGTTAGACCGGGTCAATTGATTTCACTTAAAGACATTGAGCCCGTCTATATTGTGGAAGAGCAATTTATTGATTCTATTTGTTGCACTCCCTGGCAAATTGTTGGCCGCACTGTGAGCGAAAACTGTCAGGCCCTCAAGCGCGATATTATTCATTGCCAGTATGTCGATGCACCGGTATCTACTTTGGTCGTTAAGCGCGATCTGAAGAAAGGAGAAGTGCTCAGGGCCGAAGATGTCGAAGTCGCTAATTTGTCGGCAAAGCAGCATTATTATACTGCTATCTCTGCACCGCAACTGGTGCTAGGCGCTAAGCTTAAACGTGACGTTGCTACTGGTCAAGCTCTGCGTTATTGCGATTTTGAGAAGTTGATCTACTGAGGCAGAGGGTTTCACTTGTGCGACAAAGTAGTCTGTGGGTGGAGGAGGCTGAGAAGTATGGAGCAGACCTAGAACGAGTACAGGTCTGGGATGCACTGTCAGAGATGTTTCTTGATAGCTATCGGACCGTTGAGGAGCTTGATCAACTCGCCGAACGAATCGCAGATACACCCTTTAGTTTTAGTGAATTGGGCCATATTCTTTTTTGCGAGGTCGGCCCTGTGTGTTTCTCGAACACCTTGTGGTTTGTTGGTGGAGAGGGAGTGATGTTCGGTCCTGATTGGCTAATCCCGCGCTGTTTAAGTCGACAAAAGAAGAGCGTGTACTCTGCCCATGCTAAACCTGATGACTTGCCTATCTGGATGCATTTGGCTTCGCCACTTTATTTGGAAGCTTACATGTTAATTTACCGGGTGAAGCGGCTCAGAACTGCGCGCAGTAAGAGTGCTGATTAGACGTAATGACTAGATTTGCAGACTTGTTTATTCGACTGATTCGATTAGGGCTTCGCCGGAGGTAAGGTGAAGGTGACTACTTGAAACGGTTGCTTTGGCTCTAGCCTGCTTGTTCCCTTTCCCATTTCACACAGAAACATTCTGAAGGATATCTTAGTGGCAAGGCTTTTAGCGGGTATTTTGAGCGAAAAGGGAGTTTCGTCACTAGCTGATTCGCCAGGTTCGAAATATTTTTCATCGAAACCGCTCTTGTTGTCAATACGGGTGCAGCAAACGATTTTAGAGTCAGCATCTTGCGGACGCCTACTATCCATTTTTAAATTGAAAGAGAGATTGTAGAAATCCGGATCTTTTACTAGAACATGGCCAGTTGATGCCTGCTCAAGCCACGCATTCGCAATGGCAACTTTGTGCCCGGCTAGAGTAAATTCAGCTGGATTTGGTGTCGCTAAACCGATGAACATATTGAATCTTTTTGAGTCCTGCATTGAGAGAATGCCGCATTCCCCGAACCTAAAGCCGAGGTTGGGGGCGTGAATCGGTTCGCCTTTTTTTTGAGAACAGAGCATCTCACGGCCGACTGCCGCATAGATACTTTCAAAGGCATGACAGGGAAAACTGCTTGATGGAACTATTTTTGTGTCAACCATATCCATCGAAATTATTGTTCCAGCAGGTATGTCCCGTGCACAGACCAGCAGGGGTGCGGTCTTTCCTGAAAGACTCCTGTTGAGAAGAGAGTTTTCTTTACTTAGGCTCTCGCAGGTTTGTTTGCTGCGATCCAGTTCGACGGCGAGGTAGGCAGTTACCAGAGCCAGAACGCCGATGACAACGTTGCCTCTGTTTATCCATTTCGGAAGTATCACGCTGCCACCCATATAGAGCTTGTTAGGTATATAAGTTATCTTAGCTCACGGGTAACGCCATTCGTTGAATGGTTTACTTCACCGCCACCCTGCTCTCTTTCAACTTTTGAAATGCAGCTAGTGCCAGATTCCGCGCTTCGCCATGCTCGACAATAGGCAAAGGATAGTTTTCTCCCAGAGTCACCCCAGCGGCAATCAGCTCTAGTGGCGGTGCTTCCCATGGTCTGTGAATATATTTGCTTTTCATTTTTGCCAGTTCAGGCACCCACTTGCGCACATAGGCACCGTCGGTGTCGAATTTCTCGCCCTGCAAAATTGGATTGAATACCCGGAAGTATGGCGCAGCATCAGCCCCACAGCCAGCTGACCACTGCCAGCCCATGGTGTTTTGCGCTAGGTCAGCGTCAACGAGCGTGTCCCAGAACCATTTAGCACCAGCTAACCAGGGCAGGCGTAAATGTTTCACGAGAAAGGAAGCGACAATCATGCGCACGCGGTTATGCATTATCCCGGTATGCCAAAGCTCGCGCATGCCGGCATCAACGATAGGGTAACCAGTTAGACCCTTTTGCCAAGCTTTGAGAGCTGTCGGGTTGTTTTCCCAAGGAAACAGCTTGAAGTCGCCTCTAAGGGGCTCTGTTGGCGTCTGGGGGAAGTAATAAAGAAGGTGGTGGGAAAACTCACGCCAACCCACTTCGCGCAGGTAAGAAAGGGCGGCTGCTTTGCTCTTTTCGTTTTTGAAATGTTCAGCCTTTTCTTTGACGATAAACCAGAGGCTGCGCGGGCTGATTTCACCAAAGTGAAGATGGGGAGACATGCGTGATACGCCCTCTATGTCTGGTCGATTGCGCATGTCAGAGTAGTCGTCGAGGCCGTCTTGTAAGAATTTGTCTAGTTGCTTGAGGGCTCCTTGCTCTCCGGGCATCCAGGCCTCTGTTATGCCTTTTTCCCATTTAATGTCAGGGAGCAGCTGCAATTCTTCCAAGGTGCATTCGAACTTAAGCTTTTCGATTTTTGTTGCGGTCAGATTTTTCGAGGCCAATTTCCCTGGCGCCATTGTTTTTGGTGAAATTCTTTCTGGTGAAATTCTTTTCGGTGCTTTTAGGGGCGGCTCCAGCTCAACTTGTATCTGATTGAGGCAGGTGCGCCAATAAGGCGTGAATACCTGGTAGGGTTTGCCCTCTTTTGTGGCCACTTGCCAGGGTTCTAAGAGCAAAGCGCCATTGAAGGTTTCAACTACTAGGCCACTTTCTTTGAGCGTTGATTTGATTTCCTTGTCTCGCGCAATTACTGCGGGCTCATAACGGCGGTTCCAGAAAACGGCACCGGCGCCTAGTTCTTCGGCCAATGCCTGCAAGATGTTCAAGCTCGACTTACTACTAGTTTTCGGATCAGCTTCACGTATGCGCAGTCTTGACCCGAGCTTTCCTATTTCCGCAGCCAAGGCCTTGAGTGATTGATTGAGCCACACTTTCGTCGCCCCGCCCGGTGGCCAGATTCCTTCCTCGTCCGGAGCCCAGATATATACCGGGATTACGTCCCCATTGTTCTCAGCCGCCCAGTTGACGGCAGCGAGCAGGCCAGGGTTGTCAGCCAGTCGTAAATCTTGACGAAACCAGAAAATCGCTGAACCCTGCTTCATCTTTAGTCTCTTTTGGCGCTTATTTGGAACTTATTCGGCGATTTTAACTCTGGAGTGAGAACATATTGTGAATATGAGATTTAAAAACCAAATGGTTGGTAAAAGGATCTTATGGAGTACCAAACATGGCAGAAGCAAAACCTGTACGCATTGGCGACCTTTTAACGAGAGCTGGTGTACTGCGTAAGCAAGATTTGCAGGAAGCAATCGAGATCTCGCAGGATACCGGTCAAATGATCGGTAAGGTTTTGATTATGTCTGGTTTCATTACCAAAGAAGATTTACAAGCTGCCGTGGAAGCACAGTCTCTGGTGCGTGATGGCAATCTAGAATTTGAGTTGGCCCTGCTAGCCATTGCTACCTGCTCTCGCGAACGGCTCTTGCTCGACCAGGCTCTAGATCAGCTGGGCTGGCACCCAGAACAGAAGCGCCCGACAGCTCGTTTGGGCGAATTGCTCTTGGCCGCCGAGGTTGTTACTCCCGAGCAGCTTGATGCTGCCCTAGAGCAAGTGCGAGAGTCAATTACACCGCTTGGCGCTGTATTGATTCAGTCGGTTGTGATCGATAGGCAGATTTTAGACTTTGCCCTTGATGTTCAAGCTGACATTAGGGCGGGAAAAATTACCAAGCAGGATGGTGTTTCGCGATTGAATAGCAGAGTTAAGGCCCATTCTTGACGCCTTGTAATTCGCAGAGGGCCAGTCCGGTCTAGTCTGAACCACAGCGGTTAGGTGGTTGTGAAATTGCTAATTTTGCCAGGTCGACCTGCGGTTCGATAAATTAGAAGGCCGGTTCGAAATATTGAGATAGTGCTAGAGAATCACGAGAAGCGGATTTGTGCCCTTGAGCAGTAATCGAAAACAAAAAGCCCAGCTATTTGTCACTCGGCTTTTTTTTCTTGCTCTTTTCGGCCTCGTCATCTGTGAAATCTTTGGCAATATCGATGAGATCATTTCTGTAAGCAGCCGAAACAATTACGTCTTTGAGGTCGTTTGTACGCTTGTAACCTTTGGGATATTCAAAATCGGATGCCTTGTAAGGTACCTTTTTCCAGCCTTTCAGTTCGACCGTGAGTCGTTCGCTGTTATCTCTGTCCATGGTTTTGAAGTTGAGCCAAGGAACGGCAGATTTTTTCCTCCTCTCGGCTTCTTTTTTCTGTTGCGCTGGGGTCCGTTTAACTTCTGCTCGCAAGGTCTGAACAGGAAAGGCGGGAATGTTTGCCGAGTTAAAATATCGTGCCACCACTTCTGATATCTGTGGAGCTGTCTTTATCTCTCTCGGCGTCCAGTATATTGAGCCATCGGGAAGGAGTATTTTGTCGCATGATAGTCCTTTTAGTAATTCTGCTTGTAACCACTTTGACTTCGTAACTGCGAACGGCTTGTGTTGCGGCAGAATGGACAAAATTAACGATTTGTCGAAATTTTTCAAATCTGTTATGAATTCTAGTTTGTCACTGGGTCTAAAACAGGAAATTTTCCAATTAGGTGCAGCACATACGGCAATGCCGCCATTGCCAGTATTTTCAAGCTTGATGGCATCATCTGTGACGTAATAACGGTAAGATCCAGAGCCATTATGGAGGGTTTCAAATACCCATTCAGCTTTTGCTAGGGCCGGCGCGGCAAAGGCAAGGGTAGTGGTAAAGGACAGCAGCAACAACAGCGTTATTAATGCGGCTGAACTCTTCAGGTCTGCGCAATGTTGTGCCTGTGTCATCTATTGATCTCCAGCGGCCTCTGCTTCATCATACTAAGTTTGCTCTGTCAAGTGGTCATTTCATCCAATGGTATGCTCTCGAAAAATATTTGTGAATCTAGAATTGGAACTAGATCCATTGTTTTTGGTCATACTGTAGGCGATCGCCTAATTAAAACTAGATTTGAGGCATGACGATGATTGCACGCAAGCGTGTGCCAGAGCTAATGGATGACCCTAGTCTTGATTATCACAGTCATGCTCAGGCCCTGCGCGGTCTGGCCCGACTAAATGCGGCCAGTTTTAGCCATGATTCGATTTGGTCTGAAATTGAGCATGAGGCGCGCCGTGCCAGTCAGCCCTTGCGCATTCTCGATATTGCCACCGGCGGCGGAGATATTCCCATCGCTCTGTACCTTAGGGCTAAGCGTTTAGGTCTAAAGGTTGAGATAGTCGGCAGTGATATTAGCGCTGACGCTATTTCTTACGCAAAGAGTAGAGCCTTGCAAAGGCAAGCAGACGTGGAGTTTATAGCCATGAATGTTTTCGAAGATGACTTGCCAGCTGACTTTGATATTGTCATGACCTCTCTATTTACCCATCATCTTGACCCCGACGATGTCGTTATGCTTTTGGCGAAAATGAGCGGAGCGGCGCGTTTGAAAGTGTTGGTCAATGACCTCGTACGTAGTGAAATTTCTTACTGCTCGGTGTGGCTAGCGACTCGCCTTTTAAGTCGTTCTGCTGTTGTGCACTATGATGGACCAGTATCGGTTAATGCATCTTTTACAGCCTCTGAATTTCTAGAAATGGCCAGTCGCGCTGGCATGAGTGCAGCTGCTGTAAAATCCTTTTTCCCTTGTCGACAGATGCTTGTCTGGCAGCGTGAATCGGCGAGGTCGGAGCGCCAAGTAGTGAATGACATGCCTGCGACAGGCAGTGAGCCGTGACCTGCCATGACATGAAGAGATTGGTGCAGCAAAAATGGGATGCCATTGTCATTGGCGCTGGCCCAGCTGGTGCCTTTTGTGCTTTTCAATTGGCAAGCGCGGGAAAGAAAGTATTACTGCTCGATAAAGCTCATTTCCCGCGGCCTAAAGTCTGCGGCTGTTGCCTTAATCAATCAGCTTATCGAGTATTGCAGAGAGCTGGGCTTGACGGCATTTTTGTAAGTAATGGTGCTGTTCCACTTAGTTCTCTAGAGTTGTTCGATGGTGCCGCAAGTGCCACCATGCAAATTACTGGAAGTTTTGCTTTGTCTAGAATTTGTCTAGATACTGCTTTGATTCGCGCTGCCGAGGCCGCTGGCGCGGTGTTTGTTTCGGGAGTGGCTGCAAGCGTTTGTCAGCAGGTAAGCGCAGTCAGCCGTGTGCAGATTGTCTCTAAAGAAATGGTAGTTGATGGCGCTTCAGATTTCGAAGAAGTCTTAGAGAGCAAGGTCACCATTGTCGCCGATGGTTTGAACGGCCATTCTCTAGACCGATTGCCTGAGTTTAATACTGTTGTTGCTGCTGATGCTCGCTTCGGTTGCGGCACCACCTTTGCTAATGCCAGCGCGTCCAGTTTAATCAATGGTTACAGTTTAGCCAATGGCTACTACCAATCTGGGCGCATTTATATGGCATGCCAGCAGGGTGGCTACGTTGGATTGGTCGTGCTAGAGAGCGGCGATATTGATATAGCTTGTGCTTTAGACCGCTCATACGTGCGCCAGCAGGGCAGCTTAGCTCTAGCTATTGCTGCCATTCTTAAGCAGTGCGATCTACCACTACCAGTTACCTTTGAAGAGTTTTCTAGCAAGCAATGGCATGGTACAGATTTGCTCACGAGGAGACGTAACAAGATTTCGGGCCAATGTCTTTTTGTTGTCGGCGATGCCTGTGGCTATCCCGAACCACTTACTGGCGAGGGTATCGCCTGGGCTTTAGAGTCGGCTGAAGCAGTTGCCCCTTTGGCCATTTCTGCCATTGAGCAGTGGAGTGATGCGCTTGCTGTGCAGTGGCAGCAGGTGCATGGTCGGCTGGTCAACAGACGCCATCTTAAAAGCCGCGTCATCGCTTACAGCTTGCGCAGTCGAATGTCGAGAATGGCGCTGATACAAGTTGTTTCTCTCTTCCCGCGGCTGGCAGAAGGTATTGCCTCAGGCCTGACGCGAAAGTCTAATCAAATCGCGAGTAGTAAATGGTGAGGAGCAAATGGTGAGCAATAAATGAAGCCGATAAAAGCAGAGCTATTATCTCGAATATTGGCAATTGGAACTGCTACTCCTTCTCGATCAATCAGTCAGTCTGATTCTTGTCTGCATGCTCAGCAATTTTTTCAATGTGACGAAAAGGGTGGGCGCACCTTGCGTATGCTCTACAAACGCACCGAAATTGAACGCCGGGCACTGGTGGTGCTCGATAAGAAAGATAGTTCAATTGATAGAACTTTTTTTTCTCCCCCGCAGAGCAAAAGCGATCGAGGACCAAGCACCGCCGCTCGCATGGCGCGCTATAACAGTGAGATTGCCCCTCTGGCGCTTGCCGCTTGCCGCTCTGCTCTTGATTTAGCTGAAGTTGAAGGTGGAGAAATTAGCCATTTAGTCACGGCTTCTTGCACTGGTTTCGCGGCTCCTGGTTTTGACCTGGCCTTGATTAAGGGCCTACCGCTTAGGCCTACTACTGAGCGCACTCATATTGGCTTTATGGGCTGTCATGGCGCCCTCAATGCCCTTCGAGTGGCTGATGCTTATTGCCGAGCTGATGCAAAAGCTACAGTTTTAGTTTGCACCGCTGAGCTTTGCTCGGTGCACATGCAATATGAATGGTCTGCCCAGAGGCTGGTCGCCAATTCTCTATTTTCTGATGGCGCGGCGGCGGTAGTGGTGCGCGCCTCTGGTGTTAGCGGCTTGTCGCCAGTTGAGCAGCCGGTTGTTTCTGTGTCTTCTTCTCCTGATTCTCCAATTCGCTGGCCTCAATATCTGTCTTCTCAATCGGTTGTTATTGACGGCAGTTCAGAGGCAATGAGTTGGGAAATTGGCGACAATGGCTTTGTCATGACCTTGGCTGCGGAGGTGCCAGCCTTGATTGAGAAGTATCTACCGGCATTTATAGAAAAATGGCTAGCTCAATCTAACTTGCGCGTCAGCGATATCAAAAGCTGGGCGGTTCATCCCGGGGGGCCACGCATATTGCAGGCTGCTCAAGATAGCTTACAGCTTGATGCTGATATGCTTTCGGCTTCGCGGGAAATACTGGCCGAACAGGGCAATATGTCATCGCCGACGGTGCTATTTATTTTGCAGAAATTACTTCAGCAAAGTGACAAGTTTCCCTGTGTCATGCTTGCTTTTGGCCCCGGCTTAACAGTCGAAGCTGCCCTTATTGGCTGATTTGTTCGCCATAGTTGCTGAATGGACAAATTCCTGGTAAATTTTCAAACACGTTTACCGTTCTGTTGGTGAAGTGTTCAATATGCATGACCCAATTATGACCTGTCCTAATTGCGACAGAAAAGACAAAACAAGTTTTAGCAAGTGCCGCTTTTGTCATACTCGATATGATGCAATAATCGAAAAAGAGAAATTTACGATTGATAGTCGCTTGCTTGGAATAGTGGCATTTGTTGTGGTCTTTGGCAGCGCCGGTCTGTGGGTTGACTACGCATACAAGCAACAGAAAATTAAGAGCTTGGCTCCGATTGTCGCTAGCATTAAAGCTGCCAACAAACCGAGAATTATAGAGTTTTACGCCACTTGGTGCCCTCCGTGCAAAGAATATGAGCCCGTGATTGAGGCCTGTCGGGTCAAATACTTGGGGCGTGTAGACTTCGAGAGACTGAATGTGGATGATAAAGCAAACTTAGAAAAGAAGCAGGCCTTAGATGTCAAAGCCATACCGAAGACTTGTTTCTTTGATAATGAAGGCAATCAAGTAGAAGAAGTAGTTGGCGGGCTCGATCAAGATAAGCTTGAAATTAAAATTGGCAAACTGCTTCTCCCTAAGTAGCTGCTCGTTATCGATTGCTTCGTGAATTTATTAGTCTTCGCTAAAGCTGCTGTGCATGATTTTGCTGGCCTTGTCTGCATCTTTGCCGCTGACCACGCAGGTCAATTTCATTTCGCTGGTGGCAATCATTTTGATGTTGATTCCGGCTGTGCCGAAGGCTTTGAAAACAGTGGCGGCGATACCAGATTGACCGGCTAGTCCAGCACCAATCAAGCTGACTTTGGCTATGTCTTCATCGGCAATCACTGAGGTGGCTTCAAAATCACCTTTGATTGCTTCCAGCACTTTGATAGTCTGGGCTAAATCAGTGCTGTGTACAGTGAAGGTGATGTTGTTGTGCCCAGCTGTGGGGTGAAAGGCTTGCATGATCATGTCGATAACAATGTTGTTGTCGGCTAGGGCCTGCATGATTTGACCGGCGATACCGGGCTTGTCTGGTACGTTCATTATGGTGACGCAGGCTTGATCTTTATCTACTGCTACACCACTAATACTGCGGTAAATTTCCACGTTTTCTCCTTCGCTAGCACCTTGGTCTATGATGGTGCCTTCGTGTTCTGGTTTGAAAGTATTGCGCACTCGCAGGCGTACTTTGTATTGACGGGCTAGCTCGACAGCACGCGGGTGCAGCACTTGGGCGCCCAGTCGAGCCATTTCAATTACTTCGCCGTAGGAAACACGCTTGAGTAGCTTGGCTTCGGTGATGACATTGGGATCGGCTGTGTAAATTCCATCTACGTCGGTGTAGATGTCGCATACGTCTGCATTAATTGCCGCTGCCAGAGCGCAAGCTGTTGTATCGCTGCCACCTCTGCCCAAGGTGGTTATGTCACCATCGGCGGTGACGCCTTGAAAGCCAGCGACCACTAAAACATCGTGGTCAACCAGGGCGCGGTTGAGATTGTCGCTGTTGATATCGACGATGCGCGCTTTGCTGTGTACTTTTTCAGTGAAAATTCCAATTTGAGGAGCAGTGAAAGATCGGGCGCTGATGCCCATTTCTTTTAAAGTGAGTGCCAGTAGCGTTATCGAGATTTGCTCTCCAGTTGAAAGCAGAGAATCAAGTTCGCGTTTGTCTGGGGTGCGTGAACATTGGGCGCCAAGTTTGAGTAAATAGTCAGTGGTGTCGCCCATGGCCGAGACCACCACCAAGATTTTTTGTTTCTTGTCTTTGCTAAGACGGTCTCTGACAATTTCGGCAACGTGCTGAATGCGGCCCAGGTTCTTCACCGATGTACCACCAAATTTCAACACTGATATCGTGTGATTATTCATACTGGGCTTGCAATCCTTTTGTATCGACGCTCAGATCTAGTATCTGTGGCTTGTGTTGCCGCCTGTCGGCCCAGTCTTGCAGGTAGCTTTTAATTTCGCCGTGGTGTCTTTCGTGCACAATCACCAGGCTAGATGAACCAGCTCCACTTAAAACACAGCCTAGAATCGGCAGCGAAGTGAGGTCGCGGCGCAGAGCTTGAAGCTCTGGTACTAGGTGAATGCGATAAGGCTCGTGGAGTTCATCTAATAGCGCTTCGCTCATAGTGTCTTCATCTTGGTTGACCACTGCCGCAATTAAGAGGCCTGTGCGCTGAAGATTTTTTACTGCCTGACCCATGCTCACTCGGCGAGGAAGGACCTTGCGCGCTTCGTGGGTAGACAGCTCGTAAGGTGGAACAACCACCAGGGTACGCCATTGCTCGGGCCAGTTTAAGCGCTGGCAGATGGCGCGATTGCCTTTCTGTCTATAACCCGAAACAATGAAACCACCCAGTAAGCATGCGGCAACGTTGTCTGGGTGCCCTTCTATACGAGCGGCGCTGGCAAGTATCTGCTCACGGTCTGGGGCGGCACTACTGCTGAAAGCTTGAGCTGCCCACAGGGCTGCCAGAATGGCCGTGCTGCTGCTTCCTAGGCCGCGCGCTAGAGGAATATCAGTTTCTATGGTCAGAGCAATATCATCGGTTGGACCAGAATAGTTTTGGCAAAATTGTTTGTAGATCAAATTGTCTTCGTTGGCTGGAAGACTCTGGGCGGCAGTACCCTTGAGTGTAATCAAACTTTGACCTGGGGCGCGTTTTTGCTCTAAACGTTCAAAAGTGACTGTTGTATAAACTGAGAGAGCGAGGCCTAGCGTATCGAAACCAGGCCCTAAATTAGTTGTGCTGCCAGGCAGGCGCATTGTTAGTTTTTTCAGTTGAGCCAAACCTATGCTCATGCTTGTGCCCTCTCTTATAGACCGATTGATTGACGCAGAGCGCTGATGTCGGCCTCTACTGGGGTCAAATCTACGGTTGTTACTTTTTGAGCGGTGTCTGGATCTTTTAGGCCGTTGCCAGTGAGCACGCAGACGACTGTGGCCGCGCCTGGTATCAAGCCACTTTTGACATGTTTGATTAGACCGGCTAGCGATGCGGCACTGGATGGCTCACAGAAGATGCCCTCGGCAGTGCCTAACATTTTGTAAGCCGCCAAAATTTCTTCGTCGGTGACTGAGTCAATTTTTCCTTTTGATTCTGAAGCGGCCCGTACTGCTTCTTGCCAGCTAGCCGGATTGCCGATGCGAATGGCCGTGCCGATTGTCTCAGGGTTTTTGATTGGTTCGCCGCGCACGATTGCGGCTGAGCCCTCTGCTTCAAAGCCGTGCATGCGGGTGATATTACTTGCTTCGGTAATACCTAGCTCGTTGTAGAGCTTGAAGCCGCGCCAATAGGCGCAAATATTTCCCGCATTGCCAACGGGGATGCAGAGATAATCAGGCTGTTTGTCTAAGGCCTCGACTATTTCAAAAGCCGCAGTCTTTTGCCCTTCTAGGCGATAGGGGTTGATTGAATTAACTACAGTAATCGGGGCTTGTTCCGCTAGTTCACGCACAAGTTCGAGGGCCCGGTCGAAGTTACCTTTGATTGGCACAATTCGAGCGCCATAGTGTATAGCTTGGGCCAGCTTGCCTAGGGCGACATAACCATGGGGCAAGAGCACATAACACTTAAGACCGGCCTTAGTGGCAAAGGCCGCGGCCGAGGCACTGGTATTACCGGTGGAGGCGCAAATTACTGCTTGGGCTCCTTCTTCGACTGCTTTTGAAATTGCCAGGGTCATGCCCCGGTCTTTGAAGCTACCGGTTGGGTTCAAACCTTCTAGTTTGAAGTAGATATTGAGCTGAGGATAGCCGAGCAGTTTGGGGATGTTGCTGGCTTGCACCAGTGGTGTGTTACCCTCGCCCAGCGAAATTAGTGGCGTCTTTTCGCTGACAGGCAGGTACTTTCTGTATTTATCAATCAGACCAGTCTTCTTGCAAGTGGCTGGGCAGTTGTATTGTTCTTGAATTTGCTCTTTGGTTTTTGATTGCATTTTGATTGTCTGCTTTAGCTAAGGTGTTTAGCCGGCTCTGTAGATGCGAATAGCGCTAGCTACAGAGTCGAGGAAGGGGCATTGTTTGAGGTCGGTTAGTGCAGCGTTCATGTCGCCTTCGCGCACATCGTGGGTGAGAATAACGATTGTGGCGCGCCCTTCTTTAACGCCGCGCTGAATGATGCTCTGAATGCTGATTTTATGATTGCCGAAGATTGTGCCAATGGTGCCTATGACACCGGGTGTATCGGCTACTGATAAGCGCAAGAAGTAGGGGCTGACCCAGTCGTCAGACGAGGCGGTGGTCGACCACTGACTGGTTATGCTGGGTTGGAAGTAACTAGCAAAATCGGGCAGCTTTAAGGCGCTTTCGAGGTTGATAATATCTCCCACCACTGCTGAGGCAGTGGGCAGGCTGCCGGCCCCGGGGCCGACCATGATAATTTCGCCCACGGCGTCTCCGGTTACTAGAATGCAATTGCTAGAGCCCGAAACGGCTGCCAGTGGATGGCTTAGTGGCACCAGTGTGGGATGCACTCGCACAGCCAGCGGTCTTTCGGTACTTGTATCGCTACTTGCTTGGCTCTGTGTACTAGCACTGCGAGCGGTGCCCACTAGTTTGATGCGGTAGCCGAACTCTTTTGCTAGTGCTAAGTCTTCAGGGGTAATTTCGCGGATGCCTTGGCGATAAATATCGCTGGGTTTGACGAACCGTTGGAACGATAGTGCTGCCAAAATAGAGAGTTTGTAGGCTACGTCGTGACCGTCGACATCAGCCGATGGGTCAGCTTCGGCGAAGCCCAGAGCCTGTGCCTCAGCAAGGGCTGTGTCGTAACTTATCCCTCTTTCCTCCATATTGGAGAGGATAAAATTGGTTGTGCCATTGAGAATGCCGGTGACGGCAGTAAATTGATTGGCCCCTAGACCTCTTTGAATGGTTGATATTAGAGGAATGCCGCCAGCTACCGAAGCCTCAAAGAATATGGTTACGCCTTTTTCGCGGGCTAGGGCGAAGAGGCTGGGGCCATGCTTGGCTAGTACTTCTTTATTGGCAGTGACGACGTGTTT
The DNA here is from genome assembly GCA_943369735.1 of bacterium Ga0077546. Classification (GTDB taxonomy): domain Bacteria; phylum Cyanobacteriota; class Vampirovibrionia; order Obscuribacterales; family Obscuribacteraceae. The sequence goes on from CALROJ020000042.1 coordinate 33,463, forward strand.
GCGCTTTTCTAGAGCCCGTTTAATGTATGACAAGGCGGGCTCTTCACCGCCCATGACCTCAACCAATACTTCGATTTCGGGGTCGTCAATGATTTCATTAACGTCGGCGGTAATTGGGCAAGTGGTGGTGGTGGCTCGCTCTTTGGCCAAGTCACGTACGGCAATTTTTTTCAATTGCAGGTGCTTGTGTTGGGCCAGTAGCTTAACTACACCCGTGCCAACCGTTCCTAGTCCTAACATTCCGAGCACAACCCGGGCCATAAATTAACTCCAAATCGCCAACTACACTATTGTGGAGGGCAATTATCGCCTATCCGTCTGCCCTTGGGGCCAAACAGTAACAGTGGCAGTTAACATATGAAACTAGAAGTCTTATTCAGGTTGATTTTGCTCTGGCTCAGTTGCCAGTCTTTCTGTTGTTGCTTGAATCTCGTCGGATAAGGCGTTATTGGCAAACTGGTCAAGAATATCTGTGGGGATGCCGAGGGCCTTAGAATTGTCACGCATTTCTTGTACTTGACGTGCTAATTCGCGAGATTCGCTTGAGGCGCGAGGGTCTTGGGTGATTGCTTTTAATTCTTGTGTCTGGCTGAGTTTGCGCACACGGGCCTTCTTCGGGTCAGGCTCCGGGGCCTGGTCTTTATTGTCCTGTTTGTTGTCTTGATCTTGGCCTACGAACTCTGACACTCGGAACCTCTAATTCTCTAAAAAATCTTGCTGAGACTCTAGTTTAACCTCTGACATTTTGCCCAGAAAAAATCGTTTTGAGCATATTCACGTCTTTTTCATCTGTTGGCATCTATCTTGGGCGCAGCACTTAATGCTGTTGCCGCCAGCTGATACCTTAGTAAGAGTATAACCATGACAGAAAACGATAGCGACGCTAGCCGTGAGCGTCAGATCGCCAAGCCCGATGAACGTTCTAACTCAACTCCTGGGCTCGATTTAGTTTCATTGTCGAAGCCAGATGACACTAGCAGCCGAGATAAGCCAGCAGCTTCTTTAAATACTGAGACTAGTGGCAACAAACACTTGGCCGGGGTGAAGCCGGAAGACACAGTTACTCATTTAGACTTCAGCCCAGACCCTTATAAAAGCGTTGAGATGTCGAAACCTTTGGTTTCGGCGCAAGCTTCCGATGTTTCTAAACCTTCTGATGTCTCTCAGCCCTCAGATCTGTCTAAACCTTCCGACCAGCCTAAATCTGTTGATCAGCGTCTGGCTGAGGGTCGCAAGAGTATGGATGATTTGGCTGAGAAGCATATGACTCAGTTTTATCCTAGCGTTTTTGACGGAAAGCAATATCAGTACGCCCCTACTTTTAAGAAAGACATGGAGAAGTTGGAAGGGCGCATGAACTCGGGCCAAGTTTCGAAAGAGGAAGTGGCTCGCACTTATGAGTCAATTGCCAAAATGGTTGATAGCCCAACTGATGTAACTTCACAGGGCAAGCGCATACAGCTAGCTAAGAATATTATGTTTCATGCTGGTGACCCGACCAAGACAGACCAGGGTGAATACAACACTTGTGCCCTAACTTCGCAGCAAGAGCGGCTCTTTACTCGCAACCCCAGTAAAGCTGCCGATATCATTGCTGAAGCAGCAACGACCGGTAAGTGGGTGGCACCTGATGGCAAAGAAATCAAATTAGATAAGGCCAGCTTGCAACCCCGACCAGGCAGTATCATGGGTTCTCCTATTGATGGCGAGCGCAGTTACGCTACTCAAGTGCTGAACAACGTCTTGGCCAACGACATTCACCAACGCAAAGAAACGCCAGAAAGCTACGTGCAGTACCAACACCGTGACAAACAAGGCCGACGTCTTACAGAAGAAGATAATGGTGAGCGGGTCTATGATGCTAAAGGCCGGGAAGTGAGAGATCCTGATGGCAAAAAGTTGAGAGCCCCTCAAGTTGATGATACTGAAGTGGCCGCTCAGATTAAACGGTTGACCGGAGACACTGGTGTGGTGATGGTCAACAAGAAGATGACCGAGACCGATGATCCCACGCAAAAACGCAATCCAGAGGCTGCCAAAGACGTTGTGCTTTTATCTAGCGAAAAGCAACTTGGCGAGACTCTAGCTTCACTCAAGGCCCAGGGCAAGTTTCCTGCCATTATCGGCCTTGATGGCGCTGATCGCGTTTTAGGCTCAGGGTTACCGAAAGACCCGCGCATGCCAAAGAGCAAAGAGTTTGAAGGCCACATGCTTTCAGTGATAGATTTCGATGCTGTTAAAGGCAGGGCAAGGCTTTCTAATCAATGGGGTCAGGCCAGTGATCGTTGGATGAGTGTCAAAGATCTCTACAGAGCAACTGATCCAGAACGTCCACGACGCTAATTTGCGGAAAGCGTTGACCTTAATATCTCAGTTGAAGAGTTTTGGTGAGACAATAAAGTTTGCTCTTGCCGGTTCTACTGACTCTTTTGACGGTTAAATTTAGATCAATGGCTGACCCCATTTCAAACAGCAGCAATTTAGGCACTTTGGAAGTTGGCTCTTTCATTGGTGGCACCTATCGCGTGCTCGACTTTATTGGTCAGGGCGGCATGGGTTTTGTGTATAAGGTAGAGCACCTAATGATGGCCAAAGTCTTGGCTCTAAAAGTATTGCGCTCTGAACAGGTTTCAGAAGATGTCTGGAAGCGCTTTCGCATTGAAGCCCAGGCGATTGCCAGGCTGGATCACGCTAATGTCGTGCGCATCTATGATATGAGCCAAACTGAAGCAGGGCTTCCGTTTTACACTATGGATTTGCTGGTTGGTGAGTCGTTGGCTGACTACCTGGATGAATATTATCGCCTGCCGGTGAGCGAGGCCCTGCCTATATTTAGGCAAGTCTGCGCTGGTTTGGCCTATGCCCACGATCGAGGAATTGTTCATCGCGATATTAAACCGGGCAATATCATGCTTCTGGCTGATGGTCGCGAGAATTCTCCGTCTAGAGTTGCGCCGGTAGTTAAGATCGTTGATTTTGGTATCGCCAAATTGTCGTCTTTTGATAGCGGTTTTGGTCAAGGATTGACCAGACCGGGTGAGGTTTTTGGTAGCCCGCTCTATATGAGCCCCGAGCAATGTTCTGGCCAGAAACTTGATCATCGAACTGATATGTATTCAGTCGGTGTCACTATGTTCCAAGCGTTAACGGGGCGTCCTCCGCTATTGGGAAAGACTGCCGTTGAGACCACTGCCATGCATCAATCGGTGGTGCCCCCTGCTATGGCCGATGTCATTGTTTTAGAGGAAGGTGAAGAGCCCATTGTTTTTCCCCCAGAGCTAGAAGAAATCGTGGCGCGGTTGCTGGAGAAGTCTCCTGATGCTCGCTATGATTCGCTAGCTGATGTGGCCAGCGAGCTACTGGCTTTAGAGCGCGGAGAAATTAGAAAAGGGCAAGGCGGACCGGCAACTGCTGCTGGGCCGGGGATGGCACCGTATGCAGTGGCGGAAGCCGCTCGACGAAAGGCCAGCTATTCGAAGACTCAGGTTCTGACTTCTGGTCAGAGCGATACTGATTCTGGGGCAGATGCTGGTGGTCGCAATCAGACCAAGATTCTTGTTCTTGCTCTCGTGGGCGTGATTGCGCTGATTGTATTGGTAGGCGCAGTAGCGGTTGTAACTTCTCGTGAACCGCGTAAAACTAAGATCGCTACAATTTTTACCAAGCCTGTGGTCGACAAGGTGGGGACTGGTCAAGCGATAGACATATTTGCGAAACTTGATTCTGGCAATATTAAAGTCGAAAAACGAGTTACCCCCCTCCAAGTTAAGAGTATTGAAAAATATCTTGCCACTCATAAAGGATTCTATTCAAAGCCAGTTTTTGTCAAAGGTAAGAAGATTCACGTCTTTGAGTTTCCGACTGAGTTTGATTTGGGAATGCTCGCTCATCGAACTGGTTCTCATCCGTTTTCAACAAGGGAGCTTGCTGTCGGAACTATCAAAATGCCGACCAATGAGGAGTTGCGCTTGAGCGTTTCGCCCGCCGTGTTGGCTTATCCCGATTTACTTAAATTCTTTCGTCAAGACGAGCTTGTGGAGGTTTGCTTTAACGACACCAAAGATAGATTACCCACGCTCTTCCCAAACCTTTTGCGCTTTACCAAGTTGAGTCGGTTGGAGCTTCGGGGGACGAAGCTGGAGGCTTCTGATGTACAGTCGTTGGACCGTATGCATAATCTTGGTCAGCTTTGTGTAGATAGTTCCGAATTGCCAGCGAGTGCTCTGTCACGTTCTAAAATTTTGCCCAATCTAATTTTACTTGGCATTTCAGAATTGCAGGATTTGACGCCGCTTTTGAAGCGATTGGCGCAGTTAAATAAGTTGGATGTTTTGGAAATCAACAAAGTAAAGCTGAGTAAGCAAGATTATGTCTATCTTTCCAAAATGACTAAACTTAAGACGCTCAATCTTAGGGATAGTCCAATAGCTGACTCTGAGCTTGAGCAGCTAACAGCCTTGAGTAATCTTTCTACTCTTGATTTGCACGAGTGCAACAAGTTAACAACAAATGCTATTACCTCATTGCTCAAGTTCAAAAATATGTGTTATTTAAGTGCACCTGACGTCTTAGTGCAGCCAGCTAGCGAGAAGCGATTGAGAGCTGCTTTGCCCAAGCTGCAGAACTTCGATTAGGTCTTATAGTCTAGTCGCAGCTTGTTTATTTGCTCGCTTACTAGCGGGCACCTGGCGCAGTATGATTTTTGAAGAAATCCCATATCGCCTGGCTGGCGCTAAAATCACGGCAAGTCTTGCCGACTGTTCCTTCGGGTAAATACTGTAAACCGCCGGGCCAGGTGTGGCCACCGCCCTCGATACCATATACCACTACTTCAGTGCCTTGTAGGCCCCCTGAAAATTGGGCATACTTCACTCTTGTTCCGTCATTAGGATCGACGTCTGGTAGGTCTATAGTGCGCGGATTCGGTTGGCAGCGGTTTGCTTTAACCCAGTATTGGGCCGCTTCTTTTGCCGAGATGACATTGCCTCTGTCGTGGAAGCTTTTGTAGTGAACTGGACCACCTTTAAAAGGCAAAAGTGGGTCGCTCATGCCCAGAATATACAAGACTGATACTGGTTTCATTGGTCTTCGTGTGTGGAAAACAATATCTGGTAAAGTCGCTCCGACTGAGGCACAGCCAGCAAATTTGGAAGGCAGCATCAGGCATAAATATTGACTGAAAAAGCCACCATTAGAAACTCCCGTGACATAGACACGTTGTTTGTCAATGTTCCATCTTCGCTCTAAGTGCTCTATCATGTCGCTGACAAATTGCACGTCGTTATAGCGGTCATGGCCATCGATATTGCGGCCGTCGTTCCAGTGTCTATTGATGCCTTGGGGATAAACAAGTAGAAAGCCATTCTGATCGCTGACGGCATCCAATCCTGTGAGCGCGTCCATTCTGCTGCCTAGACCAAAGCCGCCGTGAAAGCACATTACCAAGGGCATCTTCTGGCCGTGATCGTAGCCTTTGGGAACGTGCACAAAAAATTCGCGCTCAAGGCCTTCGCTTGAAACGGTTTCTCTAATCAGAGAAGCATCGACAGGCGGTAGTTGGCCGTTGGGGCCCGTGAGGAGGCTGGGGTCAAACGGTTTATTTGATACTTTGCTTTTCTTTGCTTTTTTTTGATTGGGTTTGCTGTCGGGGTTGTTGTTGGGGTCATGAAACATAGTGTTCTGACCTTCATTTACTTGAAAGGGCCGTTCGTTCGGTTCCATTTGTGCAAACGCTGGCGGATGCCACAGTGTAAAGCCTAGAGATAAGCACATGGCTGTACTAATTGTTTTTAGCGGGCCAGTGCCACGAAAGCAATTGCTCATTTGTTGTGTTTCTTTTTGGCCTCAAGATCTCTTTTAGCTTTGATTACTATGCCTTGGGTGAGACCGCCCATGTACTTAGAAAGATCGGTATCTATACCGACTGTCTTCAGTCCGGCCGAGACCACGCCATAGACTGTGTCGCTATTGAGCATTATTGCTGCGGCAACCAGCAGTGTCACTCCTAGTTGTACCAAAGTCTTGATGGTGCGCCATCTGCTTTCGTTATATTTGCGTGATGCTTGTTTGTTTCCCACTGTTTGTCTCGATTCTTCTTCAATGTTTGTTGGAATACTGGGGTCAACCATTGGTTGGTCTTTGGGGGCACCTACTGCGGCCATTATTGGTGCTAGATCTAGTTGGCCGGTTTTTGGTCGAGCGGCACTTTCGGTAATGCGCTCGGGGTGGGTATCTAGAATTGATTGCGGCGCTTCTGGCAGGTTGGGCAGCATCGCCACTAGTTTGGACGTGGAGAGCCACAAGGCCTGGTTTAGTTCATTGGTTGACTTGCGCATGGGGTCTAAGATGGCGTAGTTGCCGTCTGTCACCATTAAGAGTTTGCGTACTGCGCCATATCCACTTTCGCCAGTGACGTTGATTCGGGCCCCAATGATGAAGCCACCGGCCGAAAACAAAAGGCGACCTTGCAAATCGGATTGATTGTCATTGATGCGCAAAATCGGAGTTTGGCAAGATTTAAGTGCCACAACGGCATTGACGACGTCGGCCACCGGTTCATCTTGGTTGATAGTTCCTTCAGTGATAACGTCCACAGTGCCCTCTACTTGAAAATGATCGTGTGTACGACTTATTTGTCGAGTGATTTTCAAATTAGTCTAACAGACGGCTCTTGCTATAGAATATATGACTATGAAAAAGCGCGTTATGTGTGTGTTTGGAACGCGCCCGGAAGCTGTCAAGTTGGCTCCTGTGGTGCATGCTCTTCGCCAGTCTAAGAGTTTAGAACCAGTGGTGGCAATCACTGCTCAGCATCGAGAGATGCTTGATCAGATGATGCGCTGGTTTGATGTCAAGGCTGATTATGACCTTGACTTGATGAAGCACGGCCAGACTTTGGCTGAGCTCACAGGCAGGGTTTTAAACGGCATCGACCAGCTGTTGTCAAAAGACAAGCCGGATCTTCTTTTGGTGCAGGGTGATACTACTACCGTGATGTCGGCTGCCCTTGCTGCTTTCTATCAAAAAGTGCCGGTGGGCCATGTCGAGGCCGGATTACGTACAAATGATCGCTACAATCCGTTTCCTGAAGAAATGGCCCGGCGTCAGACTGGTCGTCTTGCTACTTTGCATTTCGCCCCTACTGCTCTGGCAGTAGAAAATCTAAAGAAGGAAGGCATTGTCGACAATGTTTTCATGACTGGCAATACTGTCATTGATGCTCTGCTTGATACTGCTGGCCGTTTGCAGGCTGATCAAATTGACCCCGCCCTTTATGGCAAAGTTGATTTTGACAAAGCTAGGGTGCTCTTGGTAACAGCCCATCGGCGTGAAAATTGGGGGCAGGGCATGGATGAAATTGCTCTGGCTTTGCGGCAAATTGCTGACGAGTTTCCTGATGTACAAGTGCTCTATCCCATTCACAAAAACCCTGTGGTGCGCGAATCAATAGAGCCAGTTTTCGCCGGTCACGAGCGGCTGCACTTGGTTGAGCCTCTTGATTACGTGCCTTTCGTTCATGCCATGCAACGTTGTCATTTCATTCTTACTGATTCTGGCGGAGTGCAAGAAGAAGCCCCTGCCCTTGGCAAGCCGGTGCTAGTCATGAGAACGAATACTGAGCGTCCTGAGGCCGTAGCTGCTGGCGCTGCCAAGCTGGTCGGAGTTAGTCAGGAGACAATTGTGGCGGGCGCTCGGGAGCTTTTATCAAGCAGTGATCTCTACGCCAAAATGTCTCAGGCTGTCAATCCGTTTGGTGATGGCCACGCAGCAGAGCGCATAGTAGAGTCTATTGAGCGGTACTTCGCCAGCTAGCGACAGCATAAAACAATTCTATCTATCATTTAAGTTTGGGCTTAAATAGGCGGTTTGGCGCTATGATCTGCATTAGATTCAGATTTATATGGGAGAGAGTGACGTGAGCACCTCAGTTACCGAGCACGATGTTATGCCATTTGGCGAATTTCTTGACGAAGAGCATCAGGCCATTAGAGAGGCCATAAGAGATTTTGCCACTCGGGAAATCGCTCCTAAAGCCCACGAGGTAGACCAAAGCGCACGCTTCCCTATCGAGAACTTCAAAGAACTAGGCAAGCTTGGCTATCTTGGTTTGCCAATTGGCGCAGAGTATGGTGGCGCCGGTGCCGACTACCGCTCATACGTTATTGCTGTTGAAGAAATTGGTAGAGCTTGTGGCTCAACTGGTTTGAGCTATGCAGCTCACATTTCACTTGGCACTAATCCGATTTATCTATTTGGCTCAGAAGAGCAGAAGAAAAAATATGTGCCAAAGCTTTGCTCTGGCGAATACATTGGTTGTTGGGCTCTGACCGAACCAGGCACTGGTTCAGACGCTGCTACCCAGAAGACCACAGCTAAGTTAGTGGGAGACCACTATGTTTTGAACGGCACCAAGCAGTTCATCACCAATGCTACCGATGCTGACGTTGCCATTATTATGGCCATGACAGACAGAAGTCAGGGACGCAGAGGCATATCATCGTTCGTGGTAGAAAAAGGCACCCCTGGTTTCTTTGTCAGCAAAGTTGAAAAGAAATTGGGTATGCGTGGCTCCCCCACAGCTAGTTTGACCTTTGAGGATTGCAAAATTCCTAAAGAAAATTTGATTGGTCAAGAAGGCGAAGGCTATAAGCAAGCACTGACAACCCTTGAAGGTGGTCGTCTTTCTATCGGCGCTCTTGCCCTTGGAATCGGTCAAGCTGCCTTTGATGCTGCCTTGAGCTATGCCAAGCAGCGTGAAGCTTTTGGTCAGCCCATTGGCAAGTTCCAAATGATTCAAGCTTATTTGGCTGATATGGCTACTCAACTCAGTGCTGCTCGTTTGATGCTCTATCATGCTGCCTGGATGAAAGATCACCATAAGCGTGTCACCCTAGAGGGTTCACAAGCGAAGCTCTTTGCCTCTGAAGTGGCCTCTAAAGTTTGCAACCTCTGTGTGCAGATTCACGGTGGCTACGGCTACATTGTTGATTTCCCAGCTGAGCGTTTCTTGCGTGATGCCAAGCTTTGCGAAATCGGCGAGGGTACTTCTGAGATTCAGCGTCTTGTCATTGCTAGACAACTAGGACTTTAATTTCAAGTATCCGAGGATTCAACCCATGGGTATGTCCATAAGCTGGGTGTGTGTTCGCGGTAAAACCGTAGAACAGGTGCTGACTTTGCTGCGCGAAGAAAGAGAGCGGCTAACTTGGGACAATGTCTTTGCTTCTACGATGCGCATGGTCGATATGCAAAACGGAAGCAAAATTTGGGAGATTTCTCATGACTCGCAAATAGCATTTGATCATTTAGATTCTGATGGCGCTTTGCCAGATTGCTTTGACGAGATTCGCTCTGCTGCTGACGAGGAAATGAAGAAAGAGCCTGGCAATATGTTCGGTGTTCCATGTGACGTCTGCAAAGAGATAACTGGTTACCACCAGAACCTACATCCCTTAAAGACTGTCCACGTCCCTATTCCGTTTCTATGACTTCTGAAAAAGACTCAGCTCTTGTTGCCCCGCCGCTAGCGAAAAAGCTGCCCCATGTGGTGGCATTGCACGGCCAGAATATCGTCGATGATTATGCTTGGATGCGCAATTTGCCGACCCAAGATCCAGATTTGATTCCGCATCTGGAAGCCGAAAACGCCCACGCTCTCTCATACATGGCCGACACTGTCGACCTTCAAGAGAAGCTTTACCATGAGATGCGTTCGCGTATCAAAGAAGCTGATGAATCTGTGGCTGCTCAGCGCGGTCGCTGGTTCTATTACACCCGTACTGAAGAAGGCAAGCAGTACAGCATTTATTGTCGCCGCGGGTTAAAGCCAGGCAGCCCTGAGCAAGTCATTCTTGATGTCAACGAATTGGCTGCCGCAGTCGACTTCTTCGAGGTTGACTCCATTGCCATCAGTCCTAGTGGTAACTTCCTTGCCTATTTATATGATGATAAGGGCTTTCGCCAATACACCCTGGTGGTGAAGAATCTTCTCAGTGGCAAGGTGCTAGCTACAACTGCTGAGCGGGTCACTTCCGTAGTCTGGGCGAGCGACAACAAGACTATTTTCTATACCACTGAAGATGCGGTTACTAAGCGTTCTGACCGTGTTTATCGCCATAAAATCGGCAGCAAAAGACATCAACTTGTCTGCGAAGAACCTGATGAGTTCTTTGGCGTGCATCTCTCTAAAACGCGCACTGGAGTCTTTGTTTATCTCAGCACATCGAGCCATACAACAGCATCGGTCAGTTATATTCGCGCTGATAAGCCACTTTCGCCTTTCAAAGAAATTCTGCCGCGCAAGCACATGGTTGACTATGAGGTTGAAGACGACGGCAAGAATTTCTACATTCTCACCAACGACGATGCCAAAGACTATCGTCTGCTCAAAGCCCCTTGTAGCAGGCCATCAAAGTGGCAAGAAGTGTTGGCCCATCGGCCGGGGGTAAAGCTTGATGGCGTCGATGTCTTTGCTAATTTCTTGATTGTCTTCGAAACAGACCAAGGTCTCGATAAAATTCGCATTACCAAGTTGTCGACAGGTGACGTACATTATGTCGATTTTCCTGAGCCTGCTTATGCTATTTCAGGGGCGGCCAATCACATTTTTGATAGCGAAGTTTATCGCTTTGGCTATCAGTCGATGGTGCGGCCGCCGTCCACTTTTGAGTACGACCTAAATAAACGCACTACTGAGGTGCTGAAGACTCAAGAAGTTAAAGGATATGACCCTTCGGCCTATCGCAGTGAACGCATCTTTGCCACCGCCGGCGATGGTACTCTTGTGCCTATCTCGCTTGTCTATAAAGATCAGCTTAAGAGTGCAGTTAAGAGCCCGCTTCGCTGTCATCTATACGGATATGGTTCTTACGGTCTTACCATTCCCAGCAGCTTTAGCAGCGCCCGTATCAGTCTTCTCGATCGTGGTTATGTCTATGCCATTGCCCACATTCGCGGTGGCGGAGACATGGGTGAAACTTGGCGGGATGACGGTAAGCTGCGCAAAAAGATGAACACCTTTACTGACTTTATTGCTTGTGCTGAACATCTGATTGCTGAGGGCTATACCAAGCGTGAGCAGTTGAGCATCGAAGGCGGCAGTGCTGGCGGCTTACTCATTGGAGCAGTGCTCAATCTGCGTCCTGATTTGTGCAAGGCTGCCATCGTCGATGTGCCTTTCGTTGATGTCATCAACACCATGCTCGACGAGAGTTTGCCGCTCACCGTGGGCGAGTTTGAGGAGTGGGGCAATCCCAAAGTTGAGGCTGACTACAACTATATGCGCCTCTATTCGCCCTACGAGAATATCCACGCGGCTCACTATCCGGCCATGCTTGTGCAGTCTGCTTTCTACGATAGTCAGGTGCCTTACTGGGAGCCGTCCAAGTACACTGCCAAATTGCGTGCCACTAAGCTCGACACCAATCCACTGATTTACAAAATCATGCTAGAAGCTGCTGGACACGGCGGAAAATCAGGGCGATTCGATGCTCTTAAAGACGTGGCTTTCGAATACGCCTTCTTGCTCAAGCAGCAGGGTGTATCGGTCTGAAATCTGAGACCTGAAATCAGAAAAGAAAGCACCTTTGAGTGCGGCCTTACGCTTAAGTGCGGCCATACAGGTTACCGAATTTGACTGAGTTTTTCGGCTCGCGTTTCTCAAAATACTGTATTCGATAGTGATACTGCAATTTTTTCTGTCAAGTTTGGGACACATAGCTCTGGAATGGGTAAGATATGTATTCGTTCTAGTACATGCATAGGCCAGTGAAATGCCGATACTGATGTTGGGTGAGGTTGTCACAGAGCTGAAATTGACTTCAACGGATGAAGTTGAACGAGCTCTGCGCTTTGCTAAAGATACTGGTAGCCCTCTTGGTCAAGCATTGGTCGCTCAAGAAATTATTTCGCCTTCTGTTCTCAAGGCCTGCGTGCAAGCGCAATGGATGCTAAGCGATCAGCTTCTAACTGTAGACGAGTGTCAAGCGGTAGTTGCTCTTGTGCAAAGGCGCAAATGGACTTTTAACGATGCTTTGTTAACTCTTGGATTCTACTGTGAAGACAGCAAAGGCATTCGCCTCGGTGAATTACTTAAGGCCGCTGGTTTGTTGGCGCCAGAGTTGGTTGATAAGGCCTTAGAGCGTGCCACTTCTGCTTGCCTTCCGTTAGGAAGAGCAATTGTCTCTTTTGATTTCTTAGAGCAAGCGACAATTGATAAAGTGCTTGAAATTCAAAAACGCTTGCGACTAGGTGAAATTGTTCTCGCTGACGCTCTACAAGAAGCTGGCAAACTTAAAGTTAGTTCGCAGGCCTTGAGCAAGACCAGTCGCATTCTTACTCGACTTCTAATTGACGCCGAACTCGCCACTGTTGAAGATGTGCAGTCATATCACACTGCTGCTGTAACAACCGGTCGCGGGCTAGCTGATATGCTTTATCTCTATTCTAATTTGCCAGCGCAAAAGCTTTTCGTCCTGTCTAGTATTGCTAGACGAATCGAGTCAGGCACTCTCACTTATCGCGACGGAATGAAGCTGACTATGCAGCAAAAGCTGCGTTGCGACAAAAGTGTGAGCCCTCAAGCTGGGTCTAGTTCAAATGCAAGTGCTAGCCCTAGTTCGGCTCAGCCTGGCAAAATTTCGCTCTATGTTTATTTGCGCATGCTCGATTATCTTAATGCTGATAAAGCGCAAGAGTTAATTGCTTTTATGACTGCAAACCGCGATGTGATTGAGCGCTTGTTGAGCAAGCATGAAATTGAACAAAGAGAAAGGCGGCTAGGCGGTGGGCCAGTTGTGGCCGAGCCGGGAAGTTCCTGGAAAGCAAAAATCAGGTTCTGTATTGAGTCAGATAGTTTGCTTCATAGCTGCTTGCTAGAGGCATTTCCAGATGATCATGAGAAATTTGTCAAAGCGCTTGATCTGCTGCAGCTAGTCAACTCTAATTGCCTGACTTTAGAAGAGTCGTTGTTCTGGTCCCATGGCTAAATAGCTAATTTTAAAGGCCAAAAAAAGTGCAAAAAGTGCCAAAAAAAGTGGTGTAGATCTAAAAAAATGCAAAAAATCGGAAAAGAGGAACGGCGAATGCAGTTCCTCTTCTGACCATAATTTAGGCGACTTAGTTACGGTTTGATAGTCACCAAGTCGGAAAAGCCGACGTTCATAACTTTGCCGTCGATGGCCGGATCTTGATTGTCGGTCAACTTGATTTCAATGACTATGAATACGGTCTTGTTCGGGTTGATATCGGTGGTACCCATACCCATACGCAGTACTTCTACGATCAGCACATCTTTGCTGGTGGAAAGTTTGTGATGATCGAGGAAGGGTTTGAGCTTGGCTGCGCTTACTTTCAGTTTGCTGCCCACCGAAATGCTGGCAACGGGTTCCACTGAGTTTGCTGCCCCCTTGGTGTCACTATCGCTTGTGGCGACGATGGCGGGTGTGGGATTGGCACTGTTGGTGGTGTCTTGTTTGTTCATTTGATTCTCCTGGTGTTGTGCGGTTGTGCCGCGAAGTTAGATGCGTGCTTTGAGAAAGAGCACTACAGCAATAGCAATGCCTGCGGCGGCGACTCCTGCTAGGGCGGCCATGCCGGCATAGCTGCTGCAGAATATTGCCCAGGCGACAGCTGCGATCAAGCAGCAGAATTGCACGCCACCGCCACGCTTGCTGCCACTGAAAATGCCAATGCCAGCCGTGAGGCCGACGAATGTGAGGGCTCCCAGAATAACCAGGGAGGTGAAGAATGAGGCTGCGAATACTGACATGATTTGCTCCAGGCCACCGTCTTGAAAAGAGCGGCAACCTAAGGTTGAAGTGAAGTTGATGGTTGAAAATTGATTAGGCGCTTTGTGCGGCGCTGTTGAGCATGCCCTTGGTCAGCAAGAGATGTGGTGCCAGCAGCATAACGACTGTGTCGCGGCTTGCCGCCATGCTCTCAACCAGCGCTTCGGTTAACTCGAAGCTGGCTTAGTCGGTGTCGTGTACTTCGAGCACCATTTCGTCATAGCCGGGGCAGAGTAGGTCTAGCGCCGCTAACAGTTCAAGCTGCTTGAAGACGGCTGAGACCGTGGGGTAGAGCTTCATGTAAGAGCCACAGAAAAATACTTGCAGTTTATGCTGGGCCATTTTTGTGGTGGTGATCATAGTACAGTTCATTGGGAATCCTTTAAGAAGTTAGCGCTTCGGCAAGAAAGTCAGACCTTTCTTCAGACTCTTTGTTATTAAGGCAAAGGCCCAAGACACCAGAGTGCCAGCAAAGGCATAGGGGATGGCCGCCCAAATGCTAGTGAGCAAGACGCTTCCTGGCAGCAGCACACCAGTAAGGGTGATAGCCATGGTGCCAGCGATGACACCTACGACCATCATGAGCAAGATGCCGGGTTCGCGAAACGAAATGTAAGCGGAGATGGTCGTGCTCAAGAATAGGTAGATGGGCCAGATCAGGCTTGTGAGCAGGAGAGCTGTGAGTAAAATGTCGGAGAACGAAGTTGCCCCAAAGGCCAGCGAGAGGAGACTACAGTTGAAGATGAGATAGACCATTGCGCCGTAGACATGGGCAAACGGTCTGAACAGTTTGAGTATTTTCATTGGTATTTCTTTCTGTGAAATGGAATTGGTGGAAAAGCAGCGGCTTCTAATTTCTCTTTTTGAACTGGAAGTGCTTTTTAAAGAGAAAGATCGATACGGTAAGGGCTAGGCCAGCGACAACGACTCCAGTCAGGGCGAGCATGCCGCCAAAGGCGGTGCAGAAGATTGACCAGGCGATGGCCATGAGCAGGCAGCAGAAGCGCACGCCACCGGCACGCTTGTTGTCGCTATCTGCCATCAGGCCGATGAAGGTGAGGATTTGCAGTGTAACTATGGAAAGGTTGGCCCAAGCCAAAACTAAGGTGAGGTCATTGATGGTGATGTTCTCAATGTAGACGGGAATTAGGAGGAATTCTGGATGTTGAATCATGATGATTTCCTTGAATGTGCACTAAAGCAGAAGATGACCAAGCGATGGCCGCGAACAGACAGCAGAACTGCTCACTAGCGAGAAGTGTGCCGTTCTAATAGCCGTGCTAGCCATACTGGCTTAGCCTGCTCAGGCAAGTGACGACTTCTGTCTGTTGATACCCGATAAAGTTCTCAGCACAATTGCTGGAGCAAAATAACAGTGAAGAGCAAATGTATGGGTGGTTTTGTTCCAGCGAATGTGTAGAAGAGAGATTCACTTTACGCTACGGCAACAGCAGGGTCAGAGCAAGCTGTACGCTTGAATTTCTGATTCAATAGTGGCGTTCAAGGCTATTTCTATCTAGTATTGCTTTGACTGGAGGGTACGATTTTTCGCCCGTTGGTCTGAGCGTATGTTAGCGCTAAGGTTAAATGAGCTCCGCTCTATACTGTTGATATAATCCAGGGGTTAATAGAAAGCATCAATGGCTGGTGCTAGATGGGGCGATTTTAGATGGATTTACCCTTGATTCTTGAACCAGGTTCGTCTATGTCAATGCACAAGCAATTGACCAAGGCGCTCAAGGATGCTATCCAATCTGGTAGGCTCGCGCCTGGACAGTCGCTGCCATCATCGCGCGAATTGGCCCAATCTCTCGGTATCTCGCGCGACACGATCGTGCGTAGCTATGACGATCTTAGCAGTCAGGGCTTTATTCAAATGAAGACGACACGAGGCACTTTTGTTAGCCCAAACCCGCCTACGAATGTTTCTTCGCCAACTGTTCAAGTTGTCAAAGAAAGCCCTCTTCTTCCCGTTCTATCGGCCTTTGCCAATCGCGTAGTGGCTTTATCAGGCCGTTCGCCCGGTTGTGCCGATATCGCTGAACTCAATCATGGTGCAGCGCCAGCCGATGTCCTTCCTTTTGCCATTTGGCGTCAAATGCTCAATAGGCGATGCGCTGCCGCTGACGTTAATAATTTAGAGTTCGCCGAGGAAGAAATTTTTGGTTATCGTCCTCTCCGTCAGCAAATTAGTCGATTTCTAAATCATGCCAAAGGACTTAGTTCGACACCGAGCAACGTCATTGTTTTTTCTGACTCTCAAAGCCATCTAGATCTTGTAGCGCGCATGACGATCAATCCAGGAGATCTAGTTGTCTGCGAAAATCCAGGCTACACCGGTGCCCGGGAATTATTTCAAGCCTATGGTGCTCGCATTCATACGGTGCCGGTGGATGAGCATGGCATGATGATTGCGCCGTTAAATCAACTTGAAGAGCGCTGTAAACTCCTTTATGTCACTCCATCACATCAAGATCCTACTGGAGCTGTAATGCCTCTTGCACGACGGCTTGAGCTGTTAGCATGGGCGGAGAATAATTGCGATTTCATTATTGAGGATGGCTTCGACAGTGACTATTTTTATGGCATGGTGCCTCCACCGGCACTACAAAGTCTAACGTCATCTGTCAGAGTCTTTTATATCTATAGTTTCTGGAAGACACTCTTTCCTCTAGTTTCCACTGGTTGTTTGGTGCTCCCGCCTGAACTGGTTGATTCATTTTACAGAGCCAAACTTTATTTGCAGCGCAATTTTTCACTTTTAGAACATCAGGCCCTGACTGATTACTTGGCAGAAGGCCATCTTGAAAGACATATTCATAAGACTCGTAATTTATACAACAGGCGAAAACAGGCACTTACTGTGGCCTTGAAGCGAGCCTTTCAGAAGCAAATATTTTTCTTGGGCGATAGCGCCGGACTGCATTTTGCGGTGCGCTTTGCCCTACCGTTAGCGGCCGAAGATTTGCTTGCTTGTGCCACTGAAGCCGGTTTGTTTATGGCGACAACCAGCAATCACTATGCATCTGATGCCGTCGACATGGAGTTTCTAATTAATTTCGCTTCGATAGATGCTAGTCAGGCAGACAATATCGTAGCCAAATTTGCTGAGGGTGTTAGCGCCCTAGGCTGAGATCTAGCGATTGGAACCATTCTCCTGAGCGTTGGTCTAGTTTTCTCACCATCAAATGCCCGTTACTTTGGGTGACGAAGGTGGGTTTGTCGTAATAGTTTTTCACTGCTGCGCCCGAGCGAACATCCTTTAAGCTTAGTGCTGTTGGCACTTCATAGCCACGGTCATACTCTCTTCCTAGATTGATCTCGTGCTCTCTAAGTCTACCCGGCTGCAGATGGCTCGCACCGGTGTTTACTTTTAGATGGCTCCAGTAGTGCGAAACCTGGGTGCCATCGGATAGCATCAGGTTACTGTTGGTTGCTGAATTGGTTTCGACTCTGCTGCCGTCTTTTAACTTAATGCTTGTTTCTTTCGGCAGAGATCTACCATTGAGCAGAGTGTCAATTGTGTTTTCGTCAACTCGGCGCTGTACCACTACGTCACCGTGGGGAAATTTGGTAACAACTGCCTGATCGCTGTAGCCAATTTTAGTGCCGTTGGGCAGGGCCAAGTGGAAGCGGTCATTATTCAGGGTTAGCTGGTGTCCCTTGTGGCCTACCAGATTTATGCCTTCTGGTCCTTCATGTAAAGCTGAATGTCCTTCGAATCTGAGCATTGTGCTTTTACCAGCTTGCTTGAGTTCAGCTTCTAGAGCTCCAGCTACAAATTTGGTGCTGCCTTTGCCGAGGCCTGAAGCCATGGCTACTGTCAGCTCTTCAATCAGAGCTGGTGCGCTTTCTACAGCAAGGTGGGCCGCTCTAGTTGCGATTCTTTCGAGCATCTCTTTGCACCACGTCTATCCGGGGGAATACCCCCATGATATTGGGATTTATTGGCCTTTTATTGGCGGTGTAGGGTCTTCGAATAATTTATTTGGTTGCTTGTGGAGCGGTCTAACTCGCTATCGGTCTTCGCGCCAAACGCCAAACTCTTTGTGATCCCATTCGTGCTCTCGCTTTAGCTTCTCAGTGTCAACTTTGGCTGCTGGAGCTTGCGAAGTTGAGTCTTGCGAGCCTCTAGGTTTTTGCGCTACTTCTTGGGTGGGTAGGCTGTCGAGAATTGGATTGGGCTCGTGGATGCTGCCAGAATTTGTAATCTCTGGCTCACGTATGAGGTCGCCACTGTCTTTTTGATCTACTGGTGCCCAGTCTTGCTTTTCAGCTATCGGGGCCATGGTCGCTGCGTTTTCTGGATCTTCAATAGATTCATGAATGGGGCCGATGTCTGCCACTTCGATGGCTTTGGTTTTGTCGACGATTATTTCTATTCGTCGATTGGCTGCCATACCAATGAGATTGTCTTTGCCGTCAGGCATTTGGTTGGCAGCCACTGGGTGACCTTTCCCTACGCCCACGGCTGTCACTTGAATATCTTGCAATAGACCACGTTCTAAAAACCAGAGGCGCAGTCGTTCAGCTCTCTCTTGAGTGAGCTTGCGAATATAGGTGTCGAAGCCAAAGCTATCGGCATGGCATTCAATCACAACCGGATGCTCGCGCCAACGGCTCAAGTGTTCGATCATTTTGTTTAGTGCGATTTCACCGCCGGGCATGATTGAGGTTTGGTCTGGGTCAAACAATCTATCGGTTGAGATTACTATGCGTTCGATTGTTGATGTTTTAGTGAACTTAACGCTGGGCTCAGTTTTAGCTATAGCGTGAGCGTTCAAGATTGCTTCTGGCTTTGTCTTTGTTTGTTTTGCCTGGGCGCTATGGTTGGTTGGCCATTCGAAAGGGCGATTGCTTTTATGCTTTGCTTGCCCATTGCTTGATTGTGCAGAAGCTGTTTGGAGGCAAAGGGTTGCCGCCAAAATCGCTAAAGATAAACCGAAACCAGCTGTTAACACTGCTCCTGTAGGTTTTGAGGGAGCACGTTTTCTCGGTGCAGGTCTTAAGGTTGCAGTTTTCATGGGGCAATCATAACAAATTAGACTAATTACCAAGCTTTCTTTCGGCCATTCTTAAGTGGATTTGATACTGTTTCCTGTTCCACTATAGAATGTCGTGATTTTGGGAAAAACTGAAATTGGCAAGGCTGGGCGGAATTAGAAGTAGTGACCAACGACAAAAAAAGAGGGGTCAGTTCCGCTGGGAACGGCCCCTCCTCTTTTGCTAGAAAATAATGGGCATAGGCATTGGCTTTCCAGCCCATTGGTAGTCTTGGGCCAAAGTATTGAAGCGCCAACCGGCTGCGCCGCATCTTGTTATTTGTTGCAACACTTCTCTGGGCAAGTTACTGCCGCTCAAATTGTTTGCGGCTGGAGTATTGGCGAGGTTGATCCAATGTAGGTTGCCGGTTTGATTCCAGGGGCTTGAACGAATATTTGGCCATAGATCATCTGTTCTCACTAATTGGCTACAGCAACGGGCATCGAGCTGCCTAAGCCCTCTAGGCAGCTTTGGAAGAGAGGCAATTGCAGTGGCACCTAGCCAAAGTTCTTGCAGTGTGGCAGGAAGGGGTGTCGGCAGCTTCTCTAGCTTTTTGCAGCCCCAGAAATCGGCTACTTCCAGTGAGTCAGGTAAAGCGCTTACTAGACTCAGATTAGGGCAGTCCCGTGCCTTCAGTTTTTTCAGTCCAGCTGGCAGATTAGTCGGTAGATTTTCTATGGTGGTGTTGCTAACGTCAAGCTCTATTAGTTCGTCTGGCAGATTGTCCAAGACGGCAGCAAGGTTCGGCGGTCCCGCCAGCCATTCGAAATAACCTTTAACGCGCCACTTTGGGTCAAGGCAGATGTAGTGACGAGTGTTTTTACGTTTTGATGTGAGTACGTTAGAGGTGTTGGTGTCCAAGATCAACTTGAACAATAGCACCATGGCTAGGGCGAACAAAAAATACAGCATTGTGAGGATGGCGGGTGGCATTGATTTCCTTAACGGTTATGACTCAGATTTGGTTTGGTCCTTAAATGTTGACGTGTCGGGGCGGTGTTCGATGCTACGGTTGCCGAGCCGGTAGAACCAGTCCTCGCTATTGCACAACGGTTCATTCAACACCAAGCAAAAGTCCTGCATGGCGTGAGCGTATTCGAGGCGAGCTAGAGGGAGGACGCGGTTCTGTAAATCGGCTACGACTTTGTCTGGAAGCCCTTTGTCGTAACTGATTTTATCGCTAACCATACCTAGCATCATTACTGCACGCATCAAGGCCGCGCCACTAGCCATGATGTCCGCGTTTGGCAGAAGTGCATGCTCATTGTTCATCTTTGGGCTGCCACCAAGCACTAGGTGGAAGACCAGTCGCGCATTGCGGAAATGAGCTATCAGCTCAGCTTTTGGCCTTGAGTATGGAAATGAGGTCTTGCTAAAACCAGAAATACTAAGGCGAAGATTGTCGATACTGCCGTACAAAGCACAGGTGGCATTGCAAATGTATTGAGTCGTGTTCATGAGAATTTCTTTTAGAGTTTGTTAGAAATTTGAAATGAGAAACCATCTTGTAGAAAATTTAGCTGAACTCGATGGTGACCTTACCGACCGTCACACCGTTGCTCGCTAAGGCTGGGCAGTTGTGGATTGTTAGCAGAGTCAAAGAAGGTGGCAGGGCCGGTAGGCTCATCAGTGCCTGACACTGGTTGACTGTCAGGCGGTTCAAAGAGCTAGGGAGGGCTGGCAGACTTGTTAGACCACGGCAGTCGTGTAGCGCCAGAATGGTCAACGAGTTGGGGAGGCAAGGCAGGTAGGTCAAGGACGGGCAGTTGTTGACCTGTAGGAAGGTCAACGAGCCGGGAAGTGCAGGCAGACTAATCAGACTAGGGCAGTTGTAAGCCTCTAGGATGGACAAAGAGCTCGGAAGAGCGGGCAGGTTCGTTAGGGCTGCGCAGTTGAGGACTTCCAGAGTTGTTAATGAACTAGGCAGAGGTGGCAGGCTCGTCAGTTCCGGGCATGCGTCTAGGGTTAGGCTGGTGGGCTGATGCACGGCGAAGTAAACTGCTAAAGCCTCTTTTGATTTGAAGTACATATTGTCTGTGTCCTGTGTGTTTTAACCATTGGTGAAAACTCCGGCAGTGTGTTGGAAAGTTCAGTTGAGGCCTAAGCTTAATGTCTTAAGGCTTGGGCGCCTCGGTGATTCTAATTCCTTAGGGCTAGTGCATTTGAAACTTTTTCAATCTCCGCACGAGCTATTGGCCGAAAAATTTACTGACCAGAAACCCGGTTTCTATTTTCGTGGAGGTTGGGACATACTGCACTTTGGAAATGTTGAAGTCATCCAGGCGCTTTTGAATAGTGAGAAACCTGATGGAACTTCCATAGCGACAAGCTGCGGTAACAAGTGTATGAGTGGGTGTGATGAATGCTTTGCTGCTTGGTTTTATTTATGTGATGAAGAAATGTTGGAACTCCATAGTATTGAAACTGGTGCCATAGGATCAATGCTTACCTGACTAAGAAGACGATAACTCTAAACAATCGTTTGGTGGCGCTATTTCTGGACTAATGCGCCACGCAAAGACTGGCTTGCGAGGGTGATTTGTGTAGCAGCTCGCTAAGTCGCCCTTGGTCCTATCGAAATTTTTTCAACTGGTCTAAGCCGCAGAGTTCTTAATTAGGTCAGCAAACATTTGAATTTGGCTATGAGTTGTTTCTTCTAGCAGGTGCGAGAAGGCAATTAGGTACTCATTGATGGGTGCATCGCTACAGTAGTAGGGAGTGGTGCCAACTAGAGGAATAGCTGCTGCAGTAGCACACCTGAGAATGGTATCGCCGCTGAGATTGGCTGAGAAGCGCACAAGAAGGTGTAAACCAGCGCTCTTTGGAGAAATTGTGATAGTTTCCCGAAAGGCTGTGGTTAAGGCATAGATTAACAGCTGTCTGCGCTTTCGATAAATTTTTTGAGTGCGTCTAATTTGGGCATCTAAGTGACCTTCGTTAACGAAATCACTTAAAGCACAGTAGGCTAGGGCTGGCACTTGTCTTTCATTGAGCAGTTTGTCTTTCGTGAATACTGGAATTAGATGTGCCGGTATGACGGCCACAGTTAGTGTGGTCAGCGGGTATATCACCTTAAACAGCGAATAAAGATAGATAACCGAAGAGCCGTCAGACATACCTTGCAAACTTGGTGCGGCTGTTCCAGCATAAATAAAGTCGGCGTCCCAAGCATCTTCCAAAATCAGGCACTCTCTCTTTTTGGCTAGGTCTAAGAGAGCTGAGCGACGATCTGCCGACATTTGCACACCGGTTGGATCATGACAGGCTGGAGTAACGTGAATCAGTTTGTAATTGCTGTCAATCTGCTCTAGCAGGTCTACTCTAAGACCATCTTTGTCTACCGAAATAGGCTCTACGAATGCCCCTTGGGCCAGAAGTTTTTCGCGGATACCAACATAGCCAGGATTTTCCACTACCACTGTGTCTTCGACGTCTACTATTACATTAAGAATGTGATTGAGCGCTTGTTGAGAGCCGGAGAAGATGATTACTTGATCTGGATGACAGCGCACACCTTTTGTTCGCACCAAATAGTTGCAAACTCCTTCGCGCAGTGGCCTGTAGCCAAAAGGTTCTGTTACATAAGCCAAAGTATCACTGCTTTCCAGTCGACAATGACGGGAGAGCAATTCGCGCCACTGCTTTAGGGGCAATAGGTCTTTGGGTGTGCAACCATAGTTGAGTGCTGGTAAATCACCAGAAGTGTAGCTGCTAATTTCCAGCTCTAAAAGGCGCTGGCCATACGTAGACAACTGCTTAGTTGTGCGAGAGGAATGAATGTCGGTAGGCAGTGGTACTAAGCACTCTCTCTGACTTTGTCTTTCTTCGACGGTAGCTGCCCCGTTAGCTGCTGCTGTGACGGCGGTTCCGTCTGTGGCAGCTAGATCAGAAAACTTCGCTACAACCTTTGTGCCCGTGCCTGATTTGCCTTCAAGATAGCCTTTGTTGAGTAGATCGTCATAGCTGCGTACAATAGTGCCGCGAGCAAGATCTAGTTTCTCGGCTAACTCACGGGTGGAAGGCATGTGGTCGCCAGGTTTCAGTCGTCCACAGCGAATGGCATTTTCCAGGGCATCAGACAATTGCTGATACATGGGCCGTTTGTCATCGGGAGCAAATTCAATAATGAAGTTCATTTGTTTTGGTGACAGCAGCTATTGGACTTGTTACTTTCTTATGAATTGGACTAGTCCAGTTAAACAACAATTGGCAGGACCAGCATTATCTTAGCTTATGGTCACTGACAATCACTATCTTGCTCCAGTTGTCATGAGAATCCTTGATCCAATATCAATAGCGCCAGACATCTTTCTCTGTTTGCCTTATATTGTGCTTGTCAATTATGGACCCCACCTTGACCCCAAATGGATTGCTTGATTACTATCAAGTTCCAACCCATTCTCAAGACAAGAACCGAGCCAAACCCGACAAAGCCTCACTACCCTCACCCATAGTTCTTTTACAACAGTTGATCGCTGCCGTGCTGAGGTCTGCTGTGAGGTCAGATATGTCTAGGTGCGGCATTTGCTCTCTTTCTTACTGGTCTCAAAGTTGCTGTTATTGCTGCTTTTGGGCCGGTGAGCAATATTTCTTGATCGCTAAAACTTGCACCATCACGAAGCTGGCAGTGCTAGCTGAAAGGACAAACTACCATGAGCATTATTGATGGCTATATTCCACCTTGGCAAAGCGAAGGTCTAAGCCGATTCGACTGGGGCGTCAAGCAAAGGCAAAAAATTGCGGCTGAGAGATTCGCTCGAGGCGGCACTGATGAGGTGAAGTTCGGTGAGTCGCAGCAACTGTACTGGCAAAAGAGATGCTTTGTTGAAGCTGTATTTGAGCGGGCGCGAGCATTTCTTCAACTCAAGGAACACAACAGCGTTTCTATTCTGTTCGAGATCTGTCTTAAAGGCGACCTCGCCGACAGCTTTCCTATTCCTTCACCGGCGCTCCTGAGGGTGAGAATTGTACGTACCAAGCAGCAAGGAACGGGGCCCCGCTGTCAATGGCGCGCCGCTGATGCTGTTGGGGAGCAGTCTTCTGTAAACGACAGCCTCGACGCAATCTCGTCGTGCTTTAGTGGGTCTGGCTTTAACCGGATTTCAGGCTTTCTCGAATCGCACTATGGCGTGAGCCTACCCCCATACATATCTCACTATCCAGATGTCCTCAGAATTCAGGCTCGCATGGTGTTTGGTGAGCCGTTGGGGGCATTGGCAGTTATACAGGGAGATTCTCTGAAAGTAACTTACAATGCGCGAACCCATGCTATTGACGCCAGGAACTGCCTCGTCTATCTGAAGGATGACAGCTTGCTTGCGGCAGTGTGACCAAGTTTTTAGTTGGGGCTACCCGGACACGCAACAGGCGGGGGCTCCTATTGAACCTCAATTTTTTTAGGGAATATCATGATATTGCCGCTGTCAAATATCTTGAGGCTGATGCAACATTTTTAGCCGCGCCAGTCGCGTGTTTAGGTGCAATTCGTGGCAGAAGATGGCTTTGACTTGAACGACAAGAATTACTAACCAAAGGAATTTTCAAATGGAAAAGATACGACTTTCACTCAGTGGTGCTGATCATGATTTTGCCAGGTTGTATAACTGGAGTGTCGAGGGGTTTCGTAGCGACTTGGCGGCGATTTCCTTTCCATCCCACCAGTCTTTGACGCTCTTCTTTATCTCGGAGCGGCACTACCAGCTTGTTATCGAAGGTGAGGCGACGCTCAGTTTTGACTCTGATGTTGGCTCCGATCTCATGCGCTTTTACAGTGTCTGCTGGTCAGACTTAGCCAAGCGGTGCGGCAAGGGAAGTGCCACTATCAAGATTGTTAATCCAGATTTTCCCAGCGAGCCATTAGTCATTGACCTGACCCTGGGCGAGTTCAACTACGATCATGCCTCCACTTGGACAGGAGAGAAGACTATTGGAGTAAGTGTGGCTGGCCTATTTGGTCTGCACCTGATGCTTGCTCAGGAAACAGCGTACGCAGCTGCCTCTTATGCCGGCCTAGAGTTCTCAAACGAAATTACTGAGAAACAACCAAACAACCAACCGGTCGACGGAACAAGATAATGAACAAGGTCGAAAACATTCATCGCATCCACTAGCGGCACCAATGAAGGCCGCTGGTATGGAGTATCCACAGCTCTCACTCTCGATGCCAAAAAGTCAGGTTCGGCCGTGATAACGGATCCCGATGACGATTCGAACTGGGCATTGAGATTGCTCCTGTCTGCGATTGGAGTGATTATCACGATAAAGTGGTGGCACTTCTGACTGCGAAGATCTTGGGCGGTAAAGTTTTTGTTGAACAGCGCAAAACCCCCTAAAAGGTACGTAAGCAAGAGAGTCGTGGGCAGCCACACTCTTGCTTTTTTGTAATTTTGCAGTAGACTGGTCTATTATAAATTTACAAAAATAGAAGTACTTCGGTTTTTCATTGACCTAAGTGAGCTTTCCTCAGCGCTAGTGTTTTCTATTTAGGAGAGAAACAGAAGATGAGGCCGGTTCGTCAAGAACTGACCTCATCTTCGTTTCTTGCTCTAGCCTCGCTTCCGCTGCTGTTCAGTCGGAAAACTGAGAGAGAGGCTTCGACTTACTTGCTACTGCCAAGCCGGTTGAAGACGTAGTTGACGACCCAGATGCAGAGGCCAGCGACCACAGCAGCTTCCCAGTTGACCACGGTGAGATGGTTGGGAAACCAGTTGGCCATGAGTTGCAGCGTCAGTGCCGGGATGAACATCTGCAAGATGAACAGCAGCACTAGGCCAATGCCCAGGGTGAAGAAGCTGAACATCGCCGCCAGTAGGGCGATGACGATGCTGACACCGGCGAAGATGAGGCCGCAGACAATGCCTTCGGGCCAGAAGGTGCCGTGAATCTGAACCCCGGGGGCGACAGTGGGGAAAACGAAGGTGAAGAGTAGGGCCATGAGAACGACCCGAACGATGAATTTCATAAGAATCCCCTGTGTGAAAGTGAATGGTTTGGTTGGTCGCCGCCGAAAAGTGGGAAGCCCATGACGGGCTTCCC